>CAYZCL010000149.1:0-9375 GCA_964476595.1 uncultured Desulfobacteraceae bacterium
AAAAAGTCGATGTGATACCCGCGCACGCGGATCTGTGTGCGTTCCCTCATCGGTATTGACCATCCCCGTCGGATATGCAAGGTTGGGAGCGGTTCCTTTCCGACAACCCGACAGGCAAAGAGAGTGTTTGCATGCCCAGAAGAATCTTCTTACCGCTGCTGGCGGCCGCCATGATCCTGACTGTGGCCGGATCGGCTTTCGGAGTCTCTCCCCGCCCCATCACCGTGCACGTGCCGGTGTCGGTCATCCAGACCGCCCTCCAACGCCTTTTACCACTGGAGCTCACCCCTATCAAGCAGCTTTCCGGCCGGTTGTGGCTCAAATCCGTCCGCCACCTGAAACTCGGCGACAACCAGGCCTCTTTTCTGACCACCGTTTACGGAAAACGCATCGGTCTCAACATGGGGTCGCTGATTGTCGACATCGGCACCGTCGATCTCTCCTTCCACAGCCTGGTCAAGCTGCGCTACGACAAGGCCGCGCACGTCCTCTATATCAAGCCCCATGTGACCCAGAAAAACGTCAAGGCCGAAAAACAGGAGGTGGGCGCCGACCTGACCCAACTGCTCTCGATCTTCAACGAGGTGGAATACCCCGTCTCGCTGAAATCGTTGCGCCCCCTGGTAGCCGACACCTCCAGCGGCAAGATCCTGGTTCACTGGAACGTGACCGCCATCCGCACCCGCAACGGCATGCTTACCGTGGAACTCGTGCCGCGCTTTGACAAGCGTGCGGCCAAACGCAAATCTTCCGGGAAAATGAGCAAGACCCCGTAGTCGGCTTTCCGGCATGATACTGCACGTGGACATGGACGCTTTTTTCGCGGCCGTGGAGCGGCTGGACGATCCCGCGCTGATCGGACGCTGCCTGGTGGTGGGCTCCGACTCGCGGCGCGGTGTGGTGGCGGCCGCCAGCTACGAGGCGCGGCGTTACGGCATCCACTCGGCCATGCCCATGTTCCAGGCCCGGCGCCTGTGCCCGGACCTGGTCATCGTGCCTCCGCGCAGGGGCCGTTACCGGCAGGTCTCGCGGGCCATCATGGCGCATCTTGGCGGCTACACGCCGCTGGTGGAAAAGGTGTCCATCGACGAGGCCTACCTGGATGTGGGCGGGTGCCGGCGCCTGTTCGGCCCCCCGCGGCAGATGGCGGCGCGCATCAAGGCCTCCATCCGCGAATGCTTCGGCCTGACGTGTTCTATCGGGGGGGCTCCCCTGAAATTCCTGGCCAAGATCGCTTCGGACATGCACAAACCCGACGGCTTGACGATGATCGATCCCGGTGAAGTCGACGCCTTCATTGCCGCCCTGCCGGTGAGCCGCATCCCCGGGGTGGGCCGGCGCACCCTGCGGCAGCTGGAAGAAATGGGGCTCCACCGCATGGCCGACGTGCGCGGCATGCCCCGGGCGGTGCTGGTGCGGAAGCTGGGCAAATTCGGCCAGCGGCTGTCCGAGCTTTCCCGCGGCATCGACCGCTCCCGGGTGACGCCCCGCCGGCCGGTGAAGTCCATCAGCGAGGAAAAGACCCTCTCCCGGGACACCGCCGACCGGTCGCACCTGCACAAAATCATCCTGCAGCAGTCCGAGGACGTGGGGCGGCGCCTGCGCGTTTCGGGTTTCAAAGCCCGTGTCGTTTCCCTGAAGCTCAAGTTCACCGACTTTCAGCAGATGACGCGCAGAACCACCCTGGAAAGGCCCACCCGTTCGTCGAAAGTCATCTACGCCCGAGCGGTGGACCTGCTGGAATCCGTTTCACTGCGCAAAAAAGTACGCCTGGTGGGCGTGGGGGTCGGTGGGCTGCAGAGCGCCGCGGCACCGGAGCAGGCCTGCCTCTTCGGCGGGGAGAACGGGGAGGCAGCGGGGTGGGAACGGGTGGACGCGGCCGTGGATGCCGTGGCCTCGCGTTTCGGGCCCGATGCCGTCCGCAAGGGAACGCTGCTGGACTGACGGGCCGGCGCCGGCATCAGCCCACGATATAGGTGCCGGTTCCCACGGCGATGAGCGTGCCCTCGTCGTTGTGCATTTCCATGCGGGCCACGGCCACCTTGCTGCCGGCCCTGAGAATAGCGCCTTCGGTCAGGAAATAGCGTCCCTTTCCCGGCCGAAGGTAGTCTACGCGCAGATCGATGGTTCCCATGCGGGCGATGCGCTGGAAAATCTCCTCGGTCGAAGCGCCCATCAACTGGCGCATGAGCCCGATGCCGGCCACGATGCCGCCGGTCAGATCCATGACGGAAGCCACCACTCCGCCGTGCAGGCTCCCCTTGATGAAATTTCCGATCAGCTTTTCCTGCATGTTCAGCCTGACGCAGACCTGGTCGGGATTCAAGGCCGTGATTTCCAGCCCCAGCACACGGTTGAATGGAATCCGGCTTTCATAGACGTCGCGCAGCATGTCGAGCGCATTTTGCAGTTCGGTATCGATTTCAGGCATGCCAAAGTTTCCCTTTCTGCCTCAAGGCACGGCGTTAAACGGCCGCCGGTGACGGCGGCGCCGAGAAATCTTTCTTTACAGAGTTTCCCGCGGCATGTAAACCCGGTCTCGGAAATAAAGGCCTCCATCATGCATTCGACCACTGAACCCGGCATTTTCGATCCTTTCGCGGACCGGCTGGCCCGCGATATCCGCAACAGCCTCTCGACGGCCATGGCGGCGGCGTTCACCCACGCCGACCCAAAGCGCTTTACAGACCGCTGCGATGGGTGGCTTGCGCGTGACCTGCCCGCCGCCCACCGCCTCTATATCGAATCCCGTCGCCGGGTCTTCGAGGACCTGTTCGCCGCGCACCGTACGCACCGTTTGGACGCCCCCCTCCTGCTGGCGGTGCGCCTGTGGAATGCCGGGCTTTTTTTCGAGGTGCACGAAGTCGTGGAAAACCAGTGGCACGCCGCCACGGGGAAACGCCGCCAGGCCCTCAAGGGACTGGTGCAGGCCGCCGGAACTTATGTGCACCGCCAGGCCGGCCGCACGGCGGCATCGGCCCGCCTGGGGCCGAAGGCCGCCGCCACGCTGCGCGCGGCGGCCGAAGCCCTGGACGAAATCGCCAATATCAGGGAACTGGTGGCCTGCCTGGAGCGGGGCGCTCCCGCAGCGCCGCGCCTGGTGTACGGCGATCGGCGATGAGCTGTGCCGTCTCACCCCCCGTGGACGGTTTTCATCACCACGATCCACCTTCTCAGGTTCAGCACCGGCAGTTTTACCTCCCGAACCTCGGCGACACGTACCCGCAAACCGGAAGTGTTCCGGCGCGGGTTCTCTTCCAGCAGCCGCATTTCTTCCGCCACGCGTTCCGCCTTCAGGGCGATGACGGCCCCCTGCGGCGCCAGCAACGGTGCCGCCAGCCGGGCCAGTTCCTCCAGGGGCGCCAGGGCGCGGGCAAGGACCGCTTCGTACCGACCGCGGTGGTCCGCATGTCCGGATAGTTCCTCGATGCGGGCCTGAAGGGCTGTGGCGCCCTGCAGCCCGCTGCGCCGGATGACGTGCTTCAGAAAGGAGACCTTCTTGCGCACGCTGTCGACCAGGGTGACGCGGCTTTGCGGCAGGGCCGCCGCCAGGGGAAGACCGGGAAAACCGCCGCCGCTGCCCATGTCCAGCACGGACGCCCCTGCGGCAACCAGCGGAACCGCGGCCAGTGAATCCAGGAAGTGCTTGACCGCCACCTCCGCCGGTTCGGTGATGGCGGTCAGGTTGATGCGCCGGTTCCAGCGCAACAGTTCTTCCGCATGCAGCGCCATGCAGTCCAGCTGCGATTCGTCCAGCGTCACCCCGAAGGAACGGGCACCGTCTTTTACCAGCCGGCGCCACCGTTCAGAACCGATCCGCATGGGTTCGTTCCCCATTTTCCGGCCTCCCTCGCACCCCGTATCTTCCGTTTTCACGGCCCCGGCCGATTCGGCCATTGCCCACCCGGGCCGCAAATGTTAAGGGAAAGGATCTCTTTAGCACATCCGCGCCTGCAACCGAAACGATTCCCGTCAGCCGGAGAAGCGCATGACCGGAAACCCCGGCAAAACGGGCCGACGAGGGCCCTTCGCGTCGCTCGCCAGACTTCTGCCGGATCTGCCGCCGGGCCGGTGTCCGGCCGCCGCCCCTGCGCCCGCCCTTGCGGAGGGATGTGGCCCGTGTAGCGGCGACGACGACGAATTGTTCCGCCGGGCCATGGCCGATGTGGATCCCATCGACCGCGACAACATCCTGGAGCCGCCGCCTTCGCTTTCGGCCCCGATCCGTTGCACGGACGCGGAACAGGAGGCGCTACGCCGCCTCGAAAGGCTGATCGCACACGGGGAGGGCTTCGATTGGCGCTTTACGCCGGAGTATATCGAGGGTTGCGGCTACATCGACGACCGCGCGCTGCTGCGCGGCCTGCGCCGAGGTGATTTTGCCATCCAGGACCACCTCGACCTTCACGGACTGCCGGTGCGGGAGGCCCGTCTGGCATTCGACACCTTTCTGGAAAACTCCCTGCGCGAGGGCAAGAGAGCCCTGCTCATCATTCACGGAAGAGGCCTTTCCTCCCCGTCCGAGCCGGTTCTCAAGAACAAAGTGCAGCACTGGCTGCACCGAAACCGATGGCGTCGGTGGCTGCTGGCTTACGCCAGCGCCCGCTCCTGTGACGGCGGCGCGGGCGCCGTTTACGTGCTGCTGCGCCGACGGCCCCTGCAGCGCCGGCGTGCAAAAACCGCCATCAATGGAAATTTTTCAAAAAACAGGTAAAATGGCATTGACAACATCTGAAAAAAGACTTATTTAGTCAGATTCACGAGACCCGGTTATCGACAATCCCTCACCTGGTTCTGCCGCCGGTGGGGGATTTTGTTGTTCTGAGATGAAATCCGGATTTGAATCACCGTTGCAACTGAAACAATCGCAGAGGACGACCGGCAGGATACCGCAGAAGGAGCATCTGATGAAACACGATATCAGAAAAGTCAGGAACATCGGCATCAGCGCCCACATCGATTCGGGCAAGACCACGTTGACGGAGAGAATCCTCTATTACACCAACCGGATCCACGCCATCCACGATGTCAAGGGCAAAGACGGCGTGGGGGCCACCATGGATTCCATGGAACTGGAGAAGGAACGCGGCATCACCATCGCCTCGGCCGCTACTTTCTGCCAGTGGAACGGCCACGAAGTCAACATCATCGATACGCCCGGGCACGTGGATTTCACCATCGAGGTAGAGCGCTCCCTGCGGGTGCTCGACGGCGCCATCCTGGTGCTCTGCGCCGTGGGCGGCGTGCAGTCCCAGTCCATCACCGTCGACCAGCAGATGAAGCGCTACCAGGTTCCCTGCGTGGCCTTCATTAACAAATGTGACCGCAGCGGCGCCAACCCGTTGCGGGTGGTGGAGAAACTCAGGGAAAAACTGGGGCACAACGCCGTGGCCATGCAGCTGCCCATCGGACTGGAGGCCGACTTCGAGGGGGTCGTCGACCTGGTGAAAATGAAGGCGCTGTACTTCGACGGCGACAACGGCGAGAAAATCCGGGAGGAACAGATTCCGGACCACCTGCTGGACGCCGCCCTGGAAAAGCGCGAAGAGCTGCTCGACGCGGCCTCCATGTTTTCCGACGATCTCATGGAAGCCGTGCTGGAAGAGGGCGACATCGATCCCCAGTTGATTGTCTCCGCCGTCCGGGCCGGCACCCTGACCCGCCAGATCACTCCGGTGTTCATGGGGTCGGCTTACAAAAACAAGGCCGTGCAGCCCCTGCTGGACGCAGTGGTGGACCTGCTGCCCTGTCCGCTGGATGTCAGGAACGAGGCGCTGGACACTTCCGACGACGAGAAGCCCGTTCTGCTGGAAGCCGATGAGAGCAAGCCCCTGGTGGCCCTGGCCTTCAAGCTGGAAGACGGCCAGTACGGACAGCTGACCTACCTGCGCGTCTACCAGGGCAAGCTGGCCAAGGGAGACACGGTCGTCAACGTGCGCAACGGCAAGAAGATCAAGATCGGCCGCGTGGTACGCATGCACGCCGACCAGATGGAAGACATCCCCGCCATCTATGCCGGTTACATCGGGGCGCTGTTCGGGGTGGACTGCGCTTCGGGCGACACATTCGTCTCCCCCGGCCTCAGCCTGACCATGACGTCCATGTTCGTGCCCGAACCGGTCATCTCGCTGGCCATCGTACCCAAGGACAACAAGAGCCAGATCAACATGTCCAAGGCGCTGAACCGTTTCTCCAAGGAGGACCCCACTTTCCGCACCTTCATGGACGAGGAGACCAACGAGACCATCATCGAGGGCATGGGAGAGCTGCACCTCGAGGTGTACGTGGAGCGCATGCGCCGCGAGTACAATGCGGAAGTCACCACCGGGCAGCCGCGGGTGGCCTACCGTGAGACCATCACCCGCCGGGCCGAGTTCAACTACACCCACAAGAAGCAGACCGGCGGCGCCGGCCAGTTCGGCCGTATCGCCGGCTACCTGGAACCGGTGACCGACGAGGAGTTCGTCTTCGACAACCGCATCACCGGCGGCGCCATCCCCACCCAGTTCATCCCGGCCTGCGAAAAAGGTTTCCGACAGTGCCTGGCCAAGGGTCCCATGATGGAGTATCCCGTCACCGGCGTGCGGGTGGTGATCGATGACGGCGCCGCGCACTCGGTGGACTCCTCCGAGATGGCTTTCCAGGCCGCCGCCAGGGGCGCTTTCCTGGAAGCTTATCCCAAGGCCGGCCCCGTGATCCACGAACCCATCATGAAGGTCGTGGTGGAAACCCCTACCGAGTTTCAGGGTGCCGTCATGGGATCGCTCAACCAGCGCCGCGGCATCATCGTCGGCACCCAGGACGAAGGCGTTTCCTGCGCCATCGAAGCCCAGGTGCCCCTTGCGGAAATGTTCGGCTATTCCACCGCTCTGCGCTCCCTGACCCAGGGCAAGGCCCAGTTCACCATGGAGTTCGCCCACTACAAGCAGGTGCCGCAGTCCGTGGCCGAGGAACTGAAAAAGAAAAAAGCCGAAGAGAAGAAAAATGTCGCCTAGACCGTTCGCGGCCGCACCACGGGAGCGTCCGGGACCACAGGGGGCAATGGTTCTCTACATCAAGGAAAGGAGCCTCTCCATGCTCAAGAAGGATCTGATACTAAGAAACCCCCTCCGGTTGCTGGGTGCCGAGACCGACGAAGTGCTCCCGCCCGGCGGATTCGGAGCCGTGGTGGCCAGGGCCGGTGTGGGGAAGACGGCGCTCATGGTCCAGCTGGCCCTCAACTCCCTGCTGCGCGATCGCAACGTGCTGCACATCAGCCTGGCCGATCCGGTGGGCAAGGTGACCCTTTGGTACGAGGAGGTTTTCCGCAGCCTGGCCGACCAGTACGACAACGCCCAGATCAACCGCCTGCGCGACGCCATCCTGGCGCACCGTTTCATCATGACCTTCCAGGTGGAGGGCTTCAGCGTCCCGAAGCTCACCGAGCGGCTGACCGACCTGACCGAACAGGGGATTTTCACTCCCCGCATGATGCTCATCGACGGGCTGCCTTTCGACGACCAGGTCCGGCCCCTGCTCTCCGAGCTAAAAGAACTCGCCCTTCAACAGGACCTGCACGTATGGCTGAGCGTGCGCAGTCACCGACACGAGGAACCGGGCCCCGACGGTCTTCCGGCCCAGCTGGCCGCGGTGGCGGATCTTTTCGAAGCCGCCATCGCTCTGCAGCCCGAGGGCAAACAGATTCACATCCGCGCCCTCAGGGGCGGCCGGGCGAACGTGGGAGAAACCCAGCTTTTCCTGGATCCTTCCAGCATGCTGATCAAAAAGAAGTAGCCGGCGGTCGCTACAGTTCCTCCCAGGTGACGCGCAGCACCTCCTGGTAGGTGGTTTCCCCGGCCAGCAGTTTTTTTATCGCGTTTTGGCGCAGGGTGACCAGGCCTTCGACGGCCGCCTGTTGGCGGATTTTTTCCAGGTCGGCATCCGCCGTGGTGAGTCTCTTGATGGATTCGGTATAGGGGAGAACCTCGAAAATCGCGGTTCTTCCCTTGTAGCCGGTGCCGCGGCACTTCTGACATCCCCTTCCCCGCCAGAGTTTCACCGGGCCCTCCGATTCCAGTGAAATTCCCCTTTCGCGCAGTTCGGCGGCGTCCATTTCAAACGTTTCGACGCAGTTGCGGCAGATGCGCCGCACCAGTCGCTGGCCCATGATACCGATCAGCGATGCCTGGATCAGGAAATAGGGAACCCCCAGGTCCAGCAACCGGATGATGGAAGACGGGGCATCGTTGGTGTGCAGCGTGGAGAGAACCAGGTGCCCCGTGAGAGCGGCCTGCACCGCGTTCTCGGCGGTTTCCAGGTCCCGCAGTTCCCCGATCATGATGACATCCGGGTCCTGGCGCAGGATGTTGCGCAGGATCGTCGAAAAGGTCACATCCACGGCCGGCTGCACCGCGATCTGGTTGAAGTCCTCGTGAATCATTTCGATGGGATCTTCCACCGTGGTGATGTTGATCTCCGGTGAAGACAGCTGCCGCAGGGTGGAGTAAAGCGTGGTGGACTTGCCGCTGCCGGTGGGTCCGCAAACCAGCAGGATACCGTGGGGCAGCTTGACGAACCGGTTGTAGCGCTCCAGATCGTAGTCGGTGAAACCCAGGTTCTGCAGGTCCTGGAACAGGATGTCCGGGTCCATGATACGCATGACCACCTTTTCACCGAAAGCCACCGGAACCGTGGACACGCGGATTTCCACCTCCACCCCGTCCTTGTCCGTCTTGATGCGTCCGTCCTGGGGCCGCCGCTTTTCGGCCATGTCCAGGCGCGAAAGATTCTTGATGCGGCTGACGATGGCCGAGTGAACGTTTTTGGGCAGGGTGTAGACCGTGTGCAGGACCCCGTCGATGCGCAGGCGCACCAGACTGGTGTCGCGTTTGGGTTCGATGTGGATGTCGCTGGCACGCTGCTCGAAAGCATACAGGAAAAGGTGGTTGACGGCGTTGACGACATGCTGGTCCGTGGACGGCAACTCGTCCATGGTGCGCAGCCGCACGTACTGTTCCAGGTTTCCGAGGTCCACCGATGGACCGGCGAACTGGGTCTCGGCGGCCGCGATGGAACACTTGAACCCGAAGAACTCGTCAATCAGTTTGACGATGTCGCCCTTGGGGCTGACCACCGTGCGGACCTTCATGCGGGTGACGCGCTGAATGTCTTCGAAGACCTCGCTGTTGAAGGGGTTCGGCGTGGCCACCGTGAGGCGCTGGTCTTCCACCTCGATGGGCAGCACCTGGTGCTTCATGGCGAAATTGCGCGGAATGGTGCTGGTGACCACGTTGAGATCGAGCTTGAGCGGATCGATCTTTCGGAAAGGAACATTCCAAGACCTTGCCAGTGCACGGTAGGCGGCGTCTTCGTCCAGGTGGGCGAAACGGGCGTCGG
>CAYZCL010000150.1:0-11518 GCA_964476595.1 uncultured Desulfobacteraceae bacterium
GCTCGGCCTTTTCGGCCAGGTCGCCCACGTCGATGCCGCTGGTGTCCTGGAACCACACGATGGGTACCCGGTCGCGGCCGCAGAGGGTCACGAACTCGTTCATCTTGATCAACCCCTGGCGGTAGAGCTTGCCGCCGATGCCGGGGTAGTCGGCGTACTCGGGGTAGTCTTCTCCCAGGAAGCCCTGCCGGTTGCCGATGGCGCCCACCAGGAAACCGTTGATCTTGACCAGTCCGGTGTAGACCTCCGGACCGTAGTCCGGCTTGAATTCCATGTGTTCGGACCCGTCCACCAGCCGCGCCAGTACCTCGTCGAAGTCGTACATCTGTTTCTGGTTGAACGGCACCAGGCGGTAGAGATCCTGTGCGTCAAAGCGCGGGTCCCTGGGTTCGGCCACCCGGAAAAACTTGGGGTTGTACGCCGGCATGTCACGCATGTAGTCCTTGAGGCCGTCGAGCACACCGGTTTCCTCTTCGTAGACGTAGCGGAAAAAGCCGGTCTCTTTGTAGTGGATGTCCACCGATCCGGGCGGCTTGGCCTTGAACTGCTTGGCGGCCGTGATGAGCGCCTCGGCACCCTCTTCGTCGAAATAGCCCTTGGGGGACATGCCCGACAGGATGCCGCCCCCGCCCACGGCGATGTTGCAGTTCTTGTGGGCGAAAAGGATGGTAGGGCTGATGCCCTGGTAGCCGCCGCCGGCGGGGTTGGTGCCGTAGATACCCGCCAGGATGGGAATGCCCATCTGTTCGAGTTCCGCGTGGCGGAAGAAAGTGGTCCCCGACCCGCGACGGCCGGCGTAGAACTTCTCCTGCTCGGTGAGCTTGACGCCGCTGCAGTTGACCAGCCACACCAGCGGGATGTTGAGGCGCTTGGCGAGGTCCGTGGCCCGGAAGACGTTTTCGGCCTGTCCGGGGATCCAGGCGCCGGCCATGTACTTGTTGTCGAAGCCGATGATCACCGCCCACTTGCCCGAGATCTTTCCCAGGCCGTCGAAGACGTTGGTGTGGCCGATCTCGTTTTCCGCGGGGTTGAACAGGGTGTGCAGCGGGCACCAGGTGCCGGGATCCACCAGGTAGTTGAGCCGCTGCCAGATGGTCATCTGCCCGCGCGCGTTGATCTTTTCTTCGGGGAAGCCGGCCTTCTTGACTTTCTCGACCTCCTGCTTGATCTCGGCTTCCACTTCCCGGATCTGCTTGACGTTGTCTTCGGTGCTCTTGATCTGTCCGGGGCTGAGCTGCCGTCCGAACTCCGGCATTTTCTCGAAATAGGGTCTCATGGTCTCTTCTCCCGCAGTGTGTGGTAGCGCCGGCCGGCTGGGTCTGCCCCATACCTACCGTTTCCGGTTGCCGGCGTCAATTGCCATGTTGCCCGCGGCGCAACGCGTGCCCGCCGCCGGTCCCGCATTCGCGGGTCGGGGCATCAGTCCGCCGGGGGCCACTGTCCGCGCTCCTGCAGCACCTCGCGCAGGACCTTGAGTGCGCTGTTGCCCGCCGGCACGCCGCCGTAGATCATGGTTTGGAAAATGACCTCGGCGATTTCGTGCGGCGTGCAGCCCACGTTGAGCGCCGCCGCGATGTGCAGGCGCAATTCCTCCGGGCGCGACAGCACCGTCAGGGCCGCCACCGTGACCAGCTGGCGGGTCGGGTGGGGAATCTTTTCCCGGGCGTACATCCGGCCGGTGATGAACAGCGACAGGTCGCGGGCCAGGTCCTTGTCGAAGGCACGCCACAGTTCGTAGGGCCGTTCACCCTCGACCTCCCGGAAGTACAGTTCAGCCGTCTGTTTCGTCTTTTCGATGATCTGCTCGTCCACCGCCACCTCGCTTCCGCGTGTTGAAAAAGGTTGGGATTTGTCCTGCCTAGTCCCGGTTGGCCTTGCGCATGCCCAACTGGTCCTGGGCGATGATCCACTTGCAGATGTTGGCCGATCCCTCCACCATGTAATAGGTGGGCGTGTCGCGGAAGAATCGCGCCACCGGGTACTCGGTGGAATATCCGTAGGCGCCCAGGATGCGCATGGCGTAGTTGGCGCACTTGTCGACCACTTCCCCTGCAAAGTACTTGGCCTGGGCGACATCCAGTCCGTTGTTCAGCCGCCCCTGATCCTTGGCCCAGGCCGCCCTGTAGACCAGCAAACGGGCGGCCTCGATCTCGGTGGACATCTGGGCGATCATGTCCTGGTTCATCTGGAAGTGGCCGATGGGCTTGCCGAACTGCTTGCGTTCGTTGCAGTATTTCAGGACCGTGTCCAGGCAGGCCTGGGCCACGCCCACGGCACCGGCGGCGGCTGACAGCCGCGTCTGGTTCAGGGAGCTGAAGACGATCCTGGTGCCGTCTCCGGGCTGACCCAGGATGTTGGCCTTGGGCACCTTGGTGTCGGACAGGAAGATTTCGCCGGTGGGTGCCGAGTGCGAGCCCATCTTGTCGAGCCGCGATGTTTTCACCCCGTTGAAGTTTTTGGGCTCCAGCACGAAGGCCGACAGGCCCTTGCTGCCCTTGGAACGGTCGGTGTAGGCATAGTAGATGATGACGTCGGCCACGTCGGCGTTGGAAATCCAGGTCTTGGAACCGTTTAACAGCCAGTGGTCGCCCCTGTCCTCGGCCGTGGAAGCCATGGCCATAACGTCCGACCCGGCATCCGGCTCGGTGATGCCGAAGCCGCCGATGTACTCGGCCGACACCAGCTTGGGGATGTATTTGCGTTTGAGCTCTTCGCTGCCGTAGCGGAAAATGGTATAGGCGCAGCCAAGGGTCTGCATGTTGACCTGTACCCGCAGGGAGCTCGAAGCCCGGGCAATTTCTTCGGTGACGATCATGGCCGCCAGCCAGCCCATCTCTTCGCCGTCGTACTCCTCGGGGATCACCGTGCCGAAAAAGCCGAGTTCCCCCATGGGGCGCACGGCCTCCTTGTAGGGGAAGTAGTGATCCTGGTCCCACTGGTCGGCGTTGGGGGCGATCTTCTTGGTCGCGAATTCACGCACCGCCTTGCGCAGCATCTCGAGTTCCTTGGACAGGGCAAAATCCATCGCTTTCCTCCTGACTGAACGATTCGTGCGGGTTCGGGTTCGGCCGGCGGCTTCGGTGGGCGATTGCCCGGCGGCCACCGCAATGAAGCTACATTACAGCTACATCATCTGGCGAAAAATAGACGAGCCCACTCGATTAGTCAAGCAAAATCGACTATGCTTTCCAAGCCTTTGACGGACCTGCGGTCCTCCGCAGGAGGTCGATCTTTTGACTGGTCAGCGGCTATCTGGTATTGGAGGGCAGGAATCATGAAACCTCTTTTTAAATGGGCCCTGTGGAGTCTGTGCGGCCTGCTGGCCGCGCTGGTGGTAGTGGCCGTTCTCGCCCCCATGGCGGCCAACAGTCGGGCGGTGCAGCAGTGGGCGCTGCGGCGGGTCAATACCGTCATCCGCGGGGCGCTCTCTGTGGACGAACTGCAGGTTTCGCTGGCCGCCGGAAAAATACGCGCCCGGGGGGTGGTGGTGAGCGGTGCGGACGGCGCGCCCATCGCCCGTGTGGCGCGCCTGCAGGGCGGCATTTCCTGGCTCCAGCTGCTGCACGGGGTGCTGCAGCTGGAGCCGGTGCTGCTGGAAGACGTCCGCGCCGACATCGAGATCCGCACCGGCGGCGACGTCAATATCGCCCGGGCCTTCGAAATCCCCCACCCGTCCCCGCCTTCCACGGACGATGCCGGCCTGTCGGTCGTGCTGCGCGGGGTGCGGCTGCGCCGCGGGCGGGCCACGGTGAGAATGCCGGACATCGGGCTGGAGGTTTCGGCCCGGGGCCTGTCGCTGACCGGCGAAGCCGACTTTTCGACCTACGATGCGCGCCTGGAGCTTTCGGCGCAGGCGGTGCGCTACCGCGGACAGGGGATCGACCGCGAGCTTTCCGACCTGGCGCTGCGCGCCGCCCTGGCGGGTCCGGAGCTGGACGTGGGGCAGCTGCGTTTGCGCAGCGGCGCTTTGCAACTGTCGATCTCCGGGGGGCTCAACGACCTCTACGAAATGCCCCGCCTCGCGCTGCACGCGCGGCTGAAATCCCGGATGGCGGACATCGGGGAACTGTTCGGGGCCGAGTTGCGCGCCGCCGGGCCCGTGACGGCCGTGCTGGAACTCTCCGGGCCGCTCGACAATCCGCGCGTCGACCTGCGGGCACGGTACGGCGGCGGCCGACTGTGGGAACGGGCGGTTGCCGCCGGGGATCTGCACCTGCAGCTGGACGATCTGCGGCTGGCCCTGTCGGCCGCCCTGCGCGACGCGGCCGGCGGCCGCGTCGACCTGGACGCCGACGGGGACTTCGGGCAGGCCTTCCCCGGCCGCCGGTTGTCCGCGGCGCCGGACTTGGGCCGCGTGGCCTACCACTGCAAACTGCGCGCCACGAATCTGGGGCTCGCCGGACTGCTGCCCGGGGTGCCCGGCCTCGGCGGCCGCCTGACGGCCGTGGTGCAGGGGCGCGGGCGCGGGCTGCGGCCGCCGGCCATGGCGGGCCGCCTGAAGGTACAGGCCTCCCTGGCACAGGTGAGGGAAAAGCGCCTGACGGCGCCGGTGGACGCGACCCTGGCGCTGGAGGCGGACGTGCAGGGGCGGCGCCTGACGGTTTCCGGCCTCAGCCTGCGCGCCGGCGGAACCCGGGTGGCGGGTGACGGGCAGTGGGACATGGCGCAGGGTGCCGGCCGGGTGGCGCTCGACATCACGGCCGCCGACTTGGGCCGCGACCTGGCGCTGCTGGGCATCGGGGATATCGCCGGCCGCCTGACGGGCCGCGTGCGGGCCTCCGGCAGCCTGGAACAACCCCGCCTGGACGTTGCACTGCAGGGCAGCGGGCTGTCGGCCGCCGGGGTGCGCGTCGGCGACGTGGACGCAGCCGGTCGCATGGGTGAAGACGGCGTGCTGCACATCCGCCGGCTGCGCATTGTAAGCGGGGCCTCGCGCGTCACGGCCGCCGGGCGCCTGCCGTTGAAAGAGATCCTGGCGGGCGGCTTGATGCGCTCCGACCTGCGGCTCACGGCACGCCTGGAAGGCCTCTCGCTCAGGGATTTCATGCCGGCCTTTCCCCTGTCCGGGCGCTTCAGCGGACAGCTGTCGGCCGCCGGACGCCTGCCGCGCCTGCACGGCCGGGCGACCCTGACGGGCCGCGGACTGGAAAGCGCCGGTGTCCGCGGCGGTAACCTGGCGCTGGCGCTGCGCCTGGAGGGACCCGAGGTTTTCATCGACGCGCTGCGGCTCGACAACGGCCGCTCGCACCTGAAGGCCGCCGGGCGCGTGCGGCTGCTGCGCGAAGACCATTTCTCGCTGGCCTCGGATCCTGCTTTCACGCTGCGGATGGATGCCGCGGACATGCGAATCGAAGACTTCGTCGACACCCTGGGCGGCCGCCTCAGCCTGGCGGCCGAACTCGGCGGAACGCTGCACCGGCCGACGGGAGAACTGCGCCTGGACGCCGCCGGCCTCCGGACCGGGGTCCAGCGCATCGCCGCCCTTGGGCTCCGGGCCCGGCTGGCCGGCGATGTGCTCGAGGTGCCGCAGTTCGTGCTGTCGCTGACACCCGGCGCGCGGCTGACGGGGCAGGGGCGGATCTCACGGCAGGGTGCGTATGCGCTGCGGATCTTCGGCTCCGGGCTGCCGCTGGAGGCCATAGACTGGGTGCGCCGGCGCAAAGGCATGCGGGGCCTGCTGGCGCTGAATCTCTCCGGGAAGGGCACGCTGGCGAGACCGCGCCTGGATGCCGACGTGCGGATTTCGGCGTTGCGGATCAACGACGAGCCGCTGGCGGACGGGAAACTGCAGGTCGCGCTGCGCGACACCGACCTGCGCCTGACGGGGCGCCTAGGGTTCGACCTGCAGGCCCGCTGCGACCTGCAGCGCCGTGATTTCGACGTCGCCGTCGTTTTCGACCGGACCGACTTGGCGCCCTACCTGCGCTTGGCCGGCCTGAAGGGGTGGAACGGACACCTGAGCGGGCGGCTCTCCGGCCGGGGTCCGCTGGCATCGCCGGGGGCGGTCTCCGCCGCGCTGACGCTGGACTACCTCGGGCTGTCCCAGGAGGGCCGCCGGATGGTGACCGGCCGGGACATCGCCGTACACTTGGCGCAGGGTGCCATCGGCGTGGACCGGTTGCAGCTGGACCTGCTCCAGGGGGGACGCCTGGACGTCAGTGGACAGGCGGCGCTGGACGGACCCTTGAAGATTCACCTGGCTGGCAACATACCGGTGAAAGCCCTGCAGGTATTCGCTCCGGATATAGGCAATCCCGCTGGGCGTCTGGAACTGGAGGCCGACATCGGCGGCAGCTCCCGGAGCCCGGCCGTGAACGGACGCCTCGACCTGGCCGGCATCGCCTTTATCGTCCCGGGCCTGGACCAGCGCCTGCACGACCTCAACGGCCGCATCCGGCTGCACCCGCGGCGCATCGACATCGAGAAAATCGAGGGCCTGCTGGAAGAGGGGCGCCTGAATCTGTCCGGCCGCCTGGACATCCGGGGCCTGGCGCTCCAGGCGGCGTTGCTCAGGCTCAGCGCACGCCAGGTGGCCCTGTCGCCCCTGGAGGACGTCGAGGCCGTGGTAGACGCGGACCTGACGCTCAGCGGAAATCTGCGCAAGAGCCTGCTGGCGGGACGCGTGGCGCTGGTGGAAGGGTATTACGAGCGGGACGTGGACCTGAGCCTGATCAAGATAGCGGGCCAGGAGATCACCTCCCTGGGCCGCCGGAAACGCACCTACACGGCGCCGCGCAAAATTTCCCCCGGGCTCGACCTGCCGCTGCTCAGGAACATGCGGCTGGACGTGGGCTTCGTCACCCGCCGGTCTTTCGAGGTGGACAACGACATGGCCTACATGGAGCTTTCCGCCGATCTGCGGCTGCGCGGGAGCCCGGCCCGGCCCGTGGTCAGCGGCCGGGCCTCGGTCGATTCCGGCACCATCACCTTCCAGGGGCGCTCCTTCGACATCACCAAGGGGGTCATCGACTTCGTCAACCCGGAGCGCATCGAACCGCACCTGGACATCACCGGCGAGGGCAAGATCGCCGATTACCGCGTGTACCTGACCCTGCAGGGCACCGTCGACGAGCTCAACCTGAAGCTGCGTTCGGACCCGGCCCTTTCCGACGCCGACATCCTGTCGCTGATTCTGCTGGGCCACACCACGCGCCAGGCCGGAAAAGGGTTCAGCAGCGAAAGCGTCGCGGCCGGACTGATCTCCTCCGGCCTGGGCAGCACGGTGCGCAAGAAGGCCGGCCTGGACATTCTGCAGGCCGAGACCCAGCCCGTGGACGAGAACTCCGGCGACACCACGGCGCCGGTGCGCATTACGGTAGGCAAGAACCTCAACCGGCGCCTCTCGGTGAAGTACCAGTTCACCACCGGCGGCGATGAGAATATCCAGCGCACCGTGGCGGAGTACAAACTTCTCGAGGATGTTTTGGCAATTGCATACCAGGAAAGTACGGGAACTTATGGGGGTATGCTAAAGTACAGGCTGGAGTTTCGGTGATGCGCTGCAGACGCTCCTCCGATGGCCCGCGGCAGCATCCCCGGGCAGCGCGCTTCCCGGCGCTGCTGCTACTGCTGGCACTCTGGCTGGCGGCCCCGGCGGCGGCGCTTCCCGCCCGTTCCGGTGCGGTCCTGGGCCCCGTGAAGATTCGTATCACGGGACCCGGCAGCGGCGATCAGGCCGCCCGTTTCGAGGCGCTGGCCCGGGACCTGATCCGGCTTCGCCCCGGGGAACCCTTCTCGGAAACGGCGCTCAAGGCGGCCCTGGACCGGCTGGGGGAATCCGGGGTTTTCGAGCGTATCCACGCGGATTCCAGCCCCGAAGGGGGCCGGCCGACGGTGCTGACCTTCGATCTTGTCCCCTACCGGCTCGTGCGGCGCGTCGATATCGACGGGGCCTTTCCCCTTTTCAAGGACGACATCCAGGGCACCCTGGGGCTGCGGTCCGGAAATGTCTTCAGCGACCGGCGGCTGGCGGAGGGGCGCAAGCGGCTTGAGAAACTGCTGGCGGACGAGGGTTTGCTGGACCCCCGCGTGCGTGTCGATGTCCGGACGGAGGCGGCGCGGGGCAGCGTGGCCCTGGCAGTCGATATCCAGCGCCGCGGGTACTACCGGCTGGATCAGGTGGTCCTTTCCGGCAACCGCCGTTTCTCGGACGAAAACATCCGCAGCCATATGAAGTGCTGGCGCGCCGCGCTGTGGCCGGGCATCACCGGACGTTTCCGCGCCGGGGATCTGCGCAGGGACATCCGGGACCTGCTGGTCCGTTATCGCCGCAGCGGCTATGCTGCGGTGCGCATCGAAAAGACGGTCTCCAGGGACCCGGACAGCGGGCGGGTGACCGTGCGGCTCGACATCCGGGAGGGGCCGCGCTACGAGGTCGCCTTCGAGGGCAACCGGCATTTTTCGGACCGCGCGCTCAGAAAGACGATGGTGCTGTTCGAGAAGGGATACCGGCATGGTTTCGGCCTGCGGCGAAGCATCCGGGCGATCCGGGAGAAATACCGCCGGGCCGGGTTTGCGGCCGTGCGGGTGACGCCCGTCGTGCAAGACGGGAACCGCGACGGAAATCCGGTGCGCCTCGTCCGGCTGCTCATCGAAGAGGGGCCCATGGAACGCGTGGCGGCGGTGCGCTTCATCGGCAACGACGCCGTCGACGACCGGACCCTGGCGGAACAGATGCTCAGCGCCCCGCGGAATGCCGCCGACCGGCCGCCTTTCCGCCCGGCCGTGCTGGCCGAGGACCTCGAGGCCATCCGGGCGCTCTACCACGCGCGGGGGTTTGCCGACGTCAAGGTGCGCAGCGAGGTGCGCCGCGACCCCGGCCGAAACACGGTGGAGGTGCTGGTTCACATCGCAGAGGGTCGGTCCAGACACGTGAGGGCCGTTGAAATCAGCGGCCTGCCCGTGGACCTGCCGGTCGACGTGCGCGGCCGGATGCAGCTCCGGGCCGGCACCCCGCTGCGCATGGACCTGCTGGAGGGCGACCGCGTCCTGATCCAGTCGGCAGTCGCCGGGCACGGATACCCGTATGCCCGGGTGACCAATGAAATCGTGCCCGCGGGAGGCGACGGTGCGGTGCGGGTGGTCTACCGTGTCGCCGCGGGGGAGCGCACACGCCTGCGCCGCATCTTCATCCGGGGCAACTTCCGGACGCGTCCGGCCGTGATCCGGCGGGCTCTGGCCCTCAAAGCCGGGGACGTCTTTTCACTCGGGCAGATGCTCGTCAGCCAGAGCAGCCTGCGCGACCTGGAGATCTTTCGCGAGGTGCGCATGCGGCCCGTGGGCCTGCGGCAGAAAGACCGCGACATCGTGCTGGTGGTCGACATCGGCGAGCGCAAGCCCTATTCCGTGGAACTTGGCGCCGGTTACGACACCCGCCGGGGCATCTTCGGCCTGCTGACCCTGGGGGACCGCAACCTGTGGGGGACGGGCCTCATTTCACAGCTGCACCTGTTCGCCAGCCAGATCGGCTGCAGCGGCTACCTGACGATCCGCAAGCCCAACGCGTACGGAACCCGCTTTTCGCTGGACGGACGGGTTTTCGGTGAACGCATGGAAGAGTTCAACAAGCCATTCGGCACGGAATCGCTGGGCGCCGGTGTCGGTGTGATGCGCGGCGACTGGCAAGATTTCACCGTGGGCCTCAAGGGCGGCTACCAGCGTCGCCGGCAGTACCAGATCGACGAGACCCCCATCAGCGAAAGCGATCTCGACCCGCGTAACGTACTGGACGCCACCGCCTTTCTGCAGTACGACAGCCGTGATTCGCTCCTGTTGCCCAAGAAGGGCCTCTTTTCCATGGGCAGCATCTACTTTTCCCAGGGGCTCGACAGCGACACGGACGATTTCATCAAGTACCGCCTGGACACGCGCTATTACTGGACGCCGCTGAAACGGCTGACTTTCGCCATGGCCGCCCGGGCGGGCTACATCGACATGTACGGCTCCGCCCCCAGTCCGCTGGACGACCAGTTGCTCTACCTGGGCGGCGCCGCCGACGTGCGCGGCTTCCGGGAAAACATGCTGCGCCGCGACAGCGCCGGAAAGGCGGTGGGCGGCCGCAGCATGCTCAGCGGCACGCTGGAGACACGCATCGACGTGGGCTACGGCTTCGAGCTGATCAGCTTCCTGGACACCGGGATGATCGGACATCCCGCAAATCCCGACAGCCGGGGCGGATTCCGTTTCAGCACGGGACTGGGGCTGAACTATATCACCCCCATCGGTCCCATCGGCCTCACCTACGGCTACAAGCTGGACAGGAGGGAAGGGGAGGATGCCGGGCGCTTCCACTTCTCCATCGGGTACACCTTCTGAGGCCCGGGGGCGAGGAGGCTTTTCAAGTTCTGCGCAGGGACCCTCTCTCCTTGAGGAGAAGCCGCCCCCGCCGCCGGACGCCGCGGCGAAACCATCGCCACGCGGGCGCGGATCGACCCGGATGCGGGAGGATGTCGGCAGTCGCCGTACCGACCGTCGCCTGGGATTACCCGGGGGGGGCGAAAAAACTTGACAGTCGAACGAATGATAGGGTATCAAATCATAAATGCGGTTCAGACCAAGGTCTACCGTTCACCCGAAGGTTACGAGGGGAAATTCGCCTTGTCGCCAGGCTTCATCGCAGCCAACCAGGTCAGTGAGTCATCCCACCGCGATGTGAAGCCGGTACTCTAAAAAACCGTGCCATTCGAAGGAGGTCCGTTTTTTTTCTTTTAATTTGTATAAACATCTATAAGTTTAGCCCGTTTCCGGTCCCTTGCGTGCCGGGCGGGCGGCGGCTTTTGCGGCAAACCTTTCGTTCCACTAGGCGGGTTGAACCCAAATCGGCCCTAACACCATGAAAGGAGGCAGAGGTATGAAACGACGCGAATTCATCAAGAAGGCAGGCGTGGGTGCGGCGGCCGTCGCCGCGACGACAGTCAATGCACCTTTCGTGCATGCGTCCAAGAAGACCACCATCAAGTGGCGCATGCAGACTTACGCGGGCGCCGCACTGGCCCAGGAGGTGATCAAACCGTCCATCGATGCCTTCAACAAGGCGGCCAAGGGGGAAATGCAGATCGATCTGTACACCGCCGACGAACTGGTGCCGCAGGGTGAGCTGTTCCGGGCCGTGC
This sequence comes from uncultured Desulfobacteraceae bacterium, assembly GCA_964476595.1. Taxonomy (GTDB): domain Bacteria; phylum Desulfobacterota; class Desulfobacteria; order Desulfobacterales; family JALSRD01; genus JALSRD01. The sequence goes on from CAYZCL010000150.1 coordinate 11,112, forward strand.
AAAAGGGTACCGTCGACGCGGTGCAGAGTGACGACGACTCCATCGCGGCCCCCGTGGACGTGGCCATCTTCGCGGCCTATTTTCCGCTGGCGCTGCGCTACTCGCTGGATGTGCCCGTCCTGTTCAACAAGTACGGCCTGAACAAGATCTGGGAAGAGGCCGATTCCGAGGTCAAGGGCGTCACCTGGCTGAGCGCCGGCAGCTGGGATCCCTGCAACTTCGCCACCACCAAGCCCATCAAGCATCTCAAGGACCTCAAGGGATTGCGGATGTACATGTTCCCCACGGGGGGCAAGTTCATGCAGCAGTTCGGCGTAATCCCAATGTCCCTACCGTACGAGGACGTGCAGATGGCCCTGCAGACCAATGAGCTCGACGGTGTGGCCTGATCCGGTATCACCGAAGAC
>CAYZCL010000151.1:0-10869 GCA_964476595.1 uncultured Desulfobacteraceae bacterium
AGAATCTTCTTAAACATTTCCGAGCCCTCCTTTGATGGATGTATGCGGTGACGCGCGTGCCGACGCCGTCACTTCCGCTATACGGCCCTGCCGGCGCGGACGCGGGGAAAATGGACCGGCTTCCTGACAGATGCTTTTGCACCAACCGTGCCACGGCCCGGGCCCACGGGCACCCGCGGACAACCGCTGTTCAAGGCGCCTTGGGCCGTTTCTGTTGTCGGAGTTATCCATATGATAATATTGCAATATTTCGTCGACTGCAGGAGGAAAGAGGCGTTCACCGTCAAGGGGTGAAAGACCGGTGACGAAAACGGGGCGAAGGTTTCAGAGTAGGCGAAAAACGTTACCTGCGGGGCCACGGTAGCGTTACTTTACGGTGACGCAACTGGGTAAACACCTTGTGCGGAAACGGCAAAACGGTGGGCCGGAAGAAACACCCCGGCCTCTTTCAGCCCTCCATCATTTTTTCATCCCCGCGGTCGCGCCCCGACTCGAAGGGGATCTCGGTGGTGGGCAGGTAAACGGTGAAGGTGGTGCCCTTGCCCACCTCGCTTTCCACGCGGATGTAGCCGCCCAGCTGCTGCACGATGCCGCGCGACACCGACAGGCCCAGGCCGGTGCCCTTGCCCTCGGGCTTGGTGGTGAAGAAGGGGTCGAAGATGCGCCGCAGGACGTGCTCGGGGATGCCGGGCCCGTTGTCGGTGATGCTGACGGCCACGTAACCGTCCTGGCGGTCCCGGTCGACGGAGATGGTGATGCGCCCCCCGCGCTGGGGCAGCACGTCCACGGCGTTGAGGATCAGGTTGACGAACACCTGGCCGAGCAGCTGCTCGTCGCCGTGAACGGGCGGCAGGTTCTCGGGTAGGTAAGTCTCCAGGCGGATTTTGGCGATCTTGACCTGGTTGGAAACCAGGTCGATGGCTTTCTGCAGGGTCTGGTTGAGGTCCAGGCGCTGGATGCGCGTCTCGCTTTCGCGAGCGAAGTCGAGCAGGTTGCGCACGATGCGCTGGGCGCGCTCGGTCTCGCCGATGACGTCGGCGATCATCTCCTTCTGCTCCTCCTTGGGGATCAGGTCGTAGTCCTCCTCCAGCGAGGCCGACGTCAGCAGGATGTTGTTGAGCGGATTGTTGAGCTCGTGGGCCACGCCGGCCACCAGGTTGCCGATGGCCCGGATCTTGTGGCTCTCGACCAGGATCTTCTGGCGTTTTTCCAGCTCGTCGATCATGTGGTTGATGGCCATGGCCATCTGGGTGAACTCGTCGCGGTACCAGCGCCGGGGAGTGATGTGGGTGAAGTCTCCGGCGGCGATGCGGTCCGTGTAGCCCCGCAGGTAACGCAGGTTCTTGAGGATCTCGTTGTTGATGAACAGGGCCGCCACCAGCATCATGACCAGCAGCACCACCAGGAAGGCGAAGGTCACGCGTTTGACCAGCAGAAAGGTGCGGTCCACGGCCTGGCGCTCGCGCGCGGCGAAATCGGCGGCAAAGCGCACCATGTCGGCCCCGTGCCGCCGCAACCGGCTCTCCACCTCGGCCCGCATGCGCGCGTCGCGGCGGTCGCCGATCTGGCGCAGCAGCACGGCGTACTCCTCGGTCCCCCGGATGATGTCACGGTAGTGATCCGGCGAAATCACCTTGATGACCTTGTCGCGGTTCTCCGCCATGATTTTCTGGGCCCTGGACAGGTGCCTCAGGGCGTCTTCCAGGTTGGTGCCGTAGAGCAGGTAGTTCTTTTCGAAGCGCCGCACCTGCTGGATCTCGTTCACATAACTCTCGGCGACTTCCAGGAAGTGGATCTTGTGCTGCACGGTCATCACGGCATAGAACATCCACACCGTGATGACGGCGCAGAAGACGAAGATGATGGAAAACGCCAGGATCAGGCGGAAACGGATGCTGATCTTGGGCCGGTGGCGCAGCTGTTCGTTCCAGCCGGTGTGGTCGCACGTCACCCTGCCGGATCCGGCCATGCCGGCGTAGATGCCGGCCTCGCCGCCGGCGCAGCTCAGGTCGGCCGCCGGGGACGGGCCGTCGTGGGGGGTCTCGTCGGCCATAGGCTCAGGCGAAGGCGCGGTAGTTGCCCTCCAGGAACTGGTGGGTGTAACGCTCGACCATGTCGTCGTTGGTGAGCAGCATGTCCAGCTGCCGGGCGCAGGCCATCAGGCGCCCCAGCATTTCCAGGGCCTGTTCGGACTCCTGCTGCGTGTGATAGCGGAACCAGGCCGTGATCAGGTCCCGCCGCCGGTCGACGCCGAAGTTCAGCTGGTGCAGCACGGCCTCCATGAAGCGCGCCCGGCGCGTGCGGGCCAAGTCGTTGCCGCCGCCGCCGCGCATGCGGAAATTGACGTGGTTGTTCTCGGACCAGGGCCCCACCACGGCGTCGATCATGGCATAATGGTAGACGAAACGGGCATTCAAATTGAGGTAGTCGCGGGCCACGATCACGTAGTTGGTCCGGCGCCGGCCGCGGGGGCCGCGGGCGCCGCCCATGATGGTCTCCTCGAAGTCGGTGGGCACTACGTCCGCCGCCGGCAGCACGCGCGGCTGCCAGATCACCCGCGGGTCGGCGATGCCGCGCCACAGGGCGCCGAAGGGCACGCTGTGCACGTCCTGGGCGCGGGCGCGCTTGCCGCGCAGCTGCACGCATCCATCCAGGTCCAGCAGCCGCAGCTTGATGGGAATGGGCGTTTCGATGGCGATGGTCTTGCGCTTCCAGGGGCGGTTCTGGCGGTCGCCGAACTCGAACATGGAGCGCACCGACATCTCGTGGACGAAGCGCACCACGTCGTGCACCGACCGGCACTTCCTGGCCTTGAAGCCCGAGGCGTACGGGTCGGTCAGGTGGAGCACCAGCAGCAGGTTGTAGAGCGGATCTTTGGAGCGGTGCGTCTTTTCGGCCGACAGGCGCGCCAACATGCGCTCGCGCACGTCCGGCCAGCGTGAACCGCGGTAGATGCGGCGGTGGGTGGCGTCCATGGAGACCACTGTGCCGGGCGCAAAGCGCCAAACGCCGGGGCCCACCCGAAACAGGCAGGGCAGCGACTGCTCCCGCACCAGGGTGGCCAGGTGCCCCACGGGGTTGCCCTCCTCCACCAGCAGCCCCCCCAGGTGCGGCAGAATTTCGGCCAGCTGGGGGGCCGCGTTGCGCGCCACGGCGATGGCACCCTTGTGGCGCACCACGGGCGACTGCTCGTCGGTGATGTGCTCGACGGGGCCCTCGGCGCGCCCCGGGAAGATGGTGGTGCCGCCCTCCAGGTCGGGCACCACCCGTTTCTCGACGCGGTAGTGCTGCTTCTCGGCCTGGCCCCGCAAGCGGCGGCCCTGCAGCAGCCACAGGCGGCCGGACCGGTCCAGGCTCCACTCGATGTCCATCTCGTGGCCGAAACGCAGGCACAGTTCGCGGGCCGTGTCCACGATGCGCCGCAGAACCGCTTCGGGCAGCGGCTCATCGTACAGCGGCCGGCCCGTTTCGGGGTCCGTGGCACGCACGGCCTCGATCAGGCGGTAGGTTTCGCCCTTGCCCAAGCGGTACATGTCGGCCGCCTGCAGCCCGTGGATCATGTGCTGCGCCAGCCCCGGCACAGCGTTGACCAGCATCTGGCCGCTCTGAGGCGCGGCCGGGTCCTCGGTGTAGATCACCCCGGAGAAGGCCGCTTCGATCATAGGCATGAAAAGCACCGCCATCTGGATCTCGGCCTCGCGGATGCCGTGGTTGAAACGATAGGTCACGGCCCGGTCGCTGAAGCGGCTGGCCAGCACCTGCCGGTAGGCCGCCTCCAGGTCGCCGGCAGTCACCTCCAGGCGGCTGTCGAACTGCCCGGCAAAGGACAGCTCGCGGTCCTCGCAGGTGGCGCTGGAGCGCACGGCCCAGGAATCGGCCCGGATGCGCGCGGCCAGCGCGTCGATCCGCTCGCGCACGGCCGCCGGCACTCCGGCCTGCAGAAAAAGATCGCGCAGCGCCCGCGTGCGCGACTTGAAGGCGTCGCTGTCGGTGACCACCTCCAGGTCCTTCATCAGGATGCGGATGTTTTCCGCCAGTTGGTTCTCCTCGATGAGCAGGCGGCTGGCGCGGGTGGTGATCACGAAACCCGGGGGCACCATGTCCGGGAAGACCTGCATCAGGGCCGCCAGGCCGGCCGCCTTGCCGCCCACCAGGCGGGCGTCGGCCGGCTCGGGCGTCAGGCGCACGGCCAGGGGCGCCTCGGCGGAACGGTCCACGTGTTCCAGTTCACGGCGGATGACGGTGTACAGATCCTCGAGCACGCCGTAGAGGGCCTTGTGCTTGTTGCCGGTGAGCAGGTTCAGCTCCTGGGCCATCATCAGGGTGGTGTCCAGCAGCATGCGGACGGGCCGGCGGATCTGTCCCCCCCGCTGACGGCCGAAGTTCAGGTCGGCTTCCAGGTCCGCCATCAGCTGCAGCGCCGTGCTGTTTTTCTTCAGCAGCGAACGGAAGGTCTCGTAACGGTAGCGAAAGGAAAAGTCCGCATCGCTGCCGGTGGCGGTGTGCCTGTTGAGATTGCTCATGGTGTCGGATTCCGTGTGAATGAACGCTTGTCCCGCCTTGAGGGAATCGAAGGTTTAGCGGCGGATGCCGTCAGTGTCGGCCGCACGGCGGTAGTCCGTCCCCCGCAAGCCCTTTCAAACGGATCGCCGCGTGCCGCTGCCGGCCGGCAATTTTTTACTCCTTCTGCGCCAGTTCGAGGGCCGCCTTCTCGATGATGGCGCGCAGGTCCCCGGGCTTGAAAGGCTTGGCGATAAAATCGAAGGCGCCCTTGACCAGAGCCTCGCGGGCCAGTTCCACCGTGGCATAACCCGTTATGATGATCACCTTGCTGCGCGGGGAGTGGGCCCGCACGTGTTCCAGGATCTGCATGCCGTCGACGTCATCCATGCGCACGTCGGTCACGATGATGTCGAACTCCTTCCGGGCCATGCGTTCCAGCGCACTGGTCCCGTCGCCGAAGGTTTCCACTTCGTAACCCTCCCGCTCCAGCGACGGCTTGAGCCGCTTGCCCACGATGGCCTCGTCGTCCACCACCATGATCCTGAGCTTGTCGTTCATGTCCGGTTCTCCTTGTGTCGATGCAGACCGTCTCTCCGGCCGTTCAGTTTAGCAGGACCGGCGTCCCCGGCGCAACCCCCTATCCCGACGCCGTGCCGCGCACCCGGCGGGTGTTCTTCTGCCGCGGGATCACGAAGGGACAGGAAAGCTCGCGGGCGATGCAGGCCGTCCAGGGCTGCGGTCCCCGGGCCGAGCGGTGGCGCAGGGAGCGCTCCGTGCCGCCCCATACGGCGGTGTGAAAAGCGGGCGCGCCGGCCATGTATTTCAGGAACTCGGAGCGGCGGTCGCCCAGCAGCACCTTCACCCGCATCGGCACCTTCTCATCCACCAGCCGGCGGGCCGCCTGCTCCACCATGGCGCGGCACTGGCGCTCGAACTTGGCGGCCGATTCCCCCGCCGGCCCGCAGGCGTCTACATCGCCGCCCCAGGGATCGATGAGCAACAGGAAGAGCAGGCGCGCGCGCATGCGGCGCGCCAGAGCCGCCGCATAGCGCACCGCCACCGGCTGCAGGTTGAGATCCTCCATGAAAACGACGATGTCGGCCTGGCGACGCATGCTTCCTCCGGGGGGGATGGCCGAGCCCGCTTCAGGGCGTGGCTTTGGGCAGCAGGGAACTCACGGGGTGCACCTCCACGTATGCCACGCCCGGCATCTCCCGCACCCGCTTCTTGATGTTTTCGATCTGGCGGTTGCGGCTGCGCCGCGACAGCTTGGCCCGCACCACCACGGTGGCCGCGTTGGCCTCCACGTCCACGTTGGGGAAGTCTTCCATCAGCCGGACGCGCACCCGCGCGGCCAGTTCCAGGTCCCGCAGGCAGTTGAGCGAATAGGTGTTGGCCCGGAATTTGGGGTCGGCCACAGCCTCGGTCAGCCTGGCGACCACATCCGGCGTGTCCACGGCATCCAGGTTGATGACCAAGTCGTAGCGGCACAGGTAGTCCTGCTCCTGGTCGTCGGCCCGCAGCGACCAGCAGCGCCACTGCTTCTGAAAACGGGCGGCGTCCTCTTCGACGTCGGCATCGCACACTACCGCCGGCGCCCCGCCGTCCTCGGCCCCGCGGGAGATCAGCCGTACCCGGATGGCGTGCGAAACCCCCAGCACGTACAGGTGCGCGCACAGCCCGTGGCACACCACCTCGTCTTCCAGCAGCCGCTGCAGGACCTCCTGCTGGATGCAGGCCACCTGCTCACGCCAGCGCTTGCTGAACACGCCTCCCAGGGGCGTCGGCGCCGCCTCCTCCAGCAGGCGCACCAGGCGCTCTTCGGGAGCCTTGCACACCTCGGACACCCGCCCGAGCAGTTCCCGGTCCACGTATTGGTACCCCAGGGCCTCGGCGGTCTGCTTCCCGATTTCCCGGCCCTTCTCGTATGAATCAGCGGCAATGATGATAACCGGCATGTTCCGACACCCTCCCCCCTCTAAGGGTAATTTTCACCCACATCCCCCCTAAATCTCCACCCTTCAAACTTCAACCTTCACACTTCCAACTTAAAACTCCCCTCCCCCTTCAAACTTCAAACTTCTGACTTCAAACTTCTAAACCGCCCCCTCCGGCGGTTTGCCGGAGCGCACCTCCAGGTTGTTGATGCCCGCGATCTCCCGCTGGAGCTGTGCGGCGCGCTTTTGCAGCCGGCGGACCATGCGCTCGCCGGCCGGGGTGTAGATCAGCAGGTTGCCGTACTCGCAGGTCACGCCGGCGTCGCGGTCCAAGTCCAGGATGGCGGCCTTCACCCGGCAGGCCAGGGCCAGGTCGTCCATCTTCTGCTGCGAGGCCCGGGTGGCTTGGAACTGCGGCTTGGCGGCCGCCTGGCAGATGAAGTCCACGGCGTCTTCCACCGTCAGCTTCTGCACGTGGATCACCAGGTCGTATAAGTGGCAGTCCCAGGGGTCCTTGCCGTAAAGGCTCTGGGTCCACTTGCGACGCTCCTCATCGTCCTTGAGCAGCAGGGCGCGGGCCTTCTCGCGGCCGATGCCCTCGCGGGCCACCTCGGCCGAGACACGGTCCTCGATGTCGGCGATGATGCGCACCTTGAGAACGTGGGAGACTCCCTCGAGCAGTATGTGACCGGCCAGGCCGTGGTAAACCACGTTGTCCCCCCGCACCCGGGCGGTCAGCGCGCTGCGGATGTAGGCGATGTACCGGCGCCGGTCGCGCCCCATGCGCCGCAGCAGCGTGGGGGCGTCGTGGATGGCGTGGATCAGCTTGACCTCCGGTATGTTGAAGCGCTTGCTGGCCTCCAGCAGCACGTCGCGGCTGATGCACTCGTAGCCCATCCGCTCGGCCACCGCCTCGGCCACCTCTTTGCCACGGCTGTACGATCCCCTTGAAATAGTGATTATCGCCATGTGTCGCTCCTATACGCCGTATATCAGGTAAATCATTCCGATCATCACCACGATGAAGACCACGGTCATGACCAGGCCGGCCTTCATGAAGTCCACGCTGCGGTAGCCGCCCGGCCCCATGTAGAGGGCGTTGACCTGGTGGGTGGGCAGGATGAAGGAGTTGCTGGTGGCCAGGCCCACCACCAGGGCCGCCATACGCGGGTCGGTGTGCGCCGCCATGGCCATGTTGACCACCAGGGGCACCAGCAGCACGGTGGCGCCCACATTGGAGATCACCAGCGTGAAAATGGTGGACAAAATCCCGATGACGGTCAACAGCACGATGGGTTGTACCGTTCCGATGGTCTGCAGCACGGCGTGGGCGATCCAGGCGGCGGCCCCCGTCTTTTCGGTGGCGATGCCCAGCGGAATGAGGCCCGCCAGCAAAAAGATGGTCCGCCAATCCACGGACTGGTAAGCCTCGTCGATGCTCAGCACGCGGGTGACGATCATCCCCAGGGCGCCGGTCATGAGGCTCACCGAGAGCTGAATGTGAAACCCCATCACCATAGTCAGCGCCAGCACCAGCCAGAAAGCGGCGAAGGCGGCTTTTTCGGGCCGCATCTGTTCGGTGTCGATGGGCGTGGTAAACAGGAAGCTCTTCTCGGACTGCAGCAGGCTCAGGCGCGACCAGCTGCCGTAGATCAGCACGGCGTCGCCCACGGTCAGGGGCAGGTCGTCGATCTCGGCGCGGTAGGTCTGCCCCTTGCGGTAGACGGCCAGCGGCGTCACCCGGAAGCGGTCCTGCAGGTTGACCTCCTTGAGCGTCTTTCCCTCCAGCGACGAACGCGGCGCCACGACGGCCTCAACGATGCCGCCGCGCTCTTCGCTGACGTCGCTCTGAAAGATCTGCAGGCTGTCCTTGAGTTCCATGCCCTCGTTTTCGGCCATGCGCCGCACGTCTTCCAGGCGGCCGTAAACCACCAGGTCGATGTCCGAGCGGATCTCGGTGTCCGGCGGCGGGGAGACCACCTTGAAGTCCGGCGGTTCGGTGATGGCCAGGGTGTGCACCAGGTAGCGGCGGCGCAGGTCCTCCACCAGTACCGGGTCGCGGTAGTGGGTGAAATCCGGCGGCGTGTGCAGCTCGTACATTTCGCCGAAGGTCATCAGCGGTTCGACCTCCGTCTCCGCAGCATCGCCCTCACCCTCCGGGCCTGCGCCGCTGGGCAGGATGAAGCGGCCCAGGAAGATGAAGCAGGCGATGCCGCTGGCCACCAGGGTCAGCCCGATGGGCGTGACGTCGAAGAGCCCGAAGGGCTTCAGGTGGAAAGGCGCCAGCAGGTCGTTAAGCAGAATCAGCGGGCTGCAACCCACCAGGGTGATGGTTCCGCCCAGGATGGCGGAAAAACCGATAGGCATCAGCAGCCGGCTCAACGGGATCTTGAGCCGCTTGCTGATGCGCTGGATGGCCGGCAGGAACAGCGCCGCCGCTCCGATGTTCTGCATGAAGCTGGAGATACCGGCTACGGCCAGCGAGATGAAGATCACCACCCGCGAGGCGGAGTTTCCAGCCAGCCGGATGATGGGCGCCACCATGCGGTTGATGACGCCGGTCTTGTCCAGGCCGGCGCCGATGATGATCACGGCGATGATGGACACCACCGCGTTGCTGCTCAGCCCCACGAAGGCCTCCTTGGGCGTCACCAGGTGCAGCAGCGGCAGGGTCACCATCATCAGGATGGCCACCACGTCCACGCGCACCCACTCCACGATGAACAGAAACACGGCGACACCGATCATCACCATCACCAGAATCATCTCAGTCGTCAGCGGCTGCATAGGGCTCTTCCTGTGGCATGGGTGTGGTCAACCGAAGTTCGCCCGACTTTCCACCGGCAACCCCCAGCAAGATGTGTACCAATGCGGGTTCGTGCAGGTCTGGAATTGTTTCAGGGCAGGGCGAAAAGGGGCAAAGGGACTAAAGTACAGAGGCACGAAGGGTTGGCGGGGCGCCCGGACTTCCTGCGCATTTGCCCACGTGAGTCTGTGGCTGATTCTGCAACGGACCACCGGCAACTCGCCACGGGCCCCTCAATGTTGCATTTTGCATCACTTAGATAAAAAAATCTGAATATTCCATACTTTCCGGGAAGTTGGCGGGATACACGGCCGACGGGAGGTCTTGTTGCATTTTGCAACGCCTTGCCCCCCATTCAGGGCCCGGCACGCGCGCCGGGAGGCCTCTCCGCGGGCCGCGGGCGGCAGGCAGGCCTCACTCGCTGATCTGGCTCTTCTTGAGTTTGCGGTACAGCGAGACGCGGTTGATGCCCAGCAGGTCGGCGGCGCGGCTCTTGTTGTGGCCGCACTGTTCCAGAACCCACTGGATATACTCGTTTTCCATCTCTGAAAGGGACTTGATGCGGCCCGGTGTGCGGCGGATGGTGAATACCTCGATCTCCCGCAGGTCTTCGGGCAGGTCATCCACCTCGATGATCTCGCCGGTGGCCAGGGCCACGGCGCGCGCGACGATGTTTTCCAGCTCGCGGATGTTGCCGGGATAGTTGTAGGAGCGCAGGACCGCCAGCGCCTCACGGGAGAACCCCAGTATTTTTCGCCGGTTATGTCGGTTCAGGCGTCCCAGGAAATGCTGGGCCAGCAGCGCGATGTCCTCCTTGCGCTCCTTGAGGCTGGGCAGGGTCAGGGGCACCACGTTGAGCCGGTAGTAGAGGTCCTCGCGGAAGGTCCCCAGGCGCATGGCCTTCTTCAGGTCCTTGTTGGTGGCCGCCACGATGCGGACGTCGATGCGGATGGGCTTCACGCCGCCCACGCGTACCAGTTCACGTTCCTGGATCACCCGCAGCAGCTTGGACTGCATGGCCAGCGGCATGTCGCCGACCTCGTCGAAGAAAAGGGTGCCGCCGTCGGCGTGCTCCAGGATGCCGGGCCGCGCCGTGGTGGCGCCGGTGTAGGCCTCTTTTTCGTGGCCGAACAGCTCGTTGGCCAGCAGTTCCTCGGTGAAGGCCGCGCAGTTGACCGGGAAGAAGCCCCGTCTCGAACGGCGGCTGGCCTGGTGGATGGCGCGCGCCACCAGTTCCTTGCCGGTGCCCGACTCGCCCATGATCAGCACGTTGGCGTCCGACACCGCCACCTGCCGGATGAGACGCTTGATCTTGAGTATGGCCGGGCTCTTGCCGATGATCCGCACCGCGCCCTCGCGGCTTTCGCGCTCCAGGCGCCGGATGCGCCCCTTGAGCCGCCGCTTTTCCAGCGCCTGTCCGGCCAGGTGGCGCACCATGTTGGGCCGCAGCGGTTTTTCCACGTAGTGGAAGGCCCCCTTCTTGATGGCCGCCACGGCGGCGTCCACCGAGCCGTGACCGGTCATCAGGATCACCTCGGTGTCGGGGTCCATCTTCTTGACCCGCGTGAGCACCTCCAGCCCGTCGACGGGCTCCATGAGCAGGTCCACGATCACCAGTTCGAA
>CAYZCL010000152.1:0-3904 GCA_964476595.1 uncultured Desulfobacteraceae bacterium
GACTCCTACAACATGCCCACGCGGCAGATCCCCAAGCTGACGGAAACCATTCAGCACACCATCTTCTCCTACCTGTGGGCCCCCATTACGCTGTTCGGCATCCTGGGCGGCGCCATGTGGACCCTCAACCGTGGACAGATCACCGGAAAGCCGGAATCCGGAGCGAAAAAGGAGGACCGATCATGAGCGAACACGCCCGACCGGCCCCCGTGGCCGCACCCTTCTGGACTCCCGGCGTCCTCGTCCTGCTCTTTCTGATGATCAATGCCGGGTTCTTCATCGTGGCCCGCTACATCGGCGGCCTGGCCGCCGTGACCCACCTGAGCCAGACGCGTCCGTGGGGCCTGTGGATCGGCATCGACGTGGCCACCGGCGTGGCGCTGGCGGCCGGCGGTTTCACCACCGCCGCGCTGGCGCACATCTTCGGCCGTCATCAATACGAAGCCGTGACCCGACCCGCCCTGCTGACCGCCATGCTGGGATACACCTTCGTGGCACTGGGACTGGTGATCGACATCGGCCGCTCGTGGGCCATCTGGAAACCGCTGGTCTTCTGGCAGCCCAATTCCGTGCTCTTCGAGGTGGCCATGTGCGTGGTCATCTACCTGCACGTGCTCTACATCGAGTTCATCCCGGTGGTGGCCGAGCGCTTCGGCGACAGGATCAGGATCCTGGGCTTCCTCGACCGCATCCTGGACAAGACCATGTGGATCTTCATCATCGCCGGTGTGGTGCTCTCGTGCATGCACCAGTCGGGCCTGGGATCGTTGATGCTCATTGCCCCCACCAAGGTCCACCCCCTGTGGTACACTCCCCTGCTGCCGCTGCTGTTCCTGCTCTCGGCCATCGCGGTGGGCTATCCCATGGTCATCTTCGAGACCACCATCGCCACCGCTTCGCTGAAGCTCGAAGACGAGATGGAAGTGCTCTCTCCGCTCAGCCGCATCACCATCGGTCTGCTGGGCATCTACCTGGCCCTCAAAGTCGGCGACATGGTGGTCCGCGGCACCTACGTCTACCTGGCCGACGGCTCGTCCGAGAGTCTCTGTTTCCTGGCGGAGATCATCTTCGGGGTCATCGTGCCCTGGATCCTGCTGATGTGTCCGGCCGTGCGCCGCTCACGGCGCTGGCTGTTTATTACCTGCGCCATGATCGTGGGCGGTGTGGCCCTGAACCGCATCAACGTCTTTCTGGTGGCCTTCAACACGCCCTACGCCGAGCAGTCCTACTTTCCGTCCATCGGCGAGATATCGATCACCGCCGGTCTGATCGCCGGCATCATCTTCATCTACCGCCTCGCCGTAACCGTTCTGCCGGTAATCAGCGCCCGTCGCAGGGAGGTGACCTCATGAGCAACAAGAGACCGACTTTCTGGATAACGTTCATGGTCCTGGTGGCTGCCTGCTGTCTGCTGGCGGTGCTCAGCGCGGCACCCGATGCGGCCGCTTCGTCGAAAAAGACCAAAAATCCGCCCAAACCGCCGGCCAGGGTCTTCCCGGACGGGACCCCTTGGGAACCCGTGGACCAGGTGGCGGCCCTGAAGCGCGCCCACGAACCGGTGCCGCCGCTGGTTATGGACGTACTGATCGAGTCGCCCATGGAGCGCCAGCTGCGGCTCAACGGCAAGGCGCCCTCGCTGAAAGACTCCCCCTACCGTTACATGGTGCTGGACAGCCCGATCCTGAAAAGCAGGCAAAACCCCTTCGACGACCTTTACGGGCCGGTGCGTTTCATGCACCTCAAGCACGCCGCAGAGGCCCAGGATTGCCTGGTATGCCACCACTACCGCCCCAAGGCCAAAGACGCCTCTGAGACCACCCGCTGTTCGGCCTGCCACCAGAAGCCCTTCAATCCAAAGGTGCCGGGCCGGCTGGGTCTCAAGGCGGCCTATCACCAGATGTGCATGGGGTGCCACAAGAAACGCGAAAGGGGACCCGTGGACTGCGTCGGCTGCCACGAGAAAAGAGTTCCCGACCACGCCAAGCTGGTCAAGCTGCCGGACCATCCCGACCCCATCGCGGTCACCCGGGAGTGCCTGCGCTGCCACGACCGCGAAGCCACCAACATGCTCACCTCCGCACACTGGCTGTGGCACGGCCCCTCCCCCTACACCGTGGGGCACGAGGACCAGTTCGTCCTGGGAAAGGGCACCAACACCATCAACAATTTCTGCATCGCCGTCAAATCCAACTGGCCGCGCTGCACCAGCTGTCACGCCGGATACGGCTGGAAGGACGCCAACTTCGACTTTTCCGACAAGACCCACATGGACTGCCTGATCTGCCACGACACCACCGGCAAGTACTACAAAGCGCCGCCGGCGGCTGGTATGCCGTTTCCCCAGATCAACCTCAAACCCATCGCCGAGCACGTTGGCAAACCCAGCCGCAAGACCTGCGGCGACTGCCACTTCCAGGGGGGCGGAGGCGACTCCGTCAAGCACGGCGACATGAACAGCGTGCTGTACTACCCCACCCGCAATTGTGACATCCACATGGGCGGCATGGACTTCCAGTGCCACGAGTGCCACAAGACCCGCAACCACAAGATCTCGGGCCGCTCGCTCTCTGTACCGGTGGCCGAGGGCAGCCGCAGCTGCGAGGACTGCCACGGCGACAAACCCCACAAGTTCCACTCCGGAAAGGGACACGAGGGCCACAACCTGCTCAACCATCACCTCAACGAGCACAGCCGGCACATCTACTGCCAGACCTGCCACAGTCCGGTTTACGCCAAGTGTAAGCCCACCAAAATCTGGTGGGACTGGTCCAAGGCCGGCGACAAGAAGCGCAAGGCCAGGAAAGACAAGTACGGCATGCCGGATTACATGTGGAAGAAGGGCGAGTTCAAATGGGCCGAAAGCGCCAAACCGGCCTACGCCTGGTACAACGGCCGCGTCAAGCGGGTCATCATCGGCCAGAAGGTGGATCCCGCCAGGGGGGTCATCAAGCTCACCGAACCGGTGGGAGCCATCTGGGACCGCAAATCCCGCATCTTTCCCTTCAAGATCATGCGCGGCAAACAGATGTACGACCCCGAAAACGGTTACCTGATCGTGCCGCACTTGTTCGGACCCGGCGGCTACTGGAAAACCCTGGACTGGCAGAAGTCTTTCCAAAGCGGCATGCAGGCCGCCGGCCTGCCCTACAGCGGAAAGTACAGCTGGGTGGAAACGGCCATGTACTGGGGGCTCAACCACGAGACCATGCCGGCCGAAAACGCGCTGGGCTGCGCCCAGTGTCACCCGGCCCTCAACGGCGAGCAGACCTGCAACCGCTGCCACAAGGACACCCGCCACCTGGACTTCAAGCGGCTGGCCCACCGGGGCACCGATTTTGCCGCCATGAAGGCCAAGGGACGTGATGTCGGGGCCCTCATCGGCCAGACCGACTATCTCGACTTCAAGGCCCTGGGCTACAGGGGGGACCCCATCCTCTACGGTGGCCGGTTCACCACCATCCCGCTGGGCGGCAGCGTGACGGCGCAAACAAACCCGCAGTGACGCAGCCCCCGGGGGGCCCGCCGCCCTCCCGGGCCCGGAACGCAAAACGCCCCGGCATCGGATCGATGCCGGGGCGTTCGTTCCTCTTGCGGGGTGCGTTTTCCGTTGGCCGGCGCCGGCAAGCGGCGGCGGCCCGGAAACCGGCCTCCCCCGGGCCTACTTCGCCAGTGCGGCCATCTTTTCGGCCACCTGTTCGTAGGCTTTGGTCACGGGAGAGTCCGGGTAGGTGTCCTGGTAGGAGGTGCCGGAGTCCCCGCAGGCCACCAGCTGGCGGTCGAAGGGGATCTTGCCCAGGAAAGGAATGCCGCTGGCCAGGGCGGTTTTCTCGCCGCCGCCGGAGCCGAACAGATCCACCAGCTCGCCGCAGTGCGGGCAGGTGAAGGCGCTCATGTTCTCGATGAG
>CAYZCL010000153.1:0-37150 GCA_964476595.1 uncultured Desulfobacteraceae bacterium
CCGATGGCAAAAGTCATGCGGGCGATGTTGTTGATGGAGACCCCCATCAGCGGCACCACCACGTAGTCATAGGCCATGGCCCGCATGGCCATGCCCCATTTGCTTCGCGTCACGAATAGCTGAAGGGCGATCATGAAGCCGATGGAAACGAACACGATCATGATCTTCTTGTTGGTGATGTACACCCCGCCCAGTTCGTAGGTCACCGAGTTGATGAGGGGCGGGAAGCTGACACGCTGGGCGCCCAGCAGGGCCAGGTTGCCGGTCTCCAGGATGATGCCGATCATCAGCCCGGTGATGGCCGCCGAAGCCCGCGGCGCGTCGCGCAGCGGACGGTAGCCGATGCGTTCCACCAGCATGCCCACGAAGGACGTCAGGAACATGGAAATGATGATGGTCAAGACCAGGATGAGCCAGTTGGGCAGTACGATGGCCCCCATGCTGGTCAGCGCCACCAGACCGGTGGCCACGCCGAACCCGATGTAGGCGCCCACCATAAAGATATCGCCATGGGCGAAGTTGAACAGCATCAGGATACTGTACACCATGGAGTAACCCAGCGCGATCAGCGCGTAAAAGCTGCCCCACTGCAACGCGTTTACGAGGTTTTGAAGAATGTTCGCCATCGACGGCTCCTCAGCTGCCTTGTCTCTGCAACCCGTCTGGGTACAAAAAAATAACCACAGAGATCCCACGGGGCCCACGGGGACCGGCCGACGGCCCCTCCCCGTGTCCTCCGTGCGCTCAGTGGTGAATCACAACCGCCACGGGACCCGCCGGGGCTTGGTGCGCGGCGGGCCCTGCTTTCCTCACGGGCAAACCGACTTGTAGAACTCGAATTCACCCTTGTCGTTGATCTTGACGATGACGGCACACTTGATGGGGTCGCCGTCCTCGGTGAAGCTCATCTTGCCGGTGATGCCCTCGAAGTTCTTGATCTTGGCCAAGGCGTCGCGTACGCACTGGCGGTCCTTTTCGATGTTGCCGGTCAGCTTGCCGCAGTCCTGGATGGCCTTCTTGACAATGCCCAGGGCATCCCAGGTCAGCGCCGCCACGTCATCGGGCACATAACCGTATTTCTTCTTGTAACGGTCGATGAACGCCTTGGTGGCGCCCTTGGCGCCGGCGGCGGCATAGTGGGTGGAGAAGAACAGGCCGTAACAGTCTTTCCCGCACAGCTTGACGGTTTCGGCGCTGCCCCAGCTGTCGCTGCCCACGATGGGTCCCTTGAAGCCCAGGTCGTGGGCCTGTTGCACGATCAAGGCCACTTCGTTGTAATACTGCGGCACGAAGATGAACTGCGCGCCGGACTTTTTGATCTTGGTCAGTTGGGAGCTGAAGTCGGTGTCCTTGGTGGTGAAGCTTTCGAAGGCCACCACCGATCCCGGGCCGTTGATCTTCTCCCAGTTTTTCTTGAACTCTTCGGCCAGTCCCTTGGGGTAGTCGCTGGCCACGTCGTAAAGCACGGCCGCCTTGGTGAACCCGAATTCGTTTTTCACGAAATTGGCCATTACCTTGCCCTGGAAAGGATCGAGGAAGCAGGCCCGGAAAACGTAGGGGCGGTCCTTGGTAGTGTTGGGGTTGGTGGACCAGGGGCTGATCATGGGGGTCTTCCAGTTGTTGGCCACGTCACCGGCCGGGATGGCCTGGCTGGAGGCCTGGGGGCCGACCACAATAAGCACTTCGTCTTCGGTGATCAGCTTGGTGATGGCCTTGACAGCGGACTCGGCCTTGGACTCGTTGTCCTCGATAATCACCTCCACGGGATACTTCTTGCCGCCCACCTCGAGACCGCCGGCTTTTTTGATGTCCTCGAGCCACATCTCGGCGGCGTATTTGGTCCCCTCCCCCACCTTAGGGATATCACCGGTCATAGGCGCATCGATGCCCACCTTGATGACGACCTTCTTGGCAGACGCCATGGGAACGAGCGCCATGCATAGAACCAGTACGGATACCACGAACAGCAGACCTTTCTTCATGATTACCTCCTTGCTGGGTGAAAGTGGTTGGGATGCGCTGGTGAATCAAATCCGATCGTTGAACTTCGTTCAAGAATTTCCTGGTATCATAATCGTAGGGGCAGTTCAACAGGAAAACCGGCGTGTTCAACGGCGGCCGGGCTTACCCGACGATTGCGAAGACGCCCGGCAGAGGCGCATCACGGCGGCCTCCAGCAGCACCGCCGGCGCATGGGCCGACATCTTCAGGCCGGCGTCGACGGTTCGCAGTTCGTGCAGCATGCGCAGCAGCTCGTCCATGGATAAGGCCTGCGCCTCCCTGAACCGCATGTAGACGGCGTAGGGGGAAGCCCCCTTGCCCAACAGCAGGAGATCGGCCGGGACGGCCTTCTTGCGCCCGCTCTTCCCGGCTTCGTCGCCGCCCATTGCCTCCCGCCACCCGAAGAAGCATTCCTGCAGGGCACTGTCGTGGGCCTTTGCGGCCGGCAGGACGGTGCTTTTGAAGGCATCGAAAGTCATGCCGGGCTGCCAGCAGGCCCCTTCCCGGCCGTCCATGAAGCTCCGGATGAGGATCAGGCGGCGTAGTTGGTTGACCAGCGCGGCCAACAGCTGCAGTGGATGAGCGCCTTCGGCGAGCAGCGCCCGCAGGTGGAAGAGGGCGTCGTCGAGACGACGGCGGAAAACGGCGCCGGTGAATTCGTAGACGGGGTCCCGGCGGCTGCGGCTGAGCACCCGCTTCACGTCGTCACGGCTGATACGCGACCGCTCCCCGCTGTAGCTGATCAGCTTTTCCAGGTTGTGGGCAAAAGTGCGGGGATCGAAGCCGGTCAGTTCCTCGACGGCCGCCAGGGCATCGGGGGCCATCTGTTTCCCGGCCCTTTCCAGGATCTCCGCGGCCTGCCGGCGCAGCAGGCGGGTGCGCGCCTGCCGGTCGGCGCTGCGGCCGCTGGTGGGCACCGAGCAGTCGATGACCAGTCCCTTTTCCCTGACCGTGCGGTACAGCGCAAGCGTCTTGCGCACCCTGGTGCAGGTCACGAACAGGTGGTTGCCCCGGGGAAACCCCTTTTCCACGGCCTTTTTGAGCAGCCCGGCGGCGTCCACGTCGGCGGGCACGGACATCCCCCGGCGCCGGCAGTAGTCCGCCAGGTCCGCGATCCAGGCCAGCTCCCCGGCGTCGTCCTGTCCGCCCGCCAGCCGGCCAACGGCCTCCGGGGTCACGTCCTCCAACGCCAGGCCCTCCACCGCTAGGAGCTTGAGCAGCCAGTTGGCGGCCTGCCTGGGCCGGTCTTCGGCGAAGGCCGCAGCGGCTTTGTCGAGCAGGGCGCTGTGGTCGCTGCGCCCCAGGAAAAGGCCGCTGTCGGCCAGCAGCACGATGCGCCCCTCGGACAGCAGCGAGTAGGTACCGACCCGTTCGACGGCCAGCGGCACATTGGCGTCGATGCCCTCAAGGGTTTCGAAGGCCGGGTGGCGACGGCCGCCGGGCAGCAGTACGGCGGCCGTCTTGTCCAATGCCCGGCTGCACAGCGCCTCCTGTCCCCAGATGAGGAATACGCCGCACGCGCGCACGCGCGCCGCGTCCTGCAGGGTGCGATCGAGATCCTGATAGGAGACTTCCGGCATTGGGTGTTTCACTCCCTTGACCCGGCATGCGAGGCGTGAACGCCGACGGCCGCGGAACCATTCGGCCCTGTCGGCCGCCGGCCGCACCTAGAAAAAGGCGCTTTCACCGCTCCGTCCGGCGCCGCCTGCACGCTCCGCCCCGTCAGTCGGGCATCTTGCGAAACAGGAGATGAAAGACGAAGATGATCATGCCCACGGTGATGGCGCTGTCGGCTACGTTGAAGGCCGGCCAGTGGTGTCTTCCGATGTAGACGTCCAGGAAGTCCACCACGTGGCCCAGGCGGATGCGGTCGATCATGTTTCCCATGGCACCGCCCAGGATCATGGCGAAGGCCACGGACAGCATGCGGTGGCTGCGCGGCGTGCGCCAGAAGAAGTACAGCACCAGCAGAATGGCCAGCCAGGAAACGGCGAAGAAGAAGATGTTGCGCACGGCCGTGCTTTGGGAGGCCAGGAATCCGAAGGCGCCGCCCGGATTGTAGACATGGGTCAGGTTGAAGAAACCGGGGATTACCGGGACGGTGCGGTATTTTTCCAGGTAGACCATCACCAGCGCCTTGGTGGTCTGGTCCAGGGCCGTCACCGGAAGCGCAACCGTCAGCAGCTGAATCAGTTTGTGTGAATCGAATCTGTGGCCCATGATCGCGGCACAATGCTCCCCCGGGCACCGGTCCGCCGGCGCGCGTCTCTTTTGCGGGTGGCGCAAAGACGCGCGCCGACGGCCTGCCCGCGTGTCGGTCGGGGCGCCCCCGGCTACCCGCCGATGGCCGCCAGCGCGTCGCGGCAGCGGCTGCAGATGGTCGGGTGCTGCGCGTCTTCGCCCACGCTGACATCGTGTACCCAGCAGCGCTCGCATTTCCGCCCCTTGGCGGGCCGCACCCTGACGGTCAGGCCCTCCATTTCACCGCTGCTGACGTCCTCTCCCGCCAACGGCCCCTCGTGCAGCACGGCGCTGGAAACGATGAAGAGGCTGCGCAGGTCGTCGGCGTAAGCCGCCAGCTGTTCGTAAAGGCCGCCATCGGCGCCCAGAACGACCTCGGCATCCAGGGCGTGCCCGATGAGCTTGTCGCTGCGGGCCGACTCCAGCGCGCGGGTCACCTCGCGCCGCACCGCGCGCACCAGCTGCCATCTCCGGGCCAGCTGCGGATCCAGCCGGTCTTCTTCCACGGCGGGAAAGGCCGCCAGGTGCACGCTCTTCTCACGCCCGGCGTCTTCCGGCATGAAACGCCAGATCTCCTCGGCCGTAAAGGGCAGCACCGGCGCCATCAGGCGCACGATGGCGTCCAGCAGCCTGTACATGGCCGTCTGGGCGCTTCGCCTGGCCGCTGAGGCTGGGGGCGAGGTGTAGAGCCGGTCCTTGAGGATGTCCAGGTAGAACGAGGACAGGTCCAGGGTGCAGAAATTGAACAGCGCGTGGTAGATGATGTGCAGATCGTAACGCTCGTAGGCCTTCAGTGTCCGTCCGACGAGCTCCTGCAGGCGGTGCAGGATGTAGCGGTCGATCTCGGGCATGTCTCCCGCCGCCACCGCGTCCGCGCTCGGCGTGAAATCGTTCAGGTTCCCCAGCATGAAGCGGCACGTGTTGCGGATGCGCCGGTAGGCGTCGCTGAGCTGTTTGAGGATCTCTTCGGAGATGCGGATGTCGTCGCGGTAGTCCGAGGCCGACACCCACAACCGCAGGATCTCGGCGCCGTAGCGGTCGATGACCTTCTTGGGCGCGATGACGTTTCCCAGCGACTTGGACATCTTCTTGCCCTCGGCGTCCACCACGAAGCCGTGGGTCAGCACGGACTTGTATGGCGCGTGCTGCCGGGTTCCCACGGCCGTCAGCAGCGAACTGTGAAACCACCCGCGGTGCTGATCGCTGCCCTCCAGGTAGAGGTCCGCCGGCCAGCGCAGGTTCTCGCGTTTTTCCAGCACGGCGGCGTGGCTGACGCCCGAGTCGAACCACACGTCCAGAATGTCGTCCTCCTTGATCAATTCGGAGCCGCCGCAGTGGCGGCACACCGTCCCTTCCGGAAGCAGCCGGCCGTCGTCGTCGAACCAGGCGTCGGCCCCCTTTTCGGCGAAGAGCCGGTAGATGCGCTCCAGCAGGTCCTCGTCCAGGTGGATACGGCCGCACTTTCGGCAGTAGAAGATGGCGATGGGCACCCCCCAGGCGCGCTGCCGCGAAACACACCAGTCGGGCCGGTTTTCGATCATGCCGTAGATGCGCTCGCGGCCCCAGCTGGGGATCCACTGCACGTTGTCGATCTCCTCCAGCGAACGCCGCCGCAGCCCGTTTTCTTCCATGGAGATAAACCACTGGGCCGTCGCCCGGAAGATCACCGGACGTTTGCAGCGCCAGCAGTGGGGATAGGCATGCGTGATCTTCTCCTCGGCCATCAGCGCACCGACACGGCGCAGCTTTTCCACGATGCCGGCGTTGGCATCGAAGACGAACTGGCCCTTCAAATCCTGCACCTCTTCGGTGAAACGGCCCCGGTGATCCACCGGCGAAAAGGTCTCCAGCCGATACTTGCGGCCGATGTCGTAGTCTTCTCGGCCGTGTCCCGGGGCGGTGTGCACGCACCCGGTGCCCACGTCCAGGGTGACGTGATCGGCCAGGATGATCAGCGAATCCCGCGGGTAGAGCGGGTGCCGGCAGTGCTTGTTTTCCAGCAGGGGGGCGTCGAACTCGGCAAGGATCTCGTAGTCCCCGATGTCGAAGGAGCGCATGCAGTCGGACACCAGTTCGCGGGCCAGGATGAAGACCTCCCCACCGCCCACGTCCACGGCGGCATAGACAAAATCCGGGTGCAAGGCCACTGCCAGGTTGGCCGGGATGGTCCAGGGGGTGGTGGTCCAGATGACCACGGAGACCTTCTTGCCGGCGGTCTGGGGGACCTGTCCGGCGATATCGTCGACCATGGCGAACTTGACGAAGATTGAGGGCGAAGTCTCGTCCTGGTACTCGATTTCGGCCTCGGCCAGCGCCGTGCAGCAGCTGCAGCACCAGTGGATGGGCTTCTGGCTGCGGTAGAGGCTGCCACTGAGGGCGAACCTGCCGCACTCGCGGGCGATGACCGCCTCGTACTCGTAGTTCATGGTCAGGTACGGGTTGTCCCACTCTCCCATGACCCCCAGGCGTTTGAACTCCTCGCGCTGGATGTCGATGAACTTTTCGGCGTAACGCCGGCACAGCCGGCGGAAATCGGACTGGGAGTAGTCCTTCTTCTTGGCGCCCAGTTCCTTGTCCACGTTGTGCTCGATGGGTAGTCCGTGGCAGTCCCAGCCCGGCACGTAGACGGCGTCGAAGCCCGCCATCTGCCGCGAGCGCACGATGATGTCCTTTAGAATCTTATTGAGGGCCGTGCCGATGTGAATGTGGCCGTTGGCATAGGGCGGGCCGTCATGCAGGATGAACGGCGTACGCCCACGGGATGCTTCCCGGATGCGTTCGTAGAGTCCCTGCTCTTCCCAGGCTTTCAGCTGCTCCGGTTCTCGCCGGGCCAGGTTGGCCTTCATGGGAAAGCGGGTTTTGGGTAAATTCAGCGTTGCTTTGTAGTCCATGCCACCTCCGGAGTTCCGTCTTTGCGGTTCATTGTGCGGCCCGACTGATTCGGAGCGCCGACATGTTGCAGCGCCCGCCTGCAGCACCCGTCGGGCCGCTTTTCATTCTATTCGACTGTTCGAAACAATTTCGCAATCGTCGACGGACCGCACCCGCGTCGCCGCCGCATCCGTTGCCGCGTGCTACCGGCCGCCGGAAGCGGTTCCGGCCGGACAGCGGCGTTCTGGGGCATTCCGTCGCGCGCCCGCTGTGTGGTTCCGCAAATGGGTTGCGCTTCCGGTATCGCGGCCTCCCCGCGAGTCCCCCGGCCGGCGCATTTGCGCCACGACCGCAAGCGCCGCCGGAAGCGAGCCGCCCCGCCGTGCGTTTACGGCTTGCGCCGCGCCTTACGTAATATATCTACCGGCATGACTTGCGAGCGCCCCCGACCTGCGGATCTTCAAGTGGGGAACCGCTCGCGTTCGGCGGGGTCGCCGTCGAGGAGTTCCATCAGGTAACGGCCGTAATCATTTTTCAGCATGTCGGCCGCCAGGCGCCGCACCTGGTCGTCGTCGATGTAGCCAAGCCGGTAGGCGATCTCCTCCACGCAGGCGATCTTGAGCCCCTGCCGGTCCTGGATGGCCTCCACGTAGCTGGCGGCCTGCTGCAGCGCCTCGTGGGTACCGGTATCGAGCCAGGCGAATCCCCGGCCCAGCAGTTCCACGCGCAGCTGGCCCCGCCGCAGGTAGGCCAGGTTGACGTCGGTGATCTCCAGCTCACCGCGCGGCGAGGGCTCGAGGTTTTCGGCGATCTGCACCACGTCGCTGCTATACATGTAGAGGCCCGGTACGGCGTAGGACGACTTGGGGTGCTCCGGCTTTTCCTCGATGCCCACAACCCGTCCCTGATCGTCGAACTCCACCACCCCGTATCGCTGGGGATCGCGCACCAGGTATCCGAAAATCAGTCCGCCGGTCTCCATTTTCACCGACTCCCTCAGGATGCGCGAGAGCCTGGAGCCGTAAAAAATGTTGTCCCCCAGGATCAGGCACACGGGCTCGTTACCGATGAACCGTTTCCCGATGATGAAGGCCTGCGCCAGACCCTCGGGGCGCGGCTGCTCGGCGTAATGCATGCGCAGCCCCAGCTGGCTGCCGTCGCTCAGCAGACGCCGGAAATTGGGGAGGTCCTGGGGCGTGGAAATCAACAGAATGTCACGGATGCCCGCCAGCATCAGCACCGACAGCGGGTAGTAGATCATGGGTTTGTCGTAGACCGGCAGCAGCTGTTTGCTGACCACCCGCGTGATGGGGTAGAGACGCGTTCCGGATCCCCCGGCCAGAATAATGCCTTTCATGCCTGCTCCCTGCTCCTCTCGATACCACGGGAAGCGCTGTGCCCGTGGCCTTCCTCACGTCCGCGGCCGAACGCCGCACCCGTTTTCCGGTTAGGCCGCGATCCGTGCGCCGCTGCGGCAAACGCTCCGCCTGCCGTTGAAGTCAAATTCCGAAATGGCTCAAAAACAGGCCGGCATCGCCCTGCCGCCCGGGCGGCGACAGGGCATGCCGGCAAATGCAGGCCCCCGCTGGGCTCCGCTCCGGGGGGCGGCTATTTCTCCAGGACGAACTGCGCCCGCCGGTTCTTGGCCCAGGCGGCTTCGTCGTGGCCCGGATCGGCCGGGCGCTCCTCGCCGTAGCTGATGGTGGTGATGCGGTCCGGGGAAATCCCCAGCTCCACCAGGAAACTCTTGGCGGCTTCAGCACGGCGGTCGCCCAGGGCCAGGTTGTACTCCACCGTTCCGCGTTCGTCGGTGTGTCCCTCGATGATGACCCTGGCACCGGGATGCGCCCGCAGCCAGTCTGCCTTTCGCTTGAGAACTTCCTGTGCCTTGGGAAGCAGCTGGGCGCTGTCGAAATCGAAATAGATGTCCTCGCTGATGAAGGCGTTGAGCGCCTGATCCTCGGCGACGCCCATACTTTCCTGGGCCCCCTCTTTCTGGAGCTGGTTGACTTGGCCCCCGGTCAGGCCCTCTTCCTGGATGCCGCTCTGTCCACCCGCGGCCTGGCTGCCCTGCTGGCCGGCGACGCCCTGGGCGGCGGTTCCGGTCTCATAGGCCGGCGGCTTGGGCCCGCCGCAGGCCGTCAGCAGCAGAAGCGCGCCGATCAATCCGCCCAACAGCAAGCTGCGAAGGTTGGTCCCCCCTGCATGACGCTGCGAATCCATCATGGCTTCCCCCTTTTTTTGCAATATGGGTTTCAAAGACGTGAGCGGCGCCCGGCGGCCACGCCCCGCCGTTTTCCGCCCTGCTTCATACCACCAACGGGCGGGGAAATAAACCTTTAAAAGCGACCACCGCCGATTGCCGCATCTGCGGCAGAACCGGGGCGATCCGTTTCCCGGTCTTGTGACGGGCAATCGTCATATTTTGGGCACGGATTGACAATTTTCGTCAAAATTTTGACACTTTCGGCTACATGTTCTTGACGAGCATTTTGTAACATATTATTTTTATGAGTGTTTTTAATTTTTTCAATAACTGGCACGTGGGTTGCATTAATCCCATAGACAGTTCAACCTTTTTTCATTACCTCCTCCTTTTTTCCGGGGCGGCTCATAGGGAGCCGCCTTCAACTTTTTGGGGCCCTGGCCGGTGGACGCTCCTTTCGTCCCATCTTCCGTCCCGCCGATCTGCCGGAGGTGGCCCGTCTCAGCCATCGCGCCGTCTGGGACTCTTTCCCGCAGGAAAGGAGGCGGTGCGGAGATCCCTCGGCCACGATGCGTCCGCCGTCTTCTCCCCCGCCGGGGCCCATGTCGATGATGTAATCCGCCGTGCGAATCACGTCCAGGTTGTGCTCGATAACCGCCACCGTGTTGCCGGCGTCCACCAGCGAGTGCAGCACCTTCAGCAGCCGTTCCACGTCCTCGCGGTGCAGGCCGGTGGTGGGCTCGTCCAGAATGTAGAAGGTGTGGCCGCGCCCCGGCCGCGCCAGTTGACGGGCGAGTTTCATGCGCTGGGCCTCGCCCCCCGACAGGGTCGGACTGGGCTGGCCCAGCCGCAGGTATCCCAGGCCGATGCGGCAGACGAAGCCGATGGGCTTCTTGAGCATCGGGACGGCCTCGAAGAATGCCAGCGCCTCGTCGAAGGTCATCTGCAGCACCTCGTGGATGTTGCGGCCCTTGTAGCGCACCTGCAGCGTTTCGGCGTTGAAACGGCGCGCGCCGCAGGCCTCGCAGGACACGAAAGCGTCCGGCAGAAAATTCATGCGCACCCGCGGCCGGCCCTGTCCCTTGCACTGCTCGCACCGCCCCCCGGGCAGGTTGAAGGAGAAACGATCGGCGCCGTATCCCCTCGCCCGCGCATCGGGCGTGCCGGCGAACAGCCGTCGGATGGTCCCCAGGATGTCGATGTAGGAGGCCGGGATGGACCGCGGGGTGCGGCCGACGGGACTGTGGTCGACTTCCAGCACCCGGGTGACCGTCCGCCACCCGATCATCCGGCGGCAGCGCCCCGGCGGTTTGCGCTGCTGCAGGCGGGCCTGCAGTTCGCAGAAAACGGTCTCCCTGAGCAGGCTGGACTTTCCCGACCCGGACACACCGGTGACGCAGATCAGGGTTCCCAGCGGCAGGGACGCGTCGACCTGCCGGAGGTTGTTGGCGGCGGCTCCCCGGACGCGCAGCCAGTCGACGGTTTCGTCTGCCCGCAGGCGGGATTCCACCGGCCGCCGGGCAGACTTCAGCAGGCTTTGCAGAGAAGCACTGCCGCCCCCGGCGGCAGCCTCGGCGGGAGTGCCGCAAAAGGTGATACGACCGCCGGCGCGGCCGGCGCCGGGACCGATCTCCACGAGGGTGTCGGCGGCGTTAATGCTCTGCTCGTCGTGCTCGACCACCAGGATGGTGTTGCCCCGGTCGCGCAGCGCGCGCAGCGCATCCAGCAGCGCCCGGCAGTCCCGGGGGTGCAGCCCGATGGTAGGCTCGTCCAGGATATAGCACACGCCGCTCAGGTTGGACCCCAGCTGGGCGGCCAGCCGCAGGCGCTGGGCCTCCCCGCCCGACAGGGTGTCCCCGCTCCGGGAGAGCGCCAGGTACGAAAGCCCCAGGCGGTTGAGCATGGCCAGGCGCGTGCGGATCTCGGCCACCACCGGCGCGGCCACCGCGCGCTGCCGGGCCGGAAAGCACAGGCCGCCGATCACCTCGTCCAGGCGGCCGGCCGGCATCTTCACCATGTCCCAGATGCTGTACCCGCCCAGGGTGACCGCCAGGGCCTGCGCGTTGAGCCGGCTGCCGCCGCAGCGGCCGCAAACCTCGGGGGCGGCACCCGTATCGTCTCCGTCCCCGACGGTTCCCAGCCCCTGGCAATCGGGGCAGGCCCCGTAGGAGCTGTTGAAGGAGAACAGGCGCGGGTCCGGCGTGGTCAGGCCGATGCCGCAGCTGGGGCATACGCCGCCGAGGGACAGGAAGATCTCCGCTCCGCGGGCGCCGGCCAGCAGGAGGCTGCCGTCCCCCTCGGCCAGGGCGGTGTCCACCATGCGCTGCAGCCGCTCCCGGGAACGCACCGGCAGCCGCCCGATCACGATTTCGATGGTGTGCGTGTGATACCGGGCCAGCGTCATTCCCGGCGACAGGGAGACCACCTCCCCGTCGATACGTGCCTCGCGAAAACCCCTGCGCAGCGCGTCCGACAGCACCTGCCGGTGCAGCCCCTTGCGCCCGTACACCTTTGGCGCCAGGACGAGCGCCTTGCGCCGCGCAAAGTGCCGGCGCACATAGTCGGCCACGGCCCGGCGGGTCACGGACTGCAGGCGCCGGCCGCATCCCGGGCAGTGGCGATCGCCAAGCTTGCTGAAGAGCAGCCTCAGGAAATGGTAGATCTCGGTCAGGGTGGCCACGGTCGAACGCCGCCCCCCCTGGCTGATGCGCTGCTCGATGGCCACGGTGGGGGGAATACCGCTCACGCGGTCCACCTCCGGCCGTTCGAGTATCTTCACGAACTGCCGCGCATAGGGTGTCAGGGTTTCCAGATAGCGCCGCTGCCCCTCGGCGAAGAGCACGTCGAAGGCCAGGGTGGATTTCCCGGAGCCGGAGACCCCTGTGAAGACCACCATCTGGTTGCGCGCCAGCGCCAGGTCGACGTTTTTCAGGTTGTGCTCCCGCGCCCCCTGCACGCACAGGCGGCCGGGAGCGGGCGCCGTGGGGCCGTCGCCAAGGGGTCGGGCGGCTGTGCCGCGGCCACGCTTCCGTCGGGGTCCGCGCAGGTGGTCCCTGAGGTACCTTGCGGTGTGAGAGTTCCGGCTTGCCGCCAGCCGGGAGACCGTGCCGCAGGCCACCACCCGACCGCCGGCGTCGCCTCCCTCGGGCCCCAGGTCGATGACCCAGTCGGCATTTGCGATGACATCCAGCTGGTGTTCGATCACCAGTACGCTGTTGCCGGCCTCCACCAGCCGGTGGAGCACCGCCACCAGCCGCCGGATGTCGTGGAAATGAAGCCCGGTGGTGGGTTCGTCGAAGATGAAAAGCCGCCCGCCGCCTCCGGCGCCCAGGTGCCGGGACAGCTTCAGCCGCTGGGCCTCCCCGCCGGAGAGCGTGCTCAGCGGCTGCCCCAGTCGCAGGTAGCCCAGTCCCACTTCCTCCAGCGGCGCCAGCGGCCGGCGGATCTCGGCGGTATCCCGAAAAAACTCCAGCGCCTGCCGGACGGTCATTTCCAGGATCTGGTGAATGTTGCACCCGCGGTAGTGCACCTCCAGTACTTCCGGCTTGAAACGCCGCCCGTTGCAGTCCGGGCAGGAGACCAGCACGTCGGACAGAAACTGCATCTCCACGCGTTCGAACCCTTCCCCCCTGCAGGTCTCGCACCTGCCCCCGGGCACGTTGAAGGAGAAGTGCGACGGGCCGAATCCCAAACGGCGGGCCTCATCGGTGTCGGCCAGCAGACGACGCACGCCAGCCAGGGCCCGGGTGTAGGTCAGGGCGTTGGCCCGCGGCGTGCGCCCGACGGGTTTCTGGTCGACCAGCACCACGTCCCGGATCCCCTCGGCGCCCAGAATGGCGCTGTGCTTTCCGGGGCGACCATCGACGCTTCCCATGGCGCGCTTGAGCCCCCGGTAGAGAATGTCTTCGGCCAGGGTCGACTTGCCGGATCCCGAGACGCCCGTGAGGCAAACCAGGCAGCCCAGCGGAATGTCGACATCGATGTCCCGCAGGTTGTGCTCCGCGCAGCCCTCGATTCTCAGCCACCCCTGCCGCCCGGCCCGCCGGTATTGCTGCGGCCGCGGGATGCGCCGCTCTCCGTTGAGATAGGCGGCCGTCAAGGACCCCTCGGCCCCGGCCGTAGGGCCGTAGTACATCACCCGTCCGCCGTCTTCCCCGGCGCCGGGACCCAGGTCCAGCAGCATGTCGCCGGCCGCCATGATGCCGGCGTCGTGTTCGACCACTACCACCGTGTTGTCCAGGTCGCGAATGCCCCGCAGGATACCCATGAGCCGCTCGGTGTCCCGGGGGTGCAGGCCGACACTGGGTTCGTCCAGCACGTAGAGCGTCTCAACCAGCGACGACCCCAGGGCCGCAGCCAGCGCTACCCGCTGCACCTCACCCCCCGAGAGCGTCCGCGACTGGCGGTCCAGCGTGAGGTACCCCAGCCCGACATCCTGCAGGTAGCGCAGCCGGTGGCGCACCTCGTCGAGCACCAAGCGGCCGGCCTCGTCGTCCGCCGCCGGCCGGAGTTCTTCGAAATAGGCGGCCGCCCGCCCCACGTCCAGGGCGTAGACCTGCGCGATGTCGAGGCCTTGCAGCCGGTACAGCAGGGCCTCGGACCGGAATCGGGTCCCCCTGCAGTCGGGGCAGCGGTCGTAGCTGCGGTAGCGCGACAGGAAGACGCGCACGTGCATCTTGTAGCTCTTTTTCTCCAGCCGCCGAAAAAAACCGTAGACGCCCGGAAAACGCCCGCTTCCGTTGAACAGCACCGCCCTGTGCTCCGCGTCTAGATCTGAAAAGGGAACGCTGGTGGGGATGCCCTGCTCCCGACAGAAACGTAGCATGCGCCGGTGGGCCCGCTGGCCCCGATCTCCCCGGGCCCAGGGCCGGATGGCGCCCTGTTCCAGCGACAGGCGCTCATCGGGAACCACCAGTTGCGGGTCGACGCCGATGACCCGGCCAAAACCGCGGCAGGTTGGGCAGGCACCCAGCGGGTTGTTGAAGGAAAAAAGGCGGGTCGGCGGTGGATTGTAATCGATGCCGCAGTGGGCGCACGCCATGCGCCGGCTGAAGGCCAGATGGGCTTTTCCCGGCAGCCAGACGTCCAGGCGACCGTTTCCCATGCGGTAGGCCTGTTCCAGGGAGTCGATCAGGCGCTCTCGGTTTTCAGGGCCGATCACCAGCCGGTCGGCCACCACGTCCAGGGGCGCGTCCTTCCATTGCGCCACGCTCTCCCCGATGCCCAGCGTGCGGTCGTCCCGATAGCAGCGGTCGTAGCCCAGGCGCATGAGCTCGGAGACGCCCTCGGCCGGTCCTTCGGCCGGCGGGAGGCGCGGGAAGGTGATAACGGCCCTTTCCCCGGTTGCGGTCCGCACCAGCCGGCGGCACACGGCCGCCGCATCGTGGGCCGTAACCGGCCGGCCGCACCCGCGGCAGTGCAACCGGGCCATCCGGGCGAAGAGCAGCTTGACGTGCTCGGTGATCTCGATCATGGTGCCCACCGTGGAACGTGAGGTGCGCACCAAGTCACCGCGCCCGATGGCCACGGCCGGCGGAATGTTCGCGATGTCCTCCGCCGCCGGCCGGTCCATGCGGTCCATGAACTGCCGCGTGTAGGGCGAGAAAGTCTCCACGTACCGACGCTGGCCTTCGGCGTAGAGGACATCGAAAGCCAGGGAACTCTTGCCAGAACCGCTGACGCCCGTCACCGTGGTGATGCGATTCTTGAAGATCTCCAGGTCGAGGTGCTTCAAGTTGTTCTGGGTGGCCCCCCGGATGCGGATGACCCTCCGGTCGGCGGTTTTTTTCATGGGGGTGTCGGGGACTCCTTTCCGTATCTTGCGACCGTGCTGTGTCCGGCGGTGATGCGGGTGCCGCACGCCTTTCAGGGCAGCCAACCTACCCCACAATCCGCGGTCGGTCAACACACACCTGCCGGTTCCCGCCGCAGCAAGAGGTGCTTGACGAACTTCCATCGCTTATATATCCTGCCGCAAGCCCGATTTCCGATGCTGACCTCAATTGCCGGTGGACCGCCATGAACCAGCCTGAGCCTGAAAACTACGTCCTCACCCTGGCGCCGGATCTGGAACGCTTCCGTTTTGCGGGCCGTGCCGACATCCTCATGCGCTGCACCTCCCCGGTGACCCGGATCCGCCTGAACGCCCTGGACCTGGACATCCACCGCTGCCACCTGCTCGTCGACGACCAGGCCCGGGCCTGCTCCTTCGCCTGCGATCCGGCCGACGAAGCCCTCGACATTCAACTGCCGCACGCCTGCCGCGGCGGTTTTCGCCTGCGCATCGCCTACGAAGGCGAGATCAACGACAAAATGGCCGGCTTCTACCGCAGCGCCTGCACCGCCCACGGGCGGCCGTCGCATATCGCCGTCACACAGTTCCAGGAGAGCGACGCCCGACGGGCATTCCCCTGTTTCGACCGTCCCGACCGCAAGGCCACCTTCGACGTGCGCATGGTCATCGACCGGCATCTCACGGCAGTTTCCAACATGGACGTACGGCGGACCCGGGACCTGGAAAACGGCAAGAAGGAAGTAGTTTTCGCCCGCACCCCCCGGATGTCCACCTACCTGGTTTTTTTCGCCGTGGGCGACTTCGAAACCACCCTTGACGGCCAGGACCCGCGGATCCGCGTGGTCACCATGCCCGGGGCCGGGCGGTACGCCGGCACCGCGCTGGAATACGCCCGCCGCTCCCTGGACTACTGCGAGAAGTTCTTCGGGATCGATTACCCGCTTCCCAAAATGGACCTGCTGGCGATCCCGGACTTCGCTTACGGGGCCATGGAGAACTGGGGGGCCATCACTTTCCGCGAAAACCTGCTGCTGGACGATCCCGACACCACCTCGCGCAGCGCCCGGGAGCGTATCTTCGAAGTCACCGCCCACGAAATCGTCCACCAGTGGTTCGGCAACCTGGTGACCCCGTCGGAGTGGAAATACCTGTGGCTCAACGAGAGTTTCGCCACTTTTTTCGGCTACGCTGTGGTGAAGGACAGCTTCCCCGAATGGCTCATCGGGGAACGCTTCATCCAGGACCAGACGGCGCCCGCCATGGCCCGCGACAGTCTGCACGAGACCTTGGCCATCGAGATTCCCGGAGGTGAACACGTGGTCATCAACACGGCCACGGCGCCTATCATCTACAGCAAGGGCGCCGGCATCCTCAACCAGATGAAGAGTTACATCGGAACCGGAAACTTCCGCAAAGGGCTGCATCACTACCTGCGCTCCCACGCTTACGCCAACACCGCCAGCCACCACCTGTGGGAGGCGCTGGAGGCCGTTTCGGGCCGGCCGGTGTCGGCCATGATGCAAAGCTGGGTACGGCAGCCCGGCTATCCCCTGCTGACGGCGCGGCGCCGCGGCAACCTTCTGGAGATCACCCAGCAGCGTTTCACCTACCTGCCGGGCGCCCCCCATCAGACCTGGCCCGTCCCGCTGCGGATCTCCCTTTTCGACGCCGTCGGCGGCAAGCGCCATCGATCCCTGCTGATGACTGAAGCGCACATCACGATGCCTCTGGACAGCGACATCCACGCCTACAAACTCAACAGCGGTCAGACCGGTTTCTACCGCAGCGCCTATCCGGACACGGCAAACCGTCGTCGCCTGGGGGACCTGGCCGCCGAGGGCCGCCTGGACAGCCGGGATCGCTGGGGCCTGGAAAACGATCTCTACGCCCTGGTCAAACGCGGCGACCACACGCTGGGGCAATACCTCGACTTCCTGGGCTGCTTCGAATCGGAAAGCGCCTACCTTCCCCTGTCCAGTATTGCCGCAAACCTGTCGGAAGCCGCGCTCCTGCTGGAGGAACCCGCGCGGGAGCGGATCCGATCCGTGGGGCGCCCGCTGCTGGAGGGGGTTCTGAAGCGCATCGGCGTGGTGCCGTCGCGCGGGGAGGCCCACGGGGCCGCGCTGCTGCGCGACCAGATCCTTTGGCCGACCCTGCTGCTGGGATCGGTGGACACCGGCCGGGAACTGGCCGGGCTCTACCGTCAGATGGCCGACGGGGGGTGCATCTCGCCGGACATCATGAAAAGCGTGCTGCAGGCCGCCGCCCTGCAGGGCGACCGCCGCACCCTGGACGGGTTCATCCGCCGCCTGGAAACCAGCGGCAGCGAGCATGAG
Source organism: uncultured Desulfobacteraceae bacterium (assembly GCA_964476595.1). Classification (GTDB taxonomy): domain Bacteria; phylum Desulfobacterota; class Desulfobacteria; order Desulfobacterales; family JALSRD01; genus JALSRD01. The sequence goes on from CAYZCL010000153.1 coordinate 17,450, forward strand.
CGGCTCAATATCCTTACGGCCATGGGGAGCTTTTCCGACCCGGACTGCCTTGCGGCCGTGCGCGAATACACCCTGCGGCAGGTCCCGGCACGCAACAAATTCATCCCGGTGGTCTCCATGGCCGCCAACCCCGCTGCGGTTGGGGATCTCTGGCCGTGGTTCATTTCCAGCCTTGAGGATTTCGAGGCTTTCCACCCGCTGCTTTTCGAACGCGTGATCACCGCCATCGTGCCCGTGGCGGGACTTCCGCACCGCCGGGAAGTCCGGGATTTTTTCGAGCGCTACCTGCAGACGCACACGGCCTGTGCCGACGCCATCCGGCTTTCCCTGGAAAGACTGGAGGTCAACCGGGCGTTTCGGGACCGCTGCGGCCGCGAAAACCCTTGAACTTGTGCGCAGCGTGCCTATTATTCGCCTGGTGGAGGCAAGGGCCCGATCTCGATACCCCGCCGGCGCTCAACGCGGCGCGGAGAAAGGAAGCGCAGATGTGTGAACAGAACGTCTATCTGATGAACGGTGAAGATGAAGAGTTGATCATGGAGGCCGCCGACACGGTCAAACCCGAGGGTGATGCGCTGCTGCTGACCAACATTTTCGGCGAGCAGAAGCGCGTCAAGGCGAGAATCTACGCGCTTTACCTCAATGACAGCAAGGTGATCCTGCAAAAAACGGGCTGAGCGGTTCCAGGCGGCGAGGCGCGGGTTTACCGGTTGGAACGAATGCGCACGGAAAGCGTTTCAGTAACGGTTTTTGCGCCGATTTTCAGCACCAGGCGAATGCCGTTTTCGCCGGGCGGGATCACGCCCTTTGAAAATCCGCTGTCAGCGGCCTTGACACCGGACTCGCGATAGGGCGCCATGGCCACCAGCTGAATGGGCCAGATCTCTTTCTCCAGCCGCTCGGCCGGAGGGATGGTGTCGGGGGGCAGAGCGCCACGAATCGCGTCGGGCGTCAGCCCTGCAAACATGAAACGCCCCCTGGGTTTCCCATCGTGCAGGTAGCGGCTGGCCTGCCAGTTCACCGTCAGTGTTTTGCCGCCCGTATTGGTGATGTCGACGATGAAAGCGGCGTAGAAGTCCTTTCCCGCCTTGACGGGCCGAAACTCGATCCGGTAATCGGGCCGGATAACGCCCTGGGCCGCCGGTTGGGCCGTCCACGCCGGCGGTCTGGTTGCAGACCCACATCCCGCCAGGACGGCGGTCGCCGCCAACCAGAGAATCATCGCTGTTTTCTTCAAGTTCACCCTCCTTTCGCGGCGCCCCCAGCGGATCACCCACAACCGTTTCCCCGGTTTGATTCCCTCCCTGGAGGAGAGCAGGCTCAACCTTTGCAATTCATCCACGTTCAGCCCGTAGTGCCGAGCGATCCCGTAAGGCGTATCCTCCTTGGAAACGGTGGGGTGGCGAACGGCCTTTCTGCGCACGGCTTTGGGGTGTGCGCCCTAGTGCAGGTAGCGGCCTTGAGCGACGTCTTGGCGGTACCTGTTGCGCCGCCGGCCGCTTTCCCGGAAGCCTTCCCCGCGGGCCCCACGCTCTTTAGGACTTTTCCGGACTTTTCGGATTCTTTCTGAAGGTTGAGGTCCTCGGCCAGGCGGTAAGCCACGTAGTATTTGTTGATGCTGGCAACGTAGTCCACCGGTTCGCGGCCAATGAAGCGGGCCGCCACGTTTTCGACGTTGTAGAACCACTTGTTGGGGTCGACGCCCATCCTGGCGGCCTTGCCGCGCAGTTTGGCGATCCGTGTGGGTCCTGCGTTATAGGCTGCCCACGAGAAGTAAACCTTATCCACCGGTGATATCCCGGGATCGTTGAAATAGGTCTTGCGCAGGTATGCCAGGTACTTGACCCCGGCGTGGATGTTGTTTTCCAGCCGGTGGATATTGCGGATGCCCACCGACTTGTCGGCCGCCGTCTGGGGCCGGATCTGCATGATGCCCACCGCGCCGGCGGAACTTTTCTTCTTCTGGTTGAGGCCGGACTCCTGGTAGGCCTGGGCGGCCAGCGCTAGGTAGTCGAATCCGTACTTATCGCCGTACTTTCGGAACAGTCCCATGAAACGCGCCAGCTTGCGCCGTTCGCTGCGGGTCAGGGGATTCTTGATCCACTTCGAATTGCGGTAGTAGCGCTTGAAGAGCATATTGCCGATGAGTGTGCCACTTCTGTTTTTGCGGATGTAGGCATTCAGGCTCTCCCTCAATTTGGGATTACTTTTACGCACGGCCCAGGCTATTTTCCCTCCCCTGTTGAGTACCAAGTCTTTGCGGATCACGATATGCGGCAGTACCTCGGCCCAGGCCTGGGCGATGTGACTGTCGGCCACGCTGATCTTGACCACCCCGGCGTTGACCATTTCCAGGATGTCCTCGGTGGCCAGGTTCGTGTACCCCTCCTTGATGCGGATGGGCCTGCGCCCGTTTCGTTTGAACCTGCGGTTGAGTTCCCGCAGGTGCCGCACATAGCTGGATCCCTTGCGCACGTAAACCATATGCCCGGCCAGGTCCTCCAGGCGCCGAATGTCCTTCACCCCGCAGTTGAGCACCACCACCTCGCTGACATCGGAAATATAGGGTGTGGTGAAGCTGACCCTGCGCTTTCGCTCCGGAGTGATGGTCAATCCGGCGGCGGCGATGTCCCCGCGTCCGGCGGCCAGGTCCGACAGCAGCCTGCTGAAAGGGGTGGGTATGAAAATCAGGTGGACCCGCCGGGCTCCCTTGCGCCGGGATTTGTTGAGATACTTCTCGTAGCCCGTCAGTAACTCGTACTCAAAGCCGGCCGGCTGCTGCATCACGAAAAAAAAATTGGTTTTCGAGTAACTGGTGAGCACCCGGATGGTGCCGCGCAGCATCAGTCTGGGCAGATCACCCTTGTAGGGCTGGTCCACCCGCACCAACAGCGCGCGGGCCGGCTCTTTATCCGGCGTTTCGTCGGCAGCGACGCCTGTGGACGGCTCTCCGGCAACCCATACCAGTACGAGAACCAGCATCGCCAGGGCGGGGCATTGTATCCGGCGCTCACCCATGGGCTTCATCCCGCATCTCCGGCGGCGCGGGGTCCCCGGAAGGTCTCCCGTCGCTTTCCGAGATGTATCTTCCCACCAACCATGCGATCAGCACTGTGATGTACATCTGCCCGAAAATGGCCTCCAGAATGACGAATGCCGAGGCCACATCCGTATGCGGGGCAATGTCGCCATAGCCCAGGGTGGTGAGTGTGACGAAGCTGAAGTAGAGCATGCGATAAGCGGCCGCCCTCACGTCGATGCCCCCGAGGTTGAATGAGTCTGGGTGCACTATTTCCAGCATGCTGTAAATGCCGGACCACAACACGCCCGCGACCAGGTAGACCACGATGGCGGCGAAAATGGTGTTGGCGGTGATTTTCTTGGTCCTGATGAGATTGATGGTGGTTCGCAGGCCGACAAAGAGCAAAAACAGAACCCCGTTCGCCTGGGATATGAGGTAGGCGGCCCTGCCGGGAAAGATGTATTCGACCCAGATGGCCGGAACCGTCACCACGAAAAACACCGTACTGATCATGTAATGCCACCGCTTGACGCTGGCGGAATAGATCGAAACCGCGAAAATCAACGTCATGAACAGGTCGAAGAGCAGGCGCAGGTTGAAAACCGGCGCCAGCACGGGGGCGGCCACCAGCAGGAAAAGGAATGCGATCAGCAAAAAAAGGGAACGGTTGCGTCTGGCTGTAGCCTCCCAATTGGATAAGGTCGTTTTCAGCATGAAAAATCTGCATTCCTGGGGAAAACGGACAATGTCACCACCTGCTCCGTGGGGCTAATTCACCCTGGCCAGACGAACCCCATGCTGCTTGAAGTATTCGTTCAGCTTCCGGTACCACTCGCTGCGTTTCCCCTCGGGGAGGAAAGTGATGTATTCCCCCATGGCCCGCTGAAGGTTCATGAAGTCCGAAAGGAAATCGTAGGCCGCGTTTGCGGCGGCCTGGTCGGCCACCAAGGACTGGTTCTGGGCGTCGAGCAGTTCGATGATGGACTTGATGCCCTGCACGTAAGAGTCGGTCACCAGATTCAGGTTGCGGCGTGCGGCGTCTGCGGCATCGCGCGAAAGCCCGATGCTGGGGTACGACGCCCGCGTCCGGTTCAGCGCCGCCAGGATACGCTGCTGGATGCGTTCGGCCGTGGCCTGCCGCTCGATGGACAGCTTCTTGAGTTCTTCCCGCACACGTCCCAGGGCCCCCGATTTCCGTCCCCCCTCGAAAAGCGGGAAAGACACAAAAACCCCCGCGCTCCAAGAGGTGTCGTCCAGCCCCGCAGGATTGGTGTCTCGCTGCCCTTCGCCACCATCGGTAAAAAGCTGGTCCACATATCCGTCCACGGAAAAAGTCGGCATCCAGAAATCGCGCTTCGAGGCCGTCAGAATACGCTTCTGGGCCTCGATGGCGGCATCGATGCGTTTGAGTTCCGGCGAAACGGACAGTCCCTCCTGTACGGCGAAATGGCTAAAAATGCGCAGGTCGCGGGTATTGTTCATGAGCTGAAAGAAAAGCCGGTCGCTGACCACCAGCAGGGGATCGCTGAGGCTGGTCTCTTCGGCTACGAAAGGCTCCAGCAGCGGCTGGTTGAGCACGCGGTTGAGGGCCTCCATGGCGTCCAGGGTGGCGGATTCGGCGCGCAGCACGGCCTGTCGATTGTTGGCGATCTGGTTTTCCCAGCGGTAAACCTCGTCTGGGCCGGCCACACCGGTGCTCTGCCGGATGCGGGCGCGCTCCAGGTTGGCGCGTGTAAGCTTCAGGTTGTCCTTCTGGATGCGCTCGATGGTCTGGGCCCGCAGCACCTGCAGGTAGCTCTGGGCGGCCTGCTGCATGATGTCCAGGCGCACGGTATCCCGTTCCATGATGCGGGAGGTCTGGTAGTGCTTCTCCACCGTGTAATTGGCCCAGGCGCTTTCCGAATAGATCAACTGCGACCCGCTGGCCTGCCCGCTCCAGAGGCGTTCCGGAGAGACGCCGAAACTGGCCCTGGCCGAGTCACTGTCGATGATGCGCGCCCCCGTGCCGATGTGGATCTGCGGCAAAAGCGGCGACCGGGCCTCCTTGACGCGCTGTTCCCCGGCGGCCACATTGCGGTTGGCGGCCGAAAGGTCCAGGTTGGCCTTCAGCGCTTCCCGCACGGCTATCTGCAGGTTCAAACGCCGCTGAATATTCCGAGGGGTCTCATTGATCAGCTCGGCTTCGGTCATGACGGCCAGGCCCGGGTAGATTCCAATCATACGGGCGGTCGCCATGTTGATAACCATTTTCTCTCCCGCGGGGTAGGCCACCTCCAGGGAGGACGGTCTTTCCCCCAGCAGGATATCCTGTACCGTGACGGCCACGCGGCGGGCGGTCTTTTCGAGGCTGTCGGTCGCCGTCATGGTCATCAGCACGCCCTGGTCCACCTCTTCGCGCCCCCAGTAGGAGTAGCTGGGCAGCTTGCGGGCGTTGATCCCGGAGATCAGCTTCTTGAACGCTGCGGTGTTCATCTGCCACAGGGGAGCGACCATGACGGCCTGGGTGTCTTCGGGGAGCCGCCGGAGCACCTCGGCGGCGGATTTGCCGACCGGTATGGTATGCACCGTGATGGTGAACTCGTTGGCGATCTCGCGCCCGATCCGGCGCATTTCCGGAATACCGTCGTAATCGCGTTTGTCCACCAGAATGGCCAGCGATTTGAAGGGTGCGATCTGCCGGAAGGCCATGACGTCTCGGTTGATGCTGCGCATGGAATCGATATAGGTCAGGTTCTTGACACCCGATGTCCCGGCCTGCCGCGGCAGCTTCTGCAATTCGGCGTCGATAATGAAGGGCGCCACCACAGGCTTGGGCAGATCCCGGCGCTTGCAGGCCTCGCTGGAGGCGATGGTCCCCATGGCCAGCACCAGGTCGACGTCGCCGGCTTTGAGCAGGCGGTCGAGATCCCTGCCGACGCCGGCCGCGGTGCCGTCTGCCACCAGGTTGCGCCGGGCCGGGAAACGCACGTCGAATTCCCCGGCGGCGATGCTGCGGATTTCCCGCTTGAAGAGCGCTTCCATGTTCGGGAAACGGCCCAGCGGACCGTCGCTGACGATGCCGATGCGCACCACCCTGCCCTGTGCCGCGCCTGCGCTGCCGTCGCCGCCGGCCACACCCAGTACCAGCAGGGCCAATGCGAAGCAAAGACCGATCATTTTGTTTTTCATCATCTCACTCCTGTGACACATTTTTTAGGTTTCACCCGAAGTTCTGGCGGTGTTCTTCTCGTACTTGACCCTGAAGAAGACCGCGTACAGCGTGGGCACAAAGATCAGGGTCAGCAAGGTGGCAAACCCCAGGCCGAAAACGATGGTCACCGCCATGGCGACGAAGAAAGCGTCGGTAAACAGCGGGATCATGCCCATCATGGTCGTCAGGGCCGCCAGCGCCACCGGTTTCAGACGCGAAGCGCCGGAATCGATGATGGCGTAAAAGGGCGGCTTGCCCTCACGGATCTCCAGGTCGATCTGGTCGATGAGCACCACGGCGTTTTTAATCAGCATGCCGGCTAGGCTCATGAGCCCCAGCAGGGCCATGAACCCGAAAGGCTGGTTGAAGATCAGCAGCCCGGCCGTCACCCCGATGAGAGAAAGCGGTACGGTCAGCCAGATGATCAGCGGCTGCCGGAAAGCATTGAACAGGAAAATGACCACCAGGATCATCATGCCGAAGTAGATAGGGATGCTGGCCGCCAGCTGTTCATTGGCATTCGCTGAGTCTTCCGCTTCGCCCGACCAGGCAATGAAATAGCCCGGCCGGCCCTTCAGCGGTATGATGTCGTCGTATTTAACAGGAATCGTACCGGCGTCGATCTCCTTAGGCGTCTTTCCCAAATAGGCCGCGTAATCCACCCCCAAGGCCTGTTCGATCTTGGGCTTGACCCGCGCAAACAGTTGCGAAGGCAGACCCGTGCGGGCATCGGCGTGTATCTTGATCATGGAGCGGCGGTGCCAGCGGGAAACCCTCGGGTTTTCCCATGCCGTCTCCAGGCCGTTGATGACCTGCAGCACCGGTATTTCTTTGCCCGCCATGGGGCTGAATACATTGATCTCGTTGAGATTCTCCACCGTCATGCGTTCAGCCCGCGGGGCCCGCGCCACGATGGGGATCAGATTGATGCCTTCGCGGTAGATACCGGTAACGGTGCCCTCGAAATTGGACTTGATGGCCGCCGCGATCATAGGGCGCGACACGCCCAAGCGGCGGGAACGGTCCTCGGCCACGATGGGCCTCAGGACCTTTACCTTCTGCCCCCACTCTGTGCGCAGGGCCTTGGTCTGGGGGTCGGCGGCCAGGATGGCCATGGCCCTATCGGCCAGCTTGCGCAACTCCTCCTTGTCAGGCCCGTTGATGCGCAGCTGAATCTTGCCGCCGTTACCGGGGCCGATATTGAATTTCTTGACGTTGACCGTCACGTCCGGGAACATGGTTTCCAAGTCGTTCTGTACCTTGTAGTAGAGCTTTTCGATCACCTTGTAGTCTTCAACACCCACCAGGATACTGCAGTAGCGGGCGTCGGCGTCGATGGGCACGTCATAGGTCAGCAGGAAGCGGGGATGCCCGGAGCCGATGGCCGAGGCCGTCTCGGTGACCCCCTCCAGGCTCTTGAGATACTTTTCCATAGCGGCGACACCTTTTTCGGTATCGCGGATATAGATACCGTCCCGGAACTGGCACTCCACCATGAACTGGGCGCGTGTGGAAGACGGAAAGAACTGGTTGGAAACGAACCCGAAGCCGTATAGCGCAGCCCCGAAAAGGCCGGCCACAATGGCGACGGTCACCCAGCGGAAGCGGATGGCGTTGGCCACCAGAGCGCGGTACAACTGGTAGAACTTTCCGCCATAGGGATCCCTCTGTTCCTGATCTTTGTCCCTGGCCTGCCCAGCTTTTTTCCTGCTCAGGATAAATTTCTGGGTGATCAGGGGCGTCGAGGTCACGGCCGTCACCCAGCTCAGCGACAGGGATATCAGGATAACGTAGTACAGCGAGCGGCAGAACTCACCGGTGCTGTTGTTCATGCCGCCGATGGAGGCAAAGGCCAGTACGGCTACAGCCGTGGCGCCCAGCAGGGGGAGGGCGTTTTGTCCCACCACCTGCCTGGCGGCTTCCAGCCCGTCCATGCCCTTTTCCATACGCATCTTCATGCCGTCGACCACCACGATGGCGTTGTCCACCAGCATTCCCAGGGCGATGATCAAGGCGCCCAGGGAGATGCGCTCCAGGGTGATCTGGTAGTATTCCATGACCACGAAGGTGGCCGATATGGTGAGCAACAGAATGAAGCCGATAATCAGGCCGGATCGCAGCCCCATGAAGATCAGCAGTACCACGACAACAATGGCGACAGCTTCCAGCAGGTTGACGATGAACCCGTTGATAGCCTTGATGACGCTGTCAGACTGCATGGATATGATTCTCAGGTCCATGCCGATGGGGATCTGTGCCTGCAGTTCGTTGATGCGCTTCTTGACGGCCTCGCCCATGGTGACTGCGTTGCCGCCTTTCACCGTGGAAATGGCGATGCCGATGGCCGGCTGGCCGTCCACGCGCAGAATGTCCGCGGGCGGGTCCTGGTAGCCGCGCCGTATGGTGGCCACGTCTTTGAGGTAGATCAGCTTGCCGCCTTTGCTGGCGATGAACAGGTTCCCGAACTCTTTCTCGGATTGGAACTCGCCGGTGGGGTTGATGGCGATGTACTGGGGATGCATTTTGATGTGCCCCGAATCGGCCGGCAGGTTCTTGGCCTTGAGGGCGTCGAAAATTTCCTGGCGCGTGATCTTGAGGGCCGTCATGCGCGAACGCGACATCTCCACGTAGATGGCTTCGTTCTGCACGCCGAAGAGCGTTACCTTCTTGGCATCCTGGACCACCAGCAGCTCGCGTTTGAGCAGTTCGGCGACATTCTTCAGTTCGGCAAAAGAAAACCCCTTGCCGGTGAGCGCGAAATACACGCCGTAAACATCCCCGAAATTGTCGTTGACCGTCACCGGTCCGGCGCCCGGCGGGAGCTGCGGCTTGTAGTCACTAATCCGGCGCCGCAGCTCGTCCCACACCTGCGGCAGGGCGTTGATATCGTACTGGTCCTTGATCTCGACCTTAACAATGGAAAGTCCCCGCCAGGAATAGGACTCCACGCGCTTAAGCTGCCCCATCTCCTGGGCGGCCTTTTCGATCTTCTCGGTGACCTCCTGCTCCACCTCGTCGGGGGAGGCCCCGGGGTACGGCGTGATGACCACGGCCGTCTTGATGGCGAATTCCGGGTCCTCCAGCCTCGGCAAGGACTGATAAGAGAAATAACCAAGGACCAGGAGAACCACGGTCATGGTCCAGGTGATGACGCTTTTCTTAATGGACAGTTCGGCGATGTTCATAAGCGTCTATCCCTTCTTCTGTGCTTTCCAGGGCCTCACTTTCATGCCGTCCCGCAACTGGGTAACACCGGCCGTCACGATGGTCTCGCCCCCCTTGAGGCCTTCGGTGACCACGATGTCCTCCGAGCCGGTGAGCGCACCGACCTTGACCGGAGTCTTGTGAACCGTCATACTTTTCGGATCCAGCACCCAGACATAGCTCTTGCCGTCGGCATCGTTCAAAACGGCAATGGCCGGGATCCGGATGCCGGTGGCCGCTTTTGCCCCTCCGGCCAGCTCCGCCAGCACGGTGCATGTCATGCCGGGCAGGATGTTGGCCTCCTTGGGCTGCGGCATGGTCAACACGACCTGGTAGGTCTGGGTAGCGGGATCGGCCCTGGTGGAGAATTCCTTGACCTTGAGGGGGTACTTCTTGCCGGGTGCCGCCTGGAATTCCGCCCAGGCCTTCGTCGCCGCCTGGTTTTCTTTCAGTTCGGCGATGATCAACTCGGGCACGTCCACCAGGATTTCGATCTGGTTGATGTCGTGCAGGTAGACGATGGGCTGCTTGGCCTGTACCTTCTGGAAGTTTTCCACGAAACGCTTGGCGATCACCCCGTCGAAGGGCGCCCTGAGATAGGTGTCCTTGAGCGCGTTGCGCGCATCCTCGAGCTGGGCGCGGGCCACGTCGCGGGCCGCCCGGTAGCGGTCGAAATCGGCCTTGGACACCTGCTTTTTGGCGTACAGCTCCCGGTAGCGCTTGTACTGGTTCTCGGCTTCCACCGCGCGGGCCTTGGCCTCCTGGACAGCGAGTTCAAAATCCCGCGGTTCGATGCGGGCGATGAGCTGCCCCTTTTTGACCTCCTGCCCCTCGTCCACGGGCAGTTCCACCAGCGGCCCGGAGACCTTGAAAGACAACTCCGAACGCCGGCTGCCGCGCACCACGCCGGCGAACTTGTGGATCCCCGGCCCGATACCGGCCTTGATGACCATGGTTTTCACCGGGCGCACGATTACTTCCTTTACCGGTTCTTCCTTCTTACCGCAGGCCGCGAGGGCCAGCAGCACCACGGCCGCTACCAGCAGCACTGCCGCCGACCTCAATCCACCGGGCAGGGCAAGCGGACTCCGCATTCGTTTTGTTTCTGTGATCATGTCACCGTCCTTGTACTTTGGATATTGGGGGTGTTGTTGTAAACAACGGAAATTCGCGGGTAGAGAGGGTTCTGGGTAAAATGAGGTGCCGCGATCGTCGGGTTTTGTATGTACCACAGGCGCCGGCACGAGGCAAGGGGCATTCGGGCCCACGGAGAGGGGGTAAGGGGGGACACATGAGAATCGAAACGCTTATTCCCGCCCGCCCGTCAGCAGGGGCGCCAGTTCCCGCAAATCCCCGATGGTGGCCACCGAACCGTTTCCTTCCGGCCAGTTGCGGCGTACGCGGCGGTGCTTGAGCCACACGGGCAACAGGCCCGCCTCGCTCGCACCGCACACGTCGTTGCGCCAATCGTCGCCGACGTAGACGGCCCGCTCGGGCGGCAGTCGCATGGCTTTCAGCGCGGCCATAAAAGCCCTCGCGTCCGGCTTGGGGGGCACATCGCCCTCCCCGGCCACTACGATGACCTCGAAGAAGCGTTCGATACCGGGAAACAGGGAGATGCGGTGGCTGCCGCCGCCCCTCTCACCCTGGGTATTGGTGACCAGGCCCAGCCGGTAAACGCGCGACAGCTCCGCCAGCACCCCGGCGGTTTCCGGAAACAGCCGCGTATTGGCTTTCACCGTCTGCCAGTAGGATCGCTCCCAGGCCGCAAGACGGGCATCGTCGGCCGACAGTCCGAACGCCTCGTAAACCGCCCGCCAGATGTCCGGGCGCGATAGTCGCGAGCAGGCGTGGAAGGCTTTGCGGATTTCACGGTAGCGGGCCACAAAGGTCTCCCACTGCAGACCGCCCCGGCGGTGCCGCATGTCACCGAAGAGCGCTTCCTTGGCTGCTTTTTCGGCCGTCCGGAACCCGTCGGCCGAGTCTACCAAGGTCTGACCGAAATCGAACAGGACGGCCTCGATGTCTCCCGTCATGTCTCTCTCCTCAAGGATATCCCTCTCCCCTCTCGATCTCGCCGATGGCCTCGTCGAGGATGTCGAGGGCCTGTTCCATTTCCTGCTGTGTGATCACCAGGGCCGGCCGCAGGGTGATGCGGTTGCCCTCCAGGGTCTTAAAGGCCAGCCCTTTTTCCATGCACCGGTACATCACCATGGCGGCCTCTTCACAGGCCCGCTCCCGGATGGTGGGATCTTTCACCAGCTCGAGGCCCAAGTGAAGCCCGATACCGGTCACGTTGCCGATTATTGCGTGCCGTGCCTTCATCTCCTCGAGCCGCGAAAGCGCGTATTCTCCCAACCGGGCCGCATGTTCGGGCAGCCGGTGCGCTTCGAGGTACCGGATTTCCGCAAGCGCGGCCGCGGCGCAGAGGGCGTTTTTCTCGTGGGTGTAGTGTCCCACGGACAGTTGGGGGCAAACGTCCAGCTCGGGACGCGCCACGATGCCGGCGAAGGGCAGCAGGCCCCCGCCCAGGGATTTTCCCAGCACCAGGATGTCGGGCGTTACGCTGTGCTGACAGGCGAACATCTTCCCGGTGCGGCCAAAGCCCTCGATGATTTCATCGAATACGAGCAGCGCGCCGTAGCGTCGGCACAGGTCCCTCGCGCCCTGCCAGTAGCCGCGGCCCGGAACGATCGGGGCGGCGGACACGGGCTCGGCCACCAGGCAGGCAATGCCGGGTTCCTTGAGAAAGGCCAACTCCAGCTGCCGCAGGCACTCGGCATCCACATCCGCTTCTCGAGAAAAGCCCCATGGATTTAAGAGATGGTCTTGTAGCGGCCCGTCACCTGCCGCGCCAGGGCGATGGCCATCTCGACGGCCTCCGAACCGCCCGGACAGAAGAGGCTCTTCTCCAGGCCGGCGGGCGTGATGCGCGCCAGTGTCTCGGCCAGGCGCACGGCCGGTTCGTTGGTGTAGCGGCGGGGGCAGAAAGTCAGCCCCGCGTCCAGCTGCTCCCGGACCGCCCGCACCACCTCCGGGTTGTTGAACCCGGCGTTGTGGACGCCGTTGCCATGCATGTCGATGTAGCGCCGCCCCCGCAGATCTTCGAGGTAGATCCCCCGGGCCCGGGACAGCACGTCGAGCACCGGGGTGGACAGGTTCTGCCGCAGGAAGAAGCGCCGGTCGCGTTCGTGGATTTCACGGGCCTCGGGCGACAGGTTGCGCCGCCAGTAGCTTTGACACAGCGCGCCGGTGTTGACGTCGCCCTGTTCCTCCCCGGCGCCGGCAGCGGCGCTGTCATGCCCGCCGTCGCATCCCCCCGCCATTGGACCCAACCCCCTGGTGTTTGCAAAATTGTTCTTGATCAACAGCCCCCGCCGGTTTAAAGCCTTTGCCAGAACGGCCGCGTTCCGGGCTTTTCCCATGATCCGGGCCGGGTTGTCAATGCCGGGCAGGCACCCGATGCGATTCCCCGCTGTCCCGGTTGGGAAATGCGGTGACGCTGAAGCCGGCGGGACGCAGAAACTTCGGCCTGCCGGGAATGTTTCGTGCTTCCGGCAACACGGCCGGCCAACTCTGTCTTCAGCACATCCAGGACGGCGACGCCATGTCGGAGCATCTCAAATCGGAAGGTGATGTCAACCAGTCATCGCGGCGCCGCCGGTGGCAGCGCCGGCACCTGGACGCCGCCACCCGCGCGTTGCTCGAAGAAGACGAGCGCCGTTTCCTGCGGCAGTCCCTCTCCACGCCCTGCCTGAACGCCATGGCCGCCTGCGACGGCATTTACATCGAGGACCTCCAGGGACACCGCTATATGGATTTTCACGGCAACAACGTGCACCAGGTGGGTTTCGCCAACCCCGAGGTCATCAAGGCCGTCAAACGCCAGTTGGACGAACTGCCCTTCTGCACCCGCCGCTACACCAACCGCACGGCGGTGAGGCTGGCGGCCCGCCTGGCGGAGCTGGCCCCGGGAGACCTGAACAAGGTCCTGCTGTGCCCGGGCGGCACCGGCGCCGTGGGCATGGCCCTCAAGCTGGCCCGCGTGGCCACCGGGCGGCACAAGACCATCTCCATGTGGGACGCCTTCCACGGCGCCTCGCTGGACGCCATCTCCATCGGCGGCGAGGCCGTTTTCCGCAAGGACATGGGGCCGCTGCTGCCCGGCACCGAGCACGCGCCACCGCCCGACGCGTACCACTGCGTGTTCGGCTGCGCCGACCGCGGCGGCTGCGACCTGACCTGCGCACGCTACGTGGCCTACATGCTGGAAAAAGAGGGCGACGTGGCCGCCGTCATCGCCGAACCCGTCCGCAGCACCCCTTACATCCCGCGGCCCGAATACTGGCGGATCATCCGGGAGGCCTGCGACCGGCACGGCACCCTGCTGATCTTCGATGAGATTCCCCACGCCCTGGGCCGCACCGGAAAGATGTTCACCTTCGAAAACTTCGGCGTCCGGCCGGACATGGTGGTCATCGGCAAGGGGCTGGGGGGCGGCGTCTTTCCCCTGGCGGCGCTCATCGCAAGGGAGGGACTGGACATCGCCGGCGACCGGGCCCTGGGCCACTACACCCACGAGAAGAGCCCCGTGGCCTGCGCCGCGGCCCTGGCGACCCTGGACTACATCGAAAAACACCGGCTGGCCGACCACGCCCGCAAACTGGGGGCCTACGCCCTCGAACGCCTGAAAGCCATGCAGCAACGCCACGCGCTCATCGGCGACGTGCGCGGCATCGGCCTTTTTCTGGGGGTGGAACTGGTGAGGGACCGCATCACCCGCGAGCGGGCCTGCGACGAGGCCGAGGCCGTGATGTACGCCGCCCTTTCCCGGGGCCTCAGCTTCAAGCTCACCATGGGCAACATCATCACCCTGACACCGGCCCTGACCATCACCCGCGAACAGATGGACGAAGCGCTGAAGATTCTCGACGCGGCCATATCGGAGGTCGTGACCCACGCTTGATTCGAGCGGGGCCTGCGCCCGACGCGCCCCTTTCCCCGGCCCGGCGGGCGGCCGGTCATCGATCAGCCCCGGCGGGGATTCAACACCAACCGCCCGCCGGTCTTTTTCAACCACGCGCAGTTGAAAGCCCCCAGCAGGGCGCAATCTGTATCCAGGACGACACGGACGCGAATCTTCTCCATCAGGGGTCGCATGCGGTCCTTGTCGAGGAAAGCCGCCATGAAAGTGCCGTCGCAGAGGCTCTCCACTATGCGCGGCGCAATGCCGCCACCGACGTAGACACCGCCGGTGGCCTTAATCTTCAGGGCCAGGTTGCCGGCCTCGGCGCCGTAGAGGGAGACGAACAGCCTCAGCGCATCTGTGGACAGCGGGTCTCCCCGTTTCAGCGCGGCCCGGGTAATGACCGCCGGGGCATCCCCGTCGGCCATTTCGCGCGCCAGCCAGTCAGGCTCCCGGCCCCTGCCGCTGTCCCGCAGGAAGTGGTAGATATTGACGAGGCCCGGTCCCGACAGGATCCGTTCCCAGCCGACCCGGGGATATTTCCCTAACAGGTAGCGCAACAGTTCGATCTCAATATCGTTGCGCGGGGCGAAATCGGTGTGCCCCCCCTCACCGGATACCGGAACATGCCGACCGCCGTCCCAGCACGCCGCGCCCTCGCCCAGGCCGGTTCCTGCGGCAATAACGGCCACACTGCCGCCCGCCTCCGGGCTGCCGTCCCCAATGGTCTGCAGGGCACCGTCCCTGATCATGGCAACACCGTAGGTCATGGCTTCGATGTCGTTGATCAGTTCGACCGATGCGACGTCCAGCGATGCGGCGATCCCGCCGCTGTCGACGGTCCACGGAAGGTTGGTGGTCCGGCAGCGTCCGTCGACGACCGGTCCGGCCACCCCCAGGCAAACCCCTTCCACGGGTTGCCGGCAATCGCGCATGAACCGACGCAGCAGCTCTTCAATGCCGCCGAATTCGGCGCTCGTGAACCTATTGCGCCAAATGATGCGTGGCGGCGCCGTTCGATCGTCAAACAGGGCCAGCACGGTTTTGGTGCCGCCGATGTCGCCGGCCAGAATCATGTTCGCCGCCCCTTCACCATGCGTTTACTTTCCCCCGCCCGTCCCCGGCGGAGGCTTCTGCCAACTGCGATCGGTGTGGGGCTGGCCGATCTTTCCACTGCATCCCGCGGCGGCCCCGACCATACCGATGATCAGAAGCGCCCCGATGATGATTCGTACGGTTCTCATCCTGACCTCCTTGCGGCGATCTCGCTGTTAGGGCGAAAAAAAGGTTCGGCTGAATGCCGGGGCGGTTCCTGTGCCGGCCCCTGCCGGGTACGCGCAACGGTTTGGGCAAACCGCCGTCCGTGTGCAAACGGAAAGTCGATTCTCATCCCCGCACACGCGCTTCGGATGGCCCGTCACGTAATGCCGGAAAGGCGGGTGGGTACGGGACCCGGGGGAGGGCATCCGGCCGGAGCGTTCATGGGCTCCGGCCGGCTGAAATCAGGGGGAACGGGTTCCGATCAAGGTTTGTGGATGTCCATGACGATCGCCTCGGTGACCCGGGCCAGCACCATATCCCCTTTTTTAATCTTATTCAGGTTCTTCACCCGCTTGTCGACAGCCAGGGTGACCGTACCGCCGTTGGGCCCGGTGAGGGTGACCCTTCGCTTTGGGTAGTCAACGTTGTCCACCTTGGCCGTGAATTCCAGCATGTTGACTTTTTCGACGCCGGGCTTGGCTCCCCGGGGCGCGATCCTCACAGTGGTCTCTTCTATGGCTTCCGGTTTGCCGGCGGCCTTTTCGACATGCAGGACCACCGACTTGAAGAATTCCACCTCCAGCTTATCGCCTGGTTTGACCTGCTCCAGGTTTTTCACTCGTCTGTGGACATGAAGAGTGGCGATATTTCCCTTGGGTCCCATCAGCGTGATCGTCCGGTTCTTGTAATCCACCGCTTTCACCGTGGCGGTCAGGACGGCCAGGTCGGCTTCGACCACTGCCGGCTGCTTGCCGGCCGCGGCTTCTGTAACGTTGGTCGCAATCACGAGACCGACCATGGCCGGCACAAGAAGAACGCACACCACTGCGACTATTTTTTTCATTTATTACTCCTCTGAAATGATGATGAATACCCGGTAGAACCTTGCGTTCCGCAACGGCTGTCAATGGTCGCCGACCTCCGCATGGTTTCCATGACGGCCGACCATGCCACCGGATTTCCGTTTATGCGTAAAACCTGCGTGAAGGACGCTCAGGGCGACGATAGGCTCTTTTTACGACACAACGGGGATGCATGTCAATCAAGATGCGGAGGCGCACCTGCCCGGGCGCCACGCCCACGTTCCGCCGGGCCACCCGGCGACATCGCGATTCAGACAGGGACGGCGCCTGCAGACCGTGGCCTCACAGTACCGGCCCGAGCATGGCGACGGTGTTGTTCCAGAGGCAAGGGCGCCAGCTCCACTGCGCGACCATCGCTCCGATAATCGGAGTGGATTGCGCCATGTATCTTTCCTGGCGTGCGCGAACTTCGGCGGTCAGCGCACGGTCGCGGAACAGGATGTTGTTCTCGTAGTCGAGATCGAAACTGCGGCGGTCCATGTTGGCCGACCCGATCAGCGTAACTTCCCCGTCGAGGGTCAGACACCTGGCGCGCACCAGCCCGCCGTGGAATGCGAAGATCCAAACCCCGGCATCCAGCAGGTCCCGGTAATAGCTCCGGCGGGCGACGGCCACCATCCACGAGTCGTTTCGCGCCGGAAAGACCACGCTGATCCGCACCCCGCGGCGGGCGCTGGCGCACCGTCTGCTCTGTACCCCTTCGTCGGGCACGAAGTACGGGGTCGTGATAACCAGCTTGTCGGCGCCGATCACGGCCAGGATCACTCCGCCCAGAAGTTTGGCGGCCCCAGTTATCAGGAGGACTCCCTGCCGGCAGTACTCTCCTTGGGCCTCGCGCTTTGGCTTTTCCCGGGCCCCAGCGGCAGGACCGGCTGCCATTCGAGCCATTGCTTCCGGGCCTTGTCGTAAAGCTTGAAGTGCCGGCCGGGGTCGACCGGGCCGCCCATTTCACGATTGTCGGGGGTGGCCATGGCAATGCCGCCGGCCACCAGGGAGAGAAGCGATTCTGTGGACACTTCGATCCCCTTGAACACCCCGCCCTGCACCCGGATGCCGCTGACGTTCCAGAAACGGGTATTCTCGCGCACCAACTTCCCGTAAGGGGGATCGATGGTCACCTCGACCCACACCTGCTGCGCGGTGGGGGAGAGTGAAAAACCGGTGACACGCCCCACCGGAAGCTGCCGGTAGTAAACCGGGGAACCGGCTTTGAGTGATCCCAGATGCGGTGTTTCCAGAATGAGCGGGAATCCCCTGCGATCCGCAGGCGGGTGGTCGAGGGCCGTAAACGCATATCGCGCCTTCCCGCCGCCGGGGGCGATGGCGATATAGGGACCCGTAACAATGGTATTGAGATTGCGGACGCCCTGGAGCCCCACCTCGGGTGACGCCACCCATATGCGGGTCTTCTCCCGGAAAAGCCCGCCGGCCTCCTTTCTCACCCTGGCCTCGGCAACAATCTCACGCATGCCTTTGCCGAAGGTAACGCGGCTGACGTCACCGATTTCCAGGCCCCGATAGCGGATGGGGGTGCCTCTCCGGACGCCGGTAGTTTCAGCGAACCGGATCTCAATGCGCACGTCCTCGGCGTGCAGTGCCTGGTCGCGGTTGTCATACAGGCGGAACACCGTTTTGCTCCCCGCCGCCCTGCCTCCACCGGGGGTCAGCATGCCGATCCCGCCGGCGAGGATGGATTTGAGCGAGCCGGTCTGGATGCGGACACCCGACAGGCCGCCTTCGATGTGGACCCCGCTGAGATTGTAGAACCGGCTGGTGGTCCTGACCAGGCGGGCATAGCGCTTCTGAATGAGGCAATCCAGGAGAACGTCGCGACTGTTGCGCGCCAGCCGGAAGCCGGTCACTTCTCCGATGGGAATCTTCTTGTAAAAAACGGGCGAACCGGCCTGCAGCGACCCCAGTTCGGCGGTGCGCAGGCGAATCCGAAGGCCGGCCGGCTTGAGCCAGGCCATGGCCCGCTCGGCGTCGCGGGGCGAGGGGTAGAGGGTGAAGCGGCTGCCGGCTTCGGCCGGCTGCCCTTCCCCTGAAGGCGGAGTGGAAAAGGCGATGCCGCCCACCACGATGGACTCGATCGTTCCTACATCCGCCCGGATGCCGTCCAGCCCGGCCCGTACCCGGATGCCCCCCGTGTTCCAGAAAACCGATTGCCTGCTGACCAGGTGAACGTATGGCTTGTAGATAAAAATGCCGATGTGAATGTGCCGCGCATCTTCGGCCAGGTCCACGCGCCCCACCTCGCCGACCTTGATCTTGCGGTAGTAAACCGGGGATCCGGAAGACACCGAGGTCGAGCCGTCGGAGACCAGCAGGAATCGCGTTCCCGGTCGCTGCACCAAGTGGGGAGGCGGCACGGCCTGCACCACGAAATGATCCTGGAAGGGGCCTTCTCCGGGTTCGAAAGTGATGTAGGACCCCTTGATGATGGTGTCGATGTTGCGGATGCCGCTGAATGACACTTCCGGCCGGACCACCCAGAAGCGCGTCCCGGAGCGCAGGATGATCCTGGCGCGGGGATCCAGCAGGATGTGGGCCGTCACGCTGCGCTCAGGGTCGTTGTTGATGGTGATCTTGGTCACCACGCCGGCCTCCAGGCCGCGGTACATGACCTTGGTGCTGCCCTCCACAATGCCCTCGCCGGATGCCAGCTGCAGGGTCATGGGGATGCCGTACTCGGCGGCCTCGTAGTCCCGGTAGAGAAGGAACACGTCCCCGTTTTCGGCCGGCGGCGACTTCATCAGCTCGGACGGGGTCTCGAAAGCGATCCCGCCACGAGCCAGCGCCGCCAGAGACTCCATGCGCAGCTTCAGGCCGGTGATGTTGCCCGAGAGGGTGATGCCGCTGGCATTCCAGAACCGACTGCCGTTCCTCACCAGGTGTTGGTATTTCGGCTTGATGAAAACGCTGATGAGCACCCCGCCGCTTTCGGCCAGGGCGTAGTTCTGTACGGACCCAACCTCGATGTTCTTATAGAAGACCAGCGAACCCTTCTGAATGGAGTGCAGCGCCTCGGCCTTGAGCTTGATATGCAGTCCGGGTGCATTCTCCGGTATGGGCGGAGGTTCGTCAAGCCCCTGGAACGTGCGTGCCGGCTCGGTGGATTTTCCCGGCAGAATGCCGATGTAACTGCCTGACAGGAGGGTGTCCAGGCCCCGGATGCGCCCGGCGGAGACCTCAGGCC
>CAYZCL010000154.1:0-65672 GCA_964476595.1 uncultured Desulfobacteraceae bacterium
TTATAGCTTGGCTACGGCAGGAAAGGCAGCAGCTTGGTGTATTTCATGAACACGATGAACAGGATCAGTGCCAGCGCCCGTTTCAGGAAGATTTCGGGCAGCTTCTTCTGAATCATGGGGCCTACCTTGCCGCCGGCGATGGCGCCTACCGCGATCAGCGCGGCCATGATCCAGTCGGGGCTGTAACCGTTCATGATGTAGCGGGCGATGCCGCCGATGGAGGTGCCGAAGGTGCCGCACAACGAAATGGGCACCGCCAGGTACATGGGATAGCCCATGATCGTGGTCATGAATGGCACCAGCATGAAGCCGCCGCCCACGCCGAAGGCCGAGGCGATGCAGCCGATGATGATGCCGCCGAAAAACAGGGCCACTGGGTTGGCCTTGAAGGACTCACCCCAGAAGGTGAACTCGATCTTTGTGGGCGACCATCCGGACTGCAGCTCCACTTTGCCCAGTTCCGCCTTGCGGCCTTCCTCCTTGGCCTTCTTGACCTCGGCGTTGAACTTCTGCACGATGGCTTTGATGGCCTTTTTCTTCTCGATGGACTTCTTGGTGGACTCCATCCACAGCTTGATGAACAGGATCAGACAGAAGAAGCCCAGGTAAAACTTGTAGGCCTTCATGGGCAGGTATTTGGCCGAGTAGGTGGGCCCGATCCAGAAGGCGCCCAGAAGAATACCGGCCACGAAGAAAAGGGCCACCGGCCAGGCCAGCCGTCCCTCCTTTAAATAAGTGTACACACCCGTGATGGGCGAGCACAGGGTCAGAAAGAGGTTGGTCGGCTTGACGGCGTTGGCCGCGTTGACGCCCACCATGCCGTTGGTGCCGATGACCGTGATCTGGAAGGCCGCCGTGAACAGGCCGCCGGCCGCGCCCACGATGACGAACATGCAGCCGATGAGGAATGCGCCGATGAGCACCACCAGCGGATTCATGTAGGTGCCGCCGATCTTGAAGTAGAAGCCGCGGGCCTTGACGGTCAGCGTGTCGGCCTTTTGGCCGTTGACGTACACGCTCATGGGCGTTTCGGGCGGAATACGACGGCCCAGTTTGAAGGAGGCCGTGAATTCGCCGGTTTCCTTGTTCAGGTTGATGCTGACGTCCTTGTTCCAGTCCTTGGTGTTGTCGTTGGACAGCACCATACGGGCGTTTCCGCCGCCGATGGGCCGTTCCTTGGAAATAGTGTTGATGCCGAATTTCTTTTCATGGGTGAAGATCAGAAAGTCCCACTGCTTGGCATCCTTGATGGGGCCCAGGTACTGCTTGACGTCGTCGGGGATGTCGGACCATTTCTTGAGCTTGTTGACTTCCATCTGCCACTTGAAGGGCGGGAAGGCGAAGGGACCCGAGGTCTGTCCCTTGGAGACCACCTTGGGAGTGGCGAACTTGTCCGGCGCCGTGGTCAGGATGTAGTAGTTGGGTGGAATGGCGGTGTCGCCGAACAGCTTCTTGAGCTTGGCTTTTTCCTTGGAGCCCGGGCTGTCGTCGGCCTTGAACATTTTTTCCGAGCACACCACCAGGTAAAGTTCCTGACCCGGCTCGATCTTACCCTTGAACTCGACCTTGGCACCGGCCTTAGGGGTTTTCGGTTTGATTTGGACGGTTGCGGCACCCGCCGATGCCGCTACTAGAAACAGCATGGCAGTCAGAAGCGCCAACCCCACAGTGATCTTTCTGGACATTTTACCTCCTCCTTCGCGATAAAGTGTAAAAAAATTCGGTGAACATCGCAAAACTCCCCTGCCTGTCATCACTCTTTTCCAAGTCTTCTTAAAACAAGCAAGGGATATGCCATCACAGGGGGGCGGTGCCTGTCACCGCCCTGCCGAACGCGCTCTTTGTCTAAAAATAACGTTAAAACAGTTGTTTGTAATGCTGAAAGGCGGAAAAAGGGTTGGGGAATGAATTTTTCAGGCGGTCGCTTTTGACGATGCGGTCGGGGGTAATAAGTGCATTAATTTTATTGCATGAATGGTTGTCTGGGGTTTTTTTGTAATGAATACGGCTGGATAAAAATATGCAAAAAAGCAATTGCGATGCAAATAAATTGTTGCATTGTGGCCCGGAAGCAGTGTTGCCGGGGAAAGGGGGAAGCAATCCATGACCGATGCTATCGTATCGGAAATATGACGGTTTGTTGTCCGTCGGATCGATCCATGGGTTTCGATGACCGGTCATAGGTACTGGTATGATTATTGCTTAAATGAGGTGATTCAGGATCTGTTCGCAACAAGAGGTGCCGGATCCGGCAGGAACAGGGAAAGCAGGAGAGGAGGCCGGTCCTCTTTCATTTTTTAATACCTGGAGGTAAGCCATGGAAAAAGAAGTCTACTCGTTGTGTTTCATGTGTTCGGTCAGATGCCCGATCCGCGTGATCGCCAAAGACGGGCAGGTCAAGTGGATCGAAGGGAACCCGCACGTCGCCGGCATGGAGGGCAGCTTATGTCCCCGCGGGGCGGCCGGTATCAGCCTGCTTTACGACGATCAGCGGGTGCAGACCCCCCTGATCCGGGTTGGTGAGCGCGGCTCCGGCCACTGGCGCAAGGCCAGCTGGGATGAGGCGCTGGACTATGTGGGCGACAAGCTCAAGAAGATCATCGACGAATACGGGGGACACGCCGTGGCGCTGGGCGAACGCACCCAGCTGGCCACCCACGTGAGCAAGACTTTTCTCAAGGCCATCGGCTCTCCCAACCACTTCACCCACGACGCCCTGTGCAAGGGCTCGGTCAACACCGCCTGCCGTTCCCTTTTCGGCTACACGGACGCCCAGATGGGCATCGACTATAAGAATTGCAAGCACATGGTGCTCTACGGCCGCAACCTGTTCGAGTCCGTGGCCGTCAAAGAGGTCAACAATATGATGTATGCGCTGGAACACGGCGCCAAGTTGACCTACATCGATCCGCGCGTGACGGTGACGGCCACCAAGGCCCACCGCTACTGGATGATCCGGCCCAACACCGATCTGGCTCTGAATTACGCCCTGATCCACGTCATCCTCAAGGAACGTCTTTACGACGCCGCCTACGTGGACCGCTGGGTGACGGGCTTGTCGGAGCTGATCGAGTTCGTCAGCCCCTACACGCCGGAGTGGGCCGAGCAGATCACCGGCATCCCGGCCGGCGCCATCGTGGACTTCGCCCGCGAGGTCAGCCACGACAAACCCTCGGTGGTCTTTCACTTCGGCTACCGCGGCGCCAACCAGGTCGACGAGACCTACGTGCGCCGCTCCATCATGATCCTCAATTCGCTGATGGGCAGCGTCGAGGCCAAGGGCGGTTTCTTCTTCAAGAAGGGCCCCGGAGAAGAGGGCGGCAAGCCGGCCCGCAAACTCACCGAGCAGAAATTTCCCAAGATCGAAGTCCCGCGCTTCGACAAGGTCGGCACACCGGACTTTCCGCTGCCGGATCCCAACCACGGTGTGCCCTCCATGTTCACCCACTGCGTGCTCAACGAGGATCCCTATCCGCTCAAGGCGCTCATCGCCTACCGCTTCGATCCGCTGATGTCCATTCCGGACACCAACCTGACGCGCAAGGCCCTGGACGCCCTGGACCTGATCGTCTCCATCGAGATCAACTACAGCGACATCGCCTGGTACTCGGACGTCATCCTGCCCGAGTCCTGCTATCTGGAGCGCACCGACTCCGTCCAGCAGGCCAACGGCTTGAAGCCGCAGATGTTCCTGCGCCGCCAGGTGGTGCCGCCGCGCTACGACACCCGTGACGGTGCCGTCATCCTGAAGCAGATCGGCGAGCGCCTTGGCATTGGAGAGTACTTCCCTTATGAAAACATGGAAGACCTGGTGCGCTGGCAGCTTGAGGGCACCGGGTTCAAGCTGGAGGATTTCGATGCCAAGGGCTTCGTTGCCTACGGCAAGAAGCAGATCTTCTGGGACCGCGCCGAAGGTATCAAGTTCAAGACACCGTCGGGCAAGATCGAATTCAAGTCCTCGCTGCTGGAAGAAGCCGGCTTTGAGTCTTTTCCAGCTTACGAGGAACCCAAATCACCGGGCAAGGGCCAGTTCCGTCTGGTGGTGGGGCGCTGCGCCCAGCACACCCACGTGTCGACGCAGAACAACCCCTATCTCAACGACCTGGTCCCCGAAAACAGCCTGTGGATCAACGAAGACAAGGCGGCCGAACTGGGGATCTCCGACGGACAGATGGTGGAAATTTCCTCCAAGGCCGGCAGCGGCAAAATCCGCGCCCGGGTCACCGACCTGATCCACCCCGAGGCGGTCTTCATGCTGCATGGCTTCGGACACCAGGCCCAGAAGGCGGCGCGGTCTTACAACAAGGGCCTCAGCGACGCTGTGCTGCAGGAGAGCCTGTACGACAAGATCGGCGGTAGCCCCTGCCTGCACGAGACTTTTGTAACGGTCAAGCCGGCCTGATACCGGGAGTCAAGAAGAACACGCATTCTGCGGGGGCGGTGAGGCCGCAGGGCCGACCGCCCCGCCGAGCACACCATAGCGGAGGAAAATAATGAGCAAGTATTTCATGCTGCAGGATCAGCAAAAGTGCATCGGGTGCCATTCCTGTGAAGTGCAGTGCCAGAGCAACAAGAACCTGCCGGTAGGCCCCAAGCTGTGCCAGGTCATCGAGGTGGGGCCCAAGTTCATCGACGGCAAACCCCGGGCCTCCTATATCTTCATGCCCTGCTTTCACTGTGAAAACCCCTGGTGCGTGGCGGCCTGTCCCACCGGCGCCATGCAGCGCCGCGAAAAGGACGGCATCGTCTTCGTCGACCAGAATCTGTGCGTGGGCTGCAAAACCTGCATCTCGGCCTGTCCCTGGGGTGCGCCGCAGTGGAATCCCGAGGCGGGCCGCGTGGTCAAGTGCGACTACTGCATGGACCGCATCGACGCCGGCCTCAAGCCGGCCTGCGTGACGGTCTGCCTGACCCACTGCCTGAACTTCGGCCAGACCGAGAGTCTGCCGTTCGTCAAGCGCGAACGCTACGCCAAGGCCATGGCCGCCAGCAAGGGCGCCGCGACGCTGGACTAGCGCCGGGATCTCATCGCCCGTGGCGTAACACGCCGTTCGGGGGGCGCCCCGCCCGAACCGAAGAGAACCTGACTGCTCACCGGGCGGCCGATACCGTTGCGGCCGCCCGCAAACCCCCAATGGGAAGGAAGATACGCCATGGATGTCGCCGCCGTCGAAGCCATCCTGGAGAAGTACCCGCAAGTTCGGGGGAATCTGATCGGTATCCTGCACGAAGTGCAAAACCATTTCCACTACCTGCCTGAGGCTGAGCTGCGTTACATCTCCAAGCGCACCGGGATTCCGATCACCCAGATCTACAGCATCGTCAACTTCTACAACCGTTTCAGCCTGACGCCCAAGGGACGCAACGAGGTGTGCGTGTGCCTGGGCACCGCCTGCCACGTCAACGGCGCCGAAAAGGTGCTCAACGCTATCGAGGAGAAGCTGCACATCAAACCCGGCGAGACCACCGACGACATGCGCTACAGCCTGGAAGAGGTTCGTTGCATCGGCGCCTGCAGCCTGGCGCCGGCCGTGGTCATCAACGAGGAAACCTACGGCCAGGTGACGCCCCGCCAGGTGGGCAAGATGCTCGATAAGTACAAGTAGCGCTGCCGCCGATACCGGTAAAGTGCCGGACGGCGTATGGATCCTGCAGCAGTGACGGGGATGGATACCATGAGTTCTGACAACAAGAAGGAAATCGTGATCTCGGTTTGCACGGGCACCGGCGGGGTGGCCGCCGGGGGCTACAAGGTGCTCGAGGCCTTCGAGCAGGCGCTGGCCGAAAGCGGCCTGTCGGCCACCTACACGCCGCGCACCCACAAGGTCGGCTGCCGCGGCTTCTGCGCCAAGGACGTGCTGGTGGACGTGGCCGTGGACGGCGAGCTGCACACTTACCAGTATGTGACGCCGGAACGGGCCCGCAAGATCGTTGAAGAGCACCTCCAGGGCGGCAAGCCCATCGAGAAGTGGCTGGTCAAGAAGGACTACCACCAGTTCCACGACAAGCAGCAAAAACTGGTCCTGGCCAACTGCGGCCGCATCGATCCGGAGTCTATCGACGAGTACCTGGCCGCCGGAGGATACAAGGCGGCCGAAAAGGCGCTGGCCATGGACCCCGACGAAATCATCGAGATCATCAAGGCCTCTGGCCTGCGGGGCAGGGGCGGGGGCGGTTTTCCCACCGGTGTCAAGTGGCAGAGCTGCCGGCGGGCCAGGGGCGACATCAAGTACGTGCTGTGCAATGCCGACGAGGGCGACCCCGGTGCCTTCATGGACCGCTCCATCATCGAGGGCAATGCCCACAGCGTCATTGAGGGCATGATCATCGGCGCCCACGCCATCGGGGCCAACGAGGGTTACGTGTACATCCGCGCCGAGTACCCGCTGGCCGTCGACCGACTCAAGCTGGCGCTGGAACAGGCGCGTGAGAAGAATTTCCTGGGCGAGAAGATCTTCGGCACCGATTTCAACTTCGACATCAGAGTGGTGCTGGGGGCAGGGGCATTCGTGTGCGGCGAGTCCACCGCCCTGATGACCTCCATCGAGGACAAGGCTGGCGAGCCGCGTCCCAAATACGTGCACACCACCGACCGCGGCCTCTGGGGTCGCCCCAGCAACCTGAACAACGTCGAGACCTGGGCCAACGTGCCGCTGATCATCGAGAAAGGCGCCGAGTGGTATGCCGCTATCGGCAGTGAAAAGAGCAAGGGCACCAAGATCTTCTCGCTGGTGGGCAAGATCAACAACACCGGCCTGGTGGAGGTGCCCATGGGCATCCCGCTGCGCGACATCATTTTCGGTATCGGCGGCGGCATCCCCAAGAAACGCGCCTTCAAGGCCGTGCAGACCGGCGGTCCCTCGGGCGGCTGCATTCCGGCCAGCCACTTGGACATGCCGGTGGATTACGAGAATCTCTCCGCGGCCGGTTCCATGATGGGGTCGGGCGGTATGATCGTCATGGACGAAGACACCTGCATGGTGGATGTGGCCAAGTACTTTCTGGATTTCTGCAAGAATGAAGGGTGCGGACAGTGTACGCCCTGCCGCGAAGGTGTGGCCCAGCTGGTACGCCTGCTCACCGAGATCACCGAAGGCAGGGGCACGCCGGAGCACATTCCCCTGATGGAGGAGCTGGCGGTCATGATCAAGGACGCTTCGCTGTGTGCCTTGGGCACCAGCGCCCCCAACCCGGTGCTGTCCACCCTGCAGTACTTCCGTGAGGAGTATGAGGCTCACATCTACGAAAAGAGGTGCCCCGCGGCCGTGTGCAAGGCGCTCACTTCCTTTTACATCGACGAGGAGAAGTGCACCGGCTGCACCCTGTGCGCCCGCAACTGCCCTGCGGGCGCTATCTACGGTGAAAAAAAGGAACCCCATCACATCGACCAGGACAAGTGTGTCAAGTGCCGCGTGTGCTATGAAAACTGCAAGTTCGGTGCCGTGATGAAGGGACAGGGAGGCATGGCTCATGACTGAAATGGTCAACCTGACGATCGATGGTCGAAAGATCCAGGCCCCGCCGGGGACCACGGTGCTGGAAGCCGCCCGCAAGGAGGGTATCTACATTCCCACGCTGTGCTATCATCCGGCGTTACCGCCCGAGGGAACCTGCCGGCTGTGCATCGTGGAGGTCAGCGGCCCGATCCGCCACAGTGTGCGCGTTTCCTGCATCCAGGAGGTCAAGGAGGGCTTGGTGGTGGAAACCGACACCGAGCGGCTGAACCACTCCAGGCGGCTGATCATCGAACTGCTGCTGGGGCGTTCGCCGGAAGCCAAGATTCTCCAGGACTTGGCCCAGCGTTACGGGGTGACCCGGAACCGCTTTGCCACCGGTGAGAACAATGACTGCATCCTCTGCGGCCGCTGCGTGCGTGTCTGCCGCGACGAGATTGGAGCGTATGCGCTCTGTTTTGTCAACCGCGGCCCGGACCGCCGGTTGACTACCGACTTCGAACGTCTGTCTGAGTACTGTATCGGTTGCGGGTCGTGCGCCAACGTGTGCCCGACCGGCGCCATCCAGGTGGAGGACAAGGGGGACCAGCGCAAGATCTTTACCTGGGGTCAGGTCCTGGCGCGCTTCAAACTGGAGCGTTGCGAACATTGCGGGACGCCTTTCGCCCCCAAGAAATACCTGGAACTGGTTAACAAACGTGCCTATCAGCCAAAGGGGTTGGAACTGGTGGAATACGTCTGCCCCGAATGTTTCAAGAAGCGGGACCGGGTGCCGGAGGGCCGCAAGGCCGGTGCCTTGCGACAGGCCCTCAAGTGGTCGGTACCGCGGTAACCCGTACCGGGATCGCCGGTCAACCATTTCAATTTCTAGGAGTAGGAAATGTCTGAAAAATGCCCGGTCAGCGAAACCATCGCCAGGCTCCAGGAGACCATCGAGTCCGGAGGGCTGAAGAATCCCCGATGCCGACGTATTGCCGAGGAAATTCTGAACCTGGTAGAGGACATCGCCTGGGGCGGCGCCAGTGATGACCATCTGCCAACGGTCCGCTCTCTGGTGCAGGAATTCGAAAAGGGCGCGCAGTCGACGGTCGGAACTGAGTTGTCCGCCTGGCTGCAGATGACCCTTGAGGAGAGCGAGGAGGTTTTCGCCAGCCACATCACCACACACAACTGCGCAACGGGAGATTGTGATAAACTCACCCCGGCGCCGTGCCAGATGGCATGCCCCGCGGGTATCGATGTACCTACTTACGTAACGCTCATCGGCATGGGCAAAGACGCCGAGGCCATTGAGATCATCCGGCGCGACAATCCTTTCCCCTGGGTTTGCGGCCTGGTGTGCACCCGCCCGTGCGAATTTATGTGCGTACGCGGCCGCATCGATTCACCGGTATCCATCAAATTTCTGAAAGCCTTTGCCGCCGAACGGGCCCTGTCCGAGCACCGCTACAAGAACCCGCCCAAGAAGCCTGACAAGGGGAAAAAGGTGTGCATCATCGGCGCGGGGCCGGGCGGTATGAGTGCGGCGTACTACCTCGCGCTCAAGGGATACACTGTACGCGTCATCGAAGCCCTGCCCGTGGCGGGAGGTATGATCATGGTTGGCATTCCCCGTTACCGCCTGCCGCGGGAGGTGATCGATCGCGAGGTGGCCATGATCGAGGAATTGGGTGTCGAATTCGTATACAATACGCGTTTCGGTACCGACGTGACCATGGAGCAGCTCCGCGAGGAGGGGTTCGAGGCTTTCCTGTTTGCCATCGGCGCCCACAAGGCCTTCAAAATGGGCATCCCGGGCGAAAAAGACTACCCCCAGGTCATCGAGGCGATCGACCTGTTGCGGCGGGTGGCCCTCGGCGACCGGCACGTACCGGGCCGCCGGGCGGTGATTATCGGCGGTGGGAACGTGGCCATCGATGCCGCCCGTACCTGCCTGCGCCTGGGCTGCGAGGAGGTCACCATCGCCTACCGCCGGACCCGGCGCGAGATGCCGGCCGACGTGGAAGAAATCGAACAGGCCGAGGAAGAAGGCGTCAAATTCTCCTTTTTGACGATCCCCATTAAAGTCGAGGGCAAGGACGGGCGGGTCACCGCACTGCACTGCCACCGCGCCGAACTGGTGCGCCGCGAAGGCAGCAGCCGTATGTACCCGGTACCCATCATGGGCAGCGATTTCTTCATGGAGACCGACGTCATTATCGGCGCCATCGGTCAACGGGTGGACAGCGAATGCATGCACGAACTGGAGGGGGTCAAGTGGACCCGGCGCAATACCATCGATGTCCACATGGCCAGCATGGAAACTTCCATGGAGGGCGTTTTCGCCGTGGGAGACGCCGTGACCGGGCCGGCCACCGTGATATCGGCCATCGGCGGGGGAAAACGTGCCGCAGAAGCCATTGATCGCTACCTGGAAGGCATCCCCCAGCCCAAGATGCCGCCGGTTCCCGTGCGGCGGGCGCGGGTGGAATTTCTAGAGGTGCCCGCAAGCACCAAGATGACCCTCAAACGCCCGGAGATGCCGCTGCTGAATCTGGACCGACGGCGCACCACCTACCAGCAGGTGGAGCTGGGCTATTCGGAAAAGGACGTGCGCGACGAGGCCCTGCGTTGTCTGCGCTGCGATATCTGCAAGCGCTGTGGCGAGTGTGTCAAGGTCTGCCGCGACAAGATGGGCATCGACGCCCTGCAACTAGGCTACCTCGACTTCGACCATCCCGTGCAGACCGACTTCCGGCTCACCGAGGAGCGCTGCATCTGCTGCGGGGCCTGTGCCGAAAACTGCCCCAACGGCGCCATGCAGATCGAAGACCGCGACGGCGAACGCATCTTGTCCATCTGCGGCACGATCCTGAACCGCCAGAAGCTGGTCTACTGCGAGGAGTGCGGCGCCGTCATGGGGCCGGCCAAGTATCTGGACTACATCAAGAAGCGC
The DNA here is from genome assembly GCA_964476595.1 of uncultured Desulfobacteraceae bacterium. Taxonomy (GTDB): domain Bacteria; phylum Desulfobacterota; class Desulfobacteria; order Desulfobacterales; family JALSRD01; genus JALSRD01. Next base: position 10,390 of record CAYZCL010000154.1, read on the forward strand.
TTCCACACCGTGGGCCAGATCACGGCCGATCACATGGTCTGCGAGGCCTGTGCGCGCAAACGGACGGCGGCCCCCAATCTGGGCGGGCTGCCGCCGTCGAATATCTGACGGGCGGAGCCGTGCGGGCGCCGGTATCCCGGCCGGGGCCCGCCGCGCGTCGTTCTTTACGGCTGACTTTTTCATTGTGGAGAGGCCCCGTTTGGGTTAACATCCACGACAGGCTTTGATGACTGCTGCAGAATGCAAGGGGGATCCGAAATGGCATTTCGAAGAGGACAGCACGTAGAGATTTTCAGAAAATCCGACGACGAGGGCTGGGAGAGCTACATGGACGAGTTCATCGGCTGCCACGGGGTCATCACCGACCCGGACACGGCCATCAACGATCCCGACGCCCTGGTTGAGGTCAGCCTGGAGGATCGCGGAACCCACCGCTTCCCCCAGGACTGCCTGCGCCTGCTGGATTCCTGAGAACCGGGACCATTTCCGATTTCCGCTCCATTCCCGGCTGACGGCTGAAGCGTCAGCCGGCGGCCGGGGGGCGTTTTGCTTTCAACCCGCCCCCGGCACCCGCCGTTTCCCCCGGCGGCCGCGGAAGCGGCCGCCGCTTCTCGGGCCGGAAAAAGTCGTTGCCAAACCGCCGGTGCGATGCCATACTTTTGCGACTTGGTCAAACTTTGCGCTGCCCCGATTGTTTCCCGGAGTGTGAAGATGGCAAAATGCATGCACCTGCTCGCGGCGCTGACGCTGCTGCTGACACTGGCCTGCAATCAGGAGGAGCCTCCCCTGAAGGTGGACCTGTCCCGCAGGGAAAAAACGGTGGTCGCACCGGACGCCGATGCTATCACTTACGCGTATCTGCCCCAGTATTCGCACACCGTTTCCTACCGGCGTCATCACCGGCTGGTGGCCTACCTGGAACAGAAAACGGGACTCAAGATCCGCCAGATCTTTCCCGACACCTTCGACGAACACATGCAGATGGTGGGTCAGGGCGAGATCGATATCTCCTATTCCAACCCGTTCGTCTACGTCAAGATCGCCCATCGTTACGGGGCGCGGGCCTTCTGCCGCATCGTGGAGGCCGACGGCCGCAGGGATTTCCGGGGCCAGATCATCTGCCGCGCCGACAACGGCGCCATACGCGACATCGCCGACTGCAGGGGCAAACGCTGGATCGCGGTGGACCCCGGTTCGGCCGGGGGCTACCTCTACCCCCTGGGACTGTTCATGGCCAACGGCATCATGCCCGCCGATTTCCGCGAGATCGCCTTTTCACCGGGACCCGGCGGCAAGCAGGAGAAGGTCGTGCTGGCCGTCTACGCCGGCAAATACGACATCGGCACCATCCGCGAGGGCACCCTGGCGGTGGTGCGCGACAAGGTGGACATCGACGAGATCCGGGTGGTGGCCAGCACTCCGCGCTATCCCGGGTGGGTGTATGCCGCGCGCGCGGGGCTGGCACCCGGTGTCGTCGAAAAGATCAAGAACGCCATGTGCGCCCTGGATTATGACAAGGCGGCGGACCGCCGCATCCTGGCGGCCGCCAGCATGCGGGGCATCCTGCCGTGCGAAGACAGCGACTTCGATTCCGTGCGGACCCTGGCCGGGCGCGTGGGCATCGATCTCGATCGATAAATATGAAACTCGGCTTCCGCGGTAAAATATACCTGGGCATCTTCTTCCTGCTGCTGGTCTTCGGCGTGGTGATCTTCTTTGTCGTCAGCTGGATCACGCGCGGGGCCCTGCTGGAGGAAAACCGCCGGCGCGGCGCCTCCATCGCGGTCAACCTGGCCGCCCGCGTGGCCGAACCACTTCTGGCGGCCGACTTCCTGCGCATGAAGAACCTGGTCGATGAAACCGTGCGGCTCAGCGACGACATCTACTACGCCTTCGTGATGGATCGCGACGGCCGGGTGCTGGTCCACACCTTCAGCGGCGGCTTCCCGGTGGAACTCAAGGACGCCAACCGCCTGAAACCCGGCGAGAAAATCAGCGTGCGGCTGCTGGACACCGGCAAGGTGAAAGTCAACGACTACGCCGTTCCGGTGCTCATCGCCGGCGACCGCTTCGGCACCGTGCGCGTCGGGTTGCTGCGCATCCGCATCGAGCAGGCCAGCGACCGTCTGCTGCTCAGCGTTTTTCTGGCCACCGGGTTCATCGTCATCCTGGCCGCTTTCGTGGGGGCCATGCTGGCGCGTCCGGTCACCCGCCGCATCCGCATCCTGCACGACTCCACCGAACAGGTGCTGCGTGGCAACCTGGACGTGCACACGGCGCCGCTGCTGAAAAAAAACTGCTGGCAGATCATGAACTGCCGCAACGAGGCGTGTCCGGCCCACGGCGATCTGCGCCACCGCTGCTGGTACCTGGCCGGAACCATGTGCCCCTACTGCGTCGAGGGCGACTACGCCCGAAAGATCTCCAGCTGCCAGAAGTGCCCGGTCTACCGGCGCTGCTCGGGTGATGAAATCCAGTCTCTGGCCGAGAGCTTTGACTCCATGACGCTCTCGCTCAAGACCAACCTGACCGAGCTGCAGGAGGCCCAGAAACGGCTCCGGGAGCAGGGGCAGCTGCTGCGGACCATCCTGGACGCCACGCCCGATTTCGTGTGCCTTCAGGACCGCGATTCCGTGTACCTGGCGGCCAACAGGGCCTTCTGCCGCCTGGTGGGCCGCAGTGAAGCGGAGATCATCGGCCTCACCGGCCGGGACCTGTACTCCCCCCGCCTGGCGGAGAAGTTCGCCGCCGAAGACCGCGAGATCATCCGCAGTGGCAAGACCCTGGTCAAGGAAAACCGCATTCGGCGCAACGGCGAGCTGCGCTGGCTGCACGTCATGAAGATCCCGGTGCGCAACGCCGAGGGCCGCATCATCGGGCTGCTGTGCTCCAGCCGCGACATCACCGAGTTCAAGCGCGTCCAGCAGCAGCTGGTCCAGGCGCAGAAGATGGAGACCGTGGGGCAGCTGACGGCCGGCATCGCCCACGAGATCAACACGCCCCTGGGCATCATCCTGGGCTATGCCCAGCTGCTGCTGGAGGATGTGCAGCCCGACAGCCAGATGCACGCCGATCTGGAGATCATCGAGCGGCAGGCCAAGATATGCCGCCGCATCGTGGCCGACCTGCTGGCCTTCTCGCGGCACACCGAGAGCAGCACCGGACTGGTGGACATCAACCAGGCCGTCGAGGAGGTGGTGACGGTGCTGGAACACACCTTCGGCCTGGAGCGCATCACCATCCGACGGGATTACGGGCGGGACCTCCCGGCCGTGCGGGGCGACCGCGAAAAGATCAAGCAGGTGTTCATCAACCTGCTCAACAACGCCCGCGACGCCATCGGCCAGGACGGTACCATTACCATCGTCACGCGCTTCGACCGTGAGGAAGGAAAGGTTCGCACCATCGTGGCCGACACAGGCGGCGGCATCGCGGCCGGGAACCTGGACCGCATCTTCGACCCCTTCTACACCACCAAGCCGGTGGACAAAGGGACCGGGCTGGGGCTGTCAGTCTCCTTCGGCATCATCAAGGAACACGGCGGCACCATCGAGGCCGAGAGCCCGCCTTCCAGAGCCACCCGGCAGGCGGCCGGCGTCGAGGCACGGGGAACGGCCTTCATCATTCGGTTCCCGCCGGCGGCGCAGGATCGGCCGGACGGGTCGCATGAACAATCGGCAGTCGACGGCCGGGGCGGCTGAAACACGCGCCCCGCGTTGTCACCTTTGAATCGTTTCGTGACATTTTCGGGAGTGATCTGACATGGCAAAAATTTTGGTCGTGGACGATGTGCAGGATGCGGTCAACCTGATCCGCCGCATCCTGGAGAAGAAGGGACATCAGGTGTTCGCCTTCACCGAGGAGGAGGATGCCCTCAACCACGCACGCCGCGAGGAGATGGACCTGGCGGTGCTGGACATCAAGCTCAAGAAGATGAGCGGCATCGAGGTGCTTGAGGAACTCAAGAAAATCACACCCACCATCCGGGCCATCATGCTCACCGGCTACCCCACCATGGAAACCGCGCAGGAGTCTCTCAAACTGGGCGCCAACGAGTACTGCGTCAAGCCCATCGACAAGGAAGAGCTGGAGGAGAAGGTGGCCAAGGTGCTGGCCGAGGGATGACTGTCTCCGGGACCGGCGCCTTCAAGGATGCGCCGCACAGGTGAGGTCGGCCAGGTAGTAGAAGTAGCGCTGCACGAAGCGGCCCGAAACGACTTCCGCCAGGGGGAACACCAGGTCTTCACCACTCATGAAGCGGCCCGAAAAGGCCATGAAAACGTTGCGCGACAGCGTGGTGACCTTCTCCCCGATGTCCAGGTGATCGACGAGGCCCGGCGGCGTGCCGTGCAGCCGGCACCGGATGGGGCGCACGTCGAAGAGCATGCAGCTTCCATTTTCGCTTAGGGGGCAGCGGATCTTCTTGCGGGCGTAGGCCTCGGCCAGCGGTTCCAGCCGGACTTTGCCGTCCCCGCCCATGTTGCGACGCAGGCCGTTGATGCGCTTGTATGCATCGGCGGCCCTGTGGATGACTTCCGAGCGGCGGCGGGAATTGAGCGAGCGGTTCATGTTGTTGAGCAGGAAAATAGCCTCCATGAGCTGCAGCTCGAAGTAGTCGTAGCAGCAGTCCTCGTTTTCCTTTCCGCAGGCGGTCCGGGTGTCCGCAGGGGACGCTGCCGCCGCCCGGTCGATTTCCGAAAGCAGGAGGTCGAACTCCTTGAAGTAGGCGCTCAGATCCACCACGCTGCGGCTCTCCAGCGAGGGTTCACGGATCTTGAGCTGGCCGCTCTTCTTGCCGTACTTCTTGAGCAGGCGCCACTGGCTGTAGTTGGTGGGCTTGGCGCGCGTTTTCTTCAGTTTCTTGGAGGCCACCTTCATACCCAGTCCGCGGCGGATGAGGTACGAAGTCACGAAAGTGCCTGTGCGGCCGATGCCGTGGCGGCAGTGCACCAGCACCTTCTTGCCCAGGTAGATGGCCTCGTCCAGCCACGCAAGGGCCTTTTCCATGTCTTCCATGTCCGGGGCGCATTCGTCGGGAATGGGGAGGTAGTAAACCTCGAACCCGCTCTTCTCCTCGATTTCGTGCAGGTCGCAGAACTCGCCACACAGGTTGACGATGGCGTCGATGCCCTGGGCCTTGATGCGGTCCAGGTCGTCATAGGACATGGGGGCGTGCCCCACCGCCAGATCATCCGTTATCCAGGTCACTTCATAAGCCATGAAAGCCCCGTCCGCCTCCTATTCGATTTCCCCGAAGTGATACCGTCCCGCCATGAACTCCTCCACGTAGCCATCGATGGGGTCGTCACCCCTGAGGTACATGTCCATCAGCCGCGTGGCGCCCAGCAGCCGGCCGAGCATGTCCAGCCGGTTCTCCAGCCGATCACGGGAAACGTTCTTGATTTCGGCGTCCACCAGGTCCCCCTTCTTCTGGACGTCGAACCCCAGCCGGTCCAGCACCCCCGTGATGAAATCGGCGCGTCGGCTGCGCCCGTCGAAGTCGCCCCCGCCGCCGGTGAAGCGGAACAGCACGTAGTTGTCCGCCTTCCGGTCGCCGCACACGGTGTCCACGATCACGAAGTGGTAGCCGAATTTCAGGTTGAGGTTCAGGTAGTCGTCGGACACGATGGCGTAGCTGGCCAGCAGCGCGGAGTTTTTGCTGATCATGCCGCCGCCCATGGCGATGTTGTCGAACTGGTCCCAGTCGAAGTGACTGAAGCCCGACCAGTGGATGTCTGGGTGGCTGAGTCCTTTCCACAGGGCCCGCATGGGGGCGCTCCGGATTTCATCGGGCCCGATCTCCTTTTTTTCCGGCCCCGTCGACGCCAGCCCGCCGCCGACGTCCAGCATGTAGAAGAGCATGGGGATGTGGGAGACGAATTTCTTGGTATTCCGGGTCTTGCGGGGGCTGCGGTTGCCCAGCGAGAACATCTCCTGGACGGCCTTTTCGTGGGAAAAGCGGATGATGTCGTGCAGCGAGCGGCAGTTCTCGGGCGTGAAATCCGGGGATTCCGGGTCCACCAGGCGCAGCGGCGAAATGAAACTGATGATGTACGACAGGCGGCGTGTCAGGGGGCTGTCGGCGGTCAGGTCCCGGCGCGCGCAGGCCTCTCCCATCAGTTCCGTCACCAGGCCTGCGTAGATTCGGCCGGCGTCGGCGTGCACCGTGACCTGCATGCCCGTTTCGAGCCGCTCCAGCGCTTCGCCGATGTTGACCACCATGGGCACGCCGAATTCCCTGGCCACCGAGGCGAAGTGCCCGGCACTGCTGCCGGTGGCGGTCACCACGGCGCTGACGCGGTCCAGCACCTTGACATAGTGCGGCGAGGCGTTGCGGGCTGCGAAGACACAGCCTTCCGGCAGGTCGGCCAGGCTCTCTCCCTGGCGGTGGCGGTACACGCGCCCGGCGCCCACCCCCGAAGACGCCCGCAGGCCGCCCTCGACGATCACCGGGTTTTCGGGTTCGATCAGGGCGCACTCGTCCGCACTGTCGGCCGGGCTGTCGGGGGCCAGCGGCCGGGACTGCAGGATGTACAGTGAACCCTGCCGGTCGGTGCACCACTCCACGTCCTGCGGTGCGTCGTAATAGTCTTCCAGCCGACGCCCCCATTGCGCCAGTTGAAGCACCTGCTCCGGCGAGAGGCTGGCCTCCCGCGCCTCTTGCGGCGCGACCGCCTCGACCGCCGTGGTGCCGTCGGCACGGGCCGTGAACCGCCGGGTCTTCTCGGCGATTTCCTGCGCGGTGATGCGGAAAGGCTCCTCGCGGCTCACGTGGAAGATGTCCGGCGAGGTTTCGCCGCTGACCAGCAGTTCCCCGAGGCCCCAGATGGCGTGAATGGCCAGGTGCTCTCCCTGTCCGCCGTCGCGTGCCAGGGTGTACATGACCCCGCTGGCGGCGGCGTCGACCATCTCCAAGATCAGCACCGCCATGGGGGTCTCGAAATCCGCCAGGCCGTAGTTGACGCGGTAGAAGATGGAACTGGCCGTGTACTTGCTGGCGATCACCTGCCGGTAGGCCGCCAGCAGGTTCTCGGGCCGCACGTTGAGCACCGTCCGGTACTGTCCGGCGAAGGACGACTGCGTGTCTTCGGCCACCGCGGAGCTGCGCACCGCCAGCCGCACCGGCCGCCCGGTGGGCCAGATGGTTTCCATGCGCTCCCGGATCTCTTCCGCAACTTCCTCCGGCACTTCGGCTTCCAGGACCAGGCGGCTGAGCTCTTCGGACGTGCCCTCCAGCGATTCGTCCGAGTGGATGTCCAGTCGCGACAGGCGCTCCTGGATGATCTCTCGCAGCCCGTTGTACTCCAGCAGGTAGTTGAAGGCGTTGGTGGTGATGACGAAACCCGGTGCGGTGGGCAGGCCCAGTCCGTTTTTCACCTGGGCCAGGTGGAAGGCCTTGCCGCCTGCGATCTGCCCGGCATCCTCGGGAAGGTCTTCCAGCGCCAGCGTAAAGGGCGGCGCAAACTCGAAGGGCGGCGGCGCCAGCATGAAGCGGATGTAGAAGTCGAACTTGCGGAAGTAGTCCCTCAGGTTGACGTAGCGGGCGCCCGACAGCAGGTCCAGGTCTTCGATGATGCGGGCCACGCACGCCGACAGTTCCTCGTACTTGCGGATGATCACCTCCAGGTCCACCCGCTCGTGGTCGTAGTGCATGTGTTCGATATCGGCGATCAGCTCATGGGCCCGTTTATCGTTGGCCAGCAGCGACTTGAAAGCCTCGTATTTTTTGCGCAGAACCGTGCCGGGAAAGAAGACCTGGTAGGTCCAGTGCTTGAACAGATTTTTAAGATACATCTTTCACTCCTGCCGGCCGCCGCGCTTTTCGGGCCGTTGCCCGAGGCCGTCCGGAAGTTTCACCGGGTGGCATTCGCTGATTGCACCCAGTGTAATCAGAAAAGCCCGAACTTTCAACCCAAGTTATCGCCTTCCCGCCCGGTGTGATTCACCCGGAGGAGTCCGTGTGTTCGCCACTGTTCAGGAACTTTTCCAAACGGCGACTGGGAACGGCGGGGCTGATTTCCAATTGACAGCCGAGAGGTTTGTTGCCATAAATAAATGAAATTTCCAGTGGTGCCATTGCGCAAATCGCAGCGGGTCAGGGCCCGCTCTCTTTTTTAGAAAACGGTGAAAATGCCATGCCGAGCATTCTTCCCTACATGCTGCTGGCCGTGGTGGCCGGCTTTTGCCTGCCCACCCAGGCCGGCATCAACTCCCAACTGAACCTGTGGACTCGTTCCCCGGTGCTGGCCGCTGCCATTTCCTTTGCGGTGGGAACGGCCGTGCTGGTCCTTTTTGCCCTGGTGGCCCGTATTCCGCTGCCGGCCGGAGAGGAGGTCTCGCAACACCCGTGGTGGATATGGATCGGCGGTTTCGTGGGCGCCTTTTACGTGGGTTCCACCATCGTGCTGGCGCCCCGGCTGGGGGCCGCTTCCATGGTGTCCACGGTGGTAGCCGGACAGATGATCGCCTCGCTGGTGCTGGATCACTACGGTCTGATCGGCTACAGCGTGCACCCGGTGAGCTGGCTGCGGGTGATGGGGGTGCTGCTGCTGGTGGGAGGAGTGGTAATGATCCGGGTGTTTTGAGCCGTTTTGGCGCCCCGGGTGGGGAGGGGGCGGGACGCCTCCGGCGGGAGGACGTCCCGGTTTCCCTATTTTTCGTTGGCCGACTGCAGGATGCAGTGCAACAGAACATTGGCGCCGGCCTCGCAGTCTTCCCAGCGGGTGTTTTCCACTTCCACGTGGCTGCGGCCGCCGATGCTGGGTACGAAGATCATGGCCGTCGGCGCGACTTGGTTCATGTAGCTGGCGTCATGGCCTGCGCCGCTGACCATGTACAGGCTGGGGTAATCCAAGGCCTCGGCCGTGTCCAGCACGCGCTGCACCAGTCTTTCGTCAAAAGGTGAGTGCTCCACGCGCCAGGTTTCCTCGATGCGGATGGGGCAGCCCCGGCGTCGCGCGATGACCTCGAAATCGGACCTGAGCTTTTCCCAGGCGTCGATGGCCAGATCGTCGTCCCACGAACGAATGTCCACCGTGAAGTGCACCTTGTCCGGGATGATGTTGCGCGAGTTGGGGTGGTTCTGGATCTCTCCCACCGTGGCCACCATGTTGCCGCCCATGCGGGCCGGAAGCTCGTTGACTTTCAGTATCATCTCGGCGGCGGCGCACAGGGCGTCGTGGCGCCCCTCCATGGGCGTGGGGCCCACCTGGTTGGCCTCGCCCTCCAGATAGACGTCGTACCAGTGCAGGCAAAGGATGCCCTTGGGTGCACCGATGATCTTGCCCTCGCGCTCCAGGATGGGGCCCTGCTCGATGTGGTATTCGTAGTAGGCGTGTACCGGCCATTTTCGGGCCGGCACGTCCCCCTTGTAGCCGATGCGGATGAGCTCGTCTTCGAAGCGCTTGCCGTTGATGTCGGTGCGGTCGTAGGCCCAGTCGCGGTCCAAGGCACCGGCCCAGACTCCCGAAGACACCATCGCCGGGGCGAAACGCGAACCCTCCTCGTTGGTCCAGTCCACGATGTCGATGGGCCGCTCGGTCTCGATGCCGTGGTCGTGCAGGGTGCGCAGCACCTCGAGCGCCCCCATGACTCCCAGGATGCCGTCGAAGCGGCCGCCCTTGGGTTGTGAGTCGATGTGCGACCCGCTCATTACAGGGGCCAGGTCGTTGCTGCGCCCCTTACGGCGACCGAAGATGTTGCCCATCTCGTCGATGGTGACTTTGAGGTCCAGTTCTTTCAGCCAGCTGACGAAGAGATCTCGCGCCTGCTTATCCTCGTCAGTCAGGGTCAGCCGCTGTACGCCCCCGCCGGGGGTAGCCCCGATCTTGGCCATTTCCTCCAAGGTGCCGCGCAGCCGCCGACCGTCGACTCTCAGGTCTTTCCGTTCCATGGGTTCACCTCTTTTCTAGAATCCCTCGAAGGGCTCTCGCTTGACGAAGCGGCCGCGGCCGACCTCGCCCACGAATTCCATCTGTTCGCCGTTCCAGCGGGCCACCTTTTTACCGCGGGAGTAGACCAGGTGCGGCATGCCCGTGATCTCGAAGCCCTCAAAAGGCGTGTAGTCCACGTTCATGTGCAACCTGCTCTGGGTGATGGTGAACTTCTGCTGCGGGTCGAAGACCACGATGTCGGCGTCCTTGCCCACGGCGATCTCGCCCTTGTCTTTCAGGCCGAACATGCGCGCCGTGCCGGTGCACAGCACGTCCACCATGCGCTCCAGGCTGATGCGGCCCTTGACGACACCCTCGGAGTGCAGCAGGATCAACAGGGTTTCAATGCCCGGCGCGCCGTTGGGGATCTTCTTGTAGTCGTCCTTGCCGAACATGTCCTTCTTGCCGACAAAGTCGAACGGGCAGTGGTCGGTGGCCACCACCTGCAGGTCGCCGCCCTTGAGGCCCTGCCACAGAGCGGCGTTGCTCTCGGCGGTGCGCAGCGGCGGCGACATGACGTACTTGGCGCCGGCAAAATCCGGCTCCTTGTAGCGCTCCTCGTCGAGCAGCAGGTACTGCGGGCAGGTCTCGGCAAATACGTCGATGCCGCGGTCGCGGGCTTCCTTGACTTTCCACAGGCCCTCCTTGGAGGACAGGTGCACGATGTAGATACGCGAACCGGTCAGCTCCACCATCTTGGCGGCACGGGCGATGGCCTCCTCCTCGGCGATATTGGGGCGGCTGACGGCGTGGTAGTAGGGCGCCAGCTTGCCCTCTTTTGCGAGCACCTCGTTCATGTGCTGGATGATGTAGACGTTTTCGGCGTGCACCTGCACCAAGCCGCCGTACTTCTTGGTCTCTTCCAGCAGCTTGATCATGGTGGCGTCGTCCACGCGGAAATCGTACACCATGAAGATCTTGAAGCTCGGCGTGCCGTATTCCAGGCAGGCCTTCTTGACCTCCTCGATGACGTCCGGGCGGGGGTCCATGACCGCCGGGTGCAGCGAGTAATCCACCGCGGCCTTGCCTTCGGCCCAGGATTTCTTGCGCTCGATGGCCTCCAACAGGGTCTCGCCCTTCTGCTGCAGGTCGAAATCCACCACCGTGGTCACCCCGCCGCAGGCCGCGGCGATGGTGCCGGTCTCGTAGTCGTCCTGGGCGTGGGTGCCCATGAAGGGCATGGAGATGTGGGTGTGCGGGTCGATGGCGCCGGGCAGGATGTACTTGCCGGTAGCGTCGACGACCTCGTCGGCCGGGACGTCCAGGTTGCTGCCGATGGCCGTGATGCGGTCCCCCTCGGCGTAGACATCGGCGGTGATGCGGCCGGTGGTGCTGACAATGGTGCCTCCCTTAAACAGTACACTCATTTGGCCCCTCCTTTGTAAACGGCTCGTATTTGATCTCCTTTTCCAAGCTTGGGTCCATGACCGGCGTTTCGTTGCGCCGCCAGCCCCGCGGCATGGCCTTGTAAGTGATCAGGTCGGTTACCGGGCAGACGAACTGGCACAGCATGCAGCTCAGGCACTTGTTCTCGTCCAGGACGGGACGTCGCTGATCCCCGTCCCAGGTAAGGGCCTGTCCGGCGGCGTCACGGCAGACGACGTAGCACTGGCCGCAGCCGATGCAGCGGTCCACATCGTACTGTGTAATCCCCTGCCTTTCAAGGTCGAAGTGGTCGGTCTCGTGCAGGTGGGGCAGGGCCTTGCCCACCAGTTCGGCAACGCTGTGCACTCCCTTGCGGGCCATGTAATCGCCGAGGCCTTCGATCATATCCTCCACGATGCCGTAGCCGTAGTGCATGATGCCGGTGGTTACCTGGATCGTGGAGCTGCCCACCAGGATGTACTCCAGAGCGTCGATCCAGGTCTCGATGCCGCCGATACCCGACAGCGGCAGACCCAGTTCCAGACACTTTGCCATGGAGGCGATGAAGTTCAGCCCGATGGGCTTGACGGCCGGCCCCGAGGTGCCGCTGATGGCACCCTTGCCGAACACGTTGGGCCGCGGCACGAAGTCGTCGAGCCCGATTTCCGAGATGCCGCGTACCGTGTTGATGGCACTGATGGCGTCGGCGCCGCCCTTTTTGGCATACAGCGCCGGTTCGGTCATGTCGGTGATGTTGGGCGTCATCTTGGCCATCACCGGGATGGAGACGTTCTTTTTGACCGCTTCGGTGAAGCGCTCCAGCAGGTGAAAGGCTTGGCCCACCTTGTGGCCGGCACCCTCGATGCACATGTGGGGGCACGAGAAATTGAGCTCCAGCATGTCGGCCCCGTTGTCTTCGGCCACCTTGGCCAGGTACACCCACTCGTCCTCGAAGAAGCCCATGATGCTGGCGATGATGCGGTGGTCGGGGTAATGCTTCTTGAGGTACAGGATGTCGATCAGGTTGTCCTTGAGGGGGCGGTCGGAGATCTGTTCGACGTTCTGCACGGCCATCTCTTTCTTGCTGCCGTAGTGCACGCAGTGCATGCGCGGCGAGGGGTGGATGATGGGCAGACGGTCTGAGTTGAGCGTCTTGAAAACCACGCCGCTCCAGCCGGCCTCGAAGGCGCGGGCCACCATCTCAGCCGAGTTGGAGACCGGCGAGGAGGACAGCAGGAACGGGTTGGTGAAAGTGATGCCGCAAAAATTTACGGATAGATCGATATTGTTAGCCACCGGGATTCCTCCTATTGGGTCAGATAGTCTTTAATGGCGCGGGCGGCCACCTTGCCGTCCTGTACGGCCTGGACCACCAGGGCCGGACCGCGCACGATGTCGCCGCCGGCGAAAATGCCCTCTACCGAGGTTTTACCGGTGTCCGGGTCCACCTCGATAAGCCGGCGGTCGTTCAGCTTGACACGTGGGTACCAGGCCGGAGAGTCATCGGGTGCCTGATTGCCGATGGCTTCGACCACCAGGTCGGCGGGCAGCACCCACTCCGAGCCCTCGATAGCCTCGGGGCGGCGGCGGCCCGAATCATCGGGTTGGCCCAGGCGTGTGCGCACCAGTTTGAGCCCGCTGATGCGGTCCCCGTCGGCTACATAGTCGACGGGTTGGTTGAGCAGCAGGAAGTGCACACCCGCCTCCTGGGCCTCGACGCGTTCATCGGGTTCGGCCGGCATCTGGGCATAGGAGCGGCGGTAGACCAGGTAGACATCGGCAGCCCCCAGACGGGCGGCAGCGCCGATGCAGTCCATGGCTACCGATCCCCCGCCGATGACGGCCACGGTTTTGCCGCCCACAGTGTCCCTCATTTGCGCGAAACGTCCATCGCGCAGCGCGGCCAGGAAATCCACCGATGACCACAGCCCCTTCAGGGCCGGGCGCTTTTCTTTCAGGCTGGCGGCCTGCCATAGCCCCGGCGCCAGGAAAACAGCACTGTAGCCGCTGGCCAGCAGTTTTTCGGCGTCGTTTTGTCCGTTGACCGGACTGTTGCACTTGAATTCCACCCCCAGGGCGCGCACGTCGTCGAGCTCGCGGTTCAGGAAGCCAAGGCTGCAGCGGTAGGACACCACGCCGTAACGCAGCACGCCGCCGGGCTCCGGACGAGCCTCGAAAATGGTCACGCCGAAGCCTTCCCTGGCCAGTTCGGCCGCACAGCTCAGGCCCGCTGGCCCCGAGCCCACCACGGCGATTTTTTGCGGCCGTGGGGCACCCTTTTCCAGCACCTGGATTCCCTGGTGCCAGGCGTACTCCACCAGGAATCGCTGAATTTTGCCGATGGCGATGGGGCGGTCGGCGCCCTCGGGGCGATCCTGTGACTTGAACATGGCGCTGCATTTTTCCTCACACAACCGTGCCGTGGGGCACAGCACCCCGCAGGCGCCCCCCAAAATGTTGTTCTGCTTGATGGTACGCACCGCACCGGTGATGTTTTTAAAACGCAGCTTGCGAATGAAACGGCCCGGGTCGGTGTCGGCCGGGCAACCGGCCGAGCAGGGTGCGTCGTGGCACAACAGGCAGCGGTCGGCCTCGGCGATGGCCTGGGCCAGATCGAAGCCTTTCTCCATGGGTTCGAAATCATCGGGTTTGCTCAAAATAAACCTCCTTAATAGATAAAGAATTTCTTGCCCGGCGAAGGGGTTGCCGGGGACTCGGCGGGTAGCGGGTTCTGTGTCCCCCAGAAACAGGACGCGGCTTTGAGACTGGACCCTATCCCCGCCTCGCCGCCGGTTCGTATCGATTAAATATTACGGGGATGCACAGGGGATGTCAAGTTATAATTGGGCTTATTTCGACGAAAAAAGTCATGATTTAGCTTGTATACTGCGAAAACAGAAAAAAGTAGCGCTGAATTGTGACGTCATCTTTAAAGTTGAGACTTGATTTATTCACTGTCTTGTGTTTTATCGCTAAATAATATTCATGCCGACGGGGAAATTTTGCCGGCGGTCGTGAAGATGGTACGCGGATTCGTTTCGTTTGAAACAGTGTTCCTCAAAAAAAGGGGAGGGGTTTATGTCCAGAGTTGTCAAATGCGCGCACATACAGGCAGCCAACGCACGTTCTGACGGATCGCCGGAAGAGATCAAGACGGCCATGATCGAAAAGCACATCCCGCTGATCGAAGAAGCCGGGAAACAGGGGGTCAACATCCTCTGCCTGCAAGAGATTTTTCATGGCCCCTATTTTTGCTGCGAGCAGGACATCAAGTGGTATGCCACGGCCGAGGAAGTGCCCGGCCCCATCACTGCCCGCATGGCCGAGTACGCCCGCAAGTACAAAATGGTTATGATCGTGCCCGTTTACGAGATGGCGATGGAGGGCGTCTACTATAATACGGCCGCCGTCATCGACGCCGACGGCAGCTACCTGGGCAAGTTCCGCAAGATCCATATTCCCCACACCTGGCCTGGATTCTGGGAAAAATTTTACTTCAAGCCCGGCAATCTGGGTTTTCCGGTGTTCGAGACGGCTTATGCCAGAATCGGCGTCTTTATCTGTTACGATCGCCATTTCCCGGAATGCGCCCGTATCCTGGCCCTCAACGGAGCCGAAATTCTTTTCAATCCTTCGGCCACTACGGCCGGCAAGTCCCAGTACCTGTGGGAACTGGAGCAACCCGCCCAGGCCGTGGCAAACGGCGTATTCATCGGGGCCAACAATCGCGTGGGGCTGGAAAAGCCTTGGGAATTCGGCCGTTTCTATGGCTCCAGCTATTTCGTCGATCCGCGTGGCGAAATGCTGGCCAAGGGTTCGGAGGACGCCGACGAGGTGGTGGTTGCCGACCTGGATCTGGACCTGATCCGCGAGGTGCGTGACGGTTGGCAGTTTTTCCGTGACCGGCGTCCCGAGATGTACGATGAAATTTGCGACTACCTTCCCTGATACGAAGGGGGGAATGCGATTGTGACGGTGGTGCCGATGCGGACTTTGCGTCCCCACGGCCCTGTATTCATAAGGAACCAAACCAGGGAGGAAATGAAAGCATGAGCGAAAAAGAGAAGAAGCACTGGATCGTTTACCCGATCGGCAGCAAGCCCAGGTGG
Organism: uncultured Desulfobacteraceae bacterium; assembly: GCA_964476595.1. Taxonomy (GTDB): domain Bacteria; phylum Desulfobacterota; class Desulfobacteria; order Desulfobacterales; family JALSRD01; genus JALSRD01. The sequence goes on from CAYZCL010000154.1 coordinate 25,796, forward strand.
CCGCTGGCCATACTGCTGGGAATCCAGCAGTACCTGACCATGTTTGGCGCCACGGTGTTGATTCCTTTCATCGTGGGAGGCGCGATGAAACTGCCCCCCCATCAGTTGGCCTTGTTGATTTCCACCATTTTTTTCACCTCGGGCATCTGTACCCTGATCCAGCAGTCACCGCTGGGCAACCGGTTGCCGGTGATCCAGGGCGGGACTTTTTCCTTCCTGGGACCCACGTTTGCCATCATCGGCATGGTGGCCGCCAAAAAGATCAGCGGTGACATACCCTTGTGGCAGGTCCAGATTCAGGAAATTTCAGGCGCCATCATGATCGCCTCGGTGGTCGAGATCTTCCTGGGCTACACCGGCATCATGGGGCAGGTGCGCAAGATCATCAGTCCTATCGTCATCGGGCCCACCATCGCCATGATCGGCCTGGCGCTGTTCGGCATCGGTGCGCCCTGGATGGCCGGAAATTGGATCATCTCACTGATTACACTGGGCGCCCTGGTTGTCTATTCCCAGGTGTTTTCCCTCAAATCCAAAGTGTTCCTGCTGTTCCCGGTTTTGCTGGCCATCATCACGGGTTGGCTGGCCTCTCTGATTGGTACCATGACAGGTCTGATCCCCCCGGGCAACCCGGCCTACCTGAAACCCGGGTTGGTCGCGGCCGCCGACTGGATCAGCTTCAAACCCATGGTCCCTTTCAAGTGGGGAGTGCCGGACTTTTCCAGCAGCACGCTTTGGGCCGGTGCCTTCGGTATGCTGGCCGGCTATCTGGCTTCCATGATCGAGTCCATCGGTGACTACTATGCCTGTGCGCGTATCTCCGAGGCGCCGGTGCCTACCGGTAAGATGATTTCCCGGGGGCTGGGCGCCGAGGGGTTGGGTTGTTTCGTGGCAGGCATCATGCAGACGTGCAACGGCACCACCACTTATTCGGAGAACATTGGCTCCATCGGCCTGACCCGCGTCGCCAGCCGCCGGGTGATCCGTGCCGGTGCGGCCGTTATGTTGGTTATTCCCATCGTGGGCAAGTTCGGAGCCGTGCTGGCGACCCTGCCACAGCCCGTCGTGGGGGCCATGTTCGTGGGGCTTTTTGGCATGATCGCCGCCGTCGGCCTGTCCAATCTGCAGATGGTCAACATGAACAACTCGCGCAACCTTTTCATTATCGGCCTGTCCTTTTTCTGCGGCCTGAGCGCACCTTTCTGGTTTACCCCCCATTACGACGTGGCCACCGGCAAGATCGTCAGCGGGGCCATCGCCTGGGGCGCTTCCGGCGAACTCGTCAATGTGCTGGGCAATATTCTGCAGGCCGTGTTGAGCACCGGTATGGCCGTGACCGCTATCGTGGGCATCTTTCTCGACAACGTGTTGCCCGGTGCCACGCGCGCCGAACGGGGGCTGGAAGTGTGGGAGAAGGAAGCCTCCGACGAGGCCTGGGAAGAAGCCGAGGCCGAATGGGCCAAGATCGGCGAAGGGGAGATGCGGGCCGTTTAGAGGACCTGAGCTTCAAATGCGTTGACGCAGTGAATAACCGTCAATACACCCGTCCGGCGTGGCGTCACCTTGGCCTGCAGGCAAATCGGCCAGAGGCGTTGCACAATGCCGCCGGGCGGGATGGATTGACGGCGGATGCCACCGTATGGGTGAATCGGTTCGCCGAGGTTTGTGAGCGATGATCTGCGGCCCGCTGCATGGCGGATTTCGCGGATGGCCGACAGGCCTCGGACAACCGATGATCCGCAGCCCTTTCGGCCCGAGAGTGTTCGCAGTGAATCGATGAAAAGGGGAGTTGCCTGCCGTGTCCAAACTGCCCGGCATAGTGTTGTATACGGCTATTGCGGCCACCGGCCTGGTGGCCATGTACTCGCTGCTCAATGCCGGGCGGCCGGACAGCCTGCTGCGGCTGGTGATCGTCGACCCCGGAAATGACGTATACGTCGCAGCGTCGTCGTCGTTTATTGTCTTCGTGCTGGGTTTTTTCGTATTTTTTTCCCGCGATCGCGAGGGATTCCGGCGGATCCTGGAGATGAATGCCCAGCGTATACGACAGTTGCGCCGGCAGGGCCAGAGCGACGAACAGATCGCCGCCTCCATTCTGGCCGCCATGGGCAGCACCGGCGGACGCCGACACAAAATGGCCCTGCGCAAGCTGGTCGCTTATCTGAAGGAGTTTGAATAGTGCCGGGCAGTTTCGGCCAGGAGCAGTGGCTGCTGATTGCCCTGGCCTTTTTCGGCATCATTGGTTATATCGCCTGGATCCGCTGGCGGGATCGCCGCTGGATCGACCGGCGTTTCGGCCATGAAAAGGTATTGGCCGTCAGTTTTGGCGTTAATTATTTCGGCCGGGCAACCGAACCCGGCCCGCCACGGCGCAGCAGCGGTTTCCTGCTGCTGTTGCCCGACCGTCTGGTTTACCGCAGCCGCACGGCCCGCCTGGAGGTGGAAATCCCCGGTGCCGGTATTGCCCGCGTCTACCCCGGTTCGTCCCACAAGGGTGTCGACCTGCACCAGTCTGTCCTTAAAATCGACTACATCAACACCGACAATCAGCGGGATTGTGTTGCCTTCCGCCTACCCTATCCTCCCCAGTGGGCCCGCGCCATTGAGACCTCCCTCATGAATAAGAAGCCGCCGGCAACATGATCTCCACCGGTGGATCCCTACTTTGCTTTCCGCTCTGGGGGATAATAGTGATCTTGCGGTACCTTTTTAGGATCCGTTGACCCGCCTCAATCAACAGCTGAAAATCGAAATTGCGGAGCGTGTGTTTGCGCAGGAACGCGGGAGGCATCTCATGAGGCCGGGAAACCGGTATCCGCCGCGCAGGCTGGGGTTGGAAAAGCCATTTTCGAAATTGGTTTGCCAAATGGCACGTGATGACCCGCCGTACTGCGTCCATAAAGTGGCGGTGCAATCCGATCGGCTGTACTTGAAAAACGCCCAGCGGGTATTTGGCTTCATGACAGTATTTTTGCGAGAATTTTTCCAAGCTCATCGATTTTAAACGGTTTCATCAGCAACTTCCGGATGCCGATATCACGTGCCACCTCCTCGTTGATCCGTTCGCTGTATCCGGTACATAAGACGATGGGGATATCCGGTCGAACACGGAGAATCTCTCTGGACAAAACGTCTCCCGTCATCCCCGGCATGGTCATGTCGGTGATGACGGCGTCATACCGTTGCGGCGCCGCCAGAAAAAGATTCAGCGCCAACGTTCCATTCGTGCTGGTATCGACTTCGTAGCCAAGATTCTCAAGGATTTCCTTTCCCACTTCCACCAGAGCCTGCTCGTCGTCAGCCAGCAGGATTCGGCCTGATTTGGCCACAGGGGTTTCGGGGATAGAGGTTTCCTGGTCTGGGGGCGCATCTCCGACATGCGGCAGGAAAACGTGAATGCGGGTCCCCTCACCGACACGGCTTTCGATGGATAGCCAACCGCCGTGGTTTTGGACAATCCCATGCACCGTCGATAGCCCGAGACCGGTACCCTCGCCCTTTTTCTTGGTCGTAAAATAGGGTTCAAAAATTCGCTCTATGTTTTCAGGAGAGATGCCGCACCCCGTGTCCGCCACGGTCAAATGCACATATGCACCCCTCTTGTAATCAAGAGGTTTTCCCGCTTCACTTCCATTAACGGTGGCCGTTTTGAGGGTCACTGACAATGCACCGCCTTCCTGCTGCATGGCGTGATAGGCATTTGTACACAGATTCATGACGACCTGGTGAATTTGTGTGGGATCTCCCCGGACTTTGCATTCGGGATCGATTTTGTGGCTGAGATAGATATTGCTGGGAATGGTCGATCGAATCAGTTTCAATGCCTCTTTCACAATAAGGCCGACATCGATGACCCGTTTTTCCGGATCTGTGTGACGACTGAATGTCAATATTTGGTTAACCAGCGCCTTTGCCCGTTCACTTGCCTCCAAAACCCGTTGTAATTTGGATTTCAATTCTTCATTTTTGCCCAACAATTGGTACGTGATCTCGGTGTACCCCATGATGGCGGAAAGAATATTGTTGAAGTCATGGGCAATGCCCCCGGCCAAGGTGCCGATGGCCTCCATTTTCTGGGCCTGGAGCAATCTTGACTGCAAAATTTCCTGTTCCTTATACGCTTTACGGCTTTCGGTGATATCTCTGACAATTTGCACCATTCCCGACATCCGTTGGTCGACAATAGGCAGGGGCAGGGACTTGATTTCCAGGTATCGCCCGCTTCGTTCATGGTAGATTTCCTCGGCGGTACCATTGTCGGGCCCTGAATCTTCAGGAGGTTGCGCGACGTCCTTCCCTGAAGAGGTACAGCGGGTGAGATCTCTGCAGCGTTTCTCCAAAAAGCCCTTCAGCCATGGTTCCAAAGAGGATTTCAAAGCCCTGTTCGAAAGGACGATTTGACAGTTGGAATCATGGATGGCGATGCCTTCATCAATCGTATCAAAGGCTATTTCCCATTCCCTTTTAACAACGGTGATCCGCTTGTTGATGGTTTCAAGGCGAAATACATGTGACAGAAAAAACGCGATACAGATGGACAGGAGCAGCGCAGTGGGTTCAAACCATAAGTTGGCACCGGCAAACAGGGCAAAAGAGACCAACAAACTGGCAGTGATGGCAAAAGACCAGACAAGGGCAGCCTTTCGGATGCCGACATCGGCGAACACAACAAATACAATGAGGCCCATGATCAGTATGTTGGCCCGCTGGATCCAGTCGGACAGCCGGCGAATCCCGCTATGGTCCAGCAGGTTGTTGACAATCGTGGCCTGCACCTCGACACCGGCGGTTTTGTCCCGGGTGGTCGAAAATGGCGTTAACAGACCTTCTCCGAGGCCTTTTGCCGTCAGGCCTACCAGCACGATTTTATTCTTGAAGAAAGACGTGGGATAATGGCCGTTGATGACGTCGGCCATGGAAACAGGGGCGATGCTTCGACTGGGGCCGTAAAAGTTGATAGCGGCATAATCCCTCTGGAGTATTTCATTTCGGGTCTCGACCGGTGACTGGCGGGTGCGCAGCCGGGGTTGGCGCGGAAGTGCCTGTCCGCTCACAAGTTCGTAAATTACCGAGGCGAAAGACGGTACCTCCCTGTCGCTCCGGTATAGGGTGTGAAAAACGCCCCGAACGATACCGTCGATACCCTGATCAACATGAACATGACCGACTCTCGTTCGTGAAAAAAGCGGCCGTGGAGCGGAAACTTTGCCATGGTTTCCTATATACATGGCCAGCACGATGTGATCCGATCGGCCCAGGGCTTTGGCAAAAACGGAGTCGCTTTTCGACGACTCGCTAAAAAGAAGATCGAAACCGATGACATCTGCCAAACGCAACCGACTGACAAGGTCGGCATAATAAGACCTGTCAAGGGGCCACCGGCCCAATTGGGATAAAGTGCCTTCGTCAATGGCGACAATCACCATTCGTGAATCCGGGACCCTCTTGCCTCTGATTCTGAAAAATAGATCATAAAAATAATTGTCACTTCCGACAAAGGCTCCCAAGTACTCCATCAACAATAGGATGAGCACAGCCAACAACATCACCAGAATGTAACGAATATTCAGGTTGTTGAATTCAGACAATCCCAGTATATCTTGAATTTTCGTGGACATACTCGTCTGCCTACAAGCCGGGAGTTAACAAAAAAAGGATCACTGCGGCCGGGATCCATTTGGCGTATGGATTTTTGATTTCAAAACACTGGGGTTTTGAAAATTTTCCCTGCACACCATGGGAGTCGATACTGCTGATTCGGACGTAATATGTACCGGCCTTTTGGGGTCTTGGAAAAGAAAGTTGCGGCATTTTGGTTTTTTCATCGATGATGATCGATTGAAATGCCGCGTCCCTTGCGACCTGGACCCGATAGTGGAAGTTTGGGCCGACATCCCGCCACTGCCATTCGATCCGGTCTTTGTGGACTGCGGGTTTGCCCATTTGGGGGGATGCAGGCAACGGAGCCATTTCAAAGGATATCGAATTGCTCCATTTTCCCCGGAAGCGGTCTTCCGCTATGGATCTGATCCTGAAATAATAGACGGACGGCGGCAATTTTTCCAGACGGTAGACATGCGGCCGGAAATTATCAATGTCGGCAGCGAGATTGTGGAATTCGGGGTCCCGGGAAACTTGCAGATGGTAACTGCGAGCATCGAGAACACGCATCCAGCGCAGTGAAATGCTCTGTCCATAGATACGGGCGCCATTGCGGGGAAACCGGACAAAAGGGGCCATGGGGTTGACTCGCAGCGAAAACCGCAGGGGGAGAGATGCGGGGCCCTCGAGTCCGAACTTGTCGATGGATCGGCTGCGCAGAAAATATGTACCGTCTTCCAGGTCCCTGAGCAAAAGCCCCTCGCCGGGCACAATGGTCTTATTGAACACGAGTTTTCTGAAATCTTTCTGCCTCGCCAGTTCAACCCTGTACTGTTCGGCACCGTCGACCGGCGCAAATTCGATTCGGATGGGAAGAGAACGGTACAACGTTTCGCGGGCCTTTCCGGAAGGGGGAGGCAGCAGCTCGACCGGAGAAAGCGGCGCCTGCCCCTTTGCCACCAGCGTCCCCTGCATGCGCCGGAGTTTGACTCTTTTCCCCCGGGCGATGACGTCTACCCGGCCTCCCAAGACCTCGCAACGCATGTTTTCCGAAACATCCACGTCGGTACGAAAATGGGTTCCCCGGGCAGCGGCAATGGCCGAGGGCGTTTTGATCTTGTATCGCGTTTTCTGGCCGGTCTTGTCGCGGAAACGCAAGATGGCTTTGCCGGCCTCCAGGAAGAATTCAAGTATTTGCTGGATTTTGCTTAGCTTGCGGGATTCTTTGAGGCAAAATTGGGTGTTCTGGCGCAACAAAACCGAGCGTCCATCCCCGAAGCGAATTTCGACCGAAGCCCTGTCTCCTGTTCGAATCGTGTCTCCCGGATAAACCAGCAGGTTCACCCCGACCGGTGCCCACTGTTTGCTGGACCGTTCGCGGTGGGTGACGTCACCGGCAATGAAAGTCACCTTACCCGGAATCGTCGTTCCCTGCAGCAATTCAATCGGAATTTTGAGCTTTTGCCCTGGGAAGATACGGGCCGGTTTTTTCAGTCCGTTGATCGCTGCAACCTTTGGCCAGTCCTTAGAATTTTTCAGATAAATGTTACAGATATCGTAGAGGTTCTCTCCCGCCTTCACCGTGATTTCAATGGTCGGGTGCTCACCGGCGACGGCGTTGGCGAAAAAGGAAAAGATGCATAGCGATAGAAAACAGGAAAAAAAGATTACGGCTGACTTCATTGTGACCCCCTGATCGCCTGGTCGGCGGACAATGAACCCCGTTGTGCAATCCTCAGCCCTGGAGCAAGGGATTTACAAGTGTTCCACATGGTAACACCCAGCATGGCCCCGGCCCCGCCATACGCGCATGCCAAGCCTATGGAGCGGTAGTCAACATCTCCCGACCATCAAAGAGGCTCCTCTGATAGGAAACGAGCGTCTTTGGGCTCCCGGATCAAAGTGTTTTCCCGTGAGAGGGTCACGAGATGGCTGCCCGTGCCATGATAGGAAGGCATGCCGATTCGCCAGAACTGGGATTGAAAGACTCCCCAAAAAAGATTTCTCAATTATATATTTAATTTAAGAAAACAGCACGCCATCCGGCGCTGACGTGCCCTGACATGTACGAAGAGGTTTTCCGGACGGGCATCGGTGTGGAATTTTCAGAGAAAGATTCAGGGTAAGCCCATTTACGATCCGGTTTCCGCCAAAGCCAAAATCATCCATATTCACCATCGCCCCAATGACACCCCGAAACCAATCATTTTCAGACCCGGTTTTCAAGTAAAGACTTCGCGGCTTGAATCACTTCAGTCCGTCGCGGGAATACCCCTGGTCTGGTAGCCGCGCTTCCTGTGATTGCATCCATGGGCACGGCAGAACGGCTTCGATCTGACAGCGTCATTCTGGGGTCAACATGTCAAATAGTCGTTTGAGTGTCAAGGGTTATGTAAATACAATATGTTGGAGCAGATTTCGTCTCCGGCCAACATGGGCGGGAGCACTTTTCCCGGTGAATGTTTTGAATGCCTTTCGAGGTGATTTTTGCACATCGCTTCACGATTTTTCAGGAAACCCGTATATCGCCGGAGCAGACTTTTGGGAGGGTGGTATTGTTTAATGCATTGAATTAAAATGTAATTAGGCTCTCTCCTTTTGGAAATGCACAATTGATTTATATTGAAATTGGAGAAAAATACCCTTGTATAAAGAAAACCCAGCACCGGCGAGATTTCTTTTTCAGCGGTACTGGGTGTTGGGGTCTTCCAGGATGCCGGGCAACCGGCATGGCCACCGCGAAAACTGGGAAATCCTACAAACAGCTGGGTCCTCAAACTGAGTGAAAGTCTTCTGGATTCCGGCCTCGTAGATCCTGTCCAGCATCCGGGCCCGGTTGTCGTCGCACAAACGCGCCGGATCGACGCTCGTGCCCAGCGGCAGGTCCGTGTCGTTTTCGGCAAATGCATCTTTGGTACAACGGCGTACGCCCCGAGAACGTGTCGAGCACCATGGCCATGACCGCCAGCCCCGCAGAGAGCCGCACCCGGCTGTCGACCATGGCATCCACCGAAGCCGTTCCACGTATGGGCGCAGAGGCGGCGGGTTATTATTTGCCGTTTTAATAGGGAAACGCGATTCCCATTTCGAAAAGTTCGTCCTTCACACGTCGGTAAAGGCTCTCGTGTGCATCAGTGGGTAATGCTTTGGCCACGTCGTAGCACTCCTGGTACGTACTGCCCAGGGGCGCCGTGGCGGCCTGGTCCTCGTACCTGGAGAGCAGTTTGAGGGCGATTTCGTTGGCCTCGGACAGGGTCATACCCTGGCGCGCCACGGCGTGGCCCACCTCGGCGCCCAGGCGCGCCTCCAGGGGGGTGGCGCGGTTGCGGTGCTTGTTGCGCGTGGATGCCATTTCCCACAGGTGCCAGCCGGTGACGGTGCTCACCAGGGCATGGCAGGCGGTCTCGTAGAAGAGCATTTCGGTCATGGGGCCGGCATTGGCGAAGCCGTTGGAAGTATAGAGCAGATTGCTGTTGCGCGAAAGGGCCTGGCCGGCCACGGCGATGGGCCATAGCAGTTCGCGGGTGGTGTTGGAACCGTAGTTGAGGTGGAAGGGGAAGTGCTGGTTGAAGACGGCCCCGTGAACCACCAGGCCCATCAGGCTGTAGGCCACCAGTGTTACAGCGATACCCTCGGATCCGCCACACCAGCCGCCGTAGATGGGGCCGGTCAGGTGGCCGGTGTAGCAGCCGTACTGAGCGTAGTGCACGGCGCGGTTGAGGAGCGTATCGGCGGTCTTGAACTCGGTCAGTCCGCCCACCAGGCGCGCGTCGGTGGTGCGCACGCCCCACTCGTTGTTAGACACGGCGATCTGTCCGCTGTCGTGTTCGGCCGTGCCCACGGCCACCAGGAAAGTCCCCGGTCGCCCCAGCTGTCGCGCCGCCAGGCGCAGGTTGTAGATGTGCTGGATGCAGCCGTTGATCTCGGTGGGGCCGCCCGAAGAGATCAGCTGCCCCATGGACTCTTCCAGGATGGGCGCGCAGAATCCGTCCAGCAGCGGTTCGCGCAGATAGGCCAGGCACATCGAGTAGTGCAGGTTTTCGTCGCAGGTGATGTCCGGGCTGAGGATGCACAGCGGCGGCTCGGGGTCTTCCACCTGCCGGTGCTTCCAGAAAACGGCGTCCTTGCCCTCGCCGACCCAGTAGGCTCCCCTGGCGTGGTAGAGGGCCTCGCGGATCTCGTCGTCGCCGACCATGATCATACGGTGGCTGTCGGTGTTGTAGACTCCCACCTCGCGGAACAGGTCCCAGCCGGCCTGCCACACGCGGTCGGCCAGATCGGGATCGTCGGGCACCGGCGTCTGCGGGTCGCAGCGGATTTCGTACTGCTTGATGATTTTTTTCAGGGTAGGTGTGAAACGCCGGGGCAGAAAATCGTCCTCCTCCATGTGGGGTCCGGTGCCGCAGCGTTCGATCATTTCCCAGAGCTTGTAGACGGTGGTCATGTTTTCTTTCCTCTATTATTTCAGCAGCGTCGCCATCTGTTCGGGGGCGGCGTTGGCGTCCTCGCAGTACAGGTCCGCGCCGATCATGTCGGCCCACTCCTGGCTGGCGGGGGCGCCGCCGATCACGACCTTGTACTTGTCGCGCAGGCCCTTGTCCTTCAGGAACTGGATGATCTCCTTCTGGCGGGGCATGGTGGTGGTCATCAGCGAAGAGGCCCCGATGAAGTCGGCGCCCATTTCCTCTGCCGCCTTGATGAAATCCAAGGGGTCCACGTCGTAGCCCAGATCACGGACCTCGAAGCCGTTGATCTCCAGCATGAGCTTGACGATGTTCTTGCCGATCTCGTGCAGGTCGCCGCGTACCACCCCCAGCACCACCCTGCCCCGGACCTCCGCGTCGCGGCTGCTCTCGAGCATGCGCGGACGGGTGATGTCCACCACCGCCATGAGGGCCTCGCCGGCCATCATGACCTCGGGCAGGAAGATGTCCAGGTTGGCGAACTGTTCCCCCACACGCTGCATGGTGCGGGTCAGGGTGTCCAGAATGTCCAGGGGGTCGACCCCTTCGGCCAGCAGTTTGTGGGCCAGTTCCTCGCTCTGTTCCTTCTCTCCGCTCTCCACCAGTTTGTCCAGTTGTTCCAGTGACATGTCGATCCTCCAGATCAGATGATTCCCGCCGCCGGCGCGGCGATGCTGATCGATCAGTAATATATCACAAATATGATGTCAACATATTAAATGATGTATCAGGCTTGACAGGTGCCGGCTCCCCCTTTATGATGGGTTGCCATCATGCGGAGGGGGGCCATGCAGAAAGGCGAAGTGTACGAACAGCTGCGGTCGAAGATCATCACCAACCGGATTCGCCCCGGTGAGATCCTCACCGAGAAGGATCTCATCGCCGAATACGGTATCGGGCGCACACCGCTGCGCGACGTGCTGATGAAGCTTCAGGAGGAGAAGCTCATCCGCACCATTCCACGCATGGGCTCCATGGTGACACCGCTGGACATGGCCGAGATGCGGGAACTGGTGGAGGTGCGACGTGAACTGGAGGGGTTTGCCGCCCGACTGGCGGCCGAACGCATCTCGTCGCAACAGCTCGACACCCTGCGCGGCATCCTGCAGGAGGCCACCGAGCAGTTTCGCGACGAGCGCCGGGTGGACAATATCTCGGACTACTTCGACACGCGCTTTCACCATGTGTTGTACGAGGCGGCTGGCAACGGCAAGCTGGTGGAGATCCTGCAGAAACTGCACGTCCAGATGCTGCGGCTGTGGTTCTCGCTGGGGTTCAGGACCATTCCCTTCGCCAGCCAGTCCGACAGCCTCTACGCCCTGCTCGAGGCCGTGGCGCAGCGGGACGGCGCCGCCGCCCGCGTTGCCATGCAGCAGCACATCGACCTCTACGCCGCCCGCCTCAAGGAACGATTTCTCTAGCGTTCGCGCGCCTCTCGTGTCCGCCGGGTCGGGAAAAGCGCTACTTTCTGCGTTTCGACTGCCGGAACTGGCAGTTTTTCAGGCCGCACGCGTCGCATTTGGCGGCGGGCGGGCGTTCGCGGGCGGGGCCCAGGGGGGCCAGGAACGAAATGGATTTTACCGGGGTCATCACCAGGCTGTCGTTGAGGGTGACGCCGATGGCGCCGGCGTCTGTCAGGGTGAAGATGAGGCGCTGGGCTTCGACCGGGAAGCCGTTGAGCCCCGGCCCGAGGCGACAGCCGCAGAAGAGGCCCCGTTTCGCCGCCCGCCGGGACAGTTCCCCGTGAAGAATTTCGCCCAGCCGGTCCAGCAGGGCGACCCCCACGGCGTCCATGAGCGTGGCGGTGTAGAGGTCCCCGCCGCGGGTCAGCTCCCGGCTGTGCGCTTCCAGGCCCGGCCCCAGGGTGCCCACCACAGCGGCCAGGTAGACGTTTTGCGGCCCGCACAGCGCCGCCCCGCCGGTCAGGACGGCGCCATCGGCCAGCACGATGTCGCCGCCGGGTATCGTTTCGACAATGGGGTGCAGGCCTACGGCGGCCGCCGGCCGGATCAGCCGCAGACCCGCTGCGGCGGCCGCGGCGATGCGCTCCCGGGTGCCGGGGTCGGGCACGTACTGCGCTCCACCGAAGTAGCGTGCCACCTGGTCGGGTCGGACCGCCAGATCGGCGGGATTATAGCGCACGATGTCGCGTTGGACGGACGGTGGTTTCATGACCGGAAATTCCTGCGGTGGTGTGAGTGTCGTATGAGGTCCGGCAGACTGCGAACCGGCCCCCTCCGTGTCCCGCGGCCGGGCGTCCAGCGTCCGCCCCACGGGTGCAGGCCGAATATACGCCCCCGGACGTGTTACGGCAAATGATTTTGTAATTGCCCCTGGGGACGATAAAGGTTATTGAGGCTGTCGGAGCGCAGCCGAAGAGCGCCTTCGGCGGAGACGACGGGAGAGGGGGTGGTATGCTTTCCTGTACGACACGACTCCCGCAGTGTGGTTTTATTCTGACACCGGATTGCTGAATCGCTCATGAAAGTCATTTTCGTGGAACTGGACCGTTGCCTGGCCTGCCGGAGCTGCGAGCGGGTGTGCTCCTTCCAGGAGACCGGCGGGTTCAAACGGGAAAATTCGAACATCTGGGTGCACGTGGACCTGGACCGGCGGTCTATTTTCACCATGACCTGTCTGCAGTGCGAAACCGCCATGTGCCTCGAAATCTGCCCGGTCGAAGCCATCCGGCGAGACCCCCGCACCCATGCCGTGGTGGTGGACGAAGCCCGCTGCGTGGGTTGCCGCATGTGTGTGCCGGCCTGCCCCTTCGGCAATATCCACTTCGAGAACCGGCGCCACGTGGCCGTCAAGTGCGACCTGTGCGGCGGCGACCCCCAGTGTGTCAGGAACTGCATGGCCGGTGCGCTGCACTACGCCGACATCAACGAACTGGCCGAAATCAAGCGCCGGCGCATGGACGGCCTGCTGGTGCAGCGCGAGGAGGGCCGTTCCCGGTGAATACCCGCCCGATCATCGAAAACGGCGTGATCCCCACCTTGTGCCGCATGTGCGACACGCGCTGCGCCATCGATGTGCATCTCAAGGATGGAGTCATCTCCGACATTACACCCTTTCAGGGGCACCAGGTCAACCACGGCCGCATGTGCCCGCGGGCCACGGCGGCCATCGACCAGTTCTACCACCCCCGGCGCATCACGACGCCGCTCAAACGCAAACCCGACGGCAGTTTCGAAAAGATCTCCCGCGAACAGGCCCTGGACGAGATCGCGGACAGGATGGCGGCCCTGAAGGAGGCCTACGGGGCCCGGAGCGTGGGGTTCTGGAAAGGGGAGGGGGTGGGCTTCGCCCAGCAGGAGCAGTACGTGCGGCGTTTCGCCCACGCCTTCGGTTCGCCCAATTATTTCTCCAATGACTCGGCCTGTTACAACGGGCGCTACCTGGGACACAGTTTGGTTTTCGGTTTCTGGAACCCTTTTCCGCGCTTCACCGAGGCCGGGCTCATCCTGCTTTTCGGCACCAACCCGCCCATGTGCCACCCGCCCTTCATGCGTGAGTTCGCCGACGCCCGCGCCCGCGGCGCCAAGCTGGTGGTCATCGATCCGCGCCTCAACCCGGTGGCCTGCTATGCCGACATCTTCGCCCAGCCCTATCCCGGCACCGACGGCGCCTTGGGCTGGGGCCTGATCCGCTATCTCATAGAGCGCCGCAGCTACGACCACGAGTTGGTGGAGCGCTTCTCGGTGGGTTTCGGACGCCTGGCCCGTTACGCCCGTCGTTTCACGCCGGAGGTCGTCGAGCAGGAGACCGGCATCTACAAGGATGTGCTGGTGCAGATCGCCGAGATGATCATCAAGTACAGCCCGCATGTCAGCATCTTCACCGGCGCCGGCCTGGAACACCACGAAAACGGGGTCAACAACATCCGCACCCTGGCATCCCTGGGCTGCCTGTGCGGGGCGCTGGACCGCGGCTGCGGCTTCTTCTGGCCCGATCCGTTCCCCGGCCGCCGGCTGGAGCTTTACGAGGAGCTGCCCCTGGAGGACCAGGGTCCCATCGGGGCGAACCGCTTTCCGGTGCTTTACGAGAAGCGCAGGGAGTGCCACAGCATGACGGCCATGGACTACATGCTGGGCGACGGCGACTACCGGCTCCGGGGGCTGGTCATGACGGCCGCCAACCCCGCCGTGACCAACCCCAACACGGCCAAGGTGGAAAGGGCCCTGTCCGGCCTGGATCTGCTGGTGGTCAACGATTTTTTCATGACCCCCACGGCACGCCTGGCCCACTACATCCTGCCGGCGGCCACCTTCCTGGAACGCTCCGAACTGCATTGCCACATCAAGTACCAGTTGGTCACCTTGGCCCGCAGGGTACTGGAGGTGCCCGGCATCCGGGACGAATACATGCTCTGGCACGACCTGGCCCACCGGCTGGGATTCGGACGGCAGTACTTCCCGTGGGAGAGCGAAGAGGAGGTCACCCGCTGGATCCTGGAGCCCACCGGCATTTCCCTGGAAGACCTGGCGGCGCACCCCGAGGGGATCGTCTACAAGCCGGTGCGCTACCTCAAGTACAGGCAGCGACCGCTGCCCACCCCCTCGGGCAAGATCGAGTTCGCCTCGGCCTACCTCGCCGACAAGGGGCTGAGCGAACTCCCCGAGTACACTCCACCTTACCACCGCCGGCGGGCGGGCGGTGAATACCCCTTCGTGCTCACCACGGGTGCGCGCATGTCGCTGTTCTACCACTCCCGCCACCAGAACATCCCGCGCTTTCGCACCGTGCACCCGGCCGCCGTGGTCGAGATGCACCCGGACGACGCCGCCGAGCTGGGCGTGCGCAACGGCCAGCGCGTGCGCATCGTCTCTCGGGCCGGCAGCCTGGAGATCGCCGTGTGCATCGTGCATCCTTCCGAGCTGCGCCGGGGCGTGGTCGAGGTCTACCACGGGTGGGAAAAATGGCGCGTCAACCGGGTGACCTGCGACGACGTCAACGATCCCATCAGCGGGTTCCCGCTGCTCAAGGGGGTTCCCGTGCGCATCGAACCCATACAGGACCCGTGATCCACGCGCCGCAGGGCGTTTTCACGATGCTTTCCCCGACATGCATGCCGGCCGCTGCTTGCGGTCCCACCGGCGCCGTCTCCGCACCGGCTTGACAGAAAGCGCCGATACCCATACAATCGGCACATCCTTCTTCGGGTGGCGGTGATCCCCAGCGGATGACGGGCCGCGTATGCCTGCCATGCCGCCGCCGGGGGGATTTTTTCTCTGTGCCGGCCACGACCGGGAGAACACCACCAGGATCTTTTATCGCTCATGAGTGAAGGAACCGTCGCCCATCGCCGCAGGCCCGCCTGGCGCACCTTGATCCGGTCGCCGTGGATGGACGTTCTGCAGTACGCCTTGGTGCTGGCCGGCGTGGCCTGGTTCTTTGCGCGCGGCACCACCCGCATGGGTTACAACTGGCAGTGGTACCAGGTGCCGCAGTACATCTTCCGGGTGGTCGACGGGCATTTCCAGGCCGGCCCCCTGTGGGACGGCCTGATAGTGACCCTGCGCATATCGGGGATCAGCCTCCTGCTGGCCTTCCTCATCGGGCTGGTCACCGCCCTGGCGCGGCTGTCCCACTCTTTCGTGGCGCAGACCTGTGCCCGGCTCTACCTGGAGCTGATCCGCAACACGCCCCTGCTGATCCAGATCTTCTTCATCTACTTCGTGCTGGGACCGGTGCTGGGCCTGAGCCGCTTTCCCTCGGCGGTGCTGGCCCTGAGCCTCTTCGAGGGCGCCTACGCCTCGGAGATCCTGCGGGCCGGCATCGTTTCCATTCACCGTGGACAGTGGGAGGCGGCCTACAGCCTGGGACTCGGCACGTTCGATATCTACCGCGACATCATCATGCCCCAGGCCATCCGGCGCATCCTGCCGCCGCTGACCAGCCAGGCCATTTCGCTGGTCAAGGACTCGGCCCTGGTGAGCACCATCGCCATCTACGACCTGACCATGCAGGCCCAGGCCGTGATATCGGAAACCTTCCTGACTTTCGAGCTGTGGTTCACGGTGGCCGGTATGTACCTGATGGTCACCGTGACGCTGTCGCTGGTCGTCAACATCATGGAAAACCGGCTGCGGGTGGTCGGTTGAACGAAACGCATTTTTCAGGAGCATCATGGTCGAGGAAAAGCCGGCGGACGACATCATCATCGTAGACCGCATCTGCAAGACCTTTGACGGCGGCATCCAGGCCCTGTGCGATTTCTCCACCCGCATCCGGCGCGGGGAGGTGGTGGTCATCATTGGCCCCTCGGGGTCGGGCAAGTCCACTTTTCTGCGCTGCCTCAACGGGCTGGAGGAGATCGACAGCGGGTCCATCGTGGTCGACGGCATCCCGCTGGACAACAGCAAGAAGAACCGCTTGGAGATCCGCAAGGAAGTCGGCATGGTGTTTCAGCACTTCAACCTCTTTCCCCACATGACGGTGGTGGAAAACGTCGACCTGGCCCAGCGGCGCGTGCGCAAAAAGTCCAGGCAGGAGGCCCGCAGGATGTCCATGGACCTGCTGCAGAAGGTGGGCATCGCCGACAAGGCCGACAGCTACCCGGGCCAGCTCAGCGGCGGCCAGCAGCAGCGCGTGGCCATCGCCCGCGCGCTGGCCATGATGCCCAAGGTCATGCTCTTCGACGAGGCCACCAGCGCCCTGGACCCGGAGATGATCGGCGAGGTGCTGGAGGTCATGAAAGACCTGGCCCGCGAGGGCATGACCATGATCTGCGTGACCCACGAGATGGGCTTTGCCCGCGAGGTCAGCGACCGCGTGATTTTCATGGAGGACGGGCGCATCGTGGAGACGGGCACGGCCGAGCACTTTTTTACGGACCCGCGCGAGGACCGCACCCGGCTGTTTCTCAGCCAGATCCTGTAAGGGCCGCCGGCGGGTTCGATTTATCTGTTTCATTTCACCTATCAGCGAAAGGAGGCGTGGTATGAAGAAGAGGCGAACCTGGCCGGTAATCCTGGCGGTGGTGTTGAGTCTGAGCCTGAGCGGAGCGGCCCTGGCCGGCAAGCTGCAGCAGCAGCTGGTCCAGGAGAGCACCATCGAACACATCATGAAGCGCGGTGTCATGCGGGTGGGCATGGACACCTTCGTGCCCTGGGCCATGAAGGACAAGACCGGCAAGTTCATCGGCTTCGAGATCGACGTCGCCACCCAGCTGGCCAAGGACATGGGCGTCAAGGTGGAGTTCGTGCCCACCAAGTGGGCCGGGATCATCCCGGCGCTGCTGACCGGAAAGTTCGACGTCATCATCGGCGGCATGGGCATCCGGCCCAAGCGCGCGCTGAAGGTCAATTTCACGCTGCCCTACGACTACTCGGGTATGTCCATCGTGGCCAGCAAGAAACTGGCCGCCGGCTTCCACTCGCTGGCGGACTTCAACAAGCCCGACGTGCAGATCGCCTGCAAGCTGGGCACCACGGCCGCCATGGCCGCCAAGAAGTTCATTCCCAAGGCCAAGCTGCGCCTCTTCGACGACGAGACCCAGGCTTACCAGGAACTGCGCAACGGCAACGTGCACGCCGTGGTGGGATCGGCGCCGCGGCCGGCCTTCGAGGCCGTCACCTACCCGGAAACGCTCTTCATGCCGCTGAAGGAAAATTTCACCAAGGAGCCCATCGCATTCGCCCTGCGCAAGGGCGACTTCGACACGCTGACCTTTTTCAACAGCTGGATCATCCTCAAGACCGACACCGGCTGGCTCAAGGAGCGCCACCACTACTGGTTCGAGACCCGCGACTGGGCCGGCAAACTGGAGTAGCCGCCCCGATGCCCGCGGGCCGGCGTCCCCTCGCCGGCCCACGGGCCGTTTCATGGAACGCCCCGGGAAGAATTGCGCGTGTATCGTAAGAAGACCCGCATAACGGCCCTGGACCTGGTGCTCATGGCGCTCATCCTGGCCGTGCTGAGCTACATCGGCTACCGCCTGACGGTGAAGCTCAACTACAAGTGGAACTGGCCGGCCATCCCGCGCTACCTGCTCTACTACAGCAGCGAGCACCACGCCTGGATGTCGGGCATCCTGCTCGAGGGCCTGTACACCACCATCCGCCTGAGCGTCTGGGCCACCCTGATCGCGGCGCTGCTGGGCCTGGTCACCGGCATCATGCGCGCCACCGGCGGCCTGTTCAGCCGCATGATGGCCCGCACTTACGTGGAGCTGATCCGCAACGTGCCCCCGCTGGTGCTGGTCTTCATCTTCTACTTCTTCTTCAGCGCCCAGATCATGCCCCTGCTGGGCGTGGAGGATTTCATCCGCTCGCGCTCCCCGGCCGCCCAGCGCTGGCTGGCGGTGTTTTTCGCCACGCCGGATGTCTTCAGCGCCTTTCTCTCGGGCACCATCACGGTGGCCGTTTTCCAAGGGGCCTACATTACCGAGATCGTGCGTGCCGGGATCCAGTCCATCGAGCGGGGACAGTGGGAGGCGGCTTACGCTCTGGGCCTTTCGTGGCCCCGGCAGATGTGGGATGTGGTGCTGCCCCAGGCCCTGCGGCGCATCCTGCCGGCCTTGGCCAACGAGTTCATCAACACCATCAAGTACTCCGCCATCGTTTCCATCATCTCCATCCAGGAACTCACCTTCCAGGGCATGCAGATCATGGCCAGCACCCAGATGACCATCGAAGTGTGGCTGGTGGTCACCGCCATGTACCTGGTGCTCTGCCTGGTGCTGTCGGTGGGGGTGCAGTGGCTGGAGCAGCGCCTGGCCCGCAGCGATGCCTGACGGGGCCGCATGGCGGCGGCCATGGCACTGCTGATCCGGGCCCGCCGGCTGCTGGAGGTGCGGCGGGGCGAGATGCTGCCCGACCCGCTGGTGGCCGTCGCCGACGGCCGCGTCCGCGAGATCCTCCCCGGTGCGCCGGCGCCGGACCCGTCGTCGGGGCGCCGGGTGCTGACGTTTCCCGACGGCTGTGTTCTTCCCGGCCTGGTCAACACCCACCTGCACCTATGCGCCCCCTCGCGGGGAATTCCCTTTCATCGGCCGCAGTCCGACCATGCGGCCCTGCGGTGGGCCATGCGCAACGCCCGGACCGAGCTGCTAAGCGGCGTGACCACCGCCCGCGACTGCGGCGACCAGAACGGCGTGCTCTTCCGGCTGCGCCGGGTCGCGGCCGCCGGTGTGTGCCGCGCCCCCCGCCTGCTGCTGTGCGGTCCGCCGCTGACGCGTCCCGGAGGCCATGCCCACTTCCTGGGCGGCGCGGTCAGGGGTCCCGAAGGCGTGGCGCAGGCCGTGCGGTCGCACCTTGCGGCCGGCGCCGATTTCATCAAGCTGATCGTCACCGGCGGCGGCACGCCGGGCACCGACCCGGCCCGCGCCTACTACGACGCCGGCGAGATCGCCGCCGCCGTCCGGACCGCCCACGACTGCGGCAGACCCGTGGCCGCCCACTGCCGGGGCACCCCCGGCATCCGCCTGGCCACCGCCGCCGGGGTGGACCACATCGAGCACGCCTGTTTCGAACAGCCCGACGGCCGGCTGCGTTTCGACGCCCGGGTGGCCGCACAGATGGCCGCCGCCGGCGTGGCCGTCACCCCCACCATCCAGCTCTACCGCGACATGCTCGCCGCCCTGGAAAAAAAGCGCCTTTCGACCGGCCTGGACGCGGCCGAGCGCCGGCTGCTGGCCCGCCTGCCCGACACCATCTCGCGGAAATTTGCCGCCCTGCGCGAGTTTCGCCGGTTCGGCATAACCTGTTTGGCCGGCAACGACGCCGGCCTGCCGCATACCGGTTTCGGCCGCCTGTGGCGGGAACTCGAGGCCATGACGGCCGGCGGCCTGACGCCCCTGGAAGCCATCCGCTCAGCCACCCTGACCGCCGCCCGCGCCCTGCGCCTCGCCGGGGAAGCCGGATCCCTGGCGCCAGGCATGCCGGCCGACCTGATCGTGGTGGATGGCGACCCCCTGAAAGACATTCGCGCCCTGTCGCGCGTGCGCCTGGTCCTGCAGGCCGGCCGGGTGGTCACCGAACAGCCATGACGGGCCTCTCCGAACCCCTTCCGAAACGCATCGCCCCCTCGTGTCCCGTGTCATCCACGGGCCCGCTGCCCGGCGCATGGCGATGGCAGGCGGCGGTCGGTATGCCTGCGGTTCCGCGGGGCCGCCCGTACCCCAACGGGACCCGGGCGGAAGCCGTGGCGCCCTGCCGAAGACCGGGGTTGCGTGCGGCCGACCCGCCCAAGGGCCAAAAGGAACTTGTTCCTGCCGGTCTTTCGGTGCTATGACCTGCCGAGAATGACCGGCCCCGAAAAGAAAATATTCGCCACCCTGTTTTTCTCCATCTTCGCCGCCGTGACCGGCGTGGGCATCGTGGTGCCCCTGCTGCCGGTCTACGCCCACAGCCTGGGGGCCACGGGGCTGTACATCGGCATGATCTTCGGCGCCTTTTCCCTGTCGCGCACCGTGTTCCTGCCCTATTTCGGCCGCGTCTCCGACCGCCGTGGCCGCAAGCCCTATATCGTGAGCGGCCTGCTGGCCTACTCGGTGGTGTCGGTGGCCTTCATCTTTTCCAAAAGCGTAGAGAGCCTGATCGTCATCCGCCTGTTTCACGGGGTGGCCTCGGCCATGATGATGCCGGTCATCCAGGCCTACATCGGCGACATCACCCCCGCCGGCAAAGAGGGGTTTTCCATGGGCGTGTTCAACATGTCCATGTTCCTGGGGCTCAGCCTGGGGCCGCTCATCGGCGGCGTCATCAAGGACCGCTTCAGCCTGGAGGCGGCCTTCATCTGCATGGGGTCGCTGTCGCTGGTGGGATTTCTGCTGAGCATCATCTTCCTGCCGCCCACACGGTCGGAACAGGTGCTGGCCCGCGTCCAGACGCCCATGAAACTCAAGGCCCTGATCGCGGATCCCTTCATTTCGGGCCTCTTTTCCTTCCGTTTCGCCTACACGGCCTGCATCGGCATCATCTGGGGGTTCGTACCCGTTTACGCCGACGCCCGCTTCGGCCTGTCCAGCGCGCTCATCGGCGGGCTGGTGACCACCGGGGTCTTCATCAGCGGGTTGATCCACGTGCCCATGGGCTACCTGGCCGACCGTTTCAGCCGGGTGAAGCTGGTGGTCGCCGGGGGGCTGCTGGTGGCGGTTTCTGTGTGGGCCTTCGGCTGGGCCAACGGCTTCTACGGCATGCTGGCGGCCTCGATTTTTTTCGGCCTGGGCGGCGGTGTCTCGAACCCGGCCCTGATGGCCATGAGCGTGCACAAGGGCAGCCAGGCGGCCGCCATGGGGTCGGTGATGGCCTACCTCACCATGGCCCACAGCCTGGGCATGCTGGCCGGCTCCCTGCTGGGCGGCATGATGATGGATCTCTTCCAACTGCGCCAAGCCTTTCTGCTGGGCATGCTCATCATGCTGGCCGGGGTGGGGGCCTTCTACCTGCTCACACGGCTGCGGCCCGCCGTGGTGGCCACCGTGGCCGGAGGACCGCAGGCCTGAACACCCCCGCGGCGTCTTCGTCCCCGCGCGCGGGCGGGTGCGCCGTGCTACAGCGGGTGCAGCAGGCCGTCCAGGCGCAGCGACGGCGGCAGCGGGCCCAGGTCCGCCTGGACCTTCAGGGCTTCCCGCAGCCCGCTGCTGTCCACCCGGCCTTCGGTCTGCCAGCGCGGCAGGTCGCGCATCAGGGCGGTCTCGAAAACCGGGGGCGGTATGTCGAAAACCCGGCTGCCCAGCGCAATGGTGTCCGCCGGGCACTCCGCGATGGAGCGGCAGGACCGGCGGAAGGCGTCCATGAGCCCGGCGGCCAGTTCCGTTTCGCGCCGCAGCCACCCCTGCTCGGCCAGGATGATGCCCCACTGGTAGCGGGGGTAGTAGTCGGCCACCCGGTCGATGACCCGCCAGAGTCCCCGGTGCTCTCCCAGGCTCAGCTGGGGCTCTACCACGAAGGCGGCGTCCACGCGCCCGCTTTCGAACACCTCCGGTTTCCCGTAGTCGCCGCCCAGCGGCACCAGCCGCACGTCGCGGTCCGGGTCGATGCCGTGGGCCCGCAGCATCCTGCGGATGAAATACGTATCGCAGCTGCCGGTCGACAGGATGCCGATGCGGCAGCCCGCCAGGTGGGCGGTGCCGGCGACGCCGGGTCGCGCCGCCAGGTAGTGGTCCAGCCGCTGGAAGACGCTGCTGCCCACGATCCTGGCCTGCAGCCCGCCCTGCAGAGCCGCCAGGAAAGGCGGCAGGCCCATCTCGCCGATGTGGACGCGGCCGTCGGCCACCGCGCGCGCCAGCTCGGGTCCGCCGTGGGCGTACCAGACCCGCAGGTCGATGCCCCGGTCGGCGAAAAAACCCCGTTCGATGCCCCAGTAGAGCGGGAAGCGCTCCATCCAGAAGGAGGGCGCGCCCCAGATGACCCTGCGCAACGTGCGTCTCCCTGCGTGGGGGTTCCGGAAAGGGCGCCCGCACACGTGCGGACGCCGGCCGCGTCGTTTTTTCCCGGTGGCGTCGGGAAGCGGGATCTGCTACAATCCCGCTGTCAGAGCATTTCCGGTGTGAAAGCGACCACGTCGTCGATGCGCCCCGCGTCGGCCATCAGCATCACCAGCCGGTCCAGGCCCAGGGCGTTGCCGGTGCAGGGCGGCAGGTGCGCCACGTCCGAAAGGAATTTTTCGGGCAGCGGGTAGCGCGCGGCGCCCATGGCTGTCCGCCGCCGCCGTTCCTGTGCGAAGCGTCGCCGCTGTTGCCCGGCGTCGGTCAGTTCGCTGAAGGCGTTGCACAGCTCGACGCCGACGATGTAGAGTTCGAAGCGTTCGGCCAGTGAGGGGTCTTGCGGCTTGAGCCGCGCCAGGGCCCCGCGCGCGGCCGGGTAGTCGTAGAGGAAACAGGGGCGCCCGAAACCCAGGTGCGGTTCGATGCGCTCAACCATCAGCCGGTCGAAGGTGTCGTCGGACAGGGCCGCCTCGGCCGTGGTGTCCGTGTAGCGGTCGAAGGCCTCACGCACCGACAGGCGCCGCCAGTCGCCCGCCAGGTCCACCTCGCAGCCCCGGCAGCGCAGGCGGCCGGCCTTTCCCAGCGCCCCGGCCACGTGGCGGATGAGTGCTTCGCACTGCGTCATCATGTGCCGGTAGTCCCGGCCGGCGGTGTACCACTCCAGCAGGGTGAACTCGGGCAGGTGCCTTTTGCCGCGTTCGCGTGCGCGGAAACAATGACAGATCTGGAAGATGCGTTCGTAGCCGGCCGCCAGCAGCCGCTTCATGCACAACTCGGGTGACGTGTGCAGGAACCAGTCCCCCGCGGGTGGCGCCTCGATGTGCAGTTCGGGCGCCGGCGCCGGGATGCGCAGGGGCGTGTCCACCTCCAGGTAGCCGTGGGCCAGGAAAAAATCCCGTACCGCCTGCAGCACCCGTGCGCGCAGTACCAGCTGCGGCCGTTTGGCGGCCAGCGCCCGTCGTTCTTTTTCGGTGTCAGGCATTTTGCGTGCTTTACTCCTGTACCGGGAGCGGGAATCCGCCGCCGGCCGTCGGGCAGGCCGATCCCCGTGTTCGAACCGTTCCGAGCGGTTCGCCGGGCGCCCCGTGCCGGGGTGGCGCTGCATCCCGCCACCGCGAAGCGGGTACCTCAATTCTTTATTTGGGAGTCGTTATCGTGTATCTCGCCCGTCGCAACATCAACGGCCGGCCACGTTACTTCATCGCCGAATCCTACCGCAGCGGCCGGGAACTGGCAAGCCGGGACCTGGTGGACCTGGGGCCCGACCCGGAGGACTTCATCGTCTATCCCGGCGGCAACGCTTACTACATCCACGAGGCGGTCGGCGAAAAGCTCCTGGAGCGCGGCGTGGACCCCGACCTGGACGAACTGGACCGCATCTTCCTGCCTTTCATCCGGCCGGAGATCCGCCGCATCATCGACCCGCTGCGCGAACGCGCCAGGGCCATGAATCCGGCCGCGCGCCTGAGCCCCGCGCAGGTGGAGGAACTCGACGCCCAGCTGCACGTTTTCGACAAGCGGCGGGTGCACTTCCTGCGTTTCGGTCAGATGGAGCAGGACAACGTCGGCCGGCTGCCGCCGGCCCTGCTCCGGCGCTTCTACCGCAAGTCGCGCGACGAGATCGAGCAGGATTTCATGGCCATGGAGCACATTCTCAAGGAGCGTGAGATCAAGATCTACGTTTACGTGATCTTCGACCTGCAGCGCTTCTTCACGCGGCACTTCGCGCGCAGCGCCCCGCAGCTGCTGGACCAGGAGGAGGTCGACCGCCGCCTCATCGACGAGATCTGCCGCCTCAACCTGGTGCTCTTTCCGGAGCAGCGCCGCCGCGGGTCGCGCCTGCACGAGTACATGCAGCGCTACCTGTGCATGTACTTCGACCACGAGTACGCCGGCGCCTCGCTCATGGCGGACTACCTGCGGGAGTTCATGAACCGCCACCGCGCCCACTTCCGGCCCGCCGCCGGCCCTTCGGTCAGCGACGAGAAGGCGCAGCGCGTCTTCGGCGTCGGCGGGGAAGAGCTGCGCGCCATGAGCCGGCGCGAGCTCATCCGGCGTTACCGCCGCCTGGCCCGCCGTCACCACCCCGACCACGGCGGCAGCCACGAGAAGTTCGTGGAACTCAACGATGTCTTCCAGAGCCTGATCCGGCGCAAGTAACCCCGGCCGCGGTCTGCGGGGGGGGCGCTTTGCAACGGCGGCGGCGCACCGGCGGACGGATGTCGGCCTGCCGCCGGGCATGGCCGCTCAGGCGCGGCCGGCGGGCGGGGTGCGCGCGATGATCGCATCGCAGACCTGCTCCTGGGTCAGGCCATCGCATTTTACCGTCACGTCCGCATACCGCTCGTAGAGCCCCATGCGTTCCCGAAACAGGTCGGCGAGACTTTGTCCGGGCCGCCTGGCGATGCCGCGGGTGTCGAAATCGCCGATACGGGATGTCAGGGTGTCCAGGTGCACGTCGAGGAAAACGATGGTGCCCGTCACCCCGAGGTGGGCCATGGCGCGGCGGCTGTACACCGCGCTGCCGCCGGTGGCGATGACGTGGCGGGCGAGCCGCAGGCTCAGGATGACGCGCGCCTCGATCCGGCGCAGCGCGGCGTGCCCGTCTGCGTCCACGATGTCCTGCAGCGTACGGCGTTGCGAAGTCTGGATCAGCACGTCCGTGTCCACGAAGCCGCGGCCGGTTTTCTTGGCCAGGATGACGCCCACGGTGCTCTTGCCCGAGCCCGGCATGCCGATCAGAACCAGGTTGGAGGCCTTTTCACGCATTCCTTACAGGTACCACAGTCGGCACGCCCCTGGCAAGGGGGGCGGTGCGACCCCAGCGTGCACGGCTTCTCTTTTAATAAAAGGGAATTGTCTGCGTTTGACCGGGGCGGGGCGCCATCATTTTTCTTGACTTAGGGACCCATTCTGAAGATACTTTCCGGTGAACAGGCACAAGATATCTCTCATTTTTTCCCTTCCATTGATTGAAAATGGGCGGGAAATCTGTGGATTCAGATGTCTGTCCGTCAGCATAAGCCCCGGGGGGCCTGTTTGGGGGCCTCCGTATCCCTGCAGTCTTCCCGCATCGCGCACGGCAAGCCGCACGTACCCGGCTGCAGGCCCGTATCCGCCGGTATCGCATGTGAAGCGGAACCGCCGCCCGCCGAGAGGACAATCAGCGCTCATCGCAACGCATGCGGCGGCGCACGCCCAGCGGTTTGGGGGACGGCGCAGCGTGCGGCATCGACGCATCGGTGGACATGTTTTCAAGGCACCAACAGAAAGGGGGTAGCATGGCGAACATGAAAGCGCTGGTGAAGGCCAAGGCCGAAGAGGGGCTGTGGCTCCAGGAAGTGCCGGTGCCCGAAATCGGGATCAACGACGTGTTGATCAAGATTCACAAGACCGCCGTTTGCGGAACCGACGTCCATATTTACAACTGGGACGAGTGGGCCCGGAAAACCATTCCCGTCCCCATGCCTGTGGGCCACGAGTTCGTGGGACGGGTGGCCGAAATCGGCAGCAACGTGCACGACTTCAAGCCCGGCGACTTGGTTTCCGGCGAGGGGCACGTGGTCTGCGGCCGCTGCCGCAACTGTCTGGCCGGCCGCCGCCACCTGTGCAACCACACCAGCGGCGTGGGGGTCAACCGCCAGGGATGCTTTGCCGAGTATCTCAGCCTGCCGGTGACCAACGTGTGGTACTGCGACGAGCGCATCCCCACCGACATCCTGGCCTGCTTCGATCCCCTGGGCAACGCCACCCACACGGCCCTGTCTTTCGACGTGCTGGGCGAAGACGTCCTGATCACCGGCGCCGGCCCCATCGGCTGTATGGCGGCGGCCATCGCCAGGCACGCCGGGGCGCGCTACGTGGTGGTCACCGATGTGAACCCCTACCGGCTGGAACTGGCCGCAAAACTGGGTGCCACCATGACCCTGGACGTGCGCACCGAGCGCCTGGAGGACGCCCAGCAGAAACTGGGCATGAAGGAGGGGTTCGACGTGGGCATGGAGATGTCCGGCAACCCGGCGGCCCTGAACAGCATGCTGGCCAACATGTGCCACGGCGGCAAGATCGCGCTGCTGGGCATCCTGCCGGGCAACACGGCCATCGACTGGGACCTGGTGGTTTTCAACGGCCTGACCATCAAGGGTATCTATGGGCGCGAGATGTACGAGACTTGGTACAAGATGACGTCCATGATCCAGAGCGGCCTGGACATCCGTCCGGTCATCACCCACCATTTCCACTACACCGATTTTCAGGAGGCCTTCGACGTCATGCGTTTGGGCAACAGCGGCAAGGTCATCCTGAACTGGGAAGACGAGTAGCTGCCGATGGCGCCCCCGGCCGGGGCTGACCGCGGGTCTTCGGGGTGCGTTCCCGCCTCCGACACAAAACGATCCAACACCGAAGGAGTTGACCATGTACGCAAAGGCAAAAGAACAATTCATCGCGCAGCTCGAGGAAATCCGCAAAAGCGGGCTTTTCAAGAACGAGCGTATCCTGACGTCCCCCCAGTCCGCCCACGTGAAGGTGGGTGAGGAAAAGAGCGTGCTCAACATGTGCGCCAATAACTACCTGGGCCTGTCTTCCCACCCGGAGGTGCTGGCGGCCGCCCGGGACGCCCTGGACCGCTGGGGCTACGGCCTGTCGTCGGTACGCTTCATCTGCGGCACCCAGTTGATCCACAAGCAGCTTGAGGACGCGGTCTCGAAATTCCTGGGCATGGAGGACACCATCCTGTACACCTCCTGCTTCGACGCCAACGGCGGGCTTTTCGAGACCCTGCTGACCAAAGAGGACGCCGTCATCAGCGACGAACTCAACCACGCCAGCATCATCGACGGCATCCGGCTGTGCAAGGCCCGGCGCCTGCGCTACAAGCACAACGACATGGCCGACCTGGAAAAACAGCTGGCTGCGGCGGCCGACTGTCCCAAGCGCATGATCGCCACCGACGGCGTCTTTTCCATGGACGGGGATTACGCCCCGCTGGACAAGATCTGCGACCTGGCAGAGAAATACGACGCCATGGTCATGGTGGACGACTCCCACGCCGTCGGCTTCGTGGGCCCCCACGGCCGCGGCACCCACGAACACTGCGGTGTCATGGATCGCGTGGACATTATCACCGGCACCTTCGGAAAGGCCCTGGGAGGCGCCAGCGGCGGGTACACCAGCGCCCGCAAAGAGATCGTCGAACTGCTGCGCCAGCGGTCGCGGCCCTATCTTTTCTCCAACACCATGGCGCCGCCCATCGTTGCGGCATCCCTGAAGGCCATCGAACTGCTGTCGACCACCACCGAACTGCGGGACCGGCTGGCAGAGAACACGACCTATTTCCGCAGCGAGATGACCGCCCGCGGCTTCGACATCCGGCCCGGCGACCATCCCATCGCCCCCATCATGCTGGGCGACGCCGTGCTGGCCCAGAAGATGGCCGCCCGCATGCTGGACAGGGGGGTTTACGTCATTGGGTTCTTCTACCCGGTGGTGCCCATGGGCAAGGCGCGCATCCGTACCCAGATCAGCGCACTGCACACCCGCGAGGACCTGGATTTCGCAATGGAGCAGTTCAGCGCGGTGAAGGAGGAACTCAACATTTGATCCGGTTCCGACAAGGCGGGCCATGAGACTGTTCAGCGCCTGAAACCGGCTGAGCCCGCTCAAGAGAATCATCATTGGCTTGACTGCCGGTATCCTGCCGGGATTGATCGTTCCCCCACCGGCCGACCGGTGGCCGTCTGGGGGTTGTTATTCGTCGGAGCCCTGAAAACCGTTGCACCCATCCTGGTTCTTTTCCTGTTCGTGGCGGCCGGCTCGCAGAACAGAAGCGGTCAAAAGACCAATCCGCCGGCCACCGCCATCACCATCACCGTTTTGACCCCGGCGGCGGGGCGCACCCCGTTCACGGCGGGGCGGTGTGCCGGGAAGCGTGCGCGGCCAGGGTTACGCCTTTCACTCCAGGTCCAGGTAACCCTTGCGCAGGTTCCGGTCGGCCTTTTTGCCCAGGTTGTAGCGGTAATACATGTGGATAAATTCCGGGTCGGTGATGGTGCCTTTTTCCTTCCCCATGAGCCAGAAAGTCAGGCCTCTTCCCGGGATGTAGGTGGAAACACTGGTGGCGCCGGGTTTCATATCCCGGTCCAGCCAGGATGCGAAACGCCGGATCAGGTCGCGGTGTTTCTCGACCAGATCGGCGGGGTTGGCCTTTTCCATGGCCTCGACAAAACCTTTTTGCAGTTTTGGGGCGGTGGCCTTGTCGGTGAGGTAGTGCAGCACGAAATGCTTGACCTGTTCGGATTCGATGGCCTCGTCGGCGTCGTGGGTGGGGTGCTCGAGGTAGAACGCCCCGGCGAACACCTTGATGAAGATAAATGCCTTGCGCAGGGCCACGCCGTTGAGGTGCAGGGTTTTGCCGGCGACTTCCTTCTCGGTGGGAAAGCGGACCCCAGCGATTTGCCTTTCACCGCCACGTGCAGCGGCGGGCAGGATCAGCATCAACACCAGCGCGGTGGCTGGCAGGGTAATCCACGACTTCATTGTTCCCTCCTTGTTCAGGCGGCCCCATGCGTTCGATGAAAGAGTGGCTCGCGGCCGGTTGCATCACGGGCTGCGGACCTCCAGTCGGTCTGCGGGGCGGTCCTGTAGGAAAATCATTTCGAAACGACCGGCCTCGGCGTCATCGTACCATTGGCGGGCAACGCGGCGGCAGGTCGTGCAGGCCTTGCGCGGGATGTGCACGGCCAGGATACGGCGGCCCGGGCGGGCCGCCGATTCGATGCGCAGGGCACCGGCGCAGTCATCGCAGATGCGTATGGTTTCCTGCTGGGTTTCGGAGATGCCGTCGGTGTCATAGAAGATGCTGCGCCGGCGCTGCTGGAATTCCTCCCCGGTGCGGGCCTTTTCCTGCAGGGCTTCCCGTCGGTCCCAGATCTCCCGCACCGTGTCGCCCACCTCGTGTACCCAGCGGGTGATGTCCGCCGACTGGCGGTGTTTCGCCGGGTCGTAGTCCGGTTCGGTCACGTGGCGGTAGTCGATGCCGGCCATGGCCAGGATGATGCCGGCGTTGACATAGGGCAGGGCGTCCTCGATGGAATAGCCGCCCTCGAGTACCGATATGTCCGGCTGCAGTAGTTCGATCAGCCGGGCGTAGCCCTGGGCCGAAAAGTTCATGTTGGTGATGGGATCCGAGTAGTGGTTGTCCTGTCCGGCGGAGTTGATCACCAGCTGCGGCCGGAACTCTTCCAGGATGGGCCGCACCACTGCTTCGATGGTGTACAGAAATCCTTCTTCGGAAGTGTGGGGCGGTAGCGGGATGTTGAGCGTAGCCCCCACGGCGTTGGGGCCGCCCATTTCCTGGGGGAAACCCGATCCCGGGTACAGGGTGCGGCCGTCCTGGTGCAGCGAGATGAAGAGCGTGTCCGGGTCGTGCCAGTAGATGTCCTGGGTGCCGTCGCCGTGGTGGCAGTCGGTGTCCACGACGGCCACGCGGTCGATGCCGTAGGCCGCCCGCAGGTACTCGATCATGATGGCCTCGTTGTTGACGTTGCAGAAGCCGCGGGCGCCGTGCACCACCCGCATGGCGTGGTGCCCCGGTGGCCGCACCAGGGCGAAACCCCGCTGCACGCGCTTTTCGGCCAACGCCATGGCCAGGGCTTTGGCGCCCCCGGCGCTGATGAAGTGCGACTCGGTCATCACGTGCCACAGGTCGGGCACGCAAAAGTGCACCCGCTGCACGTCGGCCGCCGTGACCATGTCGGCGCGCAGCTCCTCGATGCCCTCGATGTCCAGCAGCCCCTCCTCCTGCACCTGGTCGCGGGTGTAGAGCAGGCGCTCCTCGCGCTCGGGATGGTTGGGACTGATGGCCCAGTCAAAAGCCGGAAAAAAAACCAGCCCCATCCTATGCCCGGCCCGCAATGTCATAACATCCCCCCTTCAAACTTCAAACTTCCAATCACCCCCGGCTTGACCTGGGCCCGCACCCGGATGTTCCTGCCGGTGGTGGAGAACCCGCGCACCATGTTGAAGACTTCCTCTTCCACCACCTCCAGTTCCAGGTCTCCGGCCCGCGCTCCCTTTTTCAGGGCCTTTTTCTCCAGCAGGCGCAGCGCGTCGCGTCGCGCATCCTCCAGGGCGTAGGCCCCCGTGATGCGCCGCGTGAAGTCTTCCTCGGGCGCCGTCGCCAGCCCCTGCTCGGTGTCGGCCAGCAAGGTGACCTCGCAGGTGGCGCGTGCCAGGGCCGCGCCGATGGCGTTGGCCACCTCGGGCCGCGGCACCACGCGGCAGGGGCGGCCGGAGAGCGTCTGCAGGCGCGGCGCGAACAGGGCCGCCGGGCCGCCCATCACCAGGAACGCTTCGGGGTTGACTTGCAGCCCCTCGCGGAAGGCGTGGATGGTGTGCACCGGCCGACGGTTGACGGCCGCCACCATCCGGTCGACGGCCGCCAGGATTTTCCCGCAGGTGTGGTCGAACACCGCGGCGGCGGCCTCTTCCACCGCGACGTTCAGCCGCGCGGCCACGGACGCGATGCCATCGCGGGCCCGCCGGCGGTCTCCAGTCTGCATGTGCCCCAGCACGATCAGGGCGTCGGTGGGTGTGGGCACCGGGCCGCCGAAGGCCATGGCGCTGCCGCGCCTGCGCGGACCGATGATCAGCCGTCCCCCCTCCACGCGCACTTCGCTGTCGCCGCCTACGGCGATGGACCGCGTGTACAGGGCCCGCACCAGGGTGTTGTGCGGGCCGATGCGGCCGCCCGCCGGACTGAGCAGGGGCGCGCCTTCCACCAGCAGCGCCATGTCGGTGGTGGTGCCGCCCACGTCCAGCACCATGCACTGGCCGGGGCCCGGGTCGGCCGCCAGGGCGCCGGCCACGCTGGCGGCCGGTCCCGAGAGGATCGTTTCGCAGGGGGCGTCGAGGGAGGCGTCGAAGTTCATGGTGCCGCCGTCGGCCTTGAGGATGTCGATGGGTACCGCAAGGCCCTTTTGTTCCAGGGATCTGCGCACGGCCTGGAAGAAATCGCGGTGCAGCGGGTAGACCGCCGCGTTGAGGAAAGTGGTGGCGATGCGCCGGGGAAAGTTGAGCCGGCCCGACAGGCGGTGACCGGTGAACACCCGCTCGAAACGGTCGCCCAGGCAATGTTGAACGGCGGTCTCGTGGGCCGGGTTGCGCACCGAGAACTTACCCACCACGCCCACCTGCCGGATGCCGTCGGCCGCCATTCGCCGGGCGGCGGCTTCGACGGCCGCGGTCTCCAGCGGGCGGCGTTCGCGGCCGCGGTGGTCGATGCTGCCGGGCACCGGGTAGTAGTGGCGTCCGGTTCGGAAAAAAGCCGGGTCCAGGCCCGGCCCGGCCGACACGATCATGCCGGCCGGCGCGATGGTGTCCTCGACGATGGCGTTGGTGGTTAGGGTGGTGCTCAGCACCAGGCGGGAGACGCCGGCGGCGTCGACCCGGGCGGTGATTCGCTCGAGGGCCTGGAGCACGCTGTGAAACAGGTCGTCGGGCTCGGTGGGCACCTTGAGGGCCTCGACCAGTCCCTCCCTGCTGAGCAGGACCACATCGGTGTGCGTGCCGCCCACATCCAGCCCGATGATCATGGCGCCCCCTGTGTGCGTTTTCGGCTTGTCCGCGCTGCGGGCGCCCCGGCAAAAGCCGGCCCGCGGCGTCTTGGAACCGCCGGGAGAATACCCCAGGTGTCCATCCACTGTCAACACGGCCGGCCGTGCCCCTCAGGGCGACGGCAAGTAGCGGTCGGCAGGCCGGGTGCAAGTGCCTTTTGCGATTCAGGATTGTTCGTCGGTGCGGAGGCGGGTTTCGGCCGTATGCGCTTGGCGGGCCAGCCGGGATGGAGACGCCGGCCGACGGGGGGACTTTTTCGCCGGGATCGCGACTTTCCCCTGTCTTTCACCTTAAGTTTTTGTTATAGGTGCCGAACATTCCTCTGAGGGGTTGCAGTCCTATGCGATGCGGCGGCAGGCATATCACTATGCTGCGATCTGAGCTGTTGCTGAAGCGAATCCGAATCCTGAATCCGACATGCGAAACAATCTGAGATTGTCCTGGTCCCTGCTGATTTTCTGGGCGGTGTGGAACGTCGCCGTGCCGGCCGGGGCTGCATCCCCTGACCCTTTCCCGGTCTTTCCGGCCATGGCGCCCAACGTGGCCTTCTGGGAAAAGGTCTACACCCGCTATTCCACCCGCCAGGGCATCCTGCACGACAGCCGCAACCTGTCGGTCATCTACGGCATCGTGCCGCTGGTAGAGCCCGACAGCCCACGTGCCCGAAAAATCAACCGCCGGCGCATCAAGGAGGCCAAGTACCGCTACCGGCGCATCCTGGAAAAGCTGGCCAAGGGGCAGCCGCCGCGCACGGCCGAGGAGAAACGCGTCGCGCGGCTCTTCGGTCCCGGTGCCGGCCGCCGCACGTTCCGCAGGGCCATGGGCCGCATTCGCTGCCAGGTCGGCCAGAAGAACCGTTTCCGGGAAGGGCTGATCCGTTCAGGGGCCTATCTCGACGAGATCCGTCGGATATTTCGCTCCGAGGGGCTGCCCGAGGACCTGGCCTACCTGCCCCACGTGGAATCTTCTTTCGACCCCTCGGCCTACAGCAAGTACGGCGCCGCCGGTATGTGGCAGTTCACCCGTTCCACGGGCCGGCTGTACCTGAAGATCGACTACACCCTGGACGAGCGCCGCGATCCACTGCTGTCCACCCATGCCGCAGCGCAGTTGCTCAAGCGCAACTACCAGCAGCTGCGCGACTGGCCGCTGGCCATTACGGCATACAACCACGGCCTTTCCGGCATGCTGCGCGCCAAGAGGACCAAAGGCGGCTACGAAACGGTTTTCAAGCGATACCGCAGCCGCAGCTTCAAGTTCGCCTCGCGCAACTTTTATGCCGAATTCATCGCCGCCCGCCGGGTGGCCAAGGCCTACCGGCGCTACTTCGGGCACCTCACAATCCAGCCCCCTGCCCGGCACCCCATGCTGAAACTCGAGGGCTATGTCGCCTTCCGGGACGTGGCGCGCCACATGGGCGTGGACCCCGAAACCCTCAAGGCCCTCAACCCGGCCCTGCGGCCGCCGGTGTTCAGCGGCCGCAAGTACATCCCCAGGGGCTACCGCCTGCGCCTGCCCGACGACCTGCCGGACCGCCGCCGGCTGCTGGCGGCCGGCCTGCCGCCGGAGCTCTACAAGGCCCGCCAGAAACGCAGCCGTTTTTACGTCGTCCGCCGCGGCGACACGCCGGGCGCCATCGCCCGGCGGCACGGCCTGAAACTGTCCGAGCTGATGGCCGCCAACGACCTCTCGATGCGCGCCACCATCTACCCCGGACAGAACCTGCGCCTGCCGGTGCCCGGAGAGCGGCGCCCGGCGGGGCGAAGGGTGGCCCGGGTTCGGCCGTCCGCCGCAGAGGCCGCATCACCGGCCCCGCCACCGGAAAAGGATCCCCGCCGACCGCGGCCGACCCCCCCGAAGGCCGCCGCACCGGGGGCCGAAAAGCGGCCCGCGCGGGCGGACGCGGCTGGCGTGCAGCTGGCGGCTGCGGCGGACGTTTCCGCCATCAATCCCGGCTTGGTCACCGGCAACCTTCGGGTGGAGCGGGTCTTTATCCGCGGCGGACGGACCATCGGCATCATCCGCGTGCAGATATCAGAGACTCTCGGCCACTACGCGGAGTGGCTGGGCGTGACTGCCCGGCGCATCCGGCGGCTGAACGGGTTCAGCCACGCGCGGGTGATCCGTGTCAACGAGCCCATCCGCATTCCCCTCGGGAAGGTCTCCCGCGAAGCCTTCGAGGAGAAACGCTACGAGTATCACAAGGAGATCACCGAGGACTTCCTGGCCGCCTACCGCATCCAGGAGGTGCAGCGGTACTCCGTCAAGAGCGGCGACAACATCTGGAAGCTGTGCCGGGAAGTCTTCGAGGTGCCCTTCTGGCTGCTCAGCCGTTACAACCCCGACCTCGACCTGGAACGCCTCAGCCCCTCCCAGACCCTGCTGATTCCGGTGGTGCGGCAGATCAGCTGATTCTCGAACGCTTAGCGCCGCCGCAGCGTGGTCCGGTAATCTCTTCCCTCTTCTGCTTTCGCGCCTCTCCCGACGTCCGCCCCGACGCGCAAGGTCGTGGTCTTTTATAAGCGTCTTCCCGCAGTCGGTTCGGCGGATCTGCCTAAATTCCATCAATCTGGTGGCATAAAACCGCGTTTCGTGCTAAGAAAATTCCATGGCGAAAACGTTGGGCATTATCGGGGGGATGGGTCCGTTGGCGACGGCCCATCTCTTCCAGAAGATCATCACCTGTACCCGCGCCGAGAGCGACCAGGAACACATCCGGATTTTCATCGACAACAACACCGGGGTGCCGGATCGCACGGCCGCGCTGCTGGACGGCGGGCGGGACCCACGCCCACATCTCGTCGATTCGGCCGCAAAGCTCCAGGCCATGGGCGCGGACTTTCTGATCATGCCATGTAACACGGCCCACGCCTACTATGAAGACATTGTCGCCGCGGTGGACATTCCGCTTCTGAGCATGATCGAGGAGACCGCACGCTTTATCCGGCGGCACTTTCCAGAGACTTTGCGGGTGGGATTGCTTTCCACCGCTGGCACCCGCCGAACCGGAGTCTACGAACGAGTGTTGCGGCGCTACGGGCTGGAAGTACGCACGCCCTCCGAGGCCCGCCAGGCGGCGGTCACGGCGGTGATATACGGAATCAAGCAGGGACGCCTGGACATGGATCTGGCGGATTTCTTCGCCGCCGTGGCGCGGTTGCGGGACGACGGGTCCGACGTGTTCGTTCTGGGATGCACCGAGCTTTCGGTGGCTTATGATGTCCGCCGTTTCGAAGGCGATTTTGTCGATCCCATGCACGTCATCGCCACCGCCGCCATCCGCTACGCCGGCAAGCAGGTCCGAAAGACCTGCCGGCGGTGAACGGCTCCCACCAGATGGTAGACGTTGGGTGTCCACGGCGGAACGGCGGCTTTTTTCGGGCCCGGCGGATGTCGGCGTGCCCGGCTGCGGGTTTCTGGTACAGGACTTCAACATCGAACAAAAGGAGGGGGTAGCATATGCGCAAAGACGGGATGCATCCGGGAACGAGGAACATGTTCGGACGAATTGCCGTCGTGGTTTTGGTGCTGGCGGCTTTCGGTTTCCTGACGGCCTGCGCCACTTACCAGGGCGGCAAGGACATCGCCGAATCCCGGGAACTGGTCGAACGGGCCAACATGACTTTCAGCCATTTCATCCATGACCCCAACATGGGTTGGATCCGGGCCAACCTGCCCAGAGCCAAGGCCGTGCTGATCGTTCCCAGCCAGTTTACGGCCAGTTTCATTGTGGGGGCATCCGGGGGCAGCGGCGTGCTGCTGGCCCACGACATGCAGGCCGGGCAGTGGAGCTATCCCGCCTTCTACACCCTGAGCGCCGCGTCCATCGGCCTGCAGGGCGGTGCCAAGGATGCCGAGCTGCTGCTGATGATCATGACCGACAAGGGCCTCAACGCCTTTCTGACCAGCTCTTTTAAACTCGGTGCCGATGCCAGCGTGGCGGCCGGTCCCGTGGGCGTAGGTGCGGCCGCCAAGTTCGCCGATATTTATGCTTTTTCAAGGGCCCAGGGCGTCTATGCCGGCATTTCCGTGGACGGATCGGTGGTCAGCGTCCGTGACGACTGGAACCAGGGCTACTACGGCCGCCCCGTGACGCCGGTGGACATCCTCATTCGCCACAACGTCCAGAATCCGCATGCCGATCCACTGCGTGCGGCCATCTCCAACGCGTCCGGGAAGTAGCGAACTTGAAGATACTGGTGTTGGGCGGGTGTGGCATCCAGGGCCGCGCGGCGGTTTTCGACCTGTGCCGCTGTGATGACGTCCGCCGGGTGGTGGTGGCCGATTTGCATCCAGAGAACTGGGGGCCGCTTTCTTCGGAGGGGGACATCACGCGTGTGCGGACAGTGCGCCTGGACGCCGCCGATGGCCAGGCGCTGAGGGACCTCTGCCGGGGGATGGATGTCGTCATCGACCTGTTGCCCCGGCGACACCTGGAGAATGTCTGCCGTGCGGCTATTGCAGCCGGTGTCAGCATCGTGAACACAAACTATGCGGACGGCATCTCTCATTTGGACGAAGCCGCCCGCGCCGCTGGCGTAGCCATCCTGCCCGAGTGTGGGCTGGACCCGGGCATCGACCTGGTGCTCTACGGCCGGGCGGCCCGCCGTTTCGACGCGCTGCACGTGGTCAACTCCTATTGCGGCGGTTTCCCCGAGAAGCGGGCCTGCGACAACCCGTTGAACTACAAGATTTCGTGGACCTGGGAGGGGGTGCTCAGTGCCGCTGATCGTGACAGCCGCTTGGTGCGGGACGGGCGGGTGGTGGAGATTCCGGCCAGACACCAGCACGACAGGCAATGGGTCCACGAGGTGGTGTTTGCGGGCCTCGGTCGCCTGGAGGCCATCCCCAACGGTGATGCCGTGCGATTTGTCGCGTTGCTTGGTGCCGGCGATACGATTCGTGAAAGTGGGCGGTACACGCTGCGGTGGCCCGGCTGGAGTGCATTCTGGCGTCCCCTGAAGCATTTCGGGTTTCTGGACCGATCCCCGGTGGCCGGACTTCCCGGGGGGGTGACCCCCCGGATGTTTCTGGAAAAACTGATGGGGCCCCAGCTGGTTTACCGGGATGATGAAAAGGACCTGGTGGCCATGCTGAACGTTTTCGAGGGCACGGCCGGCGGCCGGCGGCTGCGTCTCACCTATCGCCTGTTGGCGGAACGAGACCTGGGCACGGGCCTCATGGCCATGAGCCGCACGGTGGCCTTCCCGGCCGTCATTGCCGCGCGCATGATGGTTCGCGGGGAGATCGGCGGCACGGGGGTCCTGTCTCCCTTGCAGGACATCCCCGACGACGCCTTTTTACATGCGCTGAGGCGGCGGGGCGTGGTGGTGGAGGAAGAGGAATCCGTGTCCTGACCCCTGATCGTATTTGAAAAGCACCGACTGGGTCCGGGATCTCGCTTGCGGCGTTGGCGGCGCCTCGGCGGGGCAGCCGGAATGCGTGAATGCGGGGTTGTAAGCATCATCGAGGGAGGTGTCCCCGGCGTGGCGTCGATTCGCCGGGATTTATGTCCATTTGTTATTTTTAAACGGAGGAGGAGAGAATGAAGAAGAGACATCTGGTCGCGGTTCTAATGGCACTGATCCTGATGGTGGGCCTCTCTACGGCCGCCACGGCTGGTACGCTGACCGACATCGTCAAGCGCGGCGAGTTGCGCGTGGCTGTGCAGTCCGGTGCGGCACCGATGGCCTTCGTGGACAAGAACGGCAAGCACACCGGCGCCATGGTTGCATTCGTGGAGGATATGGCCAAGCGTATGGGCGTCAAGCTCAAGATCCTGGATTTTGACTGGGACGGCCTGATCCCGGCACTGCTTTCCGGTAAGGCCGACATGCTGGCGGCCGACATGACCCCGACGCTTAAAAGGGCGCTCAAGATTACCTTCGTGGATCCATGGTATTATGATCAGCTGTGCATTTTTACCAAAAACGACGCTCCCTATAAAACCCTGGCCGACATTGACAAGAAAGGCGTCACGGTGGGTGTTTTGCTCGGATCCACCGGTGAAACAATGGCCAAAAAGATACTGAAAAATGCGAAAATCAAGTCATACAAGGGCGGCGGCCGCATGGTGATCAACGCCCTGCTGGCGGGGCATGTGGACGCTGGGGTTAATGACGATATGGCCGTGCTCACGGCGCTTCCCGATTATCCGGCCCATTCGGTGCGTTTGCTGGACAAGCGGCTGGGCAGCAAGGCGCCGCTTTCTTTCGCCGTGCGCCACGAGTCGGTCAACCTGTGGCAGTGGGCCAACCTGTATTTCAGTACCGTACGCCTGGACGGGACCTACGACCGCATCATCCACTACTGGGTCGAGTCCACCGAGTGGGCGAAGGATCACAAGTAGTCGTGAACCGAACTGTTTGATATGAAAGGGGCGGGCGCGGTTTAGAAAAACCGCGCCCGCTGACCTCACACGGAGAATCTGTGCCAGCATGATCGCCAACTTCAACTTCCGGGTCGTATGGGAATATATGCCGCTGTTCATGCAGGGGTTGCGAAACACCTTTTTAATCTCGCTGGTGTCCCTGATCCTTGCTTTGGCGGTGGGCGTCATCGCCTGCGCCTGCCGATTATCGCGCTGGAAGTTGTTGCGAGGGATCGCCATTGCCTACATCGAGTCCATCCGTTCGACCCCCCTTCTGGTACAGATTTACTTTTTTTACTTCGGGCTGCCCACCCTCGGGTTGCGTGTGCCGGAGCTCGAAACGGGCATTATCGCGCTGATGCTCAACAGCGGTGCCTACATCGCAGAGATCGTCCGGGCCGGTATCACCTCGGTATCCTCCGGGCAAATCGAAGCCGGCATTTCGTCGGGCCTGAGCTACATTCAGCGCATGCGTTTCATTATCCTTCCCCAGGCGCTGGGCGTGACCGTTCCACCCCTGTTGGGGCAGGCCATCGTACTGGTCAAGGACTCGGCCCTGCTGTCGCTGATTTCGGTTATGGAGCTGACGCGTTGCGGCCAGGAGCTGACTTCCGAACGATTCATGCCGGCGGAAGGGTTCCTGACGGTGGCGGTTCTCTATCTTTGCATTTATTACTGCCTCAAGCCGCTGGCCGGTTGGGCCCAGAAGAGGCTGATATTCCGGGAGGTATACTGATAGTATGATTGCAGAATACGCTTCCCGGCTGATTCAGATTATCCCCTTCTTTCTCAAGGGCCTGCTGATGACCATAGTGGTTTCGGGGATCAGCTTGGTGTTGTCCACCGTGCTGGGTTTCATACTGGGCATTTTTCGAACCGGCCGCAACCGGCTGATCTCGCGCTCCATCGGGTTTTACGTGGATGTCATGCGGGGCACGCCTTTTGTGGTACAGATTTTTATTGTTTTCTTCATCTTGCCGGAGTGGGGGCTTCAACTGGATGCGCTGCCGGCGGCCATCCTGGCGCTGACGGCCATGACATCGGCTTTTATATGCGAGGTGGTAGCCGGCGGTATCCAGGCTGTACCGAAAGGGCAGTGGGAGGCGGCGGCGGCCTCCGGCCTTAACAAGTTTCAGCAACTGAAGCTGGTCATCCTTCCACAAGCCATGCGCACGATTCTTCCCCCCTTGGTGGGACAATACGTTCTGATGATCAAGGACTCTTCGGTCGTCTCGGTCATCGGGGTTACGGAGCTGACTCGTGTCGGCTGGCAGACGGTTGTCAGGATACCGGAAGGGTTGATGGTCTTCACGCTGGTAGGGGTTCTTTATTTCGTGATCTGCTATCCTCTGATCAGGCTTTCCAACTCTCTTGAACAGCGATTGTCCCAGG
>CAYZCL010000155.1:0-19000 GCA_964476595.1 uncultured Desulfobacteraceae bacterium
ATCGGTTCGGCCCTGGCGGCGGTGGCCGGCATCCTGTTCGGCATCGCCTACCCGGTGCTCGATCCGTACATGGGCATCCTCTTCGGCTGGAAGGCCTTCGTGGCCGCCATCCTGGGCGGCCGCGGATCCATCATGGGGGCCACCCTGGCCGGTTTTCTGTTGGGTTTTATCGAGATTTTCGTGGCCATGATTTTCCCCTCCACCCTCAGGGACCTGATCGCCTATTCCATCGTGCTGCTGATTCTGGTCTTCAGGCCGCACGGGTTTTTCGGGGAACCGTACAGCGCCAAGCTGCGCCTCTGATGGAGAATGCGGAGGGCGCCGACCGGCGGCGGCCGGGAGGCGACTCCGGCACCCTTTCCGGCAAGGACCGGAAGCAAGAGAATCTACTATGGACACAACTAAAGGCGATGCTTTGGAAAATAACGTTGGCTTCTGGACGAGGATTGGACTGTTTATCACCGGCATCCCGCTGCTGGCGTGGATCCTGGGCATACTGGCGGCGGCGCTGGTGGAGCAGTGGGTGGGCTATGAATTCGCCGAACTCATCGGGCTGCCCAAGATCCCCGTGCTATTCGGCGCCCTGATCGTGCTCAAGAAGAAGGTGTGGGTGCAGTCGCCGATGATGATCCCGAGCACCATGCTCTATGTTTTCAGCGTGTACATCCTGGTCATCGGCGTGGTCGCCCGGGTGCTGTCCGGCTCGGCCAACCGGATCGCCGCCGGGCTCATGAAGATGCCCTTGTGGATTTCGGTACTGGTCCACCTGGGACTCTTCTACACCGCGCTGCACATCTGGTCGGACATCAGCGCCTACCGGGTGATCACCCTCAAACTGACCCTCATCGCCATCATGGTGACCCTCAGCCTGAACGTGATCAACGGGTACATGGGGGAGTTCTCCTGTTCACACCCCGGTTTCATGGCCCTGGGCGCCTACGCGGCCTCGGCCGTCACGCTGATCTTTTTCACCAACGACCGCCTGTTCGGGGCGGCGGTGCTGCCCGCCTCGCTGGGGCCCTTCGTTTTCCCGCTGGCGCTGATCGTCGGCGGGCTGGTGGCCGCAGTGGGGGCGCT
This sequence comes from uncultured Desulfobacteraceae bacterium, assembly GCA_964476595.1. Classification (GTDB taxonomy): domain Bacteria; phylum Desulfobacterota; class Desulfobacteria; order Desulfobacterales; family JALSRD01; genus JALSRD01. The sequence goes on from CAYZCL010000155.1 coordinate 1,078, forward strand.
GGTGGTGGCCATTCCGTCTTTCCGCACCCGCGGCGATTACCTGGCCATCATCTCGCTGGCCTTCATGTTCATCGTCAAGAGCGTTATCGAGAATCTCGAAGTGGTCGGCGGCCCGCGGGGCATGGGCAGCCAACCCAACTACGCCAACCTGCCTACGGTTTTCGTCTGGACGGTACTGTGCATCTGGGTGATCAACAACTTCGTGCGCTCCATTCTGGGCAAGGCCCTCAACGCCGTGCGCGACGATGAGATGGCCGCCGAAGCCATGACGGTCAACACCCGCAAGACCAAGATGGTGGCTTTCATGTTCTCGGCTTTCTGGGCCGGGGTGGCCGGAGGGCTTTTCGCCCACGTCATCCGTTTCGTCAATCCCGGCACTTTCGGCATCCAGAAACTGGCCGAGGTGCTGGCCATGGTGTATTTCGGCGGGCTGAACTCGGTTTACGGATCCATTCTCGGGGCGGTCAGCCTGAACCTGCTGGGAGAGATGCTGCGGCCGCTGGAGATCTTCAAGTGGATCATCATCCCGGTCATGCTGATCCTGGTCATGATCTACCGCCCCACCGGACTGATCGCCTTCAAGGACCTGGACGTCAAGAAACTCATCCGTCCGAGATGAGCTGGAGGTAATGCATGCCGCTGCTGCACGTTGAAAACATGACCCATTACTTCGGCGGTCTGCGGGCCGTTCACAACTACAACCTGGCGGTCGAGCCCGGACAGGTGCGCGGTCTGATCGGGCCCAACGGCGCCGGCAAGACCACCATCTTTAACCTGATCACCGGCATCTACAAGCCCACCGAGGGCACCATCACCCTGGACGGGGAGACCATCGTGGGACTGCAGCCCCACGAGATCGCCTCGCGGGGGCTGGGGCGGACATTTCAGGACCTGCGCCTGTGGCGGCACATGACGGTGCTGGAGCATGTCAAGATGGCGCGCTATTCGACCATCGACTACGGGCTGGTAGGGGCATTTTTCGGGACCTCGCGGCGACACCGGGAGGAAGCGGCCATCGAGCGGAAGGCGCTCGAGCTGATGCGCATGATGCGCGTGGACGACGTAGCCGAGCAGCGGGTGACCAACCTACCGTACGGCGCGCAGCGACGGGTGGAGATGGCCCGCGCGCTGGCCATGAATCCCAAGATCCTGTTCCTCGACGAGCCCACCGTGGGCATGACACCCGGCGAACTCAACGAGATGATGGACATCATCAAGCAGGTGCGTGACGAACTGGGGCTGGCCATCTTTCTCATCGAACACCGGCTCAAGATGGTCATGGAGTTGTGCGAGGTCATCCAGACGCTGGTGTTCGGAGAGGTGATCGCCGAGGGGACCCCCGAGGAAATCCAGAACAACCCCGATGTCATCGAAGCCTACCTGGGCAAGGATACGGTGGAAACATGATGCTGAGTGTCGAAAACCTGACCGTTTCGTACGACAAGATCAAAGCGCTGCACGGCCTCAACTTCCAGATCGACGAGGGCGAAATCATCACCATCATCGGGGCCAACGGGGCCGGCAAGAGCACGACCCTGAAAGCCATCTCCAGGCTGGTGCCGGTGGGCAAAGAAACCCGTATGACCTACATGGGCAAGGACATGCTGTCCTACCCGCCCGACAAGGTGGTCAGCCAGCTGGGCATCTCCCACGTGCCCGAGGGCAGGCGCCTGTTCGGCAACCTGACGGTCATGGAAAACCTCAAGCTGGCCACCTTCGCGCGCAAAGACCCGTCCGGCATCAAACGCGACCTGGAGCGCGTGTTTTCCATCTTCACGCGACTCAAGGAGCGCTCCACCCAAAAGGCCGGCACGCTGAGCGGGGGCGAACAGCAGATGCTGGCCATCGGCAGGGCCTTCATGAGCGCCCGCAGGATGATGCTGCTCGATGAGCCCTCCATGGGGCTGGCGCCGCTGCTGATGCTGGACGTGTTCGACGCCCTGCGCGAGATCAACCGCGAGGGCACCACCATCCTGCTGGTGGAGCAGAACGCCCGGCTGGCGCTGCAGTTCGCCCAGCGGGGTTACGTGCTCGAGACCGGCAACCTGGTGCTGGAGGGCACCTCCGAGGAGCTGCTCAACAACCCGGAGGTGAAGAAGGCCTACCTGGGAGGGTAGAGGGGAAGGTTGAAGTCTGAAGGGTGAAGGTTGAAGTTTGAAAGAGACGGTATCTTTGGTATGAAGCATTCACGCGGGCCGTGTCCGCGCTGGAGAACGCGACGATGGGCTTTATCCGCAAGCAGGAAGAAAAGATCGCCCTGCGACTGCTGGCCTGGCAGTACCAGCGCATGAACCAGCCCCTGCCGGGCGCAGCGGAGCTGCGGCGCGAGGCGGCGCGTATCGTCAACGAAGCCCACTGCATCGCCCGGCGCAGCGGCAGCAACCTGGTGACTATCATGAAAGACCTGGTGGCCGACATCCGCGGAAAGGGATCCGGCTAGGACGCAATGGAGAACGGACCATGATTCGAGTAGGGGTGGTGGGGGCCACGGGATACGCCGGGGCCGATGTCGTGCGCATCATCGCCGGACACCCGGAGGCGGAGCTGACGCTGCTGACCTCCCGGCAGTACGCCGGACGGCCTTTCAGCGATATCTTTCCGGCCTTTGCCGGTGTGGTGGACCTGCAGTGCCGGGAGTACGACGCAGACAGGGTTTGCGATCGCTGCGACGTGGTCTTTCTGGCCCTACCGCACAAGGTTTCCATGACGGTGGCACCGGAACTGGTCGGCCGGGGCCGGAGGGTGGTCGACCTGTCGGCAGATTTCCGGTTCAGAGACCGCTCGCGTTACGAGTCCCACTACCAGCCCCACTGCGCACCGCAGTTGCTTGAAGAGGCGGTGTACGGGCTGTGCGAGATTCACACCGGGCGCATCCGGCGGGCGCGCCTGGTGGGCAATCCGGGCTGCTATCCCACCTCCGTGCTGCTGCCCCTGCTGCCGCTGGTCAAGGCCGGCCTGATCGACGGTAACACCATCGTCGCCGACGCCAAGTCCGGCGTCAGCGGCGCCGGCCGGGGGGTGTCCCTGGCGACGCACTTCTGCGAGGTCAACGAGTCCTTTAAGGCTTACAAGGTCGGCGGCCACCGGCACACCCCCGAGATGGAGGAGCAGCTCAGCATGGCGGCCGGCCGCGAAGTGCGCATCTCGTTTACGCCGCACCTGATTCCCGTCACCCGTGGAATGCTGACCACCATCTACGCCGACACGAAGGCGGAACTCACCGCGCAGGCGGTGCACGACTGCTTGGCGGAGACCTACCGCGAGCGCTATTTCGTTCGCATCTGCGGGCCGCGGCGCTTTCCGGAAACGCTGCACGTCAGGGGGACCAACTTCTGCGACATCGGTTTCCACGTCGACGGCCGTGCGGGCCGCCTGATCCTGATCTCGGCCATCGACAACCTGGTCAAAGGCGCCGCCGGACAGGCCGTGCAGAACATGAATCTCATGTTCGGACTGCCGGAGACCACCGGGCTGGCACAGGTTCCCTACCCGCTGTAGCCGGACCGGGAGACACGCGTGGTCAAGCTGCTGATCATTGGTGCCGGCGGATTCCTGGGGGCCATCCTGCGCTACCTGCTGTCCGGCCTGTTTCAGAACCTGTCGGGAAGCGCCGTTTTCCCCGTCGGCACGCTGGCCGTCAATCTGGTGGGGTGTTTCGCCATCGGCCTGCTGTCATACCTGGCCGAGTACCGGGGGCTGTTCGGGCCCGAAACGCGGCTGTTCGTCTTCATCGGCCTGCTGGGTGCATTGACCACCTTTTCCACCTTCGGCCACGAGACCTACGGGCTCATCAAGGACGCACGCGTGTCTTTTGCGCTGTTCAACGTAGGCTTCCACGTGGTGGCCGGCCTGACCTTCGTATGGCTCGGAAGGGTGGTGGCCTACACCCTGTGGCGCTGAAGGCGCTGGTGGGAGCCACGGCTGGGCCTCCCGGTGGTTGGGCGGAACAGAGCCCGGTGCGGCGGAGGCGGTCGTGCGCCGGAAGTCGAACCCGCCTGCAGATTGCGAGGTGACCCATGAAGCTCACCGAGGAAGGATGCCTGCTGCGAATTTTCATAGGTGAAAGGGACCGCTACGAACACCGCCCGCTCTACGAGTGGATCGTGGAACAGGCCCGGCACCAGGGCCTGGCGGGCGCTACCGTGCTGCGTGGCATGATGGGCTTCGGGGCCAGCAGCCGCATCAAGAGTTCCAAGCTCCTGCGGCTGTCCGAAGACCTGCCCATCATCGTGGAGCTGGTAGACACCCGGGAGAACCTGAGGACCTTTCTGGCGTCCATCGACCATGCCATCGGCGAGGGCCTGGCTACCTACGAGAAGGCCAACATCCTCTTTTACCGCAGCCGCGGCCCTAGTTGATTCCCGCCCCTTTGAGCAGTTCCCCGAGCCCCTTGCCGCCGTGTTTCTCGACGGTGTCGCGGATGCGGCTCTCGATGGCCCTGCGGGTCTGGTAGACGGCGATGCGCGCCATGATCTGGGAGGCGATCTGGGTGGCGATCTGTCGGCTGGTTCCGTACAAGTTCTTGAGCTCCAGCCGCGAGAGGGTCAGTTCGTCGTGGCGGCCCTGCTGGTCGGAGATGATCAGGCGGGCGTTTTCGATATCGAAGAGGCGGATATCGAACACCGGGGAGTCTTTTTCACCTTTGGCGTGCTTGCGCGCGCTCGAACCCCCGCCTTTACCGTCGGCGCCCTTTCCCTCCTCGGCCGATCCGGAAATACGCCGCTCCAGGTTGCGGGCCAGTTCGTCGAAGTTGCTCCCGTCGGGGCGGATTTCGACCCGGAAAACGGGTTCGCGGGCCGTCACGCGGCGGATGACGAGGGTGCGCAGTTCCACCTCGGCGGAGAGTTCCCTGAAATGGATGGCTGGCCGGGAAGAAAAACCGGCCGGGTTGGCCACTTTCAAATCCCTGAGCACGGCCTTTCCGGTGGAAGGCGAAATGGCCACCGCACCGACGGTCACCGGAGTTCCCAGCACCTGGCTGCCGGCTTTTTCGATGACTCTCCGGGCGATGTCATCGATGTTGGTCAAGAAAATATAGGCGGCGGCCGCCACGATGACGGCCAGGACGAGAACGGCGATAAGAATTTTTTTCATGACGCTGCCTTGCTTCGGTCCCTGGATTCCCGGCACGCGCCGCGAAGCGTGAACCCTTCCGCAGACGTCCGGGGGCGCCTACTTGATGATACCCTCCTGGCGGGCCCATTGGCGGTACTTTTCGAACTGGGGAGGCGTCAGCACCTTTTGGGCCTTGCGCACGGTCTTGAAGCCTAGCACGCGGGCGCGAAGCTCCAGTTCATGGCCGTCGATGTCACCGTTTTCATAGTGCTTCATGTCGGACAGCAGGCTTTTGTAATACTTGCGATGCAGGCGGTAGATTTCCTCTTCCTGCTGCTCCGACAGATCCAGGGCCGGTTTCAGCACGGCCATGTTGCGGGTCGCCGCCTCGTCCGGATCGAACTTCTTTTTTTCGATGCCCAGCTTTTTAAGGGTGCTGCCGCAGGCCAAAAGAGCGGCCAGGCAGTACAGCAACACCAGCATGAATACCGTCGTGCGCTTCATGAAGATTCCCCGCTTGATCGTTTGTTGAGATCTCCGGGACGCGACTGCCACGTCCCGGGGCCGGCAGTTCGTCGATGCCCGCCACCGGAGGGGGGCAGACGATACCCTGCTTGTCGATGCACCCCCGGCGCTCCATCCGGCCGGTTTAAAAAAGCAGCCGCACGTTTTCCTTTCTGCGGAAGCGGCTCGGCGTGATCATCTTTCGGTGCGCGATGGGGAGGGGGCGTCCGGTGCCGGCTGGCCATGGGCTTCCGTTTCCCCGGGTCGCAGCGTCGCCCCCGGCAGCGGGCCAGGATCCGGCTGTGAGCGATATGGCTGCAGGCGGCCGGCACGGCCACCGAAAGCCGGAGGTGAAACCCGAAAGTCCCGGGATGCTAAAACAAAGAGGTTCAAATGTCAAATCGCATCCGGCTTCCCGGCAGGGCAATCGCCGCTTGCGCGGCCGGAACACACACGGGAACAGATCCGGCCCCGCAAGGGCGCCTGCGACCGGCACGCCGACTGCCGCCGGCGATTGCCCCGGCAGCCCATCCGCGGGCGCTTGACATGCGTGCCCGATTGGCATATGAAGCTGTGCAGGATTCGAGCGGGACAACGGTTCGCTTACCACGACTGTCAGGAAAGGAGAGCTCAATGTCAGCCAAACTCATCAAGGGCACGGAAATCCGTGAGCAGATTCTGGAGGAAATCACCGCCGAAGTCGCCGAAATCAAGGAGAAGCACGGCAGGGTTCCGGGGTTGGTCACCATCCTGGTCGGCGAAAACCCGGCCTCCATATCGTACGTCACACTGAAGATCAAGACGGCTCACCGGGTGGGCTTCAAGGAAATCCAGGACAGTCAGCCGGCGGACCTTTCCGAAGAGGACCTGCTGGCGCTGATCGACAAATACAATAAAGACGACTCCATCAACGGCATTCTGGTTCAGCTGCCGTTGCCCAAGCACATCGACGAGAAGAAGGTGCTCAACGCCATCGACCCGGACAAGGATGTGGACGGCTTCCACCCCGTCAACGTGGGACGGCTGATGATCGGCGGAGACGAGGTCAAGTTTCCGCCCTGCACGCCGGCGGGCATCCAGGAGATGATCGTGCGGGCCGGCGTGGAGACCAGCGGTGCCGAGGTGGTGGTGGTGGGCCGCTCCAACATCGTGGGCAAACCCATCGCCAACATGATGCTCCAGAAGGGGCCGGGCGCCAATTCCACCGTCACCGTGGTGCACACGCGCACCAAGGACATGGCCGCGCACTGCAAGCGGGCCGACATCCTGATTGTGGCGGCCGGTGTTCCCGGATTGGTCAAGCCCGAATGGATCAAGCCGGGCGCGTGCGTCATCGACGTGGGGGTCAACCGCGTGGGAGAGAAGATCAGCGAAAAGACCGGCAAGAAGATCGCCATTCTCAAGGGTGACGTGGATTTCGATGCCGCCAAGGAAATCGCCGGATACATCACCCCGGTCCCCGGCGGTGTCGGCCCCATGACCATCACCATGTTGATGAAAAACACCCTCAACTCGCTCAAGTTCCAGCTGGGATTGATGTAGTTCCCGGCTTGTACAATAACGCCGCCGCGGGGCGACCGGCCCGCGGCGGCGTTCGGTTTGAGGGCCGCCATGCCAAAACGAATTTCGATCTTGATCATCGACCACTCCCGCTCCGCCTACCGGCGGGTCAGCACCAGCCGCCTCCAGTTGTCGCTGCTGCTGGTGATGGCTGTGGCCGCCGCCATGGCGGTCACGCTGGCGGCCTATGACTACCTGCACCTGCGCAGAACGGTGCCGTACACCCGTTCGCTGGAAGAGAAGATCGCCGCCCAGGACTCGAATATCCACATCCGGATGGCCGAGATGCAAAAACAGCGGCAGCAGCTGGAGCTGATCGCCTCGGAAGTCAACCGCCTGCGCGGCAAGCTGCTGGCCCTCAACGAGCTCGAGAGCAAGATCCGCAGCGTAGCGGGTGGCGGTGACACGAAGCCCGATGGCGGCGAAAAGGGAGTCGGCGGCCCCGTCCCCGAGGACATCGAAGCGCTGCGCAGCATGGAACAGTCCCGGGGCGATACACTGGAGGAGATTCACTACCAGTTGCGCCTGTTGGAAGAGACATCCACGGTGCAGCAGAAGCAGCTCAGGGCCGTGGTTGACTATCTGGCCGCCCACCGCAAACTTTTCGACCGTACACCCTCGCTGCGTCCCTGCCGCGGAAGGGTGACGGCGGGTTACGGCTACCGCCGGTCGCCGTTCAACAACCGCCGCGAGATCCACAAGGGGATGGACATCGCCGCCCACAAGGGCACGCCCATCGTGGCTACGGCCGACGGGGTCGTCTCTTTCGTCGGACGGCGCAGGGATTTCGGCCGCGTGATCGAGATCGACCACGGCCGCGGCCTGATAACACGCTATGCCCACTGCCAGAAGATCCTCAAGAAACTCGGCAGCCGGGTAAAGCGTGGAGAGACCATCGCACTCATGGGCAACAGCGGGCGCAGCACCGGCCCCCATCTGCACTACGAAGTCCGCCTCAACGGAATTCCGCTGGACCCCGCCAAGTTCATCCTCGAATGACATTTTCCGCGACGGCTTGCCGGTCTTCGCATCGTGCTTATCTTTACGTGAACGCAGGCAATGGGACGACACCCCGCAGCGCGGCCCTGCCCACCTGCCGCGACCGTCTCCGGCGCTTGAGATTGACGGCAATTTTTGCTTAAATGGAGGCTGACGGACGCCGTACGGCGCCAAAGGCGGCACACTGGTCTCAAGTCGGCATTGCAAACGGCGGATAAAAACAGAGATCCCCCTGTAAAAGAAAAGAAGGCGGAAGGCGGCCCGGGTCCGTCGTGGAGGTGGCATCTGCAAGGGGGAGGAGAGATGCATGTTTTTTGATTTTCTTACAAAAGTGTTCGGCAGTAAAAACGAGAGGTTGTTGAAAAAACTTCAACCTCTGGTAGAGAAAATAAACAGCCTCGAAGAGGCCATGCAGGCCCGCAGCGATGACGACCTGCGGGCGCTGACCGGCGAGTTCAAACAGCGCCACGCCAACGGCGAGTCACTGGACGAGCTGCTGCCCGAGGCTTTTGCCGCCGTGCGCGAAGCTTCGGTGCGTGTGCTCAAGATGCGCCATTTCGACGTGCAGCTCATCGGCGGCATCGTGCTGCACCAGGGCAAGATCGCCGAAATGAAAACCGGTGAGGGCAAGACCCTGGCCGCCACGCTGCCGGCTTACTTGAACGCCCTTTCCGGCAAGGGCGTGCACATCGTCACGGTCAACGACTACCTGGCAAAGCGAGATACCGAGTGGATGGGGCAGATCTACAGCTTCCTGGGGCTGCGCACGTCCTGCGTGGTGCACGGACTCGATGACCCGGAACGCAAGGAAGCCTACGGCGCCGACATCACTTACGGCACCAATAACGAGTTCGGGTTCGACTACCTGCGCGACAACATGAAGTTCGACGCCGAGTCGCTGGTTCAGCGGGAGCTCAACTACGCCATTGTCGACGAGGTCGACTCCATCCTCATCGACGAGGCACGCACACCACTGATCATCTCCGGCCCGGCCGAGCAGTCCACCAGCCTCTACTACGAGGTCAACGCCATCATCCCGCGGCTCGAAGCCGAAAAGCACTACACCAAGGACGAGAAGGCCCGCACGGTGGTGCTGACCGAAGAGGGCGTGGCACGTGCCGAGCAGATCCTCAAGGTGGATAACCTCTACGACCCCAAGAACATCGACCTGTTGCACCACATCAACCAGGCCCTCAAGGCCCACGTGCTCTTCAAGCGCGACGTGGACTACATCGTCAAGCACGGCGAGGTCATCATCGTCGACGAGTTCACCGGTCGCCTGATGCCCGGCCGGCGCTACAGCGAGGGACTGCACCAGGCGCTGGAGGCCAAGGAAAACGTCAAGATCGAGAACGAGAACCAGACTCTGGCCTCGATTACCTTCCAGAACTACTTCCGCATGTACAACAAGCTGGCCGGAATGACCGGTACGGCCGACACCGAGGCGGCGGAATTCAAGAAGATCTACGATCTGGACGTCTGCGTGATTCCCACCAACAAGCCCATGATCCGCGTCGACCACCCCGACGTGATCTACAAAACCAAGCGCGAAAAGTACGAGGCCGTGCTCGACGAGATCGTGGACTGCCACCGCCGTGGGCAGCCCGTGCTGGTGGGCACCATTTCCATCGACGTATCCGAGGCCCTGAGCAAGAAGCTCAAGAAACGCGGTGTGCCGCACTCGGTGCTCAACGCCAAGAACCACGAGAGGGAGGCCGAGATCATCGCCAACGCCGGGCAGCGCGGCGCGGTCACCATCTCTACCAACATGGCCGGCCGCGGAACCGATATCGTGCTCGGTGAGGGCGTCGCCGAACTGGGCGGCCTGCACATCGTGGGCACCGAGCGCCACGAGAGCCGGCGCATCGACAACCAGCTGCGCGGCCGTTCAGGCCGCCAGGGCGACCCAGGTTCGTCGCGCTTCTTCCTGGCCCTGGAAGACGACCTGCTGCGCATCTTCGGCGGCGAACGCATCACCGGTGTCATGGAGAAGCTGGGCATGCAGGAGGGCGAGCCCATCGAGCACGGCCTGATCAGCAAGGCCATCGAAAACGCCCAGCGCAAGGTGGAGGGCCACAACTTCGAGATCCGCAAGCAGCTGCTGGAATACGACGACGTAATGAACCAGCAGCGCGAGGTCATCTACCGCCAGCGGCGCGAGGCGCTGGGCGGCGGCTCGCTGCGCGAGTCGGTGCTGGAGATGATCCGTGACCGCGCCGAGGAGATCGCCGCCGATTTCGCCCAGGACCGCGTACCGGCCGAGGAATGGGACCTCAAGGGCCTGGGAGATGCGGTCTACGAGCAGTTCAATTTCCACCTGCCGTCCTTTGACGAGGACACCCTCGACGGCCTCACCGCCGGGGGCCTGGCGGAGCTGATCTACGAGGAGGCGCTCAAGCGCTACGAGGAAAAAGAAGCCCTGGTGGGTGAGGAGGATTTCCGGCAGCTGGAGCGCATGGTCATGCTGCAGACCGTCGACAGCCTGTGGAAAGACCACCTGCTGAGCATGGATCACCTCAAGGAGGGCATCGGCCTGCGCGGCTACGCCCAGCAGGATCCCCTCATCGTCTATAAAAAAGAGGGCTACGAGATGTTCCAGAACATGATTTCCAGGATCAAGGAACAGACTCTGGGCATCTTGTTCCGCATTCAGATCGCCGAGCCCGAGGAGATCCGCGAATTGCGGCGGCCGCGCCAGCAGAACCTGACCTTTTCCGGCGCCGGTGACGAGGAGCCCCGCCGCAAGCCGGTGCGACGCAAGAGCAAGAAGGTGGGGCGCAACGACCCCTGTCCCTGCGGCAGCGGCAAGAAATACAAGAAATGCTGCGGCCGCTGAACGGCGACGGCGGCGATGGCCCTTTACAATCACCGGGGTGAATGATTATAATTAAAATGGTTCACAACCACAGGCAACGTCCGGCAGGCTGCCGTGGAGGAGATCGTTGTCCATGGCCCCAATGAAACCAGAACTGGAGGAAGGCGCTGAAACGGGTGTCGGGGAGGAGACCAGAGAACCTCCCCTGTATCGGGTGCTGCTGCTCAACGACGACTATACCACCATGGAATTCGTGGTGCAGGTGCTGATGACCGTTTTCGGCAAGTCGGTCGAGGAAGCCACCCGCATCATGCTCAACGTCCATCACAGGGGGGCGGGGGTCTGCGGCGTGTATCCTTTCGAGGTGGCCGAGACAAAAGTGGAGACCGTACACAGCTTGGCCCGCGAAAGGGGATTTCCCCTGCGATGTGTCATGGAGCAGGAATGAGCGATGATCAATAAAGAACTGAGTGAAACACTGGGGTTTGCCGTTCGCGAAGCCAAAAAGCGACGACACGAATACGTGAGCATCGAACACGTGCTTTTTGCCATCCTGCACGACCGCACGGGCGTCGAAATCATCGAGAACTGCGGCGGTAACGTGGAGAACCTCAAGCGGCGGCTGGAAGAGTTCTTCAACGAGCGCATGGAGTCCATCCCCGAGGACAGCGACTACGTGATCCAGCAGACCCTGGGGTTCCAGCGCGTGATCCAGCGGGCTGTCAACCATGCCCGCAGCGCCGAAAAGCCCGAGGTGGCGGTGGGAGACATCCTGGCCTCCATCTTCCAGGAGAAAAACTCCCACGCCGAGTATTTTCTCACCTCCGAGGGCATCACGCGGCTCGACGTGCTCAACTACATTTCCCACAACTTACTGCAGGAGCCCTACCGGGAAGAGCAGTCGCCCGAGGAAGGCATCCGGACGTCGCGCGAGGAGAAGAAAAAGAGCGCTTCCGACCCGCTGGAGGCCTTTGCCGTCGATCTGGTGGAACTGGCCGCGCGCGGCAGGCTCGACCCGCTCATCGGCCGGCAGCTGGAACTGGAGCGCACCATCCAGGTACTCTGCCGGCGCCGCAAGAACAACCCGGTCTACGTGGGCGATCCCGGTGTCGGCAAGACCGCCATGGCCGAGGGCCTTGCCAGCTACATCTACGAGGGACGTGTTCCCGAGGTGCTCCAGGGGTTTCACATCTACTCGCTGGACATCGGTTCGCTGCTGGCTGGCACCAAGTTCCGCGGTGATTTCGAACAGCGACTCAAGGGCGTCATCACCTCGCTGAAAAAGAAGCGTAACGCCATTCTGTTCATCGACGAGATCCACACTATCGTGGGCGCCGGCGCCACCAGCAGCGGTTCCATGGACGCCTCCAACATCCTCAAACCGGCTCTGGCGTCCGGCGACATCCGCTGCATCGGCTCCACCACCTACGAGGAATTCAAGAACCACTTCGAGAAGGACCGCGCCCTGTCGCGGCGTTTCGAGAAAATCGAGATCGCCGAGCCCACCGTGGACGAAACCGTGCGCATCCTCAGGGGGTTGAAATCCCGCTACGAGGAGCACCACGGCATCGCATACACCGATGCGGCGCTGAAGACGGCTGCACGGCTGTCCGACAAGTTCCTCAATGACCGCTACCTGCCGGACAAGGCCATCGACGTCATCGACGAGGCCGGCGCTTTCGTACGCATCTCCGGGTCGTCGCGCCGCCGCCGCATCAACCCGGCGGACATCGAGAAGATCGTGGCCAAGATGGCCCGCATCCCGACGGTCAGCGTTTCGACCTCCGACCGCTTCAAACTCGAGACGCTGGAAGATCGGCTCAAGCAGGTCGTTTTCGGGCAGGACAACGCCATCCGTGCCTTGGTCACCGCCATCAAGCGCGCGCGGGCCGGCATGGGCGCCCCGGACAAGCCGGTGGGCTCTTTCCTGTTCACCGGCCCTACCGGCGTGGGCAAGACCGAGGTGGCCCGCCAGGTGGCCAACATCCTGGGCATCCACTTCATGCGCTTCGACATGAGCGAATACATGGAAAAGCACTCGGTGGCGCGGCTCATCGGCGCACCGCCCGGTTACATCGGGTTCGACCAGGCCGGGCTGCTGACCGACGGCGTGCGCAAGCACCCCCACAGCGTGCTGCTGCTCGACGAAATCGAAAAGGCCCACCCGGACCTGTTCAACATCCTGCTGCAGGTTTTCGACCACGCCACCCTGACGGACAACAACGGCAAGCAGGCGGATTTCCGCAACGTCATCATCATGATGACCTCCAATGCCGGTTCGCGGGAGATGGCCACCCACAGCATCGGTTTCGGGGACGCCCGCTACAACGACAAGGGAAAGAGCCTCAAGGCGGTGGAGAAGTTCTTCAGCCCCGAGTTCCGCAACCGGCTGGACGACATCATCACTTTCAACTCCCTGTCGGTAGCCATCATGGAGAAGATCGTGGACAAGTTCATGGGCCAGCTCAACGAGCAGCTGCAGGCCAAGAAGGTGGTGCTGCGGCTGACGCCGGAGGCCCGCAGTTACCTGGCCCGCAAGGGACACGATCCCAAGTATGGCGCGCGCCCGCTCTCGCGGCTCATCCAGGTGGAAATCAAGGACGTGCTCTCGGACCGCATCCTCTTCGGCTCCCTGGAAAAGGGTGGAGAGGTGCTGGTGGACGTCAGGGACGACCAGCTGGTCTTCGACGAGACCGTCTAGGCGCCGGGCGCGGCAGCCGGACATGCCGGTTTTCAGACTGCCTCACGATATCCGCTTCCCCCCGCCCCAGCTGGCCCGCGAGGACGGGTTGCTGGCGGTGGGCGGCGACCTGAGCACCGAACGCTTGCTGCTGGCCTACCGAATGGGCATCTTTCCGTGGTTCTCCGAGGAAGACCCGCTGCTGTGGTGGTCTCCCGATCCGCGGCTGGTGCTCTTTCCCGAAGACCTCAAGGTCTCCCGACGACTGGCGCGCCTGGTGCGGTCGGGCAAATTCACCGTCACCATGGACACCGCCTTTGCGGCCGTTATCACGGCCTGCGCGAACACCCGGCTGGAAAAAGACGAGCCCACCTGGATCGACGAGCGCATGATCGCGGCCTACATCCGCCTGCACCGTCAGGGGTATGCCCACTCGGTCGAAGCTTGGCAGAACGGGCGGCTGGCCGGGGGGCTGTACGGTATCGGCCTGGGCAACTGTTTCTTCGGCGAATCCATGTTTACGCGCGTCAGCAACGCCTCCAAGGCGGCCTTCGTCAACTTGGTGCGATGGCTGCGGCACCGGGGATTCGAACTCATCGACTGCCAGGTCAGCACGGCGCACCTGAAGCGCCTGGGGGCGGTGGAGATTCCGCGCAGCCGGTTCCTGGCGCTGCTGGAACGAGCGCTCAAGTCCTCCGACCGTCGGGGCCGCTGGCGCTTCGACACGCAAGAAGAAGGAGAGGAAGACAACCGTGACCGATGACTGCCTGTTCTGCCGCATTGCCGCCGGCAGGAGCGACACGCAATTTCTGTACGAAGACGACAACCTGGTGGTCTTTCGCGACATCCACCCCCACGCCCCCGTCCACCTGCTGATCGTACCCAAAAGCCACATCCGCAGCGTCAACGACCTGCAGGACGGCGACCGCGAGCTGCTGGCCGAAATGTTCATGACGGCCCGCGAGATGGCCCGCCGGCAGGGTATCGACCGCTCGGGCTACAAGCTGCTGTTCAACGTGGAACGCGGCGGTGGCCAGGTCATCTTTCACCTGCACCTGCACCTGCTGGGCGGGTGGAAATGAAAAGCCGGGAAGGGTTGTAAGGCGGCCGGAAACTGTGGTAGGCAGGGATCATGTTGTCGCATTTCGATCTGGCGGCGCCCATCTACGACCGTATCCTGGGGCGCCTGGACATGGCCACCCTGTACGACCTGTTGGACCTGCCGGTCCGGGGTGCGCTGCTGGATGCCGGCGGAGGGACCGGGAGGGTCTCGTGGCCTATCCGCTCGCGGGTCGGCAAGGTGGTCATCTCCGACCTGTCGCCGGCCATGCTCGTCCGGGCGCGGCAAAAGGGCGGCGTGCACGTGCTTCAGGCCCACGCCGAAAGGCTGCCCTTTGCCGACAACACCTTCGCGCGGATCGTGGTGGTCGATGCGCTGCACCATTTCTGTGACCAGGAGGCCGCCGTCGCCGATCTGCTGCGGGTACTGGCCTGGGGCGGGCGGATGGTCATCGAAGAGCCGGACATCCACCGGCTGCCGGTCAAGATCATCGCCGTCATGGAAAAGCTGGCGCTCATGCGCAGCCGTTTCCTTTCGGTGGAAAGCATTGCCCGCATCGTCGAACAAAACGGCTACAGCCCCGAAACGAGAACCGGGCACCCGGCTTCGGCGTGGGTCATCGTGGACAAATGAGCCCCGTGGGGCGTTCTCGAACGCAATAGGGATTCCATGGCGGACCGAAATTTCTGGCTTACCCTTTTCAGCGGACCCGGCTGGGAGGCTTTCAACGCCGCCGGTGCGCGCCGGCTGGAGCTGAGCGGCAGTGCCGCCGAAAGGGCTGCGCAGGTGTGCTCCGGCGACTACCTGCTGTGCTGCCTGATGGGTGTTTCACGCTTCATCGGGGTGCTGCGCGTGACTTCCGAAGCGCCGGTTCCGAAGGGCGGCGGGACGTGCTGGCTGTTGGCCAAACCCCTCATCCTACTGACTCCGGAGACGGCCCTGCCGGCCTACGAATTGAGGGATCGCCTGAGTTGCTTTCACGCCTCGCTGCACCCCCATGCCTGGATGGCCTGTTTCAGCACCAACCTGGCGCGCTGGAAAGCCGCCGATGGCGAGCACGTGGTCTCTGCCCTGCTGAAGCTGCGCCAGCACGCCGTCCGCAGGCCGCTGGCGTCGGCCAGGATCGCCGATCGTCCCGGCGGCCTGTCCGTGGCATCCGGACTGGTGACCGTTCCGGTGTACCACCGCGACGGGGGCGGGCCCGACCGGAGGCTGTCCGGCACCCCCGTTCCGGCCGGCAATCACGCCCTCGTGCAGGCCTTTTTTCTCAAACTGGGCCACAAACTGGGTTTCGTCACCTGGGTTCCCCAGCGGGACCGGCTGCGGGAAATCGGGGGGCACGCCCTGGGGCACTGGCCGGGGGTGCGTTCGCGTATCAATCTGCCGCTGGAGGAACCCGCCCGCCGGACCCTGTCCGAGATGGACGTGCTCTGGATCGAAGAAGGGGACCTGCGCTGTGCCTTCGCCATCGAGCGTGACGGGCTTTTCCTGATGGAACTGCTGCGCATTGCCGATTTTCTGGCCCTGAAGCCCGACTGCCGCACGGCCTTTTACCTGGTGGCGCCGGACTCGCGCCGCAACGACATCATCCGGGAGATCAACCGGCCGGTCTTTGCGACCATGGAAACCCCGCCCGTGAGCGTGTGCCGCTTCATCTCGCTGGGCACGCTGCACCGTGAGATCCCACGGCTCAAACGTCAGCTCAAATACCTCACCTCCGCCTACCTGCTGGAAATATCGGAGTCCTGCGAAACGCGCGAAATCAGCTGAAACGCCGAAGCCCCCGGGCCCCGAAAGCGCGACGGGCGGTGACGGGCTTTCAGGCGGCTTCCGGCAGCTGCGCCGCGCCCCTTTCCTCCGAAGGAGCGCTTCGCATCACCAGTACGGCGCTGAGCAGGATCAGCAACCCTCCCAGGGTGGCCGCCAGGCCTGGAATTTCCCCGTAAAGCAGTGCCGCCGCGGCCGCTGCGATCACGATCTCCATCAGCAGCAGGATGCCCGCCCTGGAAGCTTCCACGTACCGCAGGCCGTAGTAGTAAAGAGGGGCGGCCATCGCCATGAAAACCACGGCGGCCAGCGCGATGCCAGCCAGTTGTTCGAGCCCCAGGAGCAATGTTGTCCTTGAGACGGAAGCCCCCGTCCAGCGCGCGGTGATTGCCAGCGTGTTGTGCCTCAGGAAAAAGGGAAAGTAAAATGCTGTCGCCGCCAGCGCGCTCCAGAAGGTCGTGAAGTACGCCGAACGGCTTCTGAGCCGCCGACCGGACAGGGTCATCACCGCGATGGGCAAGGCGGACGCCAGCGCCAGCAGGTCGCCGGTGCGCATTTCCTGCGCAAAGCTGAAGGCTGGGCTGAAAATCAATGCCAGTCCGGCTCCCGCCAGTATCAGCGAAGCCGTTTTCCAGGCGTCGAGGCGTTCGCCGAAAAGCCACACGGCCCCCGCCATGGTCAACACCGGGAAGGTGTAGTGCAGGAACTCCACGTTGGCGATGGTCGAGGCGTTGTAGGCGTAATAAAGCGTCATGGTGACGCCGAAGTGGCACAGGCCGATGAGCAAAAGCCAGGGAACTTCCGCCGGCCGTGGACGGACGACCCTTTCGCCGCAGGCGGCGGCGACCGCCAGGATGAGGGGCAGGCCGATGAGCAGTTCGGTGAAATTGATGGAATAGACATCGAGACCCAGGGCGCTCAGAAAACGGACGAAAAAACCCGTGGAAGCATAAATGGACGCCGCAGCGATGATTGAAAAGGTGCCCCTGACGGTCTTGCTCAACATGATTGCAAACCTCCGCTAGTATAACGCCGGTGCAACGGCTTTATTCCGCTTCCGTCCCCGAAAAAAATATTCTTTCTCGAATGGAATAAATTCCATGGCCGTTCGTTATCGACACAGAAAGTCCGGGCGGCGGGAAAAAGGCGGCGTAGCCTAAGCGGCCAAGGCAGGAAGCGGGCACTGCTTCCGTTCCAGGTTCGAGTCCTGGCGCCGTCTCCAGCACCCGGAAACATCGGCGGTCCCCTCCCGGGCAATTTTGTCGAGCGTCCGGCGATTGTCGAAAGAAAACGGCTTCAAAGGAATAAACTCCCCGGCCGTTCGTTATCGACACCGAAAGCACGGGCGGCATGAAAAAGGCGGCGTAGCCTAAGCGGCCAAGGCAGGAAGCGGGCACTGCTTCCGTTCCAGGTTCGAGTCCTGGCGCCGTCTCCAGCATTACGCACCACAGCGATCCCGCCCGCCCGTATCCCGTCGCGGATT
>CAYZCL010000156.1:0-5379 GCA_964476595.1 uncultured Desulfobacteraceae bacterium
TTCCGTTACCTACCAGAACCGGGGCGGCACGGTGGTCTTCGTCGACAACGCCTTCAACCACAACCTCCTGTCGGGCAGCGTCAATTTCATGCTCTGGCTCAGCTACCTGGTCACCATTTCTCTCTATGCGGTGGCCTTCGCTTCTTACGCCCAGACCTTCTTCCACGGCGGCGGTCCGTGGCTCAGGCACCTGTTGATCACCCTGGCCATCGCCCTGCCTGCGCTGATCAACCTGCTGAGCGCGTCTTTCGTGAGCCGTTCCGAGACGCTCATCGTGCTCGTCAAAATCGTGCTGCTGGTCCTGATCATCGCCACGGGGGCTTCCTTCGTGGACACGGCGCGCCTGTCCCCCGCCCGCTGGGGGTCGTCTCTCTCCATCGTGGTGGCCGGCATGATCATCTTCGTGGCCTACGAGGGATTCGAATTGATCGCCAACGCCGCCGAAGAGATCCAGCGGCCGGAAGTCAACCTGCCCCGTGCCTTCTACGCCTCCATACTACTGGTGGTGCTGCTCTACGTGCTGATCGCCGTGATCACCGTCGGCACGGTGCCCGAAAACGAGCTGCTCAAGGCCCGGGACTATGCGCTGGCGGTGGCCGCCCGGCCCGCCTTGGGGCAGGTGGGATTCTCCATAGTGTCCGTGGCGGCGCTGCTGGCGACTTTTTCCGCCATCAACGCCACCATTTACGGCAACGCCCGCCTGGGGTACATCATCGCCAGGGAGGGGGAGCTGCCGCGCATACTGGACGAGGAAAGAGGCAACATCCCGGACATGGGGGTCGTCGTCACGTCCCTGCTCAGCATGGTCCTGGCCAACGCCATCGATCTGGACGAGATCGCCATCATCGGGAGCGCCAGTTTCCTGCTCATTTTTTTGGTGGTCAACGTCAGCGCTTACCGGCTGGGGCCCCAGATCGGTTCCCGGCGGGGCATCGTCCTGGTCGCCTGTCTGGCCAGCGGAGCCGCCCTGGCGACCCTGCTGGCGCACACTTTTTCGAGCAACCCGCGGGCGGTCTGCGTGTTCCTGGGGTTCACGGCGATTTCCACCCTGTTCGAGTTTTTCTATGGCCGGATGGTGCGCGGTCATTTTTTCCGGCGCGTCTACCCGGCATCCGCATAAACGGTCACCTGTATTTTCAAAAAAGAGGCAACCCATGGAAAAAAAATTCCTGACGACAGCCCTGGCAGTGGTCTTCCTGCTGCTTTCCATGAGCGCCCGGGCGGGCATTGTCAAGAGCGACGCGGCCGCGCAGTGGGCCGCGCAGGCCGGGGCCGGTAAAAGCCGGTTCAGTTTCATCGTCTTCGGCGACAACCGGGGCACGTCGCCGGCGCGCTCCATGCCGGCGGTGTTGCCGGTCATGCTGCAGGAAATCGGCTGGATTCACCCGGACTTCGTCATCAACACCGGCGACATGATCGTAGGCTACACGGACACCGTGGCCCAGGCGCGCGAAGAGCTGCTGGCGGTCATCCGGGCGTACACCCGCTACGCCGGCGACGTGGACATGCTGGTGGTGCCGGGCAACCACGAGATCCGGCCGGGGGACATCGTGGAGGCCTACCGGCCGCTTTTCGGACGCAAGCTGTACTTCGATTTCACTTACGGCAACACCCATTTCGTGATGGTCAACACCAACTTCCCCAAGAAAATGCTCCACAAGGGCCAGAAGTACGGCTTTTACAACATCAACGACGGCGCCCACCGGGAACCCATGGTGGAATGGACCCGCAAGGTCCTGGAAAAGCCCGCCGGGCACACCTTCGTGGTGCAGCACGTGCCCCTGTTTTCGGCCCTGTCCCCCGACTTCGGCAAGCACCCCAAGTCTTTTGCCACCCGCGAGAACCGGGACGAGGAGCTCGCGCTGGTGCTGGACCGCGGGGTCGACGCCGTGTTCGCCGGCCACGAGCACGTGGTGTACACGCGCAAGGAGAAGGACACCCTCTTTTTCACCCTGGGCGGGGGCGGGGCTCCCCTCTACGGCCCGGTGAGCGGCGGGTATGCGGTCAACAAGGGCGAGGGGCCGCGCTACGACACCGTGGGCAGCGACCCGGCCGTGGAGCACGGCGGCAGCGCCAGGGGGTACCACTACGACCTGCACCTGCCGGCCGGTGCCTTCAGTTTCTTTTCCTACATGCTGGTCACCGTGGACGGGGACAAGGTCTCCTACGAGCTGCTGGTGCCCCACCACGTGGACGTCGAATATGCCGACGGCAACGACGGGGTTTCCCCCGTGGCCACGGCCACCGTGGCCAACCGCACGCCCTACCGGCGGACCTACCGCGGCATCTGGTTTTTGATGCCGTCTTCGCAGGCCGGCTACGAGGTCTCCGCCACCCAGATCGACTGGGAAAGAAAAGAGCGCCCCGTGGACGAAGCCATGCAGCCCCGCATCCTCGAGGTCGAGCCGGTCAACGGGTACCAGTCGCGGGTGCGGGTGGCCGTCACCGTTCCGGGCGCCTTCAGCGTGGACGTGCACCTGAAAACGAGGTAGGGGGACCCTCAGCCCAGGTCGCCCAGGCGGTGCTGCAGCAGGGCACAGGCGGTGAGGGCGGCGGTTTCGGCGCGCAGGATGCGCGGACCCAGGGAGACGGCCACGAAGCCGCGCGCCTCGGCGGCGCGCACCTCTTGGGCCGCAAGTCCGCCCTCCGGCCCGATGATCACGAAGGCGCGGCGGATGTCGCCGCCGTCGCCGATGACTTCCTCCAGGCGGCGGGTTTCTTCCTCCCAGAAGATGATCTTCAGGCTCCGGCGGTCGGCCTCGTCCAGCACCGCCGCCAGGCCGTCCACCGCGCGGATGCGCGGCAGCCGGCTGCGGCGGCACTGCTTGAGGGCCTCTCCGGCGATGTCCCGCCAGCGCTGCAGGCGGCGCTGCAGGCGTGGACCTTCCGGGCGGGCCACCGAGCGCTGCGAGGCGAAGGGCAGCCAGCACCCCACACCCAGTTCGGTGAGCTGGCGGATGACGGTGTCCATCTTGTGGGCCTTCAAGAAGGCCTGGGCCACGGTGAGCGCCAGGGGCGACTCGCCCGTGAGAGGCAGGCGCTCGGCGATGCGGGCCGTCACGCGGCCCCGCCGGCAGGCCGTGATGACGGCCCGCGCCACCCGGCCGCGTCCGTCCAGCAGCACGATGTCGTCGCCGGGGCCGAGGCGTAATACGGTGGCGGCGTGGCGCGCCTGGGCGCCGTCGATGACCACCGGCGACGTTTCCAGGGCCTGGCGAGAAACGAGAAAGCGGTGCATGGCCAATGGATGTAGCCCCTTTCGGCGCCAAAGGCAAGCTTGACAGGGCCCTCGGGCCTGTGATAGTCGAAACGGATCGGGTATGTATCCTAATGGATTGAAATCTACCACGATTTCCCGTTTGGAGGCAAGATGAACGATCAGGAGAAGGCACGCGAGAAGGACGGCGAGGGCAACCCCGCCGAAGACGAGGGGCTGATCGAGCTCACCGACACCGTGGACGGAGATGCTTCCGAGGCGGAAATCGCGCCGGACGACGGTGAAGACTTCATCGAACTGACCGAGGTGGCCGAACCTTCGCCGTCCGCCCAGGGGGGTGTCGCCCCCAGCGACGAGCAGCTGGAGCGGGTGCTGCACAAGGTGATCCGGGAGGTCTACGCCGAGAAAATCGAGGGCCTGTTGCTGGAGGTGGTCCAGGAGACCGTCAGCCGGGAAATCCAGAAGATCAAGCGGCTGTTGACCGACCCGGGGAAAAGCTGACAGACGGTCGGGAAGGCCATGCCGTTGGAGCGGGGGATTCGCAAGCAATCCCCCTTTTTTTCATTCTGAAAACCAAATTGGAAATTCAGTTCTATGGCACAGGAGCTTCAAAAGGGCTACGAGCCCCACGATGTGGAGAAGAAGTGGTACCGTTTCTGGGAGGAGGAAGGCCTGTTCGCGGCCGATGAGCACGACGACGGGCGCCCCTGCTATTCCATCGTCATTCCGCCGCCCAACGTGACCGGTGTGCTGCACATGGGCCACGCCCTCAACAACACGCTGCAGGACATCCTCTGCCGTTACCGCCGCCTGCAGGGTGACAACGTGCTCTGGATGCCGGGCACGGACCACGCCGGCATCGCCACCCAGAACGTGGTGGAAAAACAGCTGGCCGAAAAAGGGCTCAGCCGCCACGAACTGGGACGCGAAAAGTTCATCGAGGAAGTCTGGCGCTGGCGCGAGAAATCCGGCAGCGCCATCATCAACCAGCTCAAGCGCCTGGGCGCATCCTGCGACTGGCAGCGCGAGCGCTTCACCATGGACGAGGGGCTTTCCCTGGCCGTGCGCACGGTCTTCGTGCAGCTCTACCACGAGGGCCTCATCTACCAGGGCGACTACATCATCAACTGGTGCCCGCGCTGCCACACGGCCCTCTCGGACCTGGAGGTGGAGCACGAGGAGTCCGAGGGCCGTCTGTATCACATCCGTTATCCCTTCGTGGGCGCCGAGGGCGGCATCGTGGTGGCCACCACGCGGCCGGAAACCATGCTGGGCGACACCGCCGTGGCCGTGCACCCGGACGACGAGCGCTACCGGCACCTGCCGTCGGACAAGGTCCGGCTGCCGCTCATGGACCGCGAGATTCCCATCATCCGCGACAGCTACGTCGACATCTCCTTCGGCTCCGGCGGCCTGAAGGTCACCCCGGCCCACGACGCCAACGACTACGAGATCGGACGGCGCCACGGCCTGCCGGCCATCAAGGTCATCGGCGACGACGGCCGCATGACGGCCGAGGCCGGCCGCTTCGCCGGCATGGATCGTTTCGACTGCCGCCTGGCGGTCATCGAGGCCCTCAAGGAAGAGGGTGTGCTGGAGCTCATCGAACCTTACCAGCACGGTGTGGGCCACTGTTACCGCTGCAAGAACGTGGTGGAGCCCAACCTCTCCAAGCAGTGGTTCGTCAAGGTCAAGCCTCTGGCCGAGAAGGCCATCGCGGCCGTGGAAAACGGCGACACGCGCATCATCCCCAAGACCTGGGAGGCCACTTACTACGACTGGATGTACAACATCCGCGACTGGTGCATCTCGCGTCAGATCTGGTGGGGGCATCAGATCCCGGCCTGGACCTGCAGCCAGTGCGGCCAGATGACGGTCACCGTGGAGACTCCCGAGCGCTGCCCCGAGTGCGGCAGCGACGAGCTGATCCGCGAAACCGACGTGCTCGACACTTGGTTCAGCAGCGCCCTGTGGCCTTTTTCCACCATGGGCTGGCCCGAAAAGACGCCGCTGCTGGAGAAATTCTACCCCACCTCCTGCCTGGTCACCGGCTTCGACATCCTCTTCTTCTGGGTGGCCCGCATGATGATGATGGGCCTCAAGTTCCGGGGCGAGGTGCCCTTCCGGGACGTGTACATCCACGCTCTGGTGCGCGACGCCCA
>CAYZCL010000157.1:0-9387 GCA_964476595.1 uncultured Desulfobacteraceae bacterium
TGGCCGACATCGTGGGCGGCTTCGGCATGTTCGCACCCATTACCCTGGTGGCCAAGGGCGCCGAGGGCGGGCTGGCGGGGCTGGCTGCCGGCCGCGGGCGGGCGGCGCGCTGGGCCTTCCTGGTGGCCGGCGGCGTGGCCATGGTGGCGACTTATTTCACGGCCGAAACGCTGATGCCCAACATCGGCCTGCAGGGCGCCGTGGCCGAGCTCATTCCCAACCTCATCCAGGCCGCCGGCGGTATCGGCATCGGCCTGCTGACCTACACGGCATACGGCCGCATCGCGGGCGATACCTCGCCTTCCGGTATAACCTAGAAGGCGTCCGCGGTATCTTGCGGCGCCCCCCGCTTCCGATGCCGCGGGGCACCTAAAAAGGGGGAGACGCCCGCCGGTCGCAGGCGCTCCCCCCGAAGGCACCGTGAAGGTGCGCTTTTCCGATCAGTCGACCAGTTCGAACAGGGCCGCGGCGCCCATGCCGCCGCCCACGCACATGGACTCCACGCCGTACTTGACGCCGCGCCGGCGCATGTTGGCCAGCAGAGTGGCGCACAGCTTGGCGCCGGTGCAGCCCAAGGGGTGGCCCAGGGCGATGGCCCCGCCGTGGATGTTGAGCTTCTCGCGGTCGATGCCCAGTTCGCGCACGCAGTAGAGTGCCTGGGCGGCGAAGGCCTCGTTGATTTCGAACAGGCCGATGTCGTCGATGGACAGGCCGGCCATGTCCAGCAGTTTGGGGATGGCGTAGCGCGGCCCCACGCCCATTTCCTCGGGTTTGCAGCCCACCGTGGTGTAGGCGCTGAATTTGGCCAGGGGCGTAACGCCCAGCTCCCTGGCTTTCTCACCGCTCATGATCAGCGTGGCGGCGGCGCCGTCGGTCATCTGCGACGAGTTGCCGGCCGTCACGGTGCCCTTGCGCGCAAACACGGGACGCAGCCTGGCCAGGGTTTCGGGGGTGGTGTCTTCGCGGATGCCGTCGTCCACGCTCTGGACGAAGGATTCGCGCACGAAGGTGCCGTCCTCACGGGGGACGAAGCGCGTGGCCGGCGTGGGCACGATCTCGATGAAAGTTCCCTCGGCGCGTGCCTTGGCGGCCTTCATGTGGGACTCGTAAGCGAACGCGTCCTGCTCTTCGCGGCTGACGCCGTACTTGCGGGAGACGATCTCGGCAGTGATGCCCATGGCGGTGTAGAGGCGCACCTCCTCGTCGGTGAAAGCCGGGTTGGGCCGGAACATGTAACCGCCCAGCGGAACGTAGGTCATGGACTCGACGCCGCCGCCGATGGCGATGTCCGCCCATCCGGCCATCACGCGCATGGCCGCCTGGGCGATGGCCTCCAGGCCCGAGGCGCAGAAGCGGTTGACGGTGGCCCCGGACACGGTCTCCGGGAAACCGGCCATCTGCGAGGCGATGCGGCCGATGTTGAGGCCCTGTTCGGCCTCGGGGAAGGAGCAGCCGATCATGATGTCGTCGACGTCCTTCTTCTCCAGGTTGGGGGTCTGTTCCACCACGGCCCCTAGTACGTGGGCCAGCAGGTCGTCCGGCCGCGTGTCCTTGAAGGCGCCCTTTTTACGCCGGCAGCCGGGCGTGCGGATGGATGTAACGATATAGGCTTCTCTCATGGCTGGTTCCTCCATGTTGGGTCGTTTTGCGATGATGTTCGTAAACCGGTGTCAATCGGTGCAATCGATGGAAATTCTTCCTTCCACTTTGTGCCTTTGTGCTTTATGCCGGACAGCCGTTCTTTTTCCCTTTGCCGGAACCGTCGACCGTCAAGCGGCCGGCGGCATCAGTTGCGCAGCGGCTTTCCGGTCTTGAGCATGTGTTCGACGCGCGCGAGGGTTTTCTCCTCGCGCCACAGGTCGGCGAAGGCCCGCCGTTCCAGCCTGAGAATGACCTCTTCGTCGATCTCGCCGTGGGTGCGGAAGTCTCCGCCGCCCAGCACGTAGGCAATTTTTTTGGCGATCAGCACGTCGTGGGGACTGGCGAATCCGCCCTGCATCATGTTGAAGAGCTCGGCGTTGGCCATGCCGCGGCCGGCCTCGCCGAACACGCGCACCGGTTTGCGCAGGGGCGGCGCGTAGCCCTCGCGGGCCATCTTGAGGGCCTCTTTCTTGGCCTCGCCGATGAGATAGTCACGGTTGAAGACGATGCGGTCGGCGGGACCCAGGTAGCCGGCCGCGCGGGCGTCGGCCGCCGAGGAGGACACCCGGGCGGTGGCGATGGACTTGAAAACGTGCACGAAGAAGGGCCCCAGGTCGATTTCCCCGACGGCCTCGGGAATCCCGCCGGTGACCTTTTTCCACAGGTTCAGGCAGCCGCCGCCGGCAGGCAGCAGGCCCACACCTACCTCCACCAGCCCCATGTAAAGCTCGCTGTGGGCCACGATGCGGTCGGCCGCCAGGCAGATCTCGCAGCCGCCGCCCAGGGCCAGGCCGTAGGGGGCCGCCACCACCGGGAAGGGGGCGTAGTGGGCCCGCTGAAGCACCTGCTGCAGGGCCTTGGCCGCGGCCTGCAGCAGGTCGTATTGTCCCTGCCGGGCCAGGCCCAGCATCATCAGCAGGTCGGCGCCGGCCGAGAAGGCCCCGGGCGTGCCGCCGGCCTGGTTGCCGATCACCAGCGCGCTGCCCTCGGCTTCCACGAAGTCGAGGCTTTCGTTGAGAAATTCAATGATGTCGCCGTTCAGGGCGTTCATCTTGGTGTGGAACTCGCAGCAGAAAACGCCGTCGCCCAGGTCTACCAGGGAAACCGAGGGGTTGGACTTGACCTCTTTGCCGGCGGTCTTGAGCAGGGCCAGCGAAACCACGCCCTCGGACACCGGCACCGGGCGGTACCCTCGGCTCTGGAAATCGTAGTACTGGCGCTGTCCGTTTTCCAGCCGGTAGAAGGTCTCGCAGCCGGCCGCCAGCATGTCCTTGACCTTGTCGGGCACCGCGATGCCGTCTTTCTCCATGCGGGCCACCGATTCACGCACGCCGATGGCGTCCCAGGTCTCGAAGGGGCCCATCTCGAAGTTGAAGCCCCAGCGGATGCCGTTGTCGATCTCCACCAGGCTGTCGGCGATCTCCGGGATGCGGCTGGCGGCGTACACCAGGTTGTCGGCCAGGGCGCGCCAGGCGAAGGCGGCGCCCTTGTCGTCGCCGCCGATGACGGCCTTGATGCGATCGGCCAGGCTGCCGGCCTGCTTGGCCGCGGCCAGGCAGGGCAGCTGGGGCGGCTGCCAGGGCTCGTATTCCAGTGTTTCGGGGTTGATCACCAGGCGCTGGCGCTGGCCGCTCTCGTCCTTGACGGTCTTGTAGAAGCCGCTGCCGCTTTTCTTGCCCAGCAGGCCGGCGGCGACCATTTTTTCGATGAAGGCGGGCAGGCGGAAGGCGTCGCGCTGCTCGTCGTGTTTGACCAGCTGGTAGGTGTTCTGGGCCACGTGCAGCATGATGTCCAGCCCCACCAGGTCGGCGGTCTTGAAGATGGCGGTCTTGGGACGGCCCATGAGGGGACCGAAGAGGGCGTCCACCTCGGCGATGGAGAGATCGTACTCGGCCATGAGCTGGATGGCCCGGGCCATGCCGTGCACCCCGATGCGGTTGGCCACGAAATTGGGGGCGTCCTTGGCGTTGACGATGCCCTTGCCCAGCAGGCGCTCGCCCACGTCGGAGATGAAGGCCGCCACTTCAGGCAGGGTCTCTTCGCCGCGGATGATCTCCAGCAGCTTCATGTAGCGCACGGGGTTGAAGAAGTGGGTGCCCAGGAAGTGCTGACGGAACGCCGGGCTGCGATCTTTAGACAGCAGCTTCAGGGGGATGCCCGAGGTGTTGGTGGAGACGATGGCGTCCGGGCGGCGCACGGTCTCAATGCGCTCGAAGAGCGCCTGCTTGACCTTGGGGTTTTCCACCACCACCTCGACGATCCAGTCGCAATCGGAGAGCTTTTCGAAATCGTCCTCCAGGTTGCCGATGGAGATGCGCCGGGCGTCGCCGGGATGCATCAGAAGGGGCGGTTTGGACTTGATGAGTCCCTGCAGACCGGCGGAGACGATGCGGTTGCGGGCGGCGGGGTCGTTTTTCTCCTCGTCCTTGAGATCCGGCGGAACGATGTCCAGGAGCAGGGTGTCAATGCCGGCGCTGGCCAGGAGGGCGGCGATACCGCCTCCCATGACGCCGGAACCGATAACGGCGGCTTTTTTGATGCGTTTGATCATGGCGACCTCCTTAACTGATCCGTGGTGATGGCCTCGGGGGCCATACGGGTGCGACAATAATGAATGAATACTCATTCATTTAACAGGCCCGCCAAGGGCTGTCAAGCAAAATCGGATGCCGCCGCTTTACGTCGGCGGGCTGGATTCGCCTCGGCCGAAGCCCACGAGCAGGACAGGTCCAGGACCTCGTGGCCGCCGATGCACACGCCGTGAAACTTGGTTTCGGCCATGCCGGTGCTCTGCAGGATACGAGCCACGTCGGTCATCAGCTCCGCATCGGCGATCAGCCGCGCCACGTCCTCTCCCGGGTAGCCGGCTCAGTATTTCAGGTCGTGCAGAAAGCAGGCCCGGTAGAGGCTCCTGCCCCGCCACGTGTCGAACCATATGGAGCACCGTCGCTCTTGAAGGGTCTGGGCGGCGGGTCGTTTTCGATTTTGCGCCACAGGTCCTGAAAGCCGTGGTGTTCGCATATGGCGCGGATGCGTGCCAGCGGGACTTCCGGTCCCTTGGGGGGCAGTTCCATGATCCGGATTCTTTCTCCAGGGCTTTCCGCGCGGAGGCGCCGTCTCCCGCCGCTGGTCCCGGCGGCCGCGGGGAATCCGGGCGGTCGTCCGGGCGGGGCGTGGCGCGCGACTTTCGCGCGTTCACATCCCCCAGCCCGTCTGCGGGGGTCAGTTCTCCGCCTGCCGACGGTTGCGGTAGGGGGCGGCGTCGATGCCGTAGCGACGCATGATCTGCTGCAGGGCCTGCCGCTCCAGGCCGCAGTTGCGCGCCGCCTGAGAGACGTTGCCCCGGGTCTCCGTCAGCAGGTGGCCGATGTAGTGGGCGTTGAACTTGCGCAGCGTCTGCTCTTTGGCCTCGCGGTAGGGCAGGTTGTGCACCGTGCTCTCCACCAGGCACTCGGGCCGCGGTTCGTTTCGGAGCCCCACGTCCCGGGGTCGGATCTCGTCGCCGGTGGAAAATAGGATGCCGCGCATGATGACGTTTTCGAGTTCACGCACGTTTCCCTCCCAGCGGCGGTTGACCAGGATCTCCATCAGCTCCGGCGAGATGTGCTTGGGTTCCTTGTTGAGCTTGACGCAGTGGGTTTTGACCAGGTGGTTGGCGATCAGCGGGATGTCTTCGCGCCGCTCCCGCAGGGCGGGCAGGCGCACCGGCAGCACGTTGATGCGGTAGAAGAAGTCCTCGCGGAATTCGGCCTTCTGGATCTTTTCCTGCAGCTTCTGGTTGGTCGAGGCGATGATGCGCACGTCCACTTCAATGGACTTGGGGTCGCCCAGGGGCTTGATTTCCTTTTCCTGCAGCACGCGCAACAGTTTGGTCTGGATGGTGGGGCTGATGTCGCCGATTTCATCCAGGAAAATGGTGCCCCCGTGGGCCTCCTGGAACAGCCCGATCTTGTTCTGCGTGGCGTGGGTGAAGGCGCCCTTCTTGTAGCCGAACAGTTCGCTCTCCAGGATGTGCTCGGGAACCGAGGGACAGTTGACAGCCACGAAGGCCTTCTTGCTGCGGGGGCTCAGGGCGTGGATGGCGCGCGCGGCCAGGTCCTTGCCGGTGCCCGACTCCCCTGTGATGAGCACCGTCAGGTCGGTTTTGGCCACCATCTGGATGGTCTCGTAGACGCGCTGCATGGCGGCGCTTTTGCCGACCAGGTTCTGAAAGACGTGCCGGCTGTCGAATTCCCTCTGCAGCTGCAGGTTCTCCTGCAGCAGCAGGCTGCGCTCCAGCGCCTTTTCCAGGCGCAGCACCAGGGCGTCGTGCTCGAAGGGCTTGGTGATGAAGTCGTAGGCGCCGCGTTTCATGGCCTCGACCGCCATTTCGATGCGCCCGTAGGCGGTCATCATGACCACGGTCAGGTCGGGGTGGTCGCGCTTGATCAGCTCCAGCATTTCCAGGCCGTCCATGCCCGGCATCTTGATGTCGGCCAGCACCAGGTCGTAGGATTTGGCCGCCAGCCGCTTGAGGGCCTCCTCGGCCGAGGGGGCCGTGTCCACCCGGCAGTCGAGGTCCGGCTCCAGGCTGCGCTTGAGCAGCTGGAGCATGTCCTGTTCGTCGTCGACAATGAGAATCGATCCCGCCATAGTGCCTTGCGTCTGCCTCGTTTCCGACGGTGTGCGGTGTTTTGTTTGCGGTGCGTGCGTCCTCGCGCCGCCTGTCTCGAAAAGGCGTGCAGCCGGTCGAAATGGACCCTTTTCGAATGGGGCATTCTTCAATGATAAAACTTTTTTGTCAATGTTCAATCCCACGTCTGCCGGGGCGGTTGCAGGCGGCCGTCGGCCCGTGGGCCGGAGGGAGGGGGGCCCTGGCCGCCCGTGTGCCGGGGAAGGTTGCGGGAAGCCGGGAGCCTGCTTGCCGTCGCCCGCTTCCGCGCTCTGCCGGCGGGTGATTGAATGGTTCAGGCCGCGGTTCCCGGTTTGGCCGGCAGCGATACCGTGAAAACGGTGCCCTTGCCGGGCTTGCTCTGCACCGATATGTCGCCGCCCTGGTTCTTGACGATGGCGTAGCTCACCGACAGGCCCAGGCCGGTGGCCTCGCCGGTGGACTTGGTGGTGAAGAACGGGTCGAAGATGCGCGACAGGTTTTTCTTTTCGATGCCGTAGCCGTCGTCCGCCACGCGGATGAGTACGCGGCGGGTGGCCGGGTCGTAGTGCGTGCCTAGAGTGATGGTGCCCTCCAGGCCCACGGCGTCGCGGGCGTTCATGATCAGGTTGATGAGCACCTGCTTGATCTTCTTTTCGTCCAGCAGCACGGCCGGGACGTCCTCGGCGTAATCGCGGACCACCTCGATGCGCCCCAGGTCGGAGTGGTGCCGGATAAAGCTCAACACGTCGTCCAGGGCCTGGTTGACGGATATGGCTTCTTTTTTGGTCTCCGAGCTGCGGGCGAAGTTGAGCAGGTCCTCGACGATCAGCTTGCAGCTGCGCACGTGCTTCTCGATGGTCTTCAGGTCGTTGTAGCGTTCCCGGCCGGCCTGTTCGCCGCGCAGCAGCAGCTGGGTGTAGCCCAGGATGATGCCCAGCGGGTTGTTGATCTCGTGGGCGATGCCGGCGGCCAGCTGGCCGATGGAAGCCAGCTTGTCGGCCAGGGCCATCTGCTGCTCCATGGATTTGCGGTGCTCGATGTCCTTGACCAGGAAGTGCATGATCTCCTGGTGCTGGGCCGGGTCGCGGTCCAGGCTGCCGCTGAAGAGGGTCTTGAAGCGTGTGTCGTCCCGGCGGCGAATCTCGACTTCCACGCTGGCGCAGAAGCCCTCGCGGCTCAGCATGCTGCGGATGCGCTGCCAGTCGCGGGGATCGGCGAAGTGGTCCTGCAAAAGGCGGCCCACCGGCGACGCCCCGCCGTCGTACCCTAACATCTGGTAGCCCACCGGGTTGATCTCCACGATGCGGCCGTCGGCCTCGGTCACCAGGATCATGTCCTTGGAGACCTCGAAGATGCGGCGGTACTTATGCTCCGAGAAGGCCAGCGCCTCGGTACGTTCGGAGACCAGTTTCTCCAGGTTCTGGTTCAAGTAGAGCAGCTCCGCGTGGGCCTGCTGCAGGGCCTGCTTGTCGGCCAGGATCTGCTGATAGACCTTCCAGATGCGTTCGAAGAAGATGGTCACCGAGGCCACCGCCATGAACATGAAGGTGTTCACGGCGCCGCTGAAGGGCCGGATGCGGCTCCACGCCAGGCGGTGCCCGGAAAAGAGCAGCAGCTGCTTGAGCAGGTGGCCGGCCGAACGCGAGATGGCGAACACCGCCAGCGCGTAACACACCCATTGCAGGTAGGTCCAGATGATGTTGTCCTCGTCGAGTTTCTTCAGCCCCCGCACCTTGCCGAGGCACAGGAGCGACAGCACGATCATGATGACCGAGCCGATCATGTCCACGTACCAGACGGGCAGGGACGAGAAGATCATGAGGACTTCCCCCCGGGTTCCGCGCGCCGCGCCTCGGCCAGCAGGTGCTTGAGGCCCAGGTACAAAAACCACAGGGCCGGCACGCATAGCAGGTGATCGAGCTTGGCCATGTAGTAAAAGCGCACCAAGAGGTGGTTGGGGCCGGTGACCTTCAGCTGCCAGGCGTTCAGGCGGGTGAGCTGCACGACGCGCAGTTGGTCGTCGAGCAGGTGCACCACGAAGGCGTCGATGTTCCAGAGAATGAACAGGAAGGCGGCGTACTGGATGTAGCGCCAGCCCCTTTGCGCCACCAGCCGCTCTTCGCGCAGGCGAAAGATCAGGATGGCCATGGAGAGCATGAAGAAGAGGTGCGCCAGCTGGTGGATGTAGACGCCTTCGATGCCCCCGTGGCCCTGGGTGGCCAGCGCCGGCGAGGCTTGCAGGACCAGCAGCGCGGCCGCCGGCAGTGCGCGCAGGCGTGTCATCACCCGCACGCGCGTCATGCCCCGGGCCCTCCCGCGCCGTCCGGCCCGTTTCGGGCGGGCTTACGCCGCGCCAGGCGGTAGAGCAGGCCCGCCAGCCACAGCGCCAGCAGCGCGATGTTGTACCCGTAGAGGTAGAGGTAGGCGGCGCTGAAGTGAATGCCGGAGGCGGTCTGCCAGGCCCAGGGCGAACCCGTCAGGATCTTGAGCTGCTGGGGGGTGAACACGCCGTACTCCAGCCAGATGAGAAAGAAGAACAGCGGGAAGAAGTAGGTGATACCCATTTCCACGAACTTGTCCAGGATGATGGTCTCGTAGACCTTGTCGGCGTCCTGGTGAATGCCGTGGCGCACCACCTTTTCCAGCTTGGGGTCGGCCACTGCGCCGGTGTATTTGAGGGCCGAGAGTTTTTCCTTGAACCGGGCCTGTAGCGCCTTTTCCCGCTTGGTTTTGAAGCGTCGCGCCAGCAGGCGGGAGACCAGGGCGCCCAGGATGGAGACATAGAGGATCTGCACCGCCGGGGAGAACCGGCTGACCGGCAGCAGCAGCAGTCCCAGCGCCAGGGTGACCCAGTGAAGCACCGGCACGACGAGGTTGTCGTAGATGCCGTAGAAAAAGGAGTCGATCAGGTCGTAGAGGGTGTCCATGGCATTACGTCCGCATGGGCCGGCCGACTGCGGCAAGGGGCAGGCGGTTGTTTCCGGTGTTTCGAGGCTCGGGTTGGCCGGGGTGGGAAGCGCCGGTCAACGCCGGCAGAAAGGTCGGGTACGGGGTGCCCCGTCCCTGGGGCACCCCGCGCCGTTGTGTTTACTGCATGGCCGCTGTTGCGCGGC
>CAYZCL010000158.1:0-30450 GCA_964476595.1 uncultured Desulfobacteraceae bacterium
GCGCTCCTACGCCCGGGAGGTCAATCAGGCCTACCCCGGCCTCGTCCCCTCGTTGGAAGCCATCCAGGTGGTCAACATGGGCCTGACGCTTTTCGGTGACGAGGAACGACAGGGCCGCAGCGAAATCAGCTTCGGCAAACGTTCCCAGGTGATCGATCACGCCGAGACACACGGCGTCGGCGGGCTTCTGACGCTCATCGGTGTGCGGGCCACCACGGCCCGTGGAATGGCGGCCAAAGCGCTCGATCTGGTATGCCGGCACCAAGGCAGGCAGGGGCCCTTTCCCGATTCCGCCCGGGTTCCCCTGCACGGCGGGGACATCCAGGACTTCGGGAGCCTGGCAAAACGGGTTACGGCGGAATACGGGCGGGAAATCGCCCCCCAACAGGTGCCCTGCCTGATTCGAAACTACGGGTCGGCCGTTGCGGACGTGCTGCGCCATGCAGGGAAAGATGGCCGGCACCTTGTGTGTCTGCCGGGCGCGACGGTAATCGAGAGCGAAGTGTTGCACGCCGTGAGGGAGGAAATGGCCTGCAAACTGTCCGACGTGGTTCTGCGGCGCACGGATCTGGGAAGCGGTTGCGTGCCCCCGCGCGCGGCGCTGGAGCGCTGTGCCGACCTCATGGGTGACGAGATGGGATGGGATCGTGAGCGCCGGCAGAGAGAAATTTCGGAAATATACCAGGCCTACCCCTGGCGGGGGGCGGAGAGTTGCGCATGACGGACATACTGATCACCGGCGGTACGGGGTTCATCGGTTCGCGCCTGGCGCTGCACTGCCTGCGAGGCGGCGACAGGGTGCGGGTCTACGGGCGGTTGAACAATCCGGCCGAAACGGACAACGCGGAAATGCTGAAGCGGGAAGGCGCTGAAGTCGTACTCGGCTCCATGACCGATAAAAGCCGGGTGGTGGAGGCGGTCGACGGTGTCGAGGTGGTCTTTCACTTAGCGGCCGCCCAGCACGAAGCCAACGTGCCCGATGCGCTGTTCTGGGACGTCAACCTGCGGGGCACCGAGACCATTCTGGCGGCCGCGGCGGCGGCCGGGGTGCGGCGATTCGTGCACGGCAGCACCATCGGTGTTTACGGCTCGGCCCTGGGAGGGATGATCGACGAAGACTCGCCCTTGCGGCCCGACAACATTTACGGCGTCACCAAACTGGCCGGAGAACGGGCCGTCATGGCTTTCCGGGAGCGGCTGCCGGTCGTTGTCATCCGCATCTCCGAGACTTACGGCCCCGGGGACCGTCGACTGCTGAAACTTTTCAGGGGAATCGCCAGGGGAACCTTCTTCGTCATCGGCGGCGGCGACAACATCCACCACCTGATCTACATTCAGGATCTCATCGACGGGTTCATGCGGGCCGCCGAGGCCGAAAGGGCCGTCGGAGAGTTGTTCGTGCTGGCCGGCAGGGAACCGCTCACCACGCTGGAGATGGTGCGCACCGTGGCCGACGTGCTCGACGGTCGCCTGCCGCGTATCCATGCACCCATGCTGCCGTTCATGATGCTGGCCGTCGCCATGGAACTGACCCTGCGCCCGCTGGGAATTCAGCCCCCGCTGCACCGCCGGCGAATGGATTTTTTCCGCAAGAGTTTCCTGTTTTCCCCCCGGAAATCCGCCGAACTGCTCGATTTCCACCCCCGCATCGATTTCCAGGAGGGAGTCGCCCGCACCGCCGAGTGGTACCGCCGCCACGATCTGCTCTGATCTCCGGCTTCCGTTGCATCATCATCTTTCCACCCAGGCCCGGACAGGCCGGCCGATTTGGCCGGTTTCACTTCCCGGGCGGGAAAACATTCCAATGGCTACAGGGAGACGCACATGCAAGTCGATCCAAAACTGACGGCCCAGATCGAACCTTTCGACACGTTCTGGGAAGCGCCCGCCAACATCGAAAAGGGATATGGGACCTTCGGAAAGTTTTACGAGCGCAATTATCTCAAACACATGGATATCAAAACCGGCGACCGCGTGCTGGTGGTCAGTTGCGGTCCCGGCTATTTCGTCGATTTACTCATGAAACGGGGGGTCGACAACGTCATCGGCATTGATTCCGATCCGGACAAGGTCGCCTATGCCCGCGCCCGACGCCTGGACTGCCGGGTGGCCAATGCCTTCGGTTTTCTCGAAGAGCACCCCGAACACTACGACGTCATCTTCGCCGAGCAGGAACTCAACCACCTCACCAAACCGGAGATCCTGCAATTCCTGTCCCTGTGCCGCCACAGCCTCAGGGCCGGCGGCCTGCTGGCCGTGCATTCGCTCAACGGCGCCAACCCCGTCACCGGTTCCGAGGCCCTGGCCCAGAACTTCGACCACTACAACACCATGACCGAGTACAGCCTGCGGCAGGTGCTGGCCCACAGCGGCTTCAGGAACATCTCCGTCTTCCCGCTCAACCTCTACATTTTCTACGAAAACCCGGCCAACTATGTCGGCATGTTCCTGGACAGCGTGATTCAGATGGTCCTGAGAATCAGCTTTAAGTTTTACGGTAAAACCAATCGAATATTCACAAAAAAAATAGCGGCTGTATGCCGAAAGTAGCAGGGGGCCGGAAGTCTCTTGAATACATCCTCACGGGAAATCAAAATCATCGACAAGGCGGGCAACATCCGCCAGCGGCTTGCGGACGAGAACACCTCGGCCCTGAAGACCTACCGGGCGCTGACCTGCGGTGAAACGTCCTTTTCGCGGTTTGTGAGCTACGAGCTGCTTACCGTTTTACTGGGGCCGTTGCCCGGCGGAGCCGGTTTCCTCCTGCGCAAGCTCTTCTATCCCCGGCTGTTTGGCGCTTTCGGAAGAGGCGTGATCATCGGGCGCAACGTCACCTTCCGGCATCCGGCCGACATCTTCATCGGCGATCATGTCACCATCGACGACAACTGTGTGGTCGACGGGCGCGGCGCCGGCTCCGCCGGACTGGTGCTGGAAGACCGGGTGCTGGTCAACCGCAACTGCATGCTGCTGGCCAAGAACGGGCCCATCCGCCTGGGCCGCCGCACCAGCCTGGGCAGCAACTCGGTGGTGGTTTCCATGGACGGTGTCGAAACCGGGGAGGCCGTGCTGACCGCCGGGGGCTGCTATCTGAGTGCCGGCGCTTACCGGTTCGACGGACCCGGAGCCGTTATGGATCAGGAGGTCTACACCAGCGGCCCCATCCGCATCGGCTCCGGCGCCTGGCTGGGCACGCGGGTCACCGTGCTGGACGGGGTCTGCATCGGAGAAGGGGCGGTGGTGGGCGCGTGCGCCATGGTCAACCGCGACATCCCCGCGCGCGCCATCGCCGTGGGCATACCGGCCAAAGTGGTCCGCATGCGGGACCAGGCCGGGCGGGCGACGTGAATCCGGCCCAGCGGAAAACCCGGTCCGGCAGCCGCACCCGAACGCTGCTCAAGACGGCGGTCACCGTGGCCCTCTGCGCGCTGATCATCTGGAAGGGCGACTGGCGCACCATCTGGCACATCTTGCGACAGGCTGACCCGTGGATGCTGGGTGCTGTTTTCGCCGGCATGCTGCTGGGGGTTTCCATCAGCGCCTTCAAGTGGCGCCTGATCCTGTCGGTGCACGGACTGCGCTTCGGGTTCAACCGCCTGCAGGCCTATTATTTTACCTCGGTTTTCTTCAACAACTTTCTTCCCAGCAACATCGGCGGGGACGTCTACCGCATCTACCAGACCGCCCGCGGACAGGCCAGTCGCGCACCGGCCGTGGTGGCCGTGCTGACCGAGCGCCTGACCGGCATCTGGGCGCTGGTGGCGCTGGCGGCGGCGGGAGGGGCCGTCATCTACGTGCGGGGGCCTTTTCAGCCACGTTGGCTGCTGCCGTGCATCCTGGCCTTTTCGGCCATCGCCCTGGCGCCCCTCGTGTTCCTGGCGGTTTCGCAGCGCGCCCATTCCTGGCTGATGGCGGCCGGCTGGTTTCCGGGCAGGCTCAAGAGCGTGCTGGCCCTGTCGGAAGACTATCGCCGGCATCCCGGAAAGAGCCTGCAGATCATCGCCATCTCTTTCGGATTTCACCTTTTCACGCTTTCGTGGATGCTGCTGCTCTCTTACGCCGCCGGCGACCCGTCCAGCCTGACGCGACTGGTGATGGGCGCCGCCATCAGCAACCTGGCGGCGCTGATCCCGGTGTCGCTCAACGGCATCGGGCTGTTCGACGGTTCGTTCATTTACGTCATGGGCGACCTGGGCATGTCCTTCGATGCCGCGCTGATGATGATGCTGGTGATCCGTGCGCTGCTCGTTCCCCTGAGCCTCATCGGCGGGCTTTTTTACCTCAAAGACAAGAAAACGGTCGACATGCAGAAACTGCGAACCGACACCGACGAAACCGGAGAGGCGGCTTCCGGATGACGGCAGCGGCGCATTCGAAGGCCGTACGGCGCAGGTGGCAACCGGGAAATCTCCTGGAAAAGGCCGGGCTCTTCGGCGTCCTGGCGACGGCCGTGCTGCTGAGCGTACGCCCCTGGAAAGCCTACTTTTTCACGGGACTGGGGGAACACTGGGATCCCAAGGTGATGGGGCACTGGATGGCCTGGAACGCGCAGCATATCTTAAAGGGCAGCATCCTGTTTCCGCACTACAACGCCGATTATTTCTACCCGCACATGTACACCCTGGCGTTCGGGGAAATGCTTTGGCCGGAGTCCTTCGTGTACGCCGCGCTGTGGGCCTTCAGCCACAACCGTTTCCTGGCCTTCAACGGCACCATGCTGTTTTTCTGGGCGCTGGCCGGCGTGAGCATGTACGCCCTGCTGCGGGAACTCGGGATCGGTCGTGGGGCGGGCTATCTGGGGGCATTCGTTTACTGCCTGATGCCTTTCATGATGGCCTTCTACATCGAATTCAACATGATCCTGACCTTTGTCATCCCCCTGCTGCTGCTTTTGTTCATCCGCTGGATCGACGCCCCCTCCACCGGGCGGGCGCTGCTGTTCTGCGGGGGATTCTACATCGCGGTCACCTCCTGCATCTATTACACCTACATGACGGTCTTTCCTCTGGGGTGCATTCTGCTGATGCGGGTGGTCCGGCAGGGCGACCTGCGCCGGAACCGGCGTTTCTATCTTTCCGGGGCCGTCATGCTGCTCGGCGTGGGAATCATTGCGGCCGCCTACCTCTATCCGTATGTCATTCTCAAGATGCAGGGCGGCTACGCCAGAGGGCTGAAAGATTACCAGATCAGCCAGGCCCAGGCCCTTCATTATGTGGACACCCGTTCGGCCTACCTGATCTATTCGTTGTTCGAGCCGCCCGTGCGATGGTCGGAAACCTATCTGTTCCCCGGCAGCGTGCTGGCACTGCTCTCGTTGGCCTGGATGGGCGCCGGTGTCGCCGGGCTGTCGCGGCGGGATCCGTCTACCGGGCGCCTCGTCACCCTGACGGCCCTGGGAAAATTCGGATTGTGGACCCTGTTCTGGGCGGTTATCATCGCCAACGCCTTTTCGGGGGACTTTTTTCGCTGGCACATCCTGCTACTGCCCGTTTCGGTGATGCTGCTGGCCCTATATGTATTCCGGATGCTGCTGCCCACGAGGGAAGACGGGTCGCGGCAACTGCTCGTCGCCATGGCCGCCGGCGCGGTGATCTGTTTTTTCATCAGCCTGGGACCCGTCATCACCGTGCGCCACGACGCCCATCTGGTCAAACTGGGATACGGGCCCCTGGCGCCGCTGTTCCTGTCGACACCGGTATTCGGCCTGGTGCGAGGACTGACACGTTTCGCTATCATTCCCCTGACCTACCTGGTGGCGGCCGGCTGTTTCACGCTCGATAGGCTGGTCCGCGCGGACGCGCGTATCGTGTGGGTGGTACCGCTGCTCATCGGAATGCTGATCTACGAGGCCGGACACATCAAATACCGCTACGAGGACTACGTCGATCTGGTCGAATCGCGCGTGATACGCCGTGCGCTGCAGCTGCCCGCGGAGAGCGTTCTTTTCCAGATTCCGACCGAACCCAAGGTCATCAACAACAACATCATCATGAACACCATCGGTGATTTTCATTACACGGTGAACGGCATCTCCGGATTCGTCCCCCGGCTGTTTACGGAACTGACCCGGCTCATGCGCAACTGGGAGATCGGAAAAGTCACCCGCCGCCTGTCGGAGATCTGGCCGCCGGTTTTCATCATCGTGGACCGGCCCGCCACCCGCTGGCTGGCCCGCGGCTGGCGCAAACCCTTCCCGTGGTCCGAGCTGGAAAAGCAATGGGAACTGGTGGAAAAGGACGGTAACTATTCCCTGTACCGCCTGCGGCGCAAGCCCCTCAGCGGGAGCCGTATCACGAAGATCATCCGGAGCGACGTGCTTCGCGAAAGGCCTCTGCTGCGCTTCTCGGCACGCCTGGCACCGGGGAAACCGCATTCCAGCGGGGTTTTCCGCGTCTTGGTCAATGGGCGTGAAACGGCCAGGGGGCGGGTTTCCGACCGGTGGCGTAGCTTCCATTTCATGCTGCCCCCGGAGGACATGGGCAAGCTCGCCGGAGATCGCGTGACGCTGCAGATCGTGGCATTGCAGGGGAGGGCGGTACCGACGGCGGCAAGCGGCTTGTGGCAGGTGCGCGACCTGTCGTTTCACAAAGCGGCTATGCCGGTGGGAGAGTAGCCGTGTTCATCGCCGGAGCCGAGAGGACCGACACAACAGCGACGCCACGAGAAAGCGCCCTGCGTTGCGCAACGTACATTCTGCTGTCCGGTACGGCCGCTCTCAGCGCCGTCATGTTCTATCGTCTGTTCCGCCACAACGTGTACGCCTTTGCCACTTTGGCAGCCGTGGCCTGCGGCCTGGCCGTTGCAGCGCTCGCGGATCGCAGGGCTTCAGACGGGGAGAGAAAATCGCTGCGTCTGCGCAGCGTGGCGGCGGCCGCGGTGCTGATCGCCGGGCTGGCGGCGTCGGTGCCGCTGCCGTTGACGGGGGTGTCCCTGCGCGTTCACCAGGTTTACGAATCCACGGAATTCGCCGTCCGCCGGACGCACCCCGTGCAGGACCCCTCTTTCGTTTCGGTCTATCGCCCCCGGGGGATGCGCGACACGGACCTGAACTTCATCCTGCCGACCGCCATGGGGGAGGGGGAGACGGTGCTGAGGTTTTACCCGGGTCAGCGCCCCCGGCGGCTTTACTATGGACGTCATTTTTTCCCCTGTGACATTCAGCGGCTCTCTTTCGGGACGGACGTTTTTTTCCTCTACATCCCCCTGTCTGGATTCGAGGGCAGTGGCATCCTTCCCCTGATCCAACCATCGGAAAACGGTTCACTCAAGGATATCGACGGACACACCCTGCGTGCCTGGGGGCCCGTCAGTATCACAGCAGACGCCGTCCGCATCCGTGCAGACTCGCCGGGATTCCGGGTCCTGATGGTCAAATGCCTTTGGGCGCTGCTGTTGCTGGCGGCTTTCTGCCTGGGGCTGTGGTGGCGCGCACTTCCCGCGGGGGTGATCCGGCGCCGGCGCAAAGCCGAGCATTTCCTGTCGAAATGAAAGGCAACAACCCGCTTCATCGGGAATGAAGCGGGGGGTGAAACCCTATGAACTGGAAAGCGTACCTGAAAATCGCCCGATTCGACCACTGGTTCAAGAACATTTTCATGCTGCCCGGCGTCGTGCTGGCCGTATACGACAGCCCGCGCATCGTCGCCTGGCCCCTGTTGTGGCGGGTGGCACTGTCATTGCTGGCCTTCGGACTGGTGGCGTCGAGCAACTACGTGATCAACGAGGTCATCGACGCTCCCTATGACGCCCGCCACCCGGTCAAGAAATTCCGGCCGGTTCCTTCGGGACAGGTCAA
Source organism: uncultured Desulfobacteraceae bacterium (assembly GCA_964476595.1). Taxonomy (GTDB): domain Bacteria; phylum Desulfobacterota; class Desulfobacteria; order Desulfobacterales; family JALSRD01; genus JALSRD01. The sequence continues at coordinate 7,796 of CAYZCL010000158.1, forward strand.
CGTCGGATGGGCCTATGCGGAATGGTTGCTGCTGGCGGCGGCGGGGCTGGGCTTCTCGTCGCTGCTGGGAAAACCGCTGCTGGTGGTTTCGGCAAGCCTGTGGGTCATGGGATGTGTTTACAACATTCCCCCCATGCGCTCCAAAGACAAACCCTACCTGGACGTTCTCAGTGAAGCGGTCAACAACCCACTGCGGTTGCTGGCCGGCTGGTACGCCGCCGGCATGAACAAGCTGCCCCCGGTTTCGCTGATCGTGGCCTACTGGATGGTGGGGGCCTTTTTCATGGCAGTCAAACGTTTCGCCGAGTACCGCAAGATCGCCGATCCGAAAAGAGCCAGCCAGTACCGCAACAGTTTCGGACACTACAACGAGGAGCGCCTGCTGGTCAGCGTCGCATACTACGCCGTGGCCTTCGGCCTTTTTTTCGGCGTCTTCATCATGCGCTACCGCCTGGAACTGCTGCTGTCCTTTCCCTTCATCGCCGGCTTCATCGGCTGGTACATCCACCTCGGTTTTCTAGCCGACAGCCCGGCGCAGTATCCCGAACGGCTCTATCGCCAGCGGGGGTTCGTCCTTTTCGTAACGCTGTGCGTGGGGGTCATGCTCCTGTTTCTCTTCGTGGACGTCCCCGTGTTGCACCGGATATTCGTACCCACCATGCGGGCCCAGTGACATGCGACGCGTATTGATCCTGAACTACGAATACCCGCCCCTGGGCGGCGGCGGCGGCCGGGTTTCCCACAGCCTGGCACGCGGATTCGTCGGGCGCGGAATGGCCGTGGACGTCGTCACCAGCCGTTACGGGGACCTGGCCTCCAGGGAGACCATGGACGGTGTCCGGGTGTACCGCGTACCGATCCTGGGGCGCAGGGAACAGCAGACGGCCACCTTCGTTTCCATGTTCTCGTATCTAGCACCAGCCCTGGTCGCGGCCGCGCACCTGTGTCGGCATCGACGCTACGATTTCATCAACACGCATTTCGTTCTGCCCACCGGGCCCCTGGGCGTGGTGCTGGCAGCCCTTTTCCGGCGACCGAACGTGCTTTCCATCCACGGCGGCGACATTTACGATCCCTCCAAGAAAAGCTCGCCGCACCGCTCGGCACTCTTCAGACTCATGGTGCGTTTCCTGTTGAACCGCTCGGACCGCATCGTGGCCCAGTCAAACAACACGCGGGAAAACGCCGTCCGCTTCTACCATCCGGCGAGGCCCATTGCGGTCATCCCGCTGCCCTATGAACCGTTCTCTTTCACACCGGTTTCCAGGGAAGCGCTGGGGCTTCGAAAGGACCGGAAATACCTGGTCAGCGTCGGGCGCCTGGTAAAGCGCAAGGGGTTCGAGTACCTGATCCGTGCGCTGGAAAACCTGGAAGAAGACGTGGAGGTGCTGATCATCGGCGACGGCAGGGAGCACCACGCGCTCGTCGAGCTGACGGAAGGGTTGGGGTTGCAGCGGCGGGTGCATTTCCTGGGGCAGGTTTCCGAAAGGGAAAAGTTTCGCTTTCTGGCCTGTGCCGACGTTTACGTGCTCAGCTCGCTTCATGAGGGCTTCGGCATCGTGCTGCAGGAGGCCATGCAGGTCGGCCTGCCCGTGGTGGCCACCAATCACGGCGGGCAGGTGGATCTCATCGGCGACGGCCTCAACGGGATCCTGGTGGCGCCCCGTGACGCCGGGGCCATCGCAAAGGCCGCCGCACGGCTGCTGGAAAATCACGACCTGAGGGAACGCATGGGGGCTCGCAACCGGGCCGATATTCGCAAATACAGCATCGATGTGATCGTGGATCGTTACCTGACGCTGGCGGACATTCCGGCCGCCGACCGGACCTGAAGGAGAGGAGACCGCTTACCTTGTGCGGCATCACCGGCATCATTCGCCCCGAGGGGGTCACCGAATCACAGCTGCGGCTGATGAACCGCATGCTGGCGCACCGCGGCCCCGACGACGAGGGCATCTACATTAACGAAAGCGGCACCGTCGGACTGGGGCAGCGCCGGCTTTCCATTATCGATCTGGACGGCGGTCACCAACCCATGTGCAACGAAGACGGGACCCTGTGGATCACCTTCAACGGGGAGATCTACAACTTCGAGGAAATCCGGTCCCGGCTGCGCCGCCCGCACCGTTTCAGGACCCGCAGCGACACCGAGGTCCTGCTGCATCTCTACGAAGAGCGGGGCGAAGACTGCGTCCGCGAACTGCGGGGCATGTTCGCGCTGGCCATATACGACACCCGGCGCAGACGGCTCTTCATGGCCCGCGATCACCTGGGCCAGAAGCCGCTTTTCTATCACCATCGGGGAGACCACTTCGCCTTTGCTTCCGAGATCAAGTCCCTGCTGGCGCTCCGGCCGGAACTTCGCGAAATGGACTGTCAGGCGCTTTACGAGTATCTCACGATCCGCATCATCACCCCGCCGCGCTCCATGTTTCGCGAGGTGCGCAAGCTGCCGCCGGGACACACCCTGGTTTTCGAAAACGGGCATATCGACATTCGTCCTTACTGGCAGCTGCGGTTCGAGCCCAAGCGCCGGCAATCTTTCGAGGACACCCTGGTGGAACTCGAGGAGCGCATGGCGGCAACGGTCCGGTATCACCTGGTCAGTGACGTCCCGGTGGGCGCTTTCCTGTCCGGTGGCCTGGACTCCAGCCTGGTGGTACGCATGATGCAACGGGTCGGCGGCGGACCTTTCAAGACCTTCTCGGGGGACGTGCCCTACGCGGGCTACAGCGAGCTTCCCTATGCCCGCATGGTGGCCCGGCAGTGCGGCACCCGGCACTTCGAGCTGACCATCGATCCCTCGCTGGTGCGCAAACTGCCGGACCTGGTGTGGCACCTGGACGAACCCTCGGACCCCCTGTCGGTCTGCATGTACTGCATTTCCGAGCTGGCGCGCCGGGAAGTCAAGGTAGTGCTGGGGGGCGACGGCGGAGACGAACTCTTCGGCGGCTACGACCGCTATTACGGCAACATTTACGCCGGCTACTACGCCATGCTGCCCGAGGCGCTGCGGCGCAGGGTAATCGAGCGGCTGCTCGAGCGCATGCCCGAGGGGTTCTGGTACCGCAGCCTGAGCCACAAGCTGCGCTGGATCCACCAGATGTCCTTTTACCGCGGCGGCCTGCGCTACGCGCGCAGCCTGAGCTACTTCTATTTCTCGGACCGCTACAAGCGGTCCCTCTACACGGATCGTTTCCAGCGGCAGACGGGCATGTTCGACCCCGAGGCCAACCTGGCCCGTTATTTTGATGCCGACAACGCCCAACGCGCCATCGACCGTATGCTCTATGTGGACGCCATGACGCGCATGCCCGATCACCCCAACATGATCCTGGACCGCATGACCATGGCACACGGCCTGGAGGCGCGCTCCCCTTTCCTGGACCACGAACTGGCCGAGTTCTGTGCCGGCATGCCGCCGGAGTACAAGATCCGCGGCACCCGCCGGCGGATCATTCAGACGGCGCTGGCCCGCAAGCTTCTGCCGCCGGCGCTGGTCCACCGCAAGAAGCAGGGCTTCTCATCGCCGCTCACCTACCTGCTTGCAAACGAGTTCCGCCTGCTTTATCTTTTGTTTCTGAAAGATGCGTCGCTGGTGCGGGACGGCTACCTCTCGCAGCCCGCCATCGACGAACTGCTGCAACAGCACCTGGCCCGCAGGGCGGACCACGGAAACCGCCTCTGGCTGCTGGTCAACGCCGAGGTGTGGTACCGTATGCACATCGAGAATCAGGGGCGGGAGCAGTTAAAGGCCTACCTTGCAGAAAACGCCGCAAAACATGGTTTGAACGGATAAAAACATGTCGTCACCCGTAGGACACTCGCTGGCCGGCTACGTCATCGCCGCCTGGCGCGACAAGTCGCTCAAACCCCGCAGTTTGATGCTGCTGGGCCTCTACGTGTTTCTGGCCAACGCGCCGGACCTGGATTTCATTCCCGGTATTCTCCGGGGGACCCCCAACATGTACCACCACGGCATCAGCCACAGCATCGGCTTCGGCTTTCTGTTTGCCCTGGCGGCCGGAGCGCTGATCAGCCTGCGGGGCGGAAAGCGCTTCGGCCGCGAGTTCCTGTTCATGTTCGCGCTCTACGGCTCTCACCTGGTGCTCGACCTGCTCTCCATGGACGGGCGGCCGCCATTCGGTATCCCCATCCTGTGGCCTTTCTCGGAGCATTACTTCATGATCCCGCTGCTGCCGCCGGTCATGCACTCGGTGCTGGACGACGCCACCATCGGCCAGTTCCTGGCGGACGTCTTCTCCAGGCACAACCTGTACGTGATCGGCCTGGAGATGATGCTCACGGTGCCTTTTCTGGTGATCCTGTCTTTCTTTTCCCGGCGACAGGTGCGCCACGCCTGAGGGCCGCCCATGAAAAGACATCGCAAACGGCTCCTGTTGGGAGGACTGCCCGTGGCGGTGGTGGCAGCCGCGGCGGTGGCCTGGTACGCCCTGCAGCCCCGCATCCTGACCTCGACCGAGGCCGAAACACCGCGGCAGCGCCTGGCGGCGGCCATTCCGACGGCCGTGCTGCTGTGGTCGCGAGACGGCCGGATCACCGTATCGCGAATCGCCCCCTGGAAGCCAACCCCCGTCACCGAGGGCGAGAATCCACGCTGGTCGCCGGACGGCAGCCGATTCATCTTCACCCGCGCAGGCGATGTGTGGCTGATGAAAAACGATTTTTCCGGCGCAGAGCGTGTCCTGCGAAACGTGGTGACGCAGTACGGTACCGGCGCCTACTGGACGACCGACGGGCGCCGCATCGTGGCCATTTCCCGCAGGGACCCGCGCCGGGTGCTGGCGCTGGACCTGGCAACGCGCCGAACCCGGGTGATCCACGATGAGAGCCGTCCGCCCTACAGGGGGTTCCGGCTGGGTCAGTGCGCCGAACTGCGTTTCGGCGGGCGCTACCTGCTGGTGTTCACGGCCGATGCCGGGCATCGCAGCATGATCGTTGATTTGGAAAAACGGCGCTACATCGCCAACGACCTGATGCTGAAGGGAGACTGCGAGCCGGCCTGGTCACCGGACGGGCGCTTCATCGTCATGACCCGCCGGGTACGCGGCAACATCAACCGGCCGCTGTACATCACCTATTTCGACCCTGAAAAGGGAGTCCTGTCGAAATCCGCGTACTTCATCGGACAGGGCCGCTGCCACCGGGCGGCCGTCTCCAATGATTCACGGTACGTGCTCTACGAGTCTTCCGGCCAGATCTTCTGCTGGCCGGAAGACCGGCGCGTGAAAAAAGCGCGCAACGGGATCCAGCTCACCGCGACCGGGAAAAACAGCGACCCCAGCCTGTACATTTTCCCCGGACGGGTGCCGGTTCCGCTGCGCTGACTCCTCATCGGCCGGACAAGGCCTGCTGCCATGCTTCCTCCTTTTAAAAAACGGCTGGTCCTCTTCCTGGTGCTCGGGCTGCTGCTGTCCGGCTGGTTGCTGTCGCGGCACGCCCTGGTGCGGCTCACCCTGCGAACCGACACACGGGGCGTATTCAAGATATACTGGGCCGGGGAAGGGGAGCGCTACAGCGAATCCCGCTCGGCTTCGGTGGCCATTCGCCCCGGACGCAAGCAGTACGCTTTTTTCATCGGAGATCTCGGCAAGATCCACAGCCTGCGCATCGACCCGCTGGACCGGCCCGGAAAGATCGTCATCGGCGGGATCCGCATTTCCCAGGTGCCTTTCGAACCCGTCGAAATATCTTCGCGCAAAGACAGCCCGCGACTCAGGGCCCTGAACCAGATCGCCAGGCTGGAAACCGGGAGGGCGGGCATCGCCGTCACCGCCGCCGGCAGGGACCCCCAACTGGAGACCTCCGTCCCGGCCCGCGCAAACAGCCGCAGCTGGCTGGCGGCCGTGGTGAAAATCGCCGTGCTCGCGGCCGTGCTGGGGTTGCTGGCGGAGATGGCGGTGCGGGTCCCGGCCCGTTTCGATTACGCCCCGGGGCTGATGGCGCTGGTGCTGGGCCTGATCATGGCCATGGCGGTGGTCAGCCGTTTCAACATGCACCCCGACGAGTACGTTCACGTGCGGGCCGCCGGTTTCTATGAAACGCACTGGCTGCCGCCGGCCATATGCGCACCGGAAGCCGCCGGCACCTACAGCGTGCACGGGGTGTCGCGCCTGGATTCCTTCGAGGCGGTCTACTTTTTCGCCGGCAAATTTTCGCGCATGCTGGAAATGGCTCCGCTGGAACGCTACCTGCGGCTGCGCTTTTTCAATCTCATGCTGTTCGGCATCCTGCTGTGGCTGTGCCTGGTCAAGAGCCGCCACCGGCTGTTGTACCTGCCGCTGCTGGCCAGTCCCCAGGTCTGGTATATTTTCAGCTATTTCAACTCCGACGCCTTTTCCCTTTTCATCTGTTTCCTGCTGGGCTACATGGTGGTCGAAAGGCAAAGCCCGGCCAACCGTCTGCTGCTCGAGGATCTGCCGACGGCCGGTTTCCTCGGCCGACTGGCGGTTACCGCCGTGCTGCTGGCGATGGTACCCCTGCTGAAGCTCAATTTTTACTTTTTCGGCATTTTCCTGGCCGTCTTCCTCGCGATCCGGTTACTGGAAAACGGCTTCTCGCTTCCGGCGGCTGTCTGGAAACGCCTGGCGATGGTGGTCCTCATTGCGCTGACGCTGACGGCCGGCCGCTTCGGCTTCGACGTCTACCAGAACGGCTGGCACAGGGCCGAGAAACTGACGGAATGCCGCAACCGCCAGGCACGCCCGCGTTTCCGGCCGGACACGCCGCTCAAAAACCAGTATTTCGGGCTGAACCTGAGAAAGCGCGGCGTCAGCGCGCGCCAGGTATTCGAGCGCTACGGCTGGGGACGGATATCCTTTCAGAGCACCTTCGGTGTTTACGGGTACATGTCCCTTTACGGGTCGCCTTTCTATTACCAGGCCGTGAAATACCTCCTGTACCTGCTGACCGGGCTGCTGTTGTGGTCGACCCTGTGGCGCACGCAGCTTTTTCTCAAGCTGGACATGGTCAACCTGCTGATGTGTGCCGCAGCACTGTTGGCGGCGGCTTTCTGGAACTCCTGGAATGTGGACCTGCAGAACCAGGGGCGCTATTTCCTGCCGATTTTCGCCATGGCCGGAATGCTGATGGTGCGGGTGGAAAAACGGCTGCCCGCGAAGCTGTTGAACCTGGTGGTGATCTGTCTGTTTATTCTGGGCGCCTACTCATTTCTTTTTTACGGTCTGCTGCCCATCCCGAAGGTCTGACGGCCCCGGGTCCCCGAAAGGAACCGTCATCATGTTTCTTCAGTTACTGCAAGCGCACCGAAGCTGTTTCGAGAAACTTCCGCAGATCGCAGCGGAGGTGGAGCGGGCCGCGCAGGCCTTGATCGAAACCCTGCAGAAAGGGAGGAAGATTCTGGTCTGCGGCAACGGCGGCTCGGCGGTCGATGCCCAGCACTTAGCGGCCGAACTGGTGGGCCGCTTCGAAAAGGAGCGGCGGGGCTTGGCCGCGGTGGCGCTGACCACCGACAGCTCCATCCTGACGTCCGTGGCCAATGACTATGCTTTTTCCGACGTGTTCGCCCGACAGGTAAACGCCCTGGGAAACCCGGGGGACGCGCTGGTGGGCATTTCGACATCCGGTAATTCGGACAATGTGGGCGAGGCTTTCAAAACAGCGGCGGGCAGGGGAATGACTACCATCGGACTGCTGGGCGGAGACGGCGGACGCCTCAAATCGCTGTGTGAAACGGCGGTGGTGGTCCCGGCCGGCCGCACCGCGCGCATCCAGGAAGCGCATATCTTCATCCTGCACGTGTGGGCTGCGACCATCGAAAACGCACTGGGAAACACCGGAGTACCCGAATGACAAGCCTGTCGATCATCATACCGGTCATGAACGAGGCGGAAAATATCGCCGCCCTGCACCAGGAGATCGTAGCGGTTTGCGAAGCCAACGGCTACCGCTACGAGATCATCATCGTCGACGACGGCTCGACCGACGCAACGGCCCGGATCGCCGCCGGACTGCGGCCGGTCAAACTGATCTGCTTCCAGAAAAATTTCGGCCAGACCGCCGCCATGGACGCCGGTATCAATCACGCGCAGTACGATTACATCGTCACCATGGACGGCGACCGCCAGAACGACCCCCACGACATTCCGCGGCTGGTCGCCTACCTGGAAAAAAACGGTCTGGACGCCGTTTCCGGCTGGCGGGTCAACCGGCGCGACAAGACCGGCAAGCGTCTGGTCTCCCGGGGCGCCCACTTCCTGCGACGCCTGCTGCTCAAGGACGGCATCCACGACAGCGGATGCTCGCTGAAGATTTACCGCCGCAGCTGTTTCGACCACGTCCGGCTGTACGGTGAAATGCACCGCTTTATACCGGCCCTGCTGGAAATCAAGGGCTTCAAGATCGGCGAACTTCCGGTCAACCACCGGCCGCGGGTGGCCGGTCACACCAAGTACGACTGGCGGCGCACCATCAAGGGGTTTGTGGACATCCTGTCGGTGTGGTTCTGGAACAAGTATGCCGTGCGGCCGCTGCACCTGCTCGGGGGAGGCGGCCTGGTGTGCCTGCTGATGGGCATGATCACCATCGTCTATACTTTTTTCCTTTTTCTCAGGGGCGAGGACATGTCCAACTCGGCGTTTCCGCTGCTGTCCGCCTTTCTGACCATCACCGGCATCCAGCTGTTCGTATCCGGTCTGCTGGCCGACGTGTTGATGAAGATCTACTTCGAAAAAACCAACGACACGGCTTACACCATTCGCGAAGTCATTGAAAACGAAGCCGTGCCGGGGCACCGTGACGAACCCGGCGAAGAGTCGCCGCCGCCCGGTGACGGGGAGGCGCGGTCGTGATGCCGCAGAGGATTTTCGACCCATGACCCGTCCTCTCGTCAGTGTCGTGGTGCTCAACTGGAACGGCCGCGCGCACCTGCAGGACTGCCTGCAATCCCTGCACCGCCAACGGATCGGCGGCGTCGAGATCATCTTTGTGGACAACGGTTCGCGGGATGACTCGGTGGATTTCGTCAAAAAACGTTTCACCGGCGTGCAGGTCATCGAAAATCGCCACAACCTCGGCTTCTGCGCCGGTAACAACGTGGGGCTGCGGGCCGCCGGGGGGGAACTGGTGGTGCTGCTGAACAACGACACCGAGGTGTCTTCCGGCTGGCTGGAGAGTCTTGTCGAGGCCGCCGCTTCCCACCCCGGGGCCGGGCTGTTCGCCTCGCGCATGCTGCTGTTCGACCGCCGCGACACCGTCGACAGTGCCGGCGACCTTTTTTTCACGGCCGGGTTCGCCGCCAAACGCGGCTGGCTGGAGAAGAACGACGCCCGCTTCGACAGGGGCTGCCCGGTATTCGGCGCCTGCGCCGGAGCGGCCCTCTACCGCCGAGAAATGCTCGACGAGATCGGGCTGCTGGACGAAGATTTTTTCGCCAACGGCGAGGACGTGGACCTGAGCTTCCGGGCGCGGCTGGCCGGCTATGAGTGCCGTTACGTGCCGGGGGCCGTGGTCTATCACAAAGGCGGGGTCACCATCGGGCAGTCGTCTCGCTGGTTTTACCTCATGCGCCGCAACCAGCTTTGGGTGGTCGTCAAAAACATGCCGCGGGAACTGCTGCGACGCTACTGGCCCCAGATGCTGTTTTACAACCTGGCGTCACTGGCCTATCACCCGCTCAGGGGCCGAGCGGCACTTCTTTTTCGCGCCTACCGGGACGCATTCGGTGGCCTGGAACGCATGCGACGCAAACGCCGGCACATTCAGCGCAACAGGCGGGCGAGTGCCGACGAGATCCACGCGATCCTCTCCCACGGCGGCCTCTTTCAGCGGGCCCTGCGGCCCGTGACCGGCAGTCTGTCGGCATCGGCGTACACCATACATTGAAGAAGGGACGGAAACCCATTTCCGCAACAGGCATCTCTGCAGCCTACGGCACCCCGTCGGTGAGTGTCGTCATTCTGTACTATCGCTCCCGCTGGTCGCTGCGGGCCTGTCTGGACAGCGTCGCCGGGCAGGACTACCCCGGGCTGGAAGTCCTCTTCATGGACAACGCATCCGGGGACGGGGCTGCAGACGAGGTCCGGCGTCGATACCCGCAATTCGCGGTGCTGGCGTTTCCCAGCAACCTGTTTTTCTGTCGGGCCAACAACATCGGTATCCGGCGTACCGGCGGGGATTACGTGCTGCTGCTCAACGCCGACGTGGTGCTCACCCCCGGGTTCGTGAGCGCCATGGTGGCCGCCGCCGAGTCGGACCCGGGGGTCGGCATGGTCTCGGGCAAACTGCTGCGCATGGAAAGGGACCTGAAGCCGCCCGAGCCGCCCGTGATCGACTCCACGGGCATGTTTTTCACGGCCCAGATGCGCCACTTCGACCGCGGCGCCGACCGGATCGACCGCGGGCAGTTCGACCGGCCGGACGACATCTTCGGACCGTCCGGGGCGGCTCCGCTCTACCGTCGACGGATGCTGGCGGAGGTAGCCGTAAACGGGGAGGTTTTCGACGAAGATTTCGTCATCTACCGCGAGGATGCCGATCTGGCCTGGCGGGCGCAGCTGCTGGGCTGGCGGGGGCGCTACACGCCGCGTGCCGTTGCATTTCACGCCCGCGGCCTGAAACCCGGCCACCGGCGGCGGGACATCGCACCGCTGCTCAACATGCACTCGGTCAAAAACCGCTTCCTGATGCGGCTCAAGAACCAAACGCCGCGTCACGCCCTGCGATACGCGCTGCCTGCCTTTTACCGGGACCTGCTGGTCGTCGGCTACGTGCTGCTGGCGGAACATACCTCCCTGCCGGCCCTCTGGCTGGTGCTGCGGCTGATGCCCGGAACCCTGCGCAAGCGCCGCTTCATCCATGCCCGCAGGCGGGCAGGGGAAGATTACATGATCGGCCTGTTCCGTGGGCCATGAGTGCGGCGGCCGGGCCGGGCGCGAGAACGGAGACGATGTGAGGGACACGACCTTGAAAATCGCGATGCTGGGCACCCGGGGGGTGCCGGCCAGCTACAGCGGATTCGAGACCTGCGTGGAGGAATTGGGCCGCCGCCTGGTGCAGCGCGGCCACCAGGTGACGGTGTACTGCCGCTCGCATCACATCCGCTACCGGCGGCCCTACTACCGGGGTATGCGGCTGGTCAGGCTGCCCACGCTGGCCAACAAGTACCTGGACACCCTGCTGCACAGCCTGATCTCCTCCGTGCACGCCCTGGGGCAGGGCTTCGACATCGGGCTGTATTTCATCGCCGGAAACAGCCCGGTAACCTGGATCCCGCGCCTGGCCGGAACCCGCACCTTGCTCAACGTGGACGGGCTGGACTGGAAAAGGGACAAGTGGCCGGCGGCGGCCAAACGCTACATCCAGGCGGCGGAATACCTGGCCACCGTTCTGCCCGACGTTTTTCTGACCGACTCCCGGGTGGTGCAGGACTACTACGCGCGTCGCTACGGCAAGAAGCCGCCCTACATCCCCTACGGCTCCGAAGTGACGCCGGAACCGCCCGGTGAAACCCTGGCGCGTTGGGGACTGGCGCCCCGCGGTTACGTTCTGTTCGTGGGACGCCTGGTGCCCGAAAACTGCGTCCACCACCTGGTGGCGGCTTTCCGCCGCCTTGACACCCCCATGAAGTGCGTGATAGTAGGCGACGCGCCTTACGCCGACGCGTACAAGCGGCAACTGCGGAATGTGGCCGGCAACGACCCGCGCATCGTGTTCACCGGCTATCTCTTCGGCCGCGGCTATCGCGAACTGGGATCCAACGCCGCCGTTTTCGTGGAGACATCCGGGGTCGGGGGCACCCATCCCGCCCTGCTCGAGGCCATGGCGCTGGGCAACTGCGTGGTGGTCAACGACACGCGCGAAAACCTGGAAACCATCGGCGCTGCCGGCCTGGCCTACGAGGGTGACGCCGGCGCCCCGGCGCTGCGCCGGGTCCTGGCGGTCCTGCTGCGCGATCCGGACACCGTGGCGGCCTTTCGCCGGAAGGCGCTCGAAAGGGTGAGGCAGTGCTTTCAGTGGGAGAGCGTAACTGACAGTTATGAGAGATTATTCTATCGACTGTGCCGCAGGCCGATACCCGCGCGTCTGTGCGTGTCGAACCAAACGATGACCCCATGAAAACCGGCACTTTCACCCTCTTCATGGCGGCGTTGTACCGTGGAATCGATTTCCTGGTGCTCTTCGCCGGTATGCTGGGTTCCTATCGCCTCTACCGCCTGCTCAACATCGGCCGGCAGGTCTACTATCCCGACCACCAGGTGATGATCGCGGCGCTTATCGCGGCGGCCACGGTGGTGGTGGTGCTCCAGATCGTCGGTGCCTACCGGCGGGAATCGAGCCTGCTCAACGTCAACGAGATCAAGGCCGTCTGCAAGGGCGTGACCATCGGCTACCTGGCGTTCGCGGTTTTCCTCTACTTTGGCACCATCTACCTTTCCCGTTACACGCTGGCATTTTCCTATGTACTGTCCCTCGTGCTGCTGGTCATCGAACGCACGGCGCTCTACCACCTGCTGCCGGTGGCCAACCGCCTGTCTGGTCTGAACAAGAAAGTGCTGATATACGGGGCCGGGGAACTGGGACTGACGCTTTACCGAAACATCGTCAATTCCCCCAAGATGGGCATCACGCCGGTGGGATTCATCGACGACGACCCGGCCAAGGCCGGCGCGGTTTTCCGGAAACTGGGCTTTAACTGCAAGGGAGGGATCTGCGTACTGGGAAACGGAAAACAGCTGGAACGTATCGCGAAACAGTACGACATCGACGAGGTCTGGGTGGCCATATCCAACGTGTCCAGCGAGGTGCTGCTGGGCATTCTGGAAAACATCCGTGCGTGCGGCCTCAAGCCCTGTTTCATCCCCAACCTGTACCGTCTTTTCGTGCATCGCATCCGTATTTTCACCATCGGCGACCTGCCCGTGGTCGAGGAGGTGTGCCAGGAGAAAAAGGCCTACCTCTACATCAAGCGGTACCTGGACCTGGCCCTGGCGGCCGTCGTCGTCCTGCTGCTGTGGCCGCTGATGCTGGCCATTGCCCTGGCCATCAAAATCGACTCGCCGGGGCCCGTGATCTTCACCCACGACCGGGTGGGCAAGGACGGCAAGATTTTCACCGTGTACAAGTTCCGTACCATGCACCGGGAAACCGATCCGCTGGCCCCCAGTCCCACCAGCCACGAAGATCCGCGCATCACCCGCGTGGGCCGCTTTCTGCGAAAGACAAGCCTCGATGAAATCCCGCAGATTTACAACATCATCAAGGGCGATATGTCTTTCGTGGGACCGCGCCCGGAGATGCCCTTCATCGTGGAAAATTACACCGATTTCCACCGGGAGCGTCTCAAGATGCTGCCGGGACTCACCGGCATGTGGCAGCTGAGCGGGGACCGCGGACGCGCCATTCACGAGAACATGGATTACGACCTGTATTACATCCGGCACGTCTCCTTTTTCCTGGATGTGGCCATTCTGATCGAAACCCTCATCTTCGCCTTCAGGGGCATTTGAGAGATGGCCCTGCACCCACGGGCCACCGCCGACGGGCACGCCCCGGGCGCGCTCGCCGGCACGGCACTGTTCGCGCTGTTGAGCGGCGCCTTCCTGTGGCTGCCCGGCAGGGTCACACCGTGGCTGTGGGTGGCCGTCGGCACCCTGGCGCTGGGTGTCTGCCTGCTGCTCCCGGACCGGCGCTGGTTCGCGCGTGCGGGCCTGCTGCGCTGGGTGGTCGTCGGGTACCTCGCCGCCGTGCTGATGTCCGCCGGCATGCACCACCTGGCGCTGACCCGGCTGGATCCGGCGGCCTACATTACCGCCGGGCGCGGCACCGCCTACTGGGGCGACGTCCTGCTCCTGCGGCAGACGGCGGTGTACCTGCTCTTTCCCATCTTGCTGATGGTCGGCGTGGCGCTGTTCCAGAATGTCGAAAAGCCCGCGACGAGGCTGATCCTGCTGCCCCTGCTGCTGTTGCCGTCGTTGGCGGTGGCCCTGTACCAGTCCTATGTGGACTTCGGGTTCTGGAACCGTACGGCGGCTACCTGGAGCGAACGCGTACCCGGGCTGGGATCCGACGTCAACGGGTTCGGCATCAGCCTGTTCCTGCTGTTTCCCATTACCCTCACGGCGATGGTGGCGGCTTCGGCAAAGTGGCTCAAGGGTCTTTACGGACTGATCCTGATCCTGATCTGCTGGGCGGTGTTCGCCAGCGGCAGCCGCACGGCCTTCGTGGGTACCCTGCTGCTGCTGCCGGTCTTTTTCGTACTGCGGCAACGGGTCGGCGGTCCTCGAAAACGCAAGGGCTCCGGCGTCCGGGTGGCCGCGGTGGCCGCAACGCTGGTGATCGTGCTGCTGGCAGGCGGCGTGTTGCTCAACAGCGGGCCACTGCGGGACATCCCGCTGGCCAAACGGCTGCAGCATTCCTTGGAACTGGTCCGCAAAAATGGCGACCTGCGGCGTTTCTCCAGCCGCTGGGAGCTGGGATTGCAGGCGGTTCGCATGACGGCGCTTTCACCGGTGGCCGGCTGGGGACCCGGCGGGTTCTGGCGACAGGTGGACAACATGCGCACCCGCTACGGGGAACGGCCCGGATACCTCGACAACGCCGAGGACCTCTATCTGCAGGTGGCGGCCGAACTGGGACTGCCGGCCGTGGGGGGCATGCTGCTGTTTTTCCTGATTCCCATGGGACGGGGGATGGGAAGCGGGGCACGCGGGGGCGAGCCGCTGCAGCGTTTCACCGTCGGCATGGCGATCGCCACCCTGGCCGTGACCCTGGTGTTGTGCCTCACCGGGCCCCACATTTTTTCACCCGAAGTGGCGTGGATCGTGTGTGTGCTGCTGGGATTCGTATGGGCCGCGGGCATGGATGGAGGCGCCCGGCAACCGCCCGTGAGAATCCGGCCCGCCTGGGCGGCCGCCGCAGTGGTGATCTTCTTGACGCTTTTCGGCGCCGGCACCTATGCCGCTTCGCTGGGGGGCAAGGGGTACCTCGCCATCCAGCGGGCATCCTGGTGGCCGCTGAAAAACGAATACGGGCTGTATTTCCCATGGGAAGACTGGGGCCCGCCCTATGGTAAAATGGTGTGGACTTCGAGAAAGTCGTCGACCCGTATTCGCATGAGGCACAACCGGATCTCTCTCACGGTGTTCGCCCCCGGAGCGACCGCCCAACCGGAAAAACCTTTGCTGGTGACGATTTCCGTCGACGGAAAACTGCTGGATCGGCTCTCTTTTTCAACAACCGGCACTCGGAAGCTGACATACTTTTTGCCCGGCAAACGAAACCGAAGCATTTTCTTTCAAACCGAAGTGAACCGCACTTTCGTTCCCCGTGCGGTGGGGCTGGGCGATGATCGACGCGTACTCGGAATCGCTTTGAGTCCTGTTTATCAACGATGACGGCTTCGTGGCAGGGGGAGCCGGATTGACGACGATGCTGTCGATGAAAGGGAAGAAATGAAGCGTGCATTGATCACAGGAATCACCGGACAGGATGGATCATATCTTGCGGAACTGCTGCTCGAAAAAGGCTACGAGGTCCACGGCATTGTACGGCGGGTTGCGCTGGAGGACCCCGCTCATCGACTCTGGCGAATCAACCACCTGCTGAACCGGGTGACGCTGCATGCGGCCACCATGGAAAGCTACGCCAGCCTGTTCAACGTGGTGGAAAAGGTCAAGCCCCACGAGTGTTACCACCTGGCGGCCCAGAGCTTCGTGAGCTACTCCTTCGAGGACGCTTTCTCCACCATCAACACCAACATCAACGGCACCCTCTACATGCTCTCGGCCGTCAAGGAAAAGGCGCCGCAGTGCCGGTTCTACTTCGCCGCCACCAGTGAGATGTTCGGCCATGCGCGTCAGACCCCCCAGAACGAGGACACCCCTTTTTACCCCCGTTCGCCCTACGGCATTTCCAAGGTGGCCGGTTTCGACCTGATCCGCAATTATCGCGACTCTTACAATCTCTTCGGCTGCAGCGGCATCCTTTTCAACCACGAGTCGCCCCGTCGCGGATACGAGTTCGTGACCCGCAAGATCACCAGCACCGCGGCGCGCATCAAGCTGGGACTGGAACACGAGCTGCGGCTGGGAAACCTGGCCGCCAAGCGCGACTGGGGATTCGCCGGCGACTACGTGGAGGCCATGTGGCTGATGCTTCAGCAGGACGAGCCCGACGACTACGTCATCGCCACCAACGAGACCCACGCGGTGCAGGAGTTCGTGGAACTGACATTCGATTACCTGGGACTGAACTGGAAAGATCACGTGGTCATCGACGAGCGCTTCTATCGGCCCGCCGAGGTGCACCTGCTCAAGGGCGACTACCGCAAGGGCCGCGAAAAGCTGGGGTGGCGCCCGCGGGTGAAATTCGAGGAACTGGTCCGGATGATGGTCGATGCCGACCTGAAACTGGCGCGGGGCAACACGCGCGCACGAAACGCAGGAGCATGAGCTTCAGTACCTTCATCCGCTCCCAGGTCGATCGCCTGCAGGCCCTGTGGCGTTACCGCGGATTCGTTTTCAGCATGGTGTGGCGGGAGTTCCGCGGAAACTACCTCGGGTCCCTGCTGGGCAGCGTCTGGTCGATCCTCAACCCCATGGCCATGATCTTCATCTACACGGTCATCTTCTCCAAAATCATGCGCGCCAAGCTGCCCGGTGTGGCGGACACCATGGGATACGGCATGTTCGTCTGTTCAGGGGTCATCACGTGGGGCTTTTTCTCCGACTTGCTGGGGCGCTGCCCCAGAATGTTCGTCGAGAACGCCACCCTGCTCAAGAAAGTCAATTTCCCCCGTACGACCCTGCCGCTGATCGTCTTTTTTTCCAGTGCCCTGAATTTCCTGATCATCTTCGGTATTTTCATGGCTTTCCTGCTGCTGACCGGAAGACTGCCGGGCATGTCGATTCTGGCCTTCGTACCGCTGTTGTGCCTGCAGCAGCTTTTCGTGCTGGGAGCCGGGGTGTTCCTGGGCACCCTCAACGTTTTTTTCCGCGACGTCACCCACATCGTCTCCATCGTGCTGCAGTTCTGGTTCTGGTTCACGCCGGTGGTCTATCCTTTGAGCATCCTGCCGCCGGGTGCCCGCAGACTGGTGGAACTCAACCCCATGACCCGATTCGTCACCAGCTACCAGCAGATCGTGCTTTACAATCAGTGGCCCCAGTGGACCCGCTTCGGCTGGCATCTGGTGGGCGCCGTGCTGGCGGTGGTCATCGGATTCGTGGTTTTTCAGCGCCTGTCGGGCGAAATGGTGGACGAGCTGTGAAGACCATCATCGAAGCGCGGCATGTCACCAAGCGCTACAAGCGCTATCCCAGCCAGTGGGCCCGCCTGGGCGAATGGCTGACACTGGGCCGCCGTATTGCCCACCAGCCGCGACTGGCGCTGCAGGACGTCTCCTTCGACGTGCGCCGCCGCGAGTCCATCGGCATCATCGGGCAGAACGGCGCCGGCAAGAGCACGCTGCTCAAGATCCTCACGGGAACGGCGCAGCCCACCGCGGGCAGGGTGCGCATCGGGGGTCGCGTGTCGGCCCTGCTGGAACTCGGACTGGGGTTCCACCCCGACTTCAGCGGCCGTACGAATGCCCTCATGACCTGCCAGATGATGGGCCTCAGCCGGACCGAAAGCGAACGCCTGCTGCCCGAAATCGAGGCCTTTTCCGAGCTTTCCGACTACATGGATCAACCTATGCGCGTGTATTCGACGGGCATGCAGGTGCGCCTGGCCTTCAGCGCCGCCACCGCCGTGCGGCCCGAAATCCTGGTGGTCGACGAGGCCCTGTCGGTGGGCGACACCTACTTTCAGCACAAGTGCATGCAGCGCATCCGGGCCTTCAAGGAAAAGGGCACCACGCTGCTGTTCGTGTCCCACGACCCGGCGGCCGTCAAATCGCTCTGCGAGCGGGCGCTGCTGCTGGACCACGGACGCCTCATTCGGGACGGAGAACCGGACGAGCTGCTGGACTACTACAACGCGTTAGTGGCCCGGCAGCAGCACGAGGAGGAAATCCGGCAGGTGGAGAACGACTTCGGCCGCCGCGGTACCCGTTCCGGAAGCGGGCACGCGCGCATCGAAACGGTGGAACTGCTCGATGACCACGGGAAGCCGGCACGCGCTTTCCGGGTGGGTGACAGGGCCCGCCTGAAACTGTCGGTGGCCTTCCGCAAGGCGGTGGCGGATCCCACCGTGGGTTTCATCATCCGCGACCGGCTGGGAAACGACGTGTTCGGCACCAACACGCGCCGCCTCCGGGCCATGCCCGGCGATTTTACGGGCGGCGAGGTGCTGGAGGTGGAGTTCGGGGTGACACTGAATCTCGGAAAGGGGCACTATTCCGTCAGCGTCGCCGTGCACCAAGGGTTTCGCCACGTGGAAAACAGCCTGGACTGGTGGGACCATTGTCTGGTATTTCAGATGGTCCCCGGCAGCGAGGCCGCTTTCGTGGGAACGGCAGCGCTGCCGATCAGCGTGGAAACCAAGCGGAGAAAGCGGAAATGAGTCCCAGCGACGACCGGCCCGTGGACGTGGAATCCATCATGACCCGGATCCGCCAGGAAGCCGCCCGGCGTGCGGTCGGCGGGGGCGCATCGGCCTCCAGGGCCCCGGCCTTCAACCGAGCCGAACTCTTCCAGACGCTCAACCGCGCCGAGCAGAATGCCCGCGTGGGCACCCGTGTGCCCGAAATGAACCGCTTCGACCGGCGGGTGCGGTGGCTGGCCCGGGCGGTGGCCCGTGCCATGATCTACCTGACACAGGTGATCACCACCCCCCAGCGCATGTTCAACCACGCTGTCATCCAGGCGCTTCACCTGACCGTAAGACTGCAGGACCAGCAGATCGAACGCCTGGAAAAATCCCTGGCCGAGGTGGCCCGTGGGCTCGCCTTCCAGCAGCGGGAAATGGAGCGCATGGCCACCGGTACCCCGGCGGCGTCCGGGGCATCCGCCCCTGCCGACAGCCCGGCGGAATCCCGCCTGCTGGACCCGCTCTACGTCGCCTTCGAAGACCATTTCAGGGGCGCGCCGCGGGAGGTCCGCCGTTCTCTGGAAGTCTACCTGCCGCTGATCTTCGCCTGCGGGGCCGGAAAACCCGGGCGGCCCGTCCTGGATTTGGGGTGCGGACGGGGCGAGTGGCTGGCGCTGCTGGCCGAAAACGGCCTGCAGGCCGAGGGTGTGGACTGCAACCGACTGATGGTGCAGGCTTGCAGCGAACAGGGGCTTGCGGCCCGTGAGGCCGACCTGTTCGATCACCTGCGGCAGACGCCCGACGAAAGCCTGGGGGCGGTGACCGCCTTTCACCTTGTCGAACACCTTGACTTCGAATCGCAGGTACGGCTGCTCGACGAGATGCTGCGCGTCCTCCGGCCGGGGGGCATCGCCATCGTGGAGACCCCCAACGCCCGTAACCTGCTGGTCAGCGGAGGCGACTTCTATCGCGATCCCACTCACCGCAACCCGCTGCACCCGGACACCCTGGACATGCTGGCGCGTTCCCGGGGGTTCGCCCGCGCGACGGTTTATTTCCCGGCGCCGGAAGGGGAGGGGCGGCGCCTGCAGGCCGTGGAAACATACCGCTTCGAGAAGCTGATGGACTACGTGCGGGTCCCGCGGGATTTCGTGCTGGTGGGGTATCGCCCGTGAAAGTGGCCATTGCCACCGTGCAGGTGCCCTTCATCCGGGGGGGCGCCGACAATCTCACCATGGGACTGCGGGATGCGCTGGCGGCGCGCGGCGTCGACACCGACGTCGTCACCATGCCCTTTCGTTTCCACCCGCCGTCCGAGGTGCTCCGCAGCATGCAGGCCTGGCAGGGGGAAGACTTCACGCGGCTCAACGGCGTGGCCATCGAGCGGGTCATCTGCCTGACTTTTCCATCTTTCTACCTGCGCCATCCCCGCAAGGTGGCCTGGCTGCTCCACCAGCACCGCGCGGTCTACGAATTGTGGGACACGCCTTATGCCGCCGATCTGCGGCGCAGCACCGAGGGACAGGAACTGCGGCGGCACATCATGGTGAAGGACACCCGGCACCTGCGAAGTTGCCGACGGGTGTACACCATTGCCCAGGAGGTTTCGCGGCGCCTGCGGCGTTTCAACGCGGTGGATTCCACGCCGCTCTACCACCCGCCGCGTTTCGCTGAACGATTCTACAACGCGCCGGCGGAGCCTTTCATCTTCTTTCCCAGCCGCCTGGAGGCGCTCAAGCGCCAGGACCTGCTGGTGCGGGCCATGGCGCACGTCAGGGCGCCGGTGAGCGCCTACATCGCCGGAGAAGGCGGCTGCCGCAGGGATCTGGAAAGTCTCGTCGACCGGCTGGGTCTCGGGCGGCGGGTGCGCCTCATGGGTCGTATCAGCCACGACGAACTGCTGGCTTGCTACGCGCGCTGTCGGGCCGTCTTTTTCGGGCCTTACTGCGAAGACTACGGTTACGTCACCCTGGAAGCCATGTTGTCCGCCAAGCCCGTGATCACCTGCGAGGATTCCGGCGGGTCCCTGGAGTTCGTCAGGCATGGCCGCACCGGCCTGGTGGTTCCCCCAACCCCCAGGGAAATCGCCGCGGCCATCGACCAGATGCACTTTCACGCCGACGAAGCCGAGGAGATGGGACGCGCGGGACTGGCGCGCTACCGGGAACTGGGCATCTCCTGGCAGCGCGTGGTGGAGGAACTGCTGTCGTGAAAATCGGCATCGTGTCCCCCAGTCCGGTCCCTTTCACCATCGGCGGCGCCGAAAACCTGCACTGGGGCCTGCTGCAGCACATCAACCGTCACACGCCCCACCAGGCCGAACTCATCAAGCTGCCCAGCCCGGAGGGCAATCTGTGCAACCTGGTGGAGAGCTATCGCCGGTTCTCCCGGCTGGATCTTTCGCATTTCGACCTGCTGATCTCCACCAAGTACCCGGCATGGATGGTGTCCCACGAAAACCATGTCTGCTACATGCTGCACCGCCTGCGGGGTCTTTACGACACGTATTACCTGTGCGACGAACCCGAGGCTTACGAGGGAACCGACCCCGCGATCCTTTCGCTCACGGATTTCATGGGGCGCAACCGGGGTCGGCGTGCTGCCCTGAACGAGTTTTTCGAGCGCTGGGCGGAGATCCGCCGAAGGGTCGAAAAGCACGGCGCGGACCCGGCGGCTTTACGCTTTCCGGGGCCGTTGGCCCGTGAGGTGATCCACTTTCTCGACGGCATCGGACTCGCTCCCGGGGCCATCCGCAGGTACGCGGCCATCTCGGCCAACGTGGCCGGGCGCAGGGACTATTTCCCGCAGCCCGACCGCGTACAGGTCATCTACCCGCCGTCGCACCTCGGCGGTTTTCGTCGTGGGCCGGCGCATCACCTTTTTACCGTCAGTCGGCTGGACGGCCCCAAGCGCATCGATCTGCTGATCGAGGCCATGCGGCTGGCAAAGGCCGACATTCCGCTGAAAATCGCGGGAACCGGGCCGGACGAGGAGCGGCTGCGCCGCCTGGCCCGGGGGGACGGACGCATCGTGTTTCTAGGTTTCGTCAACGACGACCGCGTGGTCGAACTTTACAGCGAGTCGCTGGCGGTCCTGTTCGTGCCCTACGACGAGGACTACGGCCTGGTCACGGTGGAGGCCATGATGTGCGCCAAGCCGGTGATCACCGTCACCGACGCCGGCGGCCCAAACGAGTTCGTCGAAGACGGGCGCACCGGTTTCAGCACCGTCCCCGACGCGCGCGCCATCGCCGAAAAGATCGACTACCTGGCGCAACACCCCCGGGCGGCCCTCGAAATGGGGATGCGCGCCAGAAAAAGGGTGTCCGGCATCACCTGGTCCCACACGGTGGCGGCCCTGCTGGCGGAAGCGCCCGCCAAACCGGCGGCCACGGCGGCAAAAACCGGAGAACCCCGTTCCGCGGCGCGCATCTGCGTGGCCGTGCCCTTCGATGTCTTTCCGCCCCGCGGCGGAGGGCAACAGCGGGTCTTTCACCTTTACCGGCACCTGGCCGCGGCCCTTGGATGCCGTATCGACCTGGTGACCCTGGCACACGCCAGCCAGACGTTCAGCCGGACGGAAATCGCACCCGGGCTGCACGAGGTGCGCGTGCCCAAAAGCACGGCGCACGAGCGCGCCGAACAGCGCATCAGCGACCAGGTCGGGTCTCTTCCGGTGACCGACGTCGCCTTTCCGGAACTCTTCGGGCTGACCCCCGAGTACCTGCGGGCACTGGAGACGTCCGCCCGCCAGGCCGCCGGGGTGATCGTGTCGCACCCGTACTGCCTGCCGGCCGTCCGGCAGTGCTGCCCCGACCGGGAAATCATCTACGAGGCGCACAACGTGGAGGCCGATCTGAAGGCAGACCTGCTGTCGGCCAGTGAGCGGGGTCGGCGGCTGGTGGCGGAGACGACGGCCGTGGAGCAGGAGTGCTGCCGGCTGAGCCGCTGCGTGATGGCCTGTTCGGTCCAGGACAGCCGGCGCCTGCAGCAGCGCTACGGGCTGCGCCCCGAAAAACTGTGGCTGGTTCCCAACGGCGTGGACCTCGAGTCGGTGACCTTCTGCCCATGGCGCCGCCGCATGGCCGAAAAGCGGCGCCTGGGCCTGGATTCGGCCTTCCTGGCGCTTTTCACGGGCAGCTGGCACGGCCCCAACGTGGACGCCCTGGAGTTCCTGCTGTCGCTGGCGCCCCGGATGCCGGAGGT
>CAYZCL010000159.1:0-3064 GCA_964476595.1 uncultured Desulfobacteraceae bacterium
CATCGCCCTGTCGCAGGCAGGCGATGATGCGATCGTGCTCATCGCAGTTGTTTAATTCCCATTCCCGGATATAGGCCCGGCGTGGGAAATCGTAGAGCCGCTGCTTGAAGAGCATGACCGTATCACGCAACAGGCGGTTGCCGCAGCGCTGCAAGAAAACATCGTGGAATTCCACGTTCAGGTGGTAATAGCGCTCGAAATCCTCCTGACGAACGGCTGCCGTCATTTTTTCATTCATCCTGGCAAGGCGCTTGAGCATCAGGGCGTCGAGGCAAGGGGCTGCCGAAACCACGGCAGAGGCCTCCAACGAGCCGACCACCTGGATGATTTCGCGGACCTCCTCGAGGCTCAGCTGGTTGACCCGCACACCGCGACGGGGCAGGATGGTGACGAAACCCTCAGCTTCCAGAAAAATGAGTGCTTCGCGCAAAGGAGTCTTGCTGACATTGAGCCGGCTGCACAACTCCCCCATGTTGATGTAAGCGCCTGGCAGGATGTTGCCGTTCTGCATCTCTTCGCGAAGGTACTGGTACACCTGTTCGCGCAAAGATTTGAGGTTCAGCATATCGACCGCCTGTTCATGGAGGGTAGCTCCCTATGGCCAGTAATACCCACCACAGATGAAAAGTCAATCGCTTTCGGCCCGGCAGGGACGTTTCGCCGCGGCGGAAGGTGCCGGGCCGAGGAGGCTGCATGGCAGCCGGATCAACGCGCCACGCAGCTGCGCACACCTTTGTCGCTGTCCGCCTGGGCGGCTTGTTTGCCGCTACTGCCGTAATCGAAGCTGCCGGCCGGCGGTGCGAAGCGGATAGTGGCGATCTTGTTCTGGACGAAGAAATCGATGCCATCCTTGCCTTGCACCTTGTTGGTGCCCAGGTGAGAGTCCTTAATACCGCCGAAGGGCAGGTAAGGATGCGGAGCCGGAATACCCACATTGACACCTACCATACCGACATCGGCGCGGTTTATGAAGCGTTCGACATAGTAAAGGTTCTGAGTGAAGATGCAGGCGCCGTTGCCGAAGTTCTGGGCGCGGATGAGGTCCAGCACGTCGTCCAGGTCCCGGATCTTGACCACCGAGACCACTGGCCCGAAGATCTCCTCCTGGTAAATGGTGCGGCAGGGGGTCACGTCGGCAAAGATGGTGGGCCCCACGTAGTAGCCGTTGCGGATGCGTTCGGGCACCTCCGGGTTGCGGCCGTCCATGATGAGCTTCGATCCGCCCTGCACACCGATCTCGATGTAGTCCTCGATCTTTTTCTTGGCCTGGGCCGAAATCACGGGACCCATGTACACGTCCGGATCCATAGCATCACCGACCTTGATGGTCCTGGAAGCCTCCACGATTCGTTCGATGAGTTCGTCGTAGATCTGTGGCACCGCGGCCACCAGCGAACCCGCTAAACAACGCTGGCCGGCGCTGCCATAGCAGGAGTGAAGGTAGTTCTGGATGAAAACGTCCCACTGCACGTCTTCCATGGCCACCAGGAAGTTCTTGGCGCCACCCAGCAGCATGGAACGCTTGCCACCACGGCCGCAGGCCTCGGCCATCTTCTTGGCCGTGGGCGTAGAGCCCACCAGACACACGCCGCTGACGTTGGGGTCGTTGTACCAGGGCTGCACCACAGTGCGGTTGCCGTGGATGATGTTGACCACGCCCGGCGGCAGGCCGACGTCGTTGAAGATATCGCCCATCTTCTGCATGAAATAGGGCGACTGGGTGGAAGGTTTGAAGACGAATGTGTTGCCCACGCCGATGGCGAAGGGAATGAACCAGCCGAAAACCAGGGCCGGGAAATTGAACGGTGCCACACCGCAGAACACGCCCAGGGGAGACTTGATGACCCGTCCGTTGATGTTGCCTGCGATGTGGTCCAGGGTGTCACCCTGGATCAGGGTGGGGATGCCGCAGGCCGTCTCCAGAATCTCCACCACGCGCTGGACCTCCCCGCGGGCCTCGCTGATGTGCTTGGCCTGGTCGACGGCGATGGCCACGGCCAAGTCCTCTTCGTGGTCGATCATGGCCTGCCGGATGTCGAACAGGTAGCGCACCCGCCGGCCCACGCTCAGGCTGCGCCAGCCGTCGTAAGCGTCGGCGGCGGCCTGCACAGCCCGGGTGGAGGTTTCCGGCCGGGACAGGGGCACTTCGCCGATCTGCTCACCGGTGGAAGGGTTGTAGAGGGGCACGACTTCAACACCCGTCTCTTCGACCCACTCGCCATTGATAAAATTCTTCACCTTGATATACGCCAATTCATTACCCATGCCATTTCTCCTCTGATTCGGGGGTTACGGGTTTACATTCACGAATGTCGCGTTGCCACGCTCTTGCGACGTTCGGGCTGAGGGTCGCGGTTGATACCTAGCGTAGACAAACTGGATATCTGATATATTGTATATCAATCTTTGTGTCAAGTGTCATCTCCACCGCATCCGGGGCAATCGCAGGGAGCCGTCGGCATGCTCGCTGCGAGCGCCTTCGTTATTCGGTTCCATCGGTACGTGCGGGACGGGAGCCTTCGGGCGGGCGCAATTAGAGAACCGAACGAAGCCTCCCTTCCGGGGCTCCCGGAGCCCAGACGAAACTTGACCGCATTATTCCAGGCCACCGCTGGCGCCCCGAACCGCCTCGGCAGCGGCCCTGCGGAGATCGTTTTTAGTTGTTGACAGGCCGCCTGATGTCAGATATATTAGATATAAGGTCTCACGCAAACCAGACTGTAGCCCTGCGGGCCGCAATTCCCCTATGCCCCACCCAGCCTAAGGAGAGAAGCCATGATTGATTTAAAACGCATCGTCCAGGAGTCCGCCAAGGAGGACCTAGACCGTTATGAAGTCGAAAACAACTTCCAATCCTGGTCCTACCAGCCGGACCAATCCCCCCTGCGGGTGGTGTCGGCAAAGGGGGTCCGTTTCACCACCGAAGACGGCCGCGAACGGCTGGACTTCAGCTCCTGTTTCGTCAGCCACAACATCGGCCACCAGGACTCGCGGGTCATCGACGCCATCTGCGAGCAGGCCCGCACCCTGACCTCTTTCGCCCCCAGCCTGTCCACGCGCCCGC
>CAYZCL010000160.1:0-20314 GCA_964476595.1 uncultured Desulfobacteraceae bacterium
GGGCGCCACCACCGCCGGCCGGGTGCGGCCCAACGGCCTGGAGGTCTCGCGGGTGCGCATCCCGCTGGGGGTCATCGCCATGATTTACGAGTCGCGCCCCAACGTCACCGTGGATGCCGCAGCCCTGTGCCTCAAGGCCGGCAACGCCGTCATCCTGCGGGGCGGATCCGAGGCGCTGTGCTCCAACCGGGTGCTGGCCGACGTCATCGGCGAAGCCCTGCGCCACTGCGGCCTGCCGCCGGAAGCCGCCCAGGTGGTGCCGTTCACCGACCGGCGCGCGGTGGAGGCCCTGCTGCGCCAGGAGGAGTCCATCGATCTGATCATCCCGCGGGGCGGCGAGGGGCTCATTCGCTACGTGGTACAGCACGCCACCGTTCCGGTGCTGAAACACTACAAGGGGGTCTGCCACGTTTACGTCGACCGGGGGGCCGACCTGGACATGGCCGAGGAAATCTGCTTCAATGCCAAGGTACAGCGCCCGGGGGTCTGCAACGCCATGGAAACCCTGCTGGTGCACCGCGACGAGGCGCCCGCCTTTCTGCCGCGCCTGGCGCGCCGGCTGGAGGCGGCCGGCGTGGAGCTGCGGCTGTGTCCCGAGAGTCTCGAGATCCTGCCCGGCCGTACCCCGGCGCAGGAGGCCGACTGGTCCGCCGAGTACCTGGACCTCATCCTGGCGGTGCGGGTGGTGGCCGACATGGACGCGGCCATGGCCCACATCGCCCGCTACAGCTCCAGCCACACCGAGGCCATCGTGACCGCCGACTACGGGCGCGCCCGGCGCTTCGTGCGTGAGGTGGACTCCTCGGTGGTGCTGGTCAACGCCTCCACGCGCTTCAACGACGGCGGGCAGCTGGGGCTGGGGGCCGAAATCGGCATCAGCACCTCCAAGCTGCACGCCTTCGGCCCCATGGGGCTGGAAGAACTGACCACCACCAAATACGTCGTGCTGGGCAGCGGACAGACGAGGACCTGACATGCGCATCGGCCTCTTCGGCGGCACCTTCAACCCGGTTCACACGGGACACCTGCGGGCCGCCCTGGAGGTCCGGGAAGCCTTCGCGCTGGATGAGGTCCACCTGATTCCATCGGCGGTTCCGCCGCACAAGGACCCGCGCGGCATCGCCCCGGCCCGGCACCGCGTGGCCATGGTGCGCGCGGCGGCCGGAGACCAGGAGGGCTTCGTGGTCTCCGACGCGGAGCTGCGACGCCGGGGCCCGTCCTACTCGGTGGACACGGTGGCCGACTACCGCCGCCGCCTGCCGGAAAACGGCCGGCTGTTCCTGATCATCGGCGGCGACGCCTTCAGGGAAATCCACACCTGGAAATCGTACCGCCGCCTGTTCGAACAGGTGGCCTTCATCGTCATGGTGCGCCCGGGGGCACGTCAGCGGGCGACGGCGGCGGAGCTCGAAGAAATCGGGCGCTGCCTGCACCGGCACGTGGATCCCGGCTACGACCTCCAGCGCCGGGGGAGGCGCTTTGTCCACGACCGCCTGCAGCCGGTGGCGGTCACCGAGGTCACCCGGCTGCAGATTTCGGCCACCCGCATCCGGGCGCTCATCGCCGAAGGCCGCTCCATCCGCTACCTGGTGCCGGACGCGGTGATGGATTACATCCGGCGACAAGGACTGTACCGATGAACACTGAACCGATTGTGATCGACGACCCCGAACTGGACCGCTACGTGGCGGCCGCCCTGGGCAGAAAGGCCCTGGGGCTGGTGGTGCTGGACGTGCGCCATCTGACTTCGGTGGCCGACTTTTTTATCATCTGCAGCGGCCGCTCCAACCGCCAGGTGACCGCCATTGCCGAGCACATCCACACCCGCCTGAAGGCCGAGCGCATCCGGCCGCTGAGCGTCGAGGGCAAACGCGAGGGACACTGGGTGCTGATGGATTACGGCGCCACGGTGATCCACGTCTTCTACGAACCGGTGAGACGATTCTACGACCTGGAGGGGCTATGGGTCGACGCCCGCCGCGTGAGCACGCCGGCGCTGCAGAAAGCGGCGCAGCCTGCGGAGGGCGACACGCCTCCCGAAGAGGGCCCTGCGGACGACGGTCTCCCGCTGTGAGCGCCGGGTGCGGCGCCTCACCCACACAAGGATCATGCAATGAACATCTCAGCTAAAACCCACATGCTGATCATCATGGACGGCTGGGGCCTCGGGCCCCACAACGCCACCAACGCCGTTTACCAGGCGAAGACGCCCTTCCTGGATGCCTTGTGGCGGGACTACCCCCACACGCAGCTGCACTGCTCCGGGGAGTCCGTGGGCCTGCCCCCCGGCTTCATGGGAAACTCCGAGGTCGGCCACCTGAACATCGGGGCCGGCCGGGTCGTCTACCAGGAGCTGCTGCGCATCAACAAGGCCATCGAAGACGGCAGTTTCGAGACCAACCCCGCTTTTACCGACCTGCTGCAGAAGCTGCGGCAGGCGCAAAAGCGCCTGCACCTGCTGGGGCTGGTGTCCGACGGCGGGGTGCACAGCCACATCGACCACATCTACGCACTGCTGGAAACGGCCCGCAAGAACGGCGTCGCCGACACGCTGGTGCACGTCATCACCGACGGCCGAGACACCCCGCCGGATAGCGGGGCCGGGTACGTGGCGGCGTTGCAGGCCCACATGGACCAGACGGGCTACGGGCGCATCGCCACGGTGTGCGGCCGCTTCTACGCCATGGACCGCGACACGCGCTGGAAACGGGTCGAAAAGGCGTACCGGCTGTACACCCGCGGCGAAGGCGTCGTCGAGAGCGACCCCGTCCAGGCCGTCAAAAACGCATACAGCCGCGGAGAAACCGACGAGTTCATCAAGCCGGTGCGCATCACCGCGCCGGCGGACGGGGGGCCGGCAACGATCGGCGACGGTGACGGCGTGATCTGCTTCAACTTCCGGGCCGACCGCGTCCGCGAGATCACGCGCGCCTTCACCCAGCCGGATTTTTCGGAGTTTCCCGTCGACCCGCGCCCGCGGCTGGCCGACTGGGTGTGCATGACCCTCTACGACGAGCACTTCACCCTCCCGGTGGCCTTCAAACCGGTACACCTGGAGAACATCCTCGGCCAGGTGGTCAGCGCGGCCGGCCTGCAGCAGCTCAGAATCGCCGAAACCGAAAAATACGCCCACGTCACCTATTTTTTCAACGGCGGTGAGGAAAAGCCTTTCCCCGGCGAGGACCGCTGCCTGGTTCCCTCGCCGCGGGACGTCGCCACCTATGACCAGAAACCCGAAATGAGCGCCCCCAAAGTGACCGAGGAACTGCTCAACCGCCTCGCGTCCAGGGCCTACGGGCTGGTGGTGCTCAACTTCGCCAACGGCGACATGGTGGGCCACACGGGTGTCCTGCCGGCGGCCATCAGGGCCTGCGAAACCGTCGACCGCTGCGTCGCAGAAATCGTGGGCGCGGTGCGCGCGGGGGGCGGACACGTGTTCATCACCGCCGACCACGGCAATGCCGAGACCATGGCCGACGAAAACGGCAATCCCCACACGGCCCACACGCTCAACCCGGTGCCCTTCATCATGGTGGACGACGGGCGCCGCGACCAACGCCTGCGCGAGGGCGTGCTGGGCGACATCGCCCCCACCGTGCTGGAAGTCATGGGAATTGCACAGCCGACTGAAATGACGGGAAAATCGATGATAGTCAAGTAGACGTCAGGCGGCGGGGGGAAGAATGACAGAAGTGCCCGGGCAAGCGGATGAGATCATTGACTACCTGACCGGCGAGGCGGTGCCCGACATCGGGGCGGAGGCCAACCGCCAGGCCGTGGTGCGTTTCCTGGTGGAGGAGAAGGGCTGGCGGCGGGAGCAGATCCGGGTGGACGCCCCCTTCGACCTGATCATCGAGGGTGAGCCCTACCGGGCCGCACTCGACCTGCTGGTTTCCTGCGGGGGACGCAAGGTGATGGCCGTCAAGTGCTGTGCCGGCTCCCTGCTCTCCAGGGAGCGCGAGATCCTGGCGGCCGCCCGGCTGGCCGCCGATTGCCAGATTCCCTACAGCGTGGTGTCGGACGGACGCGACGCGCTGGTGATGGATACCCCCACCGGCAGGCACCTGGGCGAAGGCCTGGCGGCGATCCCCTCCCGCGAGGAAATCGAGCGCCGCCTGCCGGACCTGCGTTTCGAGCCGCTGGACGAAAAGCGCCGCCGCGGCCAGAAACTCATCTTCCGCTCCTACGACAGCATGAACGTCAATGTGCGGCGGCGCGACCACCAAACGCCCGCATCCTGACAGGCCGGCAGGCGCTTTTGACGGGCGCGGGTCATTCGTTCCCGGCGGCCGGCGTACCCCGGCCCCCGCGTGTCTTTGCCGGCTAGAGGCCGGCCACTTCCCTGCCGCAGTGCTTGCATACCTTGGCCCGGCGTTTGATGACCTCGGCGCAGAAAGGGCATTCGCGGGTAAAAAAGCGTTCGTGGATTTTCTCCACGGCCTCGTTCACCATGGTCTGCAGCTTCTCGTTGCCGAAGCGGGCGTTGCGGATGGGTTCGATGGCTTCCAGTTCGCCGAAGTCTCCGATCATCTCGGCGGCCTTGATACGCACCCGCACCGGTTCGGCGCTGTCCAGCAGGATCCGCATCACGGTGGGCATGTCCTTGGAAACGTAGCACTCCGCCAGAATCGAAAAACCTTTTTTGATGTTTTCCTCCAACACTTTCTGGGACGCCAGCACTTCCTCGTCGACGATCTGCCCGGTGGCCCCCATGGGACTGAAGACGGGCATGACCTCGAACTGCTCGGTGCCGGGGTAGTTCAAGCAGCGGTAGGAAGCCCGCTGGGCGTAGTTTTCCATCAGGTTATCCCAGCCTTGCGTGTACAGCGGACAATCGTCGTTGAAGCACACGAACAGATAGGGCACGCCCCATCCCAGCCCGTCGCTGAAGGTGATGGGCGGCACTTCCCACAGGCTCATGGGCTGCCCGCAGTGGGGACAGGCGGGCTTGTCCATGGCAAGCACCTTTTCCAGCACCTCTTCTCTGGTTTCGAAGGCCATTGATTTCTCCTTGAAAACGTTATGGTCGGGATCGGCACACCGCCCGAACGGCGGGCCCGGCCGCTTTACCCGTGCACACGGCGGCACACGGGAAAATGATTATATGCCGGCGGCTCCGGAAAAACAACCCTCGGGTGCCGTCGGCCCTGATTCCTAAGTATAAGGAGCCAAATCGCGTTGTAAAGCGGCGACCCGCGCCTCACGCATGGACGGAACCGGATCCGCAAAGGCGCTGCGGCCGGTACGCCGATGGCGACTCGCGACATCCCCGCCACCCTGGTTGATGCCGCCGGATCGATCTGCTATAGATCGGCCCATGATGCAGTTTTGCGTGCTGAACCGGATTACGGGCGTCACCCCCCAATACGAGGAGAAAAGGTGCCATGCAGGACGACAGACTGAACCATTTCATCGAAATCGCCATCAAGCGCGAAGAGGCCGCGTACGCTTTCTACATGGACCTGCACGAGAAAGTGGCCGAAGAAACGGCCAGGGAGACACTCAAGTGGATTGCCGACGAGGAGATGAAGCACCGCCGTTTCCTGGTGGACTACCGCGACGGCAACCTGCAGGCCAAGGCCATGCGCATGAATGACGTGACGTACTACAAGATCGCCGAGTACCAGGAAGAGCCGCAGCCGGAACCGGACATGGACAGTTCCAAGATCTTCCTGCTGGCCGCCCACCGCGAACTCAAATCCCACCGGTTCTACTCCGAACTGGCCGAACTGCACCCCGAGGGCGACGTCAGGAACATGTTGCTGCGCATGGCCAACGAGGAGCTCAAGCACAAGGAAAAGATGGAGTACCTCTACACCAACACGACCTTCCGGCAGATTTCGGGGGGATGACCCTCCCCGTCCGGCCTCCGGCGCGAGATATCAGCCGACCTCCAGGGCCGCGATACGGCGGTTGAAGTCGGATTCCGTGCGTTCCTGCAGCCGGTAGAGCCCCTCCAGGTGTTCGTAGAGCGCGTCGACCTTGCGGTTGTGGGCGTGGATGTCCCGTGACAGTGCCGCGATGCGGTCGCCGTCCTGCTCCAGCGAGGCCTGCCGCATGGCCTCGCCCAGTTCGGCCAGCGCGGCCTCGAGTGCCTCGATTTTCTCCTCGTCCGCCCGGATGCGGCGCTTGATGGGACCCAGTTCCCGCGCCCGCTGCTCGATGAGCTGCGAACGCCGGCGGCGCATCTCCTTGCGACCCATGGCGGCGGGCGCCGCCGCCGGGTCCGCCTCGCCCCCGCCCGCCGGTCCGTCCGCCTCCCATCCCCCGCTGTCGAGGAAACGCTGGTAGCTGCCGTCGAAGAGCCGCGGCCCGCTTTGCGTAAACACCACCAGGCGCTGAGCCAGGGCGTGCAGAAACATCTCGTTGTGGGTCACCATGATGAGGGCGCCCTCGAAATTGTCCAGTGCCGCCAGCAAAGCGTCGCAGGACTCCATGTCCAAGTGGTTGGTAGGCTCGTCCAGCAACAGCAGGTTGACCGGCGTGGCCAGCAGCCGGCCCAGCATGACGCGGCTCTTTTCACCGCCGGACAGCACCCCGATCTTCTTCATGGCGTCGTCGCCGGAAAACAGCATGGCGCCGCAGATGTTGCGCGCCAGCTGCCGGCCGATGTCCGGCTGGGCGTAGAGGATCTCCTCTTCGACGGTGCGCGCGTCCACCAGGCTGCTGATGTTGGTCTGTTCGTAGACCCCCTTGACGACGGCCGGGTTGTAACGGATCCGGCCGGTGTCGGGGGTCAGGGTGCCGGCCAGCAGCTTCAGCAGGGTGGTCTTGCCGCGGCCGTTGCGGCCGATGACGGCCAGGCGCTCTCCGGCCCTCAAAGTGAACGAAAAATCACGGATCAGCGGCGCCTTGCCGGGGTAGCCAAAGCCCAGGTTTTCCACCTGCAGCATCTGGCGGCTCCGGAAAGGCGCACTGCGAAAGGTAAACTCCAGGGTGCGGGCGGCCTCCAGTTTCTCGCGCTTTTCGAGCTTGGAAAGCGTCTTGATACGCGACTGCACCAAGTTGGCCAGGCGCGCCTTGGCCCGGAAACGGGAGATGAAAAGCTCGATTTCGCGCCGACGACGCTCGTCGTTCAGGCGGGTCTTCTCGTAGACCTCCTCTTCCTGGGCGATGAGGGCGTAGTACTTTTCCGTAGTGCCCGGCACCTTGCGGATCTTGCGGCGGTGGATGCCCATGACGTGGGTCACCACGCCGTCCATGAAACTGCGGTCGTGGGTGATGAGCAGCAGCTCGCGCGGCCAGCGTTTCAGGAAACGGGCCACCCAGCGGATGGAGGTGATGTCCAGGTAGTTGGTGGGTTCGTCCAGCAGCAGCAGGTCCGGCTCGGACACCAGCACCTTGGCCAGGTTGAGCCGCACCTGGTATCCCCCGGAGAGGGTGTACGGGTCACGGCGCAGGTCCGCCTCGGAAAAGCCCAGCCCGGCCAGGATGCGCTCGATCTTCCAGAACTGGTCGCGCTCGTCGGGCGGCAGCCCCCGGGCTCCCTCCTCGAGCACCGTGGGCCGGGAAAAGGTGATCTGCTGCTCCACATAGCCGAGGCGGTAGCCCCTGGGGATGACCACGGCGCCGCCGTCGGCGTGCTCTTCGCCGATGATCAGCCGCAGCAGGGTGGTCTTGCCGTGGCCGTTGCGCCCCACCAGACCCACCCGCTCGCGGCTGCCGATGGTGAAGGAGACCGCGTCCAGCAGCACGTGGGCGCCGAAACTCTTGGTCAGGTTCTCGGCGCGGATCATGGCCGTTTGCGTCCCCCCTCTTCCGGCCGCCGCGTGAACACCCACTGCTTTTCGTCGGAAAGTGCGGTGTCGAAGCGGTAACCGTCGGCATCGAAGTCTTTCAGGGCCTGCGGGTCAGTGATGCGGCGGCGCACCAGGTATCCCGCCATGCGCCCGCGGGCCTTCTTGGCGTAAAAGGAGATCACCTTGAAACGGCCGTTCTTGAAATCCCTGAATACCGGCGTGATCACCGGCACCACGATTTCCCGGGGGTCCACGGCCTTGAAATACTCCACCGACGCCAGGTTCACCAGGGCGGGCGCCGCCTGTGCGGCGAGGGCCTCGTTGACGGCCCGCGTGATGCGCCGCCCCCAGAAGGCGTACAGGGTCTCGCCGCGCGCCGTGGCCAGGCGCGTGCCCATCTCCAAACGGTAAGGCTGGATCAGGTCCAGCGGCCGGAGCAACCCGTAAAGCCCCGACAGGATCCGCAGGTGGTCCTGGGCGAAGGCGAAGTCCTCTTCCGAAAAGGTCTCGGCCGCCAGGCCGCTGTAGACATCGCCCCGGAAGGCCAGCACGGCGGGCCGTGCGTTGGCCGGCGTGTGCCGTTTTCGCCAGGCGGCGAAGCGGGCGGTATTCAGATCGGCCAGCCGGGTGCTGATCTTCATCAGTGCTGCGATCCGACCGGCATTGAATCCGCGCAGCACATCGACCAGTTCGGCGGCCTCTTTGAGGAAAACGGGCGTGCTGAACCGGGAGGTGGCCGGGGGAGACTCCCATTCCAGGGTCTTGGACGGCGACAACAACGCTAGCATGGCATGGGCCTTATCTTTTACGAGTTTGCAGGGCAGGCAGAATATAGGCGTAATGCCAGCACGTGTCAAACGGCGGGCGCCCGTCACCGGGGGCAATTGCAGGCCGCACGACCCGCCTTTTTTCACGCGCCCCCGGCGTGCGCATCTTTTTCCCGCCGGTTTTCCTACGGTGCACCGCCGATACCTGTCCGCCCCTCGAACCCTGGGACACCCCACCCATGAAGGGACCCTGCGCTCGCCCGGCCGATCATCACCTGCGATCACCCCGGAAGAGAACCGCAAGCGGCTTGTCAAACCCCGGTCCGACGGTGTATAGAGCCCATAACGGCAATCCGCCGTCATACCCGAAATTACGAAAGGCGCTTTTGACACCCTTGGGTCTCGAAAAAACATCGAAGGGCAACACCTCCGCCGAAGCCAACGAGCAGGCCCTGCGGCTGGCCAGAGAACGCACCGAACTGGCCCTGGTGCGCACCCGGCTGGCCAAGGAACGCACCTTCAACGCCTGGCTGCGCACCGGCCTGGCGCTCATGGGGGCGGGGGTGGCCATCGCAAAGCTGATGTCCGATTTCCAGCCGCAGTGGATTCTGCGGCTGCTGGCGGTCCTGTTCGTGGTCATCGGCGGCCTGATCATCGGCCTGGGGCTGCGCACCTATTTCCGCGTGATTCAGCGCATCGAAAAAGTGCGGGTAGGCGGCCACCCCTTCTGGTACATCCTGACCCTGGCCATCTTGCTGATACTGGCGGCAATCATCGGGCTGGTGCTGGTGCTGCTGGAATAGGCGCGGACGGCGGTGTAGCGCAACGGCGGCCGACCGGCGCAAAAGCGGGGGCCGGTGGAAGGGTTAGAGTTTGAACATCAGGTAGAGCAGCGGCACGATGACGCTGGCCAGGAAAACGATGCCTTCGACGGCCTTGAAAGCCGTCAGAATCGAGTGCCCCTTGCGGCGCTCCTTGAGGTATACGGAGGAAAAAGCCAGGCCCGTGATCAGCCACAACACCAGGATGCTGACGATCTGCGAGATGGTATTCATGGGCATTCTCCGGCTTGAAAAGAAATTGAAGACGCTACCGCAAATGACCATATTGACATCCGAAGCGCTTGTCAAGCCGACCGGCGGCGCGTCGAAAAAGGCGGGCTGCCGAGGCGCAGCGCGTTCCCGCCTTGCAGCGCCGACGACCGCCTCACTCCCTCCGGGGCTTGCCCAGCGCAATCGCCGCCGGTCTGTCCCGGCGGGTCACGGGGCCTGCGATTTCCCTGCGCGCCCGAAATGCGGCGTGCACCCGCAGCGGCGGGTGGCCCCCCGCCGGCGCCGGAACCGGCCGGTGGGCGCCCATCAGCCGGAAAGCGCGGGCTGATGTCCGGCGCAAAGGCCGGGCACCGCCCGGAAATGCCGCAGGTGCGCCTCGTCTGTGACGACCTGACCTACCGCTATCCCGGAGCGGACCGCGACCTGTTCAGCCGCCTGCGGGTGCGCATCGAGGGCCCCGGTTTCCACGCCCTCTTCGGGCCCTCGGGCGTGGGCAAGACCACCCTGGCACGCCTGTTGGCCGGCACCCTCACGGGCGGCCGCGGCGCCGTCTCGACCGCCGGCCTGGAACGCATCCTGTACACCTACAACATGGAGCGCCTGCCCGGCTGGTGCAGCGTGGGGAGGCACCTGGACGAGGTCACCCCGTCGGCACGCTCCGGCGACATGGCGCCCCTGGTGGACACCTTCGGCATCCGCGAGTGCCTCGGAGCGCACTTCTCACGGCTTTCCCTGGGCCAGCGCAACCGCGCCAACCTGGTGCGCTACCTGCTCCAGGAGTTCGACATGCTCATCATGGACGAGAGCCTGGCCAACGTGGACGAGCGCACCCGCCAGGAGATCATCCTCAAGCTCAAACAGATGTTCCCCTCCAAGTGCTTCCTGTACATCTCCCACAACGTGATCGAGGTGGCCCGCTTCTGCCGCCAGATCCTCGTACTGCGGGGGCCCGGCAAACGCCCCCGGCTGGTCAATACGCGGGGCCTGGACTGCCGCGACGACGCCAAGCCGGAAACCGAACGCCTCAACCGCACCATGTTGGAGATCATGAATGTTTCTTAGGCGACTCTACCAGTTCATGATCGTTTACGGCCTGGCGCTGCTGTTGCTGCTGGCCATCAAGTTCTTTTTCGGGCTGTCCGATTACGTCATACCCGGCCCCCGGGAGATCTGGCACACCGCCGGCCGGGTGTCCGGCCGTTACGCCCTGGACGTGCTCAACACCCTGCAAGTGGCCGTGCTGGGCCACGCGCTGTCCATCGCCATGGCTTTTGCGGTGGGTATCGTGGGCCGGCTGACCTCGTGGATGGGTTCGATGATCAAGACGGCGGCCTTCAACATCCAGGCCTACCCCATCGTGGCCGTGGCACCCATCATCTTCATCCTGCTGGGCGACGGCTTCTCCTCCCGCCTGCTGATCGCCGCCATGATCTGCTACTTTCCGCTGCTGCTCTCCATCCTGGGAATCCTGTCCGAACCGGTCGAGGACATCGAGCACTTTTTCCGCATGACCGGGCGCATCACCTGGCACCTGGAAGTCAGGATCCGCGCCTTCGAAAACCTCCACAAACTCACCACGGTCATCGTGGGCAGCGCCACCCTGGCGGTGGTGGGCACCATCGTGGCCGAGTTCATCGCCGCCAGCGCGGGCATCGGGGTCAGCATCCGGCGCGCCCTCTACCAGAGCGACCTGTCCAAGATCCTGGTGGCGCTGTTCCTGATCGGCATCTGCACGTCCCTGTACCTGGCCTGCCTGGAGTGGGGCGGCCGGCGCCTCATGCGGCGCTGGCAGGCGCCCGCCGCATGACCCCGCCGTTACCCGGGCGCCGTCCCTGCGGCGTCACGCAATCGGTGGAGCCCGTACGCCCCGCCTCGAAACGAAAGCGGCATCACCAGCGGATCAGCGCGCTACCCCAGGTCAGCCCGCCCCCGAAAACCGGCATGCAGATCAGGTGGCCGGGGCGGATACTGCCGTCGCGCACGGCCTCGTCAAACGCGATGGCGCAGGAGGCCGACGAAATGTTGCCGTATTTTTCGAGAGTCAGGTAGAAACGTTCAAAGGGGACTTTCAGGGCCTTGGAAAGGGCCTGGAACATGCGCAGGTTGGCCTGGTGGGGGATGAACCAGTCCACCGCCGCCACTTCGAGGCCGTTGTGGTCGAGGGCCTCCCGTACGGCCTCTTCGAAGTGTCGCACGGCCACGCGGAAGCTGAGGTTGGCCCCCACCATGTCCAGGGTGTGGTCGCCCCGCGCCACGCTTTCGTGGGAGATGGGTGTGGTGCGCGAACCGCCGCCGGGCAGCAGCAGGTCCCGGCCGTTGGCGCCGTCGGTGTGCAGGTGGGTGGAAAGCAGATGGGGGCCGCTGTCCCCCAAGCCGAGCACGGCCGCCCCGGCGCCGTCGCCCCACAGGATGCAGGTGGAGCGGTCCTTCCAGTCGAGGGTGCGCGTCATCACCTCGGCGGCCACCACCAGCACCGTCCCGAAAGTGCCGCTCCTGAGGTACTGCTCGGCCACGTTGAGGGCGAAAACGAATCCGGAACAGGCCGCCGTGATGTCGAAAGTCACCGCCCGTGAAGCGCCCAGGCCGGCCTGCAGCCAATTGGCCGCCGCCGGGCAGCAGGTGTCGGGGGTGATGGTGGCCAGGATGATCAGCTCGACGTCGTCCACCGACAGGCCGGCCGCTTCCAGTGCCCGCAGACTGGCTTCACGGGCCAGGTCGGACGTGGCCACGTCGGGGTCCGCCACGCGGCGCTGCCGGATGCCGGTGCGTTTGACGATCCACTCGTCGCTGGTGTCCAGTCCCATCTGCTGCAGGTCGAAATTGGTCAGCACCTTGGGGGGCAGATACGATCCGGTCCCCAGTATGCGAACGTTTTTCATGGCCACGGGTTCTCCGTTGATAGGGGTATATACACCCGGCCGGCCGGATGCGAACGGTGCCGGGTGTCTGCTTATAGATCAAATCGGCATGGCTGTCAAAAGCGCCGCGCCGTCCGATGTGCGCGGCGCCGATGGGGGTGGGGAGGAGCGGCGTGCGGCTCACGGAAAGGGACCGGGCGACGGTCCGCCCAGAGAGAAAGGCTGTCGCCGGAGGCATAGGCAAACGGCACCGGGGCGCTTCGCCGGGCCGGCCGGACACCGTGTGGGGGACAACCCGTACGCGGGGAAAAGCCGGGTGCGGGACGCCCCCGGCCGCAGCAAGACGGCTAGGGCACCAGCCAGACCGCGCAATCGGTGGCCCGCCGGGTCACGTAGTTGGAGACGCTGCCCATGAAGAAGGATTTGCTCATACCGCTGCGCCCCAGGACGACGGTGCCAAAGTGGCCGGATTTGATCTTTTCCAGAATGGCCTTGCCCGGGTTGCGTTTTCTTTCGGCCACGCGCACTTCGATGCGGTCCCGGCTGATACCGGCCTCCGACAGCATCTGCTCGGCTCTTTCGTGGAATTCGTCGACAAAATGGCGATTGGTCCTGGCCAGGACCTTCTCCAGTTCGGGGGACGTGGGAATCTCGAACTCCAGGCCCGCGTAATCGCGGTCTTTCCGCATGACATGGTAAATGGTGAAGCGCGCCTCGGGGTTGTCGTGGGTGACGGAGACGACGTGCTCCAGGGCCCGCAGCGAGTGCTCGGAGCCGTCCATGGCCACCAGGATGTTGGCGGACCTGGCGCGTCCGTCCACGATCCACACCGGGATCGTGGACGAGTGCTCGGCCAGTTTCGCCGAAACACTGCCCATGACGACGCCTTCCAGGTGGGAGATGCCCCTGCGTGCCACCACCACCGCCGTGTAACGCTTTTCCCGGGCTTCCGAAAGGATGTCGATCACGACGCCCAGCTTGCGCCGCACGGAATGCGTTTCAATGTGATCGGGATCGATGCCGCGCCTGACCATCTCGGCCTTGTATCCTTCCAGGAGTTCCACGGCCGCCTCGTGATTCTTCTTCAGAACCCGTTCCAGTTCCTTTCGGGCCGTTACATTCCGCCGGGCCTCATCGGTCAGGTACAGAGAGACCATGGGTTCGACATGGAACAGCACGTACTTCAAATTCTTGATGGTCGAGGCCATCTGGACCGTGTAGATGACCGCGTTTTTCGAATGTTTGGATTTGTCCACCGCAATCAGAATCTTCTTTTCCATGGCATCGTCCCTCTTTTTTGCTTTGATTGTGGGCGCCCGGGCAAACAGACGACAGGGTAATGGTTGATGGTTTCGCGGGATCATCCGGACTTCGTACCTGCGCAGGCGGTCATGGGTGCAGGACCTGCGCATTGCGACGGATCCCGTGGCATACTCCGCCACGGGCTGACACCCTCTTGAAGACGGCCCGTCGGGTCCGGTCAGAATAATCGGGAAATGAGAAATTATATGCTACCACACCCGATGATATGAATCAACCCTTTGAAAAAAATGCCCCAGGTCCAATACACCCCCCCTGTCCATGGGCAGAAGTCATGCACACCGCCGTTCGCACGGGGGACATATCCCTTGACACTTTCAGCGAAAATTGCGATAATTTCGCCACAAAATCAAGAACGCCTGTCTCGTGTTCGTGGTGCGGCAGCGTGCTTCTTCCACCTACGGCTTGCCGGACCCGTTGGTGAAGAAATATTTATTTCTTGTGGCATATTTCTTCTTCTTTCTTCTCAGCCAAATATTTTTCACCGTGAGGGATCCTCATTGCAGAGGCCCGACACATGCCGAACGCAAACGGGGGGAGTGCGATGCGACGACGGCGAAGGTTCCTGCCGAAAATTCTTTTTCTGGTGATACTGACGGCCGGTTTGCTTGCCGGCGCCGGCACCAATGCAGTTGAAGAAACCTCCCCGTCGAGCTGTGTGACCTGCCACACCGACGAGAAAGCGCTGCTGGCCACCCTCTCGAAGAAGAAGTCCAAGAAGTCGACACACACTTCCGGCACCGGCTGAGGCGGCTCGGTGGCTCCGTTGGAGCCGCAGCAGAAAGTGCTGGTGTCGAAGGATTTCCTCTCCAGAGACGATCACGGCGAAATCGAATGCCAGACCTGCCACGGCGGAGACCCGGCTGCAGAGAAGAAAGACCACGCCCACAAAGGCCTGATTGCCAGGCCTTCCTTAACCGACCCGCAGGGCGCCTGCGGCGAGTGCCACGATGAAATCCCCCCCACGGCCGCCCGCTCCCTGCACGTCACACTGGCTCCCTTCACCACCATTTTGAAAAAACGCGCCGATGCCGAGAAGCACCCCGGGACGTGGAAGCAGATCGACCCGGCGCGTGAACGCCATTGCGGCGAGTGTCACGCCAGCTGTGGCGGGTGCCACGTGAGCCGGCCCGACAGCGTGGGCAGCGGTTTCGTCAACGGCCACATGTTCGGCAAGCGCCCCGATTTTCTCAACCAGTGCCTGGCCTGCCACGGCAGCCGGGTGGGCAATGAGTACATCGGAATACGGGGGCAGGGCGATGTGCACGCCTTGAGGGGCAACATGCACTGCGTGTCCTGCCACGGGGCGGGGGAGCTGCACGCCGCGGCGCCCGAGGGCATCAAGGATCGTTATCACCTGAAGCAGCTCCCGCACTGCACGGACTGCCACAGGGATCTCAAATACGACTCCATACGGGACCACAATATCCACATCGGCAAAGTCCAGTGCCAGGTGTGCCACTCCCAGACCTACACGAACTGCTACAGCTGCCACACCGGCGTCGACAAGGAGGGGCTGCCCTTCTACGTCAACCACCAAGACCTGGAAACCTTGAAAATCGGCCTCAATTACGAGGCCAAGGCCCCCGGCGCGGATTACGACTTCATGCTGGTGCGCCACGTGCCGGTGGATCCGGACCTCTTCAAACACTATGTCAAGGACGCACTGCCCAATTTCGACAGCCTGCCCACGTGGAAACGCACCTCGCCCCACAACATCCTGCGCAAGACCTGGCAGACCGCCAACTGCAACCATTGCCACGGCAATCGGGCGCTCTACCTCTCCAAGAGCGACCTGAAAGACTACGAAATCGCCGCCAACCGACGTGTGGTGGTGCCCGACAATCGGGTGCCGGCTCCCATCGCCAGGGTACGCCGCATCGACATCGACACCAGCCGCGTGAAAACCGGCTGGGTGATCGACCACCAGTGGCTCAAGGCACACCTGGGTGCCAAGGGACTGGTGATCGTGGACGTCCGTGCCAATAAGGCATACCAGGCGGGGCATATCCCGGGCGCCGTCTCGCTGAACCCGCTGGAGGACCTCCGCTGGCCGTGGGGCACCGACAAGCCCCAGGAGCTGCTGGCCCCCGAAAAAATCGCCGCCGTATTCGGACAGAAGGGGATTTCCGAAAAGGACCATATCGTGGTCTACGACAGCGACGCCTGGGAGGCCGCTTTCACCCTGTCCGTGCTGGACTACATGGGCGCACAGAACATATCCTTTCTCAAGGGCGGCATCCAGACCTGGCGCTCCTCCGGCTTCCCCCTCTCCAAGGAGGTGCCCGGCGTCCAGGCCAGGACGTTCGACGCCCACCCCCAGCGCGACTTCATCGTCGACAGCACCTGGGTGGCCCAGAACCTGGACGCCCTGGGCGTGGTAATCGTCGACATCCGTACCCTGGACCAGTCCAAGAAACTGGCCAAGCACCCGCGCGCGCTGCGCACCGGCCGCATTCCCGGCGCGGTCCAGTTCCCGATCTACGGGCTTTACATGGATCACGCGCAGCTGAAGCCGCCCGCGGAACTGCTGTACGCCCTCCGCAACCGCGGCATCACCCCCGACAAAACCGTTGTGCTGACCTGCAACACCGGTGCCTGGGCCGGCGCGGGGTTCTTCATGTTACGCTACCTGGGATTTCCCGATGTGCGGGTATACGACGCCTCGTGGGTGGGCTGGGAGCGCTTCGTCCGCTATCCGGGATGCAACTATTAACCAAGAGCGCCAGGCAGGAGAAACGCTATGAAGAAAGCTTTGCTTTGCGTGTTGACGGCCACCCTCATCGGCGGCGCTTCGTGGGTCTCGGCCCAAAAGACCATGGACACCGTGTACCTGCCCGTCGGCACGCTGACCCTGTCCCCGCCGCGCGGGGTGGCCCCGTCGCGCTCGGCGGTGGAGTTCCCCCACTCCCTGCACTTCGAGTACGCCTGCAAAAGGTGCCACCACACGTGGGACGGATTCACCAGGGTGAAAAGCTGTACCACTTCGGGCTGCCACGACCAGGTGGCCATCCCGAAAAACAAAGAGGGGAAAACAGCTTCGTCCACCCCGGATATACGCTACTTCCGCGAAGCCTATCACCAGAACTGCATCACCTGCCACAAACGCCTGGAGGCAGAGCGCCGGCAGCTGGAACAATCCGGAAAAGTGCTTAAAAAAGCGTTGCCCAAAACCGGTCCGACCGGCTGCATCGGGTGCCACCCCAGAATCGGATAAGGCCGCCGGAGGAAAATGCCTTTTACCCGTTCCCGATTGCGCTGCCCGATAAACACTGCCCTGCTTCTGGCCGTGTGCGCAGGGGTCCTGGCGGTCCTGGCCGCGCGGCCGGTGGCGTGTGGTGCGGCTGGAAACCAAAACGCTCAGGAAGTGAACTTTCCCCGCAGCCTGGAAAGCTACCAGGACGCCGACATGCACAGCATCTGGGCCATCCTACGGCACCGCATCGCCGAGGAGCCCTTCAACCTGGCGGCCACCATTATCTTTCTGTGCGCCATCATTCATACCTTCCTGGCCAGCAAATTCCTGGCCGTGGCCCACCACTGGGAAGCCGAGCACGCCCGCCGCATCCGGGCCGGGCTGACGGACCGGCGCTCGGTTCACCACGGGGCGGAGCTGTTCCACTTCCTGGGCGAAGTCGAGGTGGTGTTCGGCCTCTGGGCCATCGTACTGATCGGTGCGATCCTGTTGTTCTACGACTGGCACACGGTCAACGTGTACATCACCCAGCGGGTCAACTACACCGAAGCCATGTTCGTCGTGGTGATCATGACCCTGTCAGCCTCCCGGCCGATTCTGAAGCTGTCCGAAGCGATGCTGCAGCGCCTGGCCGACCTGCTGGGCGGTACCCTGACGGCCTGGTGGTTCAGCCTGCTCACCTTAGGCCCCCTGCTGGGGTCGCTGATCACCGAGCCCGCCGCCATGGCCATTACGGCGCTGCTGCTGGGCAGGAAATTTTACGACCTGGGGCCCAGCAAAGGCTTCAAGTACGCCACCATCGGTCTGCTTTTCGTCAATGTCTCGGTGGGCGGCACCCTGACGCACTTCGCCGCCCCGCCGATTCTCATGGTGGCCGGTCCGTGGGACTGGGGCCTCGGTTTCATGGTGACCACTTTCGGCTGGAAAGCATTCGTGGGCATCTTGCTCTCCAACGGGATCTATCTGCTGCTGTTTCGCAAGGAACTCAAACGTATGCAGGAAACGTTTTACAGCCTCAAACTCAGAGACTACATCTACCGGCACTTCATCCACCGCTCCGAGCTGGAAGCCGAGCTAAGCAAGATGGAAGAACTGGTCGACATGCGGCTGGGGTTTACCC
Organism: uncultured Desulfobacteraceae bacterium; assembly: GCA_964476595.1. Lineage (GTDB taxonomy): Bacteria > Desulfobacterota > Desulfobacteria > Desulfobacterales > JALSRD01 > JALSRD01. Next base: position 18,053 of record CAYZCL010000160.1, read on the forward strand.
GTCATCTGGACGAAACCGTGGCCACCGTCAAGCAGCGCCTCTGGGAGACCGTCAAGGAACGCATGCGGGAAACGGATCTCGACCTGTCGTTGGTGAAAGAGGCCTTCGAAAAACGTTTCGAGGAGCTGCGGCTGCGGGGGCTGCGCATGAACCTGCCGGGACTGCTGCCCGAATCGGAACGGCCCCGGTTCCACGATCCCGACTGGGACGACCGCGACGACCCCGTGCCGGCCTGGGTGATCGTCGTGCACGTCATCTTCATGGTCTGGACCATCGCCAACGCCCACTACCCGGATCTTTTCGTCCCCGGCCTGCTGTTCTTTCTCGGTTTTGCCAAGATCACTTCGCCCTACCAGAACCGGGTGGACCTCAAGGCGCCGCTGTTGGTGGGCTTTTTCCTGGGCGGGCTGGTGGTCCACGGCGGGGTGCAGGGGTGGTGGATCGCCCCGGTGCTGGGTAACCTGAGCGAATTTGCGCTGATGGTTACTTCCACCGTACTGACAGCCTTCAACGACAACGCCGCCATCACTTACTTGTGCACGCTCATCCCGGGGTTCACCGATACGCTCAAGTATGCGGTGGTGGCCGGGGCGGTGGCCGGCGGCGGGCTGACGGTCATCGCCAACGCCCCCAACCCGGCGGGCATGTCGATTCTGAAAAAATATTTCGAAAACGGCGTTTCGCCCGGCGGGCTTTTGAAAGCGGCACTGCTTCCCACCCTCGTGGTGTGGACCTGTTTTGCGATCCTGTAGTGAAAAGAGGAAAACGATGAGAAAAAAGGTATGGTATGTTGCGGCAGTCTGCTGCATCCTGTTGACGGTGGCATCCTGCGGTGGACACACCCGCCTGACCGAAACCTGGAGGGACCCCGATTACACCAGCGGACCGGTTTCCAACATTCTGGTCATCGGGGTGACCGACAACGAACGCGTGCGCCGCGTCTTTGAGCGGAAGTTCGTCAAGGCCCTGGAGGCCGCCGGCGCCGAGGCCCACTCCAGCTACGCGGTGCTGCACATCTCCGGCAAACTGAAAAAGGAGGACGTGCTGGCGGCCGTCAAGAAAACGGGCGCCGATGCCGTACTGATCACCAGCTTGGTCAACGTGGACCAGACCGAGGTGTTCTACCGTCCCCCGCCCGTGGGGTACTACGACGCCTACGGCCTGCTCTACGGCATCAGTTCGCGGGAACAGGCCATGGTGGGATTCGACGTCAACGTGGTGATGAACACCAGCCTCTACGACGCCCACACCGAGAAGCTGATCTGGTCCACCCTGGCGGAAACCCGAAAGGCCAGGTCCAAGAAAGAACTGCTGGAGCAGCTCATCGCCGCCGTGGTCAAAAAGCTCCGGCGAGAGAAACTGCTGGGCTCCTGAGTGAATCAGTTCTCCAGGCGCACGTACTGACGGTAGTAGGGTGCCGTTTGTCCCATGTCCGTGCACGCGGCGCAGATCAGGCGGTTGAACCCGCATCCTTTTGCGACCCATCCTCCCCTGCGGCCCACGACCACTTGCGGCACGAGGCCGCCGTCGACCCGCACCGACACCCGCATGCGGCCCAGGGGCGACACCAGCCACACCGGCCGCTGCGGGTCCACCCCGCAGCCGGACAGGGTTTCTGCGCTGACCCGCACCTCCACCGCCCCGGCATCTTCCCCTTCCATGAGCTGGGAGTGCTGCGCCGACCTGCGGATGAGGGTCAGCAGGCGCAAGGGATAGCCCTCCGGCGCCGGCGGTTCGTCGTCCAGGCGTCCCGGCAGCCGGCAGCGGCCGTCCGGGTGGGCGTAGACCCCGCCGGCAAAAGCCGTCTCCGGCCGCTTTGCCCGCGCCCACCCGCGCTCCCTGAGCGTGTCCAGGTCGACATCCAGCCAGGGACTGTCCAGGCTGGCCCGCAGACAGTCCCGGGCATCCGGCAGCCCCACCGGCGGGTCGAGCCGCCGGGCCAGCCGCCGAAAAATCCAGTCGTCCGCGCGGGCTTCCCCGGGCGCCGCCAACGCCGGGCGGCAGTACTGGATGTAGTCGTGCAGGTAGGAACCGACGATGTCTTCCTTCTCCAGCACCAGCGCCGGGGGCAGGATCAGGTCGGCACAGCGGGCCGTGTCGGTCATGAAGGCGTCCACCACCACCGTGGTGTCAACGGCCTTGAGGGCGCGGGCGCACGCGTCGGCATCCGGGGACTGGTTGACCACGTTGGTGCCGTTGATCCAAACGAAGCGCACCGGCGGCCGGGCCGAGAGCAGATCGGCGCCGATGGTGGGGTTGCGG
>CAYZCL010000161.1:0-6814 GCA_964476595.1 uncultured Desulfobacteraceae bacterium
GTCCAGCCGCTGGGCGATACCGATTTTTTCCCCGGCCGAAAAATTAATTTTTTCTCCCTGGGTGCCGTCGCGCAGGGTGGTGTCGTACAACAGGATCGATTCCATGGTTTTGCTGTCCCTTCGGGCTTTGCGGTGAGCGCCATGCGGGCGGTGAGGCCCGTGCGGGCGGCTACTTCCCCCGGTTTTCGGGACGCAGCGAACGTACAGCCGCACCGGCGCGCCACATCTCCGAATTCTTGATCTCGTCGAGTTCCTTCTGCAGCTTCACCCGGTAGTCGGGTGCCTGGTTGCTCTCCAGCACCCGGCGGGTTTCCTCGCCGGAGACGACCTTCTGGTAGAGTTCGTCGAACACGGGCGCTACGGCGTCACGGAAGCGAGGCGCCCAGTCCAGGGCCCCGCGCTGGGCCGTGGTGCTGCAGTTGGAGAACATCCAGTCCATGCCGTTCTGGGCCACCAGGCGGATGAGGCTCTGGGTGAGTTCCTCCACGGTTTCGTTGAAGGCCTCGCTGGGGCTGTGGCCGTGGCGGCGAAGCAGGTTGTACTGCGCCTCCATGACGCCGGCCAGGCATCCCATCAGCACGCCGCGCTCGCCGGTGAGGTCCGAGTAGACCTCGTTCTGAAAGGTGGTGGGGAACAGGTAGCCCGAGCCGATGGCGATGCCCAGCGCCAGGGTGCGCTCCCGCGCGCGACCGGTGAAGTCCTGGTAGACGGCGAAGCTGGAGTTGATGCCGCTGCCTTCCAGGAAGTTGGTGCGCACCGTGCGTCCGGAACCCTTGGGCGCCACCAGGATGACGTCCACGTTGTCCGGCGGTATGACGCCGGTCTGGTCGCTGAAGACGATAGAGAAACCGTGGGAAAAATACAGGGCGTCGCCCTCGTTGAGGCACGATTTGATCAGCGGCCAGGTCTGCATCTGCCCGGCGTCCGAGAGCAGGAACTGGACGACGGTGGCCTGACGGGCGGCCTCTTCCAGCGGGAAAAGGGTTTTTCCAGGGACGAAACCGTCGGACACGGCACGATCCCAGGAGTCGCCGCCCTCGCGCTGTCCGACGATGACCCGGATGCCGTTATCGCGCAGGTTCATGGCCTGCCCGGGGCCCTGCACGCCGTAGCCCAGTACGGCCACGGTCTCGTCGGCCAGCACCTCGCGGGCCTGGTCGAGGGTGAACTCGTCTGCCGTGATAACTTCTTCTTCCACTCCGCCGAAATTGATGATTGCCATTCTGTTTTTCCTTTCACGCGCCCCTGCCGGCGGAACGGTATTGTCCGTCGACGGGACACTCTTGCAGTAGGATGAATAAAATGCCCAACCGGTCCGCCGCCGTCCGGGCGGTGACCGTGAAACCGGTGTCAGTTGGGCTCACGGAATAGCGCGATGGGACCCGTGCGGGCGATTTTCTTGATGCCCATGGGTTTGAGCAGTTTCAAAAGCGCCCTGAGCTTGCCCTCGTCGCCGGTCACTTCGATGGTGTAGTGCTCCAGCCCCACGTCGACCACCTTGCAGCGGAAGATGTCCACGATACGCAGGATTTCGGCACGGTGCTTGGCTTTGGCCTGGACGCAGATCAGCGCCATTTCGCGCTTGACCGAACTGGGGCCGGTGAGGTCCCGGATCTTACGCACATTGATCAGTTTGTTGAGCTGTTTTTCGATCTGTTCCACGATGGGTGCGTCGGCCCTGGACACAATGGTGATGCGCGAAACCGCCGGGTCGGTGGTCTCGGCCACGCACAGGCTGTCGATGTTGAATCCCCGGCCGCTGAACAGGCCCACGATGCGTGAAAGCACACCGGGCACGTTGTCCACCAGCATGGAAAAGATGTGTTTCTGTTCTTCCATGTTTGTCTCCAATCTGTGGCTTTACGGCGGACCGGAGCCGGTGCGGCCCGCGGCGAAACCGGCCCTAGACCAGCAGCATTTCGGTAATGGGGGCGCCGGCCGGCACCATGGGATACACGCACTCCTCCTTGGCCACCACGAAATCCATGATGACCGCCGTGGACGCCTCGAGGCCTTTGCGCAGAACGGTCTCCACTTCCTCGGGTTTGGTGGCGCGCAGCCCCAGGGCGCCGTACGCTTCGGCCAGTTTGACGAAATCGGGTGTGCAGTCCATGCACGTGCTGGCGTAGCGCTTGTCGTAGAACAGCTCCTGCCATTGGCGCACCATTCCCAGGTAGCTGTTGTTGAGGATGACCACCTTGACGGGGGCTTTCTGCTGAACGGCGGTGGCCATTTCCTGGATGTTCATCTGGATGCTGCCGTCGCCGGCGATGTCCACCACCACGTCGTCGGGGCATGCGATCTGGGCGCCGATGGCGGCCGGCAGGCCGAATCCCATGGTGCCCAGGCCACCGGAGGTGACGAAACGGTTGGGACGGTTGAAATGATAGAACTGAGCGGCCCACATCTGGTTCTGGCCCACCTCGGTGGTGATGATGGCGTCGCCGCCGGTCAGTTCGAAAAGCTTCTCGACCACGAACTGCGGCTTGATGACGTCCGTCTGCTTGTAGGCCAGCGGCTTGGTCTTCTTCCAGGTGTCGATCTGGGAGATCCATTCCCTGCGAGCGGAGGAGAGGTCGCTCAGGTCGATTTCATCGACCAGCTGGTTGAGGCTGTTGAGCGTCAGGCGACAGTCGCCCACGATGGGAATGGCCACCTGCACGTTCTTGCGGATGGAGGTGGGGTCGATGTCGATGTGCACGATTTTGGCCCGCGGGGCGAAGGTGTCGATCTTGCCGGTCACCCGGTCGTCGAAGCGCACGCCCACCGAGATCATCAGGTCGCAGGCGTCCACGGCCATGTTGGCACGGTAGGTGCCGTGCATGCCGATCATGCCCAGCCACAGCGGGTCAGTGCCTGGAAAGGCGCCCAGTCCCATGAGGGTGGCGGTGACCGGGGCTTGGATCTTGTGGGCCAGGTTGGTGACTTCGGCCGAGGCCTTGGAGAGGATGGCCCCGCCGCCCACGAACAGCAGCGGGCGCCTGGATTTGCGGATCAGCTGGACCACCTTTTGCAGCTGTTTCATGTTGGGGCTATAGTTGGGGCGGTAGGAGCGCAGGTTGACCGGTCCCGGGGGCTTGTACTCGATGGTGGTGTTGGCCACGTCTTTGGGAATGTCCACCAGAACGGGCCCCGGCCTTCCGGAACGGGCGATGTGGAAGGCTTCCTTGATGACATGCGCCAGGTCCTCGGTGCGGGTGACGAGGTAGTTGTGCTTGGTGCAGGGCCGCGTGATGCCGACGATGTCGACCTCCTGGAAGGCGTCGTTTCCGATCAGGTGGGTGGGGACCTGCCCGGTGATGACCACCAGCGGAATGGAATCCATGTAGGCCGAAGCGATGCCGGTCACGGTGTTGGTGGCACCGGGGCCGGAGGTGACCAGACACACGCCCACCCGTCCGCTCACCCGGGCGTAACCATCGGCGGCGTGCACGGCCCCCTGTTCGTGGCGCACCAGGACGTGGCGGATGTCGGTTTTTTCCAGCTCGTCGTAAATGTCGATGACGGCGCCGCCGGGATACCCGAAAATGGTGTCCACTTTCTCGTCGGCCAGTGTCTTGAGCAGAATCTGGGCTCCTGTCAGTTTCATGGTCAATTCCTCTTTGGTGTTTGGGTTGGGCGATCGGCAAAAAAAACGTAAAAAAAACCGTTATCGGCGCTGAGGCTGATAACGGTTTTAAACGTTTTTATGACTGGTGTCGCTAGGCCATTATCAACCTCTTACCCCCGCAGCGGAGAATAACATCCGCTACGAGGATCTCAATAAGGCTGATAAGGAGGATAATGGCGCTGATTTTCATGGATGAATTTTTTCGGGTAAATTTGTCTGAAACCAGTTGCCAGAAACCCGAAGGAATGTCAAGAACTTTTTTGTTTTTTTAAAACTCAGGAGACAGTGGTTTCCGGAGGTGTTTTCTCCTCCTCGGACGGCAGGGGTTCGCGATAGCCGCATTCACGGTTCGTGCAGGCCAGGAAGCGGCCGTCCCGCTTGGTGCTGCGTTCCACCAGGATGGGCGCGCCGCACTGCGGGCACTTGCGGTCCACGGGCTTGTCCCAGATGGCGAAATCGCACTCCGGAAACCGGCTGCAGCCATAGAAGACCCGCCCGCGGCGGGAGGTGCGCTTGACCAGCGTGCCGGTGCAGTCCGGCCGGGGGCAGGCGATGCCGGTGTCCTCGCCGTTGCCGTTGACCGAGCGGGTGTTCTTGCACTCGGGGTAACCGCTGCAGGCCAGGAAGGTGCCGTACTTGCCCTCCTTGATCAGCATGGGACGCCCGCACTTTTCACACTTCTCGTCCGACACCTGGCTCTCGCCCGGCATCTTGAATACGATGCGCCCCTTTTCGTCGCGCGTGTAATTGCCCGAGAAGGTACAGTCGGGGTAGCCGCTGCAGGCCAGGAAGAGACCGTTGCGGCCCATCTTGATGTGCAGTTCATGGGACTTGCAGCGCGGGCACTGGATGCCCGTAGCCAGCCCCTGGCCCTTCATGCTGAGCATGCCTTCGGCCGCTTCGTCCAGCCGCTTCTTGAAGTAGTTGTAGAAGCGTTCCAGGGCGTCGTTGGCACGGATGCTGCCAGCCTCGATCCGGTCCAGCTCGTCTTCCATGCGTGCCGTGAAGGCCACGTCGAAAATGTCCGGGAAACTGGCCACGATCAGATCGTTCACCACGAATCCGAGCTCACTGGGGCGGAAGTAGCCCTTGACCAGTTCGACGTACCCCTTGCCGCGGATGTTCGACAGGATGGCGGCGTAGGTGCTGGGCCGGCCGATGCCGTTCTCCTCCAGTTCCTTGACCAGCGAGGCCTCGGAAAAGCGCGGCGGAGGCTGGGTGAAGTGCTGCTTGGGCTCCAGGCGGTTGAGCCGCAGCTGCTGTCCCTCGGCGATCTCGGGGAGCAGGGCGCTGTCCTTTCGTTTACGCGACTCGATCTCCTCGTCGACCGACTGGTAGAGTTTCATGAAGCCCGGAAACTTGACCGTCGAACCGCTGGCGGTAAACAGGTAATCGCCGGCCGCGATGGAAATGGTCTTCTGGTCGATAAGGGCCTCTTTCATCTGCGAGGCCACGAAGCGTTTCCAGATCAGGTCATAGAGCTTGAGCTGATCGGGGCTGAGGTGGGGAGCGACTTTTTCGGGGGTCAGTTCCACCGATGTGGGCCGGATGGCCTCGTGGGCGTCCTGCACCTTCTTGCGGTTTTTGAAAAAACGCGGCTTCGGCATGGCGTATTCATCGCCCAGCCGCGAACGGATGAAGTCCAGCGCCTGCTCGGCGGCCTCGGCCGCGATGCGCGTGGAGTCGGTGCGCATGTAAGTGATCAGGCCCACGGGTTCCCCGCCGCCCAGTTCGATGCCCTCGTAGAGCTGCTGGGCCACCATCATGGTCTTGCGGGCCGAGAAGCGCAGCCTGCGGATGGCCTCCTGCTGCAGCTTGCTGGTGATGAAGGGGGGCAGGGGGTTGCGTCGACGCGTCTTCTTGAGCACCTTGGCGACCATGAAATCCCGCTGGCGGAGTTCGGTCAGGATCTTCTCGGCCGCTTCCTGGTCACCGATAGTCAGTTTCTTGCCGTCTTTCTTGACCAGTTTCGCCAGAAAGGCCGGCGGCCTCTCCCCCTCCAGGTCGGCGGTGATGGACCAGTACTCCTGGGGCTCGAAGGCCATGATGGCCCGCTCGCGTTCGCAGATGATGCGTAGCGCCACGGACTGCACGCGCCCGGCGCTCAATCCCCGCTTGACTTTGCGCCACAGCAGGGGGGAGACTTGGTAGCCCACCAGGCGGTCGAGAATGCGGCGCGCCTGCTGGGCCTCGTACTTGTTGCGGTTGAGGTCTTCGGGGGACGAGATGGCCTTTAGGATGGCGTTGCGCGTCAGTTCGTGGAAGAGCACGCGGTGAAAGTTGCGGCCCTTTTTGCGCAGTACCTCAGCGGCGTGCCAGGCGATGGCCTCGCCCTCGCGGTCGGGGTCCGGGGCCAGGTAGATGTCGGCAGCATCGCCGGCCGCCTTCTTGAGGGATTTGATGACTTTTTGCTTGCCGGGAATGGTGCGGTATTTGGGCTTGAAGCCGTTTTCTACGTCGATGCCCATCTCCTTGGTCGGCAGGTCCTTGATGTGGCCCACAGTGGCGGCGACGTTGAAATCCCGGCCCAGGTACTGCTTGATGGTGCGCACCTTGGTCGGCGATTCGACGATGACGAGAGGTTTGCTCAATGGTGACTCCCTGAAAAACCGTTAGCGTGAGGCGCTTCGCTTACCCCAATTCGGGGTGCGGCGCAAGCGCCAATTGACCCTAAGGATGCGGCAGGAGCGCCGAATGTCAACCGTGACGTTAAAATCGTCAATGGAATTCACGGGATAATGGGCTGAAAAAAAGCCGCGGTCCGATGTCAGTACCTGTCGCCGGAAAGGACGAAACTGCTGCCGGCCTCGCGGCCGACAATACCGCGCAGTTCCAGCTCCAGCAGCACCGCCGAAAGGCGCCCGGCCGGCATGTCCAGACGACGGGCCAGTTCGTCGATGTGGACCGGGTAGGGGCCCAGCGCACCGCAGACCCGTCGCTGCTCGGCGGACAGGTCCGCGGGTGGCACCCGGCGGTCCGGTTGCGGGCGGGGCTCGCCGGCCGGTCCGGCCGGCGAGCCCAGGATGCCGGCAAATTCTTCCACGATGTCCCCCACGTGTTCCACCAGCTTGGCGCCCTGTTTAATCAGAGAATGGGTGCCGGTGCTTCGGAAGGAACGGATGCTGCCTGGAACGGCGAAGACCTCGCGGTTCTGTTCGGCGGCCAGGCGTGCCGTGATGAGGGAACCGCTCTTCTGACCGGCTT
>CAYZCL010000162.1:0-7922 GCA_964476595.1 uncultured Desulfobacteraceae bacterium
GTCAAATTCTTTTTTCAAAAAAATGAGGGGGTGGGGAGAGCCGATCGATGCTCGTAGCAACCATCTGATATGACCCAGTTTGATGGTGACGGAAAAACACGGGGGATAGCGACGGGGGACGACCCAGAGGAACCGGGCGGCGGGCGAAAAAAAACGCCAACCAAAGCACTGGTTGACATTTTTTCGCCTTTCCACGCGGTGCTGCAACGGGGCCACCACCCCCAGCCATCACCCGCCGGCCCCCGGTGTAAAGACCGGCGAACTCACTCGGGGGACTTTCGCCGCCGGCTCTTTCCGGGAGCGGCGGGGAAAACTTCCAGGGTACCTTTCCGGGGCAGAGCCTGGAATATCCCTCGAGGCAACCCGCCTGGCAAGGCAGGTAAAACCCTCCCGCCGGGGCCGGCAGCCGCGCTGGAATCGATGTTGATTCGGGCGCCCTGCGTGCCGCTTGCCGGCGCGGCGGTGCTCTGACTCTCATTATCGGCCGGCGGCGGCGCAGGCTTTAGGGACGCGCAGGCCTTCCCCACCGGTCTACCGCAGGAATTTCAGCCCGATGCCGCCCGCTTCGTTGCGCACCACCCTGCCGGCCACCGAGACCCATCCCATCTTCTTGCGGAAAGGAATGGTGGCCAGCACCTTGGCGCCCACGGGCACCGTGTCGCTGGTCTCGATGAAGGCGCCGCCGCGGCTCAGGTCCCGCAACAGCCCCCGGAAAGAGCCGTTCTGCGTTCCGAAAATGATCTCGGCCGCATAGCGCAACCGCCGGTGCCGGCGGTTGTTGGTCAGCGGCCGGACCTTGAGGCTGGAAAGCGGGGTGCGCCGCGAAAGGCGGTTTCCCGAAGACGTGCTGGGTTTCTGTCGGGTGACGAGATGCGAAACCTTGGCCATCGATTCCTCCCTGCGGGTTGATGTGAAATCCGTTTGCGTCCGACGCCTGCCGGATGTCATTTTCGTCCTTTCTCTAAAAACACAGCAACAACGATGCCAACCGGGAAGAAATCACACAAAAAGATATTATCAGATTTGATTTCAACAGGTTAAAAAAAGCCGCGGAGCGATTCCGCAAACTATGGGGGGAAAGATGGGAAAGGCCTTACGCACACAGCCGGAAGTTTTTTTCCCAAAAAAGTGGCCCGTCCGAAGACGAGCCACTTTAGAAAGGAGGATATGAATAAACGGTGTTTCATCCAATCCGTTAATATTTTAATCCAGACCGCTCGAAATGTCAAGCCGCGGGACGAAAACGCCGGGGCGATGGCAGGCAACCGTTGGCATGCGCATTGTCCTCGTCATCCGGGGCCATGGTGCAGGAGGGACGGGCAGGCATCGGCTGTAGGGCGTCTGGGAACCGGGGAAAAATGCACGGGTCGCCGCACCGAAGCGTGCCGTCGGTTCGCGTTATTGAATTATTCAAGAACGTCCCTGGATGGAACAGATTGGAATTGCCAAACGGGCCGTTTTCTGTTTTCCTTGAGGTGCGGGCCGGTGCGACGATTTTCCGGCCCTGGACCCATTGCACGGGAGGCCCGATATGTTGAAGAAGATCAACCCCACCCGGACCCGGAGCTGGCGGAAGCTGTCCGACCATTTCGAAAAGATGGCGGCGGTGCACATGCGCGACCTTTTCGCCGCAGACCCCGGGCGCTTCGAGCGCTTCTCGCTGACCTTCAACGACATGCTGGTGGATTTTTCCAAGAACCGCATCACGGAAGAAACGCTGCGGCTGCTGCTGGCGCTGGCCGACGAGTGCGCCGTGGCGGACGCCGTCGAGGAGATGTTCCGCGGCGGACGCATCAACGAGACCGAGAACCGGCCCGTGCTGCACACGGCCCTGCGCAACCGTGACAACACGCCGGTGCTGGTGGACGGCCGCGACGTCATGCCGGACGTCAACGCGGTGCTGGACAAGATGCGGCGTTTCTCGCAGCGGCTGACATCCGGGCAGTGGCGCGGTTTCAGCGGCCGGCGCATCACCGACATCGTCAACATCGGCATCGGCGGCTCGGACCTGGGCCCCGTGATGGTCTGCGAGGCCCTGCGGCCCTATGCGTGCACCGGCCTCCGGCCCCACTTCGTGTCCAACGTGGACGGCACCCACATCCGCGAGACGCTCAAGGCGCTGGACCCCGCCACCACGCTCTTCATGATCGCCTCCAAGACCTTCACCACCCAGGAGACCATGACCAACGCCCACACCGCGCGGCGGTGGCTGCTGGAGGAGGCCGGCGACCCGTCGGCCGTGGCGCGGCACTTCGTGGCCATCTCCACCAACCGTGAGGCGGTGGAGGCCTTCGGCATCGACAGCGACAACATGTTCGTCTTCTGGGACTGGGTGGGCGGCCGCTACTCGCTGTGGTCGGCCATCGGGCTGTCCATCGTGTGCACCATCGGCTACGACAACTTCCGGCGCCTGCTGCGGGGCGCCTTCGAGATGGACCGCCACTTCCGGACCGCCCCCCCGGAAAAGAACATTCCGCTCATCCTGGCCCTGATCGGCATCTGGTACACCAACTTCTTCGGCGCCGAGACCGAGGCCCTGCTGCCCTACGACCAGTACATGCACCGTTTCCCGGCCTACATGCAGCAGGCCAGCATGGAGAGCAACGGAAAATCCGTGGACCGCGGCGGCCGGCCGCTGGACTACGCCTCGGGCCCCATCATCTGGGGCGAGCCCGGCACCAACGGGCAGCACTCCTTCTACCAGCTGATCCACCAGGGCACGCGGCTGGTTCCCGCCGATTTCCTGGCCCCGGCCGTGAGCCACAACCCGGTGGGCGCGCACCACGACATCCTGCTGTCCAACTTCTTCGCCCAGACCGAGGCCCTGATGAACGGCAAGACCCGCGACGAGGTGGTGGCCGAGCTGCGGGAGCAGGGACTGGCCGACGACGCCGTCGAGCGGCTGTGGCCGTTCAAGGTCTTTTCCGGCAACCGCCCCACCAATTCCATCCTGTTCCGCAAGCTGACCCCCGAGACCCTGGGCAGCCTGATCGCCATGTACGAGCACAAGATCTTCGTGCAGGGCGTCATCTGGAACATCTTCTCCTTCGACCAGTGGGGCGTGGAGCTGGGCAAGCAGCTGGCCCGCAGGATCCAGCCCGAGCTGGACGACGACCGGACGGTGAGCGGGCACGACGCCTCCACCAACGGCCTGATCAACGCCTTCAAGCGGATGCGAAGCTGAGGGTGCGGCGGCCGTGACCCAGCTGTCCCCCGCGCCCCGGACGCAGCCGTCGGATGCCGACGCCGCCCTGGCCGGCCCGCTGTTCATGCTGGCGGCCGCGCTGCTGTTCACGGCGCTCAATCTGCTGATCAAGCTGATGGGGCCGGCCTACACCATCTGGCACATCGGCTTCTACCGTTTCGCCGGCGGCGTGGCGCTGCTGGTGCTGATCTTCGGCCGGCACGGCAACCCCTACCGCAGCGGCGACATCCGGCTGCTGATCGTGCGCGGCTGCACGGGGTCGGCGGCCTTTCTGTCCATCATCACCGCCATCCGCCTGCTGCCGGTCTCCACGGCCCTGGTGATCTTCTACGCCTTCCCGGCCTTTGCGGCCGTCTTCTCCTTCCTGATCTACGGCGAACGCATCTCGCGCGCCGAGATGGCCTGCATCGCCGCGGTCATCGCGGGCATCGCCGTGCTGTTCGATTTCCGGCTGACGGGGGGAATCTTCGGACAGGCCATGGCGCTCTGCGGCGCGGCCTTCGCCGGGCTGACGGTCACGCTGATCCGCAACCTGCGCCGGCGCAACGGGCCGGTGGTCATCTACCTGTACTTCTGCACCATGGGCATGCTGGTGACGGCGCCCCGTTTCCTGGCCGACCCCCTGCTGCCGTCCACGGCCCTGGACATGGCCATGGTGGCGGGCATCGTGGTGGTTTCGGTGACGGCCCAGCTGCTGATGAACCAGGGTTTTTTCTACTGCCGGGGGTGGGAAGGCGGGGTTTTCATGTCCAGCGAGGTAATCTTCACGGCCGTGGTGGGCATCGTCTTCCTGGGCGACCCGGCCTCCTGGCGCTTCTGGACCGGCGGGGCGCTGATCTTCGCAAGCTCCCTGGCCCTCAACCGGCTCAAGGCCGTCGCGGCGGCGAAAAAACCGGCGCCCGCGCAACCGCCGGTGTCCTGAGGGTCCGCACGGGCAAGGCGCTTCAGCCGCAGGCGCGGACCCGCGCGATGACCGCCGGCAGGGCCTCCAGCAGTTCCACGATATCCAGGTGCCGCACCACGGCTTGACCGATGTCTTCCAGCAGCACCATGGCGATGCGCCGGGCGGCGCGTTTCTTGTCGTGCGCCAGGCCGTCGGCCATGCGCCGGGGATCGATGTCGATGACGGTCGGCAGCCCCATGGCCGTGAGCAGGCGGAAGATGCGCCCCAGCGCTTCGCGCGCCAGCAGGCCGCGGTCGACGGAGATCTGCGCCGCGATCATCATCCCTGCGCTCACGGCGTGTCCGTGGGGCACGCCGGCGGCGGCCTCGATGGCGTGGCCGAAGGTGTGGCCGAAGTTGAGCTTGCGCCGCTCGCCGCCCTCGCGCTCGTCGCGGTTGACGATGCCGCCCTTGATGGTCACCGAGTCCCAGACCAGGCGCTCCAGCACAGCCGGTTCCAGGGCCAGGGCCTCGCGGTGGCGCGCCTCCAGCAGTTCGAACATGGGCCGGCTGCTGATGAGGGCGTGCTTGACGATCTCGGCGAAACCGCAGGCCAGTTCCGCCGGCGCCAGCGTCTTGAGAAAAGTCACGTCGCTGAGTACGAAACGCGGCTGCCGGAAACAGCCCACCATGTTCTTGTAGCCGCCGAAGTTGACGCCGTTTTTGCCGCCCATGGCGGCGTCCACCTGGGCCAGCAGGGTGGTGGGCACGAACCCGAAATCCACGCCGCGCAGGTAGGTGGAGGCCGCAAAACCCGCGATGTCGCACACGATGCCGCCGCCGATGCCCACCACGCAGCCGCCGCGGTCCATGCCGCCGTCCATGAAGGCCTCGTAAAGGCCGCGCACGGTCTCCAGGGTCTTGACGCCCTCGCCGATGCCGATCTCCACCACCTCCGTCAGCGGAAAGGAGGCGCCGTAGAGCCGGTTCACGGTGGTGTCGGTGACCGCGACGGCCTGTTTTCCCGCGACGAGTCCCGGGAGGTGCGCCAGCCCGGCGCCCACCATGATCTGCGAGTCCCCCGCCGCACCGCGGATGGTGTACGTCTTCATGCGCTTTTCTCCTGCCGACGGGTTTGCGCCGCCTCGGCGCCGTCGGGTTTGACGATGCGGAAAATGTCGTTCACCTCGCGGCACAGCCGGGCGAACTGGTCCGGGTAGAGGGACTGGGCGCCGTCGCTGAGGGCCTTTTCCGGCTGGTGGTGGACCTCCACCATGATGCCGTGGGCCTCGACGGCCACGGCCGCGCGGCTGAGCGGCAGCACCTGGTCCCGGCGGCCAGCGGCGTGGGAGGGGTCGATGATCACCGGCAGGTGGCTCTCCTTGCGGACCACGGCCACGGCCGACAGGTCCAGGGTGTTGCGGCTGTGGTGCACGAAGGTGCGCACGCCCCGCTCGCAGAGGATCACATGGGGATTTCCGCCGGCCAGGATGTACTCGGCCGCCATGAGCCATTCGTCCACGGTAGCCGCCATGCCGCGCTTGAGCATGACGGGGCGCTGCGACCGGCCGGCGCGCTTGAGCAGGCTGAAGTTCTGCATGTTGCGCGTACCGATCTGGATGATGTCGGCATAGGCTTCCACGGCGTCGAAGCTGCTTTCGTCCATCACCTCGGTGACCACCGGCAGGCCGAAGGTTTCGCGCACGCGCGCCAGGATGCGAAGGCCCTCGAGCCCCAGTCCCTGAAAGGAGTACGGCGAGGTGCGCGGCTTGAAGGCGCCGCCGCGGAAAAGCTGCGCGCCGGCGGCCTTGACCCGCTCGGCGATGGCCATGGCCTGCGCCTCGCTCTCCACGGCGCACGGACCGGCGATGACGGTGAAACGACCGTTTCCGATGACGGTGCCACCGACTTCGATGAGGGTGTCCTCGGGTTTGAACTCGCGGCTGACCTGCTTGTAGGGCCGCGTGACGGGCACCACCTCCTTGACCCCGGCGAGACCCGCGAACAGCGCCGGATCCACCGGTCCGTTGTTGTCGACGATGCCGATGGCCACCCGCTGTCCGCCGGGCATGGGCCGCGCCCCGTACCCGTTTTCCTCGATGCGGGCAACCACTGCGTCAATCTGTTCCTGCGTGGCATCCTGTTCCATGACAACCAGCATGACATTTCCTCCGGTGATGACGTTTGGGGCGGCGGGCGGCCGGCCTCGGAACGGGTCCCGGGGCCGGGGCGGCCTCCGCGCAGGGGCACAAAAAAACCGCGGGCCGCCCGGGCTGCCCGCGGTTGACTGTCTGCGCGTCGATGCCGTTCAGACGCAGACCGGCCGATGGGCGCCCCGGAAGGCCGTGCGCCAGTACCACAGGTGAGTCCGTCGGCCGGTCGTTTGCATGGTTATTTGTTTAAATTGAAACCCGGTGGTTTGTCAACAGATTCCGAAAGCGAAACGAAGAGCAGACGCCTTCTCCTCAACCGCCGGGGTGAGACAGGGAAGCAATCCGAAGCCGGCGTGGAAAAACGGAACGGACCTCCGGAGACTTCCGGGTTTTGAGAGGAACCGCCGCGAACCACCTGCCCTCTCGACAGGTGCGGATCTTGCCGGTCGGACCCGGCAACAGGCATCGACAGGACATCGGGAGGAGGAGGCTACCGTTCGTCCAGCACCCGGCGCACCGCCGCCGCCAGCTCCTTGAGCATCACCGGTTTGCCGATGACCCGTCGGATGCCCTAACGCCGCAGGGCGGACTCGGTCAGCCTGTCGCCGAAACCGGTCATGATGATCACCGGCAGGTGCGGCCGCCGGATGTGCAGCCGGTCGGCCAGGTCGAGCCCCGTCATGCGGGGCATGGTCAGGTCGGAAACCAGCAGATCGTAGCCGCCGGGATGTTTTTCGAAGGTCGCAACGGCGGCCGAGGCCGAGCTGAAGGCATCCGTGCGGTACCCAAAGCGCTCGAGCATGGTCCGCACCATCTCGGCGATGACCACCTCGTCGTCGACCACGAGCACGCGTTCCGCCCCTCCGGAGACGGCCTGGAGCACCTCCGGGGAGGCCTCCTCGTGGGCCTGTGTGACGGGCAGGTAAACGTGGAAGACAGAGCCTTTCCCCGGCCGGCTGGTTACCAGGATGTCACCCCGGTGATTGCGGACGATGCCGTGTACCACCGACAACCCCAGCCCGGTCCCCTCGTCCACCCTTTTGGTGGTGAAGAAAGGCTCGAAAATACGGTCCAGCGTAGCCGCATCCATGCCCCGGCCGGTATCGCTCACCGACAGGCGCACGTACCGGCCCTTTTCCAGGTCGGGGTGCCGCCCGGCCGTCTGCGCATCCACGTCCACCGGCGCCAGCGAGATGCCGAGGGTCCCGCCTTCGCCCATGGCCTGCCAAGCGTTGGTGCAAAGGTTGACCACCACCTGGTGGATTTAGGTGGCGTCGGCGCGGACCTTGCCGCAGGACCGGCTTAGATCGCTGCGGATCTCGACGGTGGCGGGAATGGACGGCCGCAGAAGCTTGAGCGCCTCCTCCACCACCGGCTGCAGGTCGATGGGTTGCTGCTCCTTTTCGTTCTGCTTGCTGAACAAGAGGATCTGCTCGATCAGGTCCTTGGCCCGGTGGGAGCTTTTCAACACCTGCTTGAGGTCCTGCGCCACCGATTCATCCGGCGAGACCTTGAGCAGCGCCAGTTCCGTGAACCCCATGATCGGCGCTAGGATATTGTTGAAATCGTGGGCGATACCGCCGGCCAGAGTGCCGATGGTCTCCAGCCTCTTGGATCGGCGCAGCTGCGCTTCCAGCCGGGCCTTTTCCCGTTCACTGCGCTTGCGCTCGGTGATGTCCCGG
>CAYZCL010000163.1:0-20175 GCA_964476595.1 uncultured Desulfobacteraceae bacterium
GCCGTGCAGGACCGGCGCATCCCGCCCAACGTGGGGCTGCTGGGCGTCGTGGACGACCCGACGCGCGAAGTGGTGCTGCACACCGTGGACGTGGCCCTCAACCCCATGACCAGCGGATCGGGCACCAATCTGAAAATGCTGGAGTACGCCGCCGCGGGCATTCCCATCCTGTCGACGCCCCACGGCGCGCGCGGCCTGCTGCTGGCCGACGAGCGCTTCATCGAGATGGCCGATCCCGCAGCCTTCGAGACCGCCTTGGATGCCATGCGCAGCGCCGGAACGCAGCAGGTGAAGCGGGTGGAACAGGCCCGTGATTGCGTGGTGCAGCACTACGACTGGATGGTCATCGCCAACGAGCTGGCCGCCCGCCTGCGGCGGGAAACCCCCTGGTTCGAAGAGGCAGGCCACCCGGGCCGCCTTCCGGCGGACACGCGCGGAGATCGTTGAGATGAACACCCCCGCCCTTCGTTCACGCCCGCTGAGAATCGGGATCGACGCGCGCCCCCTGAGCTACCGGCTGACCGGCATCGGCTATTACCTCAAGCACCTGCTGGATGCCATGCAGGCGGAGGACACGCCCCACCGCTTCTATCTCATCTCCAACACCGCCATCGACTACCGGCTGTTCGGCGACCGCTGGCACAAGGTGGAGGGGCGGATGGCCCGCAGGCTCACCAGCACGCTCTGGGTGCAGGCACGCGTGCCGTTGCTGGCCCGGCGTCTGGGCCTGGACGTCTTCTGGAGCCCCCGTCATCACCTGCCGCTGCTGCTGCCGCCCGACGTGGGGTGCGTGGTGACCATTCACGACATCGTGCACCGGCGCTACCCGGAGACCATGAGCCGGGCCAACCTGATGGTCGAGCGACTTTTGATGAAAGCTTCCATTCGCAGGGCCGGCACCATCATCACCGACGCCGCCGCCACGCGCCGGGATCTCGGCCGATGGTACGCGGTCGCGCCGTCCAGGGTGCGGGTGATTCACCCCGGCGTCCCCCCGCTGCCCGCCGGCGGTACGGGCGATGCGCCCCCCCTGGAGAATCTGCCTCCGAAGTACGTGCTTTTCGTGGGCACCCTTGATCCGCGCAAGAATTTCGAGGGGCTGTTTTCGGCTTTCGAGATGCTGGCGCCGCAGCGCCACGGTGTGCACCTGGTCATCGTGGGCGGCAGGGGGTGGAAAAACAGCCGTTTTTTTGAGAGACTGGCCGGCAGCCCGGTGCGACACAACGTGCGGTTGACCGGCTACCTGGACCGCAGGCAACTGGCCGGCGTCTACCGTCGCGCCGTTTGCCTGGTGCTGCCGTCCGTCTACGAGGGCTTCGGTTTCCCCATCCTGGAGGCCATGTCCGCCGGCACACCGGTCGTCACCTCCAGCGTCTCGTCCATGCCCGAGGTGGCCGGCGGGGCCGCCCTGCTGGTCGATCCCCGCAATACCGCGCAGATCGCCGGGGCGATGTCGTCGCTGCTGCATGACGAGAAGCTGCGCCGCAGGCTGATTGCAGCCGGCCGACGGCGGGCCGCCGCCTTCTCGTGGCGCCGTTGTGCCCGCCGGACGCTGCAAACCCTTGAAGAGGCCGTGGTAAAGTGAAAATTCTGCAGGTTTACAAAGACTACTATCCGCCGGTCAAAGGCGGCATCGAGGGGCATCTCAACCTGCTTTCCGAGGGACTCCGGCGAAACGGCATGGACGTCGAGGTGCTGGTCTCCAATACGCGGGCGGCCCTGGAGCGCATCACCGTGAACGGCATCCCGGTCACCAAGGTGCCCCAGGTGGGTCGCTTCGCATCCGCGCCGCTCAATGCCACCTTTCCCTTCTGGCTTCAGAAACTCGGGAAGAATGCCGACATCATCCACTTCCACTTTCCCAACCCCACGGCGGAGCTGTCCTCGCTCTTTCCGGGGCTGACCAACAATGTCGTCGTCACCTATCACAGCGACATCGTCAAACAGAAGCGTCTCAAGGAGGTCTACTCCCCGTTCCTGGTGCGATTTCTGAAAAAGAGCCGTGCCATCATCGCCACTTCCCGCAACTACGTGCACTCTTCCCCCGTCCTGTCCCGGTTCGAACACAAGTGCCGTGTCATTCCGCTGGGCATCGACATCGACAAATTCCGCTACCCCGAGGAAAAGCAGCCTGAAATCGAGGCCATCCGGCGCCGCTACGGCCCCTTCATCCTCTTCATCGGCCGCTTTCGCTACTACAAGGGGCTGCACGTCATGATCGAGGCCATGCGGCACATCCGCGGAAGGCTGCTGCTTATCGGCACCGGACCGCTGGAGCGTGAGCTGCGCCGACAGGCGCGTGAAGCCGGCATGGCGGATAAGGTGATTTTCCTGGGTGAACTTTCGGATCCCGAGATGATCCGCTACCTACACGCCTGCGAGGTGTTCGTGCTGCCGTCCATCCAGCGCAGCGAGGCTTTCGGCATCGTGCAGCTCGAGGCCATGGCCTGTGGCAAGCCGGTGGTGTGTACGGAGCTCGATACCGGCACGTCCTTCGTCAACCAGCACGGCAGGACCGGACTGGTGGTGGCCCCCGGGGACGTGGCATCGCTGGCCGAGGCCGTCAACCGGCTCATGGACCGCCCGGAACTGCGCAGGCAATTCGGACAGGCCGGGCATCGGCGCGTCAGCACCCATTTTTCGGTGGAGCGCATGATTGCGGAAGTAGTGTCCCTGTACCGTGAGATACTGGCGGAGACTCCTGTCAGGAGGACGTCAGCGGCGCTGGCCGCCAGGGAACCGGGCGCAACGCGCAAGCGGGGGAGAAAGATCCGGGTGATGCGCATCATTTCGCGGCTCAACATCGGTGGGCCGGCTATCCACGTGCAGCTGCTCACCCGGGGGCTGGACCCCACCGTTTTCGAGTCCACCATCGTCACCGGCACCATTTCGCCCAACGAGGGCGACATGGGGTACCTGTTCGACGATTTCGAGAAAAAGCCCATCGTCATCGAAGACCTGCAGCGCGAGATCAGCGTCCGCAAGGACCTGCGGGTTTTTCTGAATATCTTCCGCCTGATCCGACAGGTTCACCCGGATATCGTACACACTCACACCGCCAAGGCCGGCTCCGGCGCCCGCACCACGGTCTTCCTGTACAACCTGCTGGCCGACCGCAGGATACAGACCGTTCACACGTTTCACGGCCACATTTTCCGCGGCTACTTCAATCGCCTGAAGTCCCAGACCTTCGTGCTGGTCGAGCGGGTCATCGGGCGCATGACCGACGTGATCATCGCCATCAGCGAGAGCCAGAAGAAAGAACTGGTCGAGGAGTACCGCATCGCACCGCCAGAGAAGATCCGGGTCATCGAACTGGGGTTCAACCTCAAACCGTTCCTGACCGCCTCGCAGCACCGCGGATGCTTTCGCCGCCGCCTGGGAGTGGATGAAAACACCATCCTGATCGGCATCATCGGACGCCTGGTGCCCATCAAGAACCACGCCATGTTTCTCGAGGCCGCCCGCATCCTCCTGGACCGCTATCCCGGACTCCCCGTGAAGTTCCTGGTGGTGGGCGACGGTGAACTGCGGGAGGAACTGCAGCGGCAGAGCAGACGCCTGGGAGTCGCATCGCACGTGGAATTCTGCGGGTGGATACGGGACGTGGCCCAGGTGTACGCCGACCTGAACATCCTGGCGCTGACATCCATCAACGAGGGGACCCCCGTCTCCATCATCGAGGCCATGGCCTCTTCGGTGCCCGTGATCGCCACCAAGGTCGGCGGGGTTCAGGACCTGATGGGGGCCCCAGACTGCGTGCCTGGCCAGGAAGGTTTTTCCCTGTGCCGGCGCGGGGTGCTGTGCAACCGGTTCGACCCGGTCGGTTTCGCCGAGGGGATCAAGTTTCTTATCGACGTCGAGACTGAAGAGATCAGCGACCGGGTGGCGCAGGCGCGCAGCTTTGTCATCAACCGCTACGGGCGGGATCGGCTCATCGCGGACATCGAGCGGCTATACAAGCAACTGATGTTCAATGCCGCTGACCGATCGCGTGCGCTTCCGGATGTGCACCAAGCCGCCCGTACACCGGGCGATCAATGCTACGGGAAATGACGGAACAGGAAGATGGAACGTGAGAGAATCGAACGTCTGCAGGCCCTGACGGCGATGGGCGTCGAGATCCGCTGTCCGCAGAGTGTCTACATCGGGCCGGAGGTCGATCTTCAGCGCCTGGCAGCCGAGGGAGTCGTCATTCACGGCGGCTGCCGTATTTCGGGTCGGGACACCCTTCTGTCGGAGCGGGTCGAACTGGGACGCGAGGCGCCGGTGACCCTCGAGAACTGCCGCCTGGGCCCCGACGTCAAACTGGACGGCGGTTATTTCAGCGGAGCCGTCTTTCTCGAAGGAGCCGCCATGCAGTCCGGCGCACACGTGCGCGCCGGCACCATCCTGGAAGAGGGCGCCCGATGTGCGCACAACGTGGCCCTCAAGCAGACCGTGCTGTTTCCATTCGTAACCCTCGGAAGTCTCATCAACTTCTGCGACTGCCTGATGGCCGGCGGCACCAGCGCCCGCGATCACAGCGAGGTGGGCAGTTCGTACATTCACTTCAACTACACACCCAACCAGGACAAGGCCACGCCTTCGCTGCTCGGGGATGTGCCGCACGGTGTGATGCTCGATCAGGCCCCCATATTCCTGGGAGGGCAGGGCGGCCTGGTGGGGCCGCGGCGCATCGCCTTCGGCACGGTGATCGCCGCCGGAACCATCTGTCGCCGGGATGAACTGCGGCCGGGGAGGTTGATCGTGGGAGGCGGCGGCCGGCGGCAGGCCAGCCTGCCTTTCGACGGGGCGGGCCTGGGCCGCATCGCCCCCACGCTGACCAACAACATCGTCTACATCGCCAACCTGCTGGCCCTGCGGCAGTGGTACCGGTGTGTGCGGCGCCTCTTTATCGGACGGCGTCTGCCCGAACGGTTGTACGCCGGCCTGGAGGCCAACCTGGACGCCGTCATCGACGAACGCATCGATCGGCTGTCGGCCTTCTGCCGCATCATGGGGTCGCTGGGCGAAAAGAACGGAGACGGGACGGCCGGGAGACTGGCGGGAAGAGCCGATGCGGCCCGCGACGCCATGCAATCCCTGCGCCGGCGGATCGCGGAAACGGCCCCGCCACGGCTTTTGCTCGAAGGCATCGAAAGCGGCATCGAAGGGCAGGGCAGGGACTATCTGGGGGTCGTTCAGGGCCTGGACCGCAAAGTAAGAATCACGGGCACACGCTGGCTGCAGCGCATCGTGGACGGCGTGCTCTCGGAAATGGCAGCGGTTTTTCCGGAAGTGCCGGGGAAAGGAGTTACGGATGGGTAAGCTTTTCGGAACCGACGGAATTCGTGGAAGGGCCAATCGGTATCCCATGACCGCCGAATTGGCCCTTTCGGTCGGCAGGGCCGTCGCGGAGCAGTTGGGGTCCACGGAGAGGGGCATCGTGGTGGGCCGGGACACCCGTATTTCGGGGGACATGCTGGAGGGGGCGCTTTGCGCCGGGATCTGTTCGGCCGGGGTGACGGTCTACACCTGCGGCGTAATCCCCACGCCGGCGGTGGCCTATCTCGCGCGCACGCTGAGAGCCGGGGCCGGGGTGGTCATATCGGCTTCCCACAACCCGTTCCACGACAACGGCATCAAGGTGTTCGACGCAAATGGCTACAAGCTCGATCTGGTGGACGAAGCCCGCATCGAGGCACGTGTACTGAAGCCGGATGGCGATCTGGGAAGCCGGGCGGGAGACCGGACGGGCAGGGTGCGGCCGGTGGAGAACGCGGCCGACCTCTACCGCGGGTTCCTGGCCAGGCAACTTTCTGCGGGAATGGATTTTTCGGGCATGCGGCTGGTGCTGGATTGCGCCAACGGGGCCACTTCGCGCCTGGCCCCGCGGCTGTTTGCCGACCTGGGCCTTCAGGTGCACGCCCTGGGTCACCGCCCCGACGGGGTCAACATCAACGACCACTGCGGGTCGGAGCATCCGGAGATGCTCCGCCGGGCGGTCCTGGCCCACGAGGCCGACCTCGGGTTCGCCTTCGACGGCGACGGCGACCGCCTGGTCGCGGTGGATGAAACCGGGCGGGTGCTGAGCGGGGATCAGGTGCTGTTGCTCTGCGCCGACTATCTCAGACAGACCCGCCGTCTGAAGAACGAGGTGGTGGTCTCTACCGTCATGAGCAACCTGGGCCTCGCCAGGGCACTGGAGAAGATGGGGGTGCGCCACGAAACTTGTGACGTGGGAGACCGCTTCGTCATGCAGAAAATGCGCGCATGCGGCGCGGTGCTGGGCGGCGAGGACTCCGGACACACCATCTTCCTCGATCATCACTCCACAGGGGACGGCATGCTCACGGCCCTGAAGGTTCTGGAGGCATTGCGCCATGCCGGTCTTCCGCTTTCGCGGCTCGCGCAGCTGATGCGGCGTTTTCCACAGGTGCTGATCAACGTGGATGTCGTCGAGAAACCGCCGCTCGAAACCCTCGATGCCGTTTGCGGAGAGATCCGGCGGGCCGAGAGCGAACTGGGCACGCAGGGCCGCGTACTGGTCAGATATTCTGGAACCCAGCCTCAGTGCCGGGTAATGGTGGAGGGCCCCTCCGAGTCGCTCACGACGGCGTTGTGCCGTCGCATCGCGGCGGCGGTCGAAGCGCAGATCGGAAATGGAAAAGGCTCCGCCTGATGGTGCGGAGCCTTTCGCTTTATTCTTTGGTTCTGGATACTTATTCCCGGTTTCCGAGAATCCGCAGCAGCATCAGGAACAGGTTGATGAAATCCAGATAAAGGGCCAGTGCACCGATGATGGCGCCTTTGCGGACCACCCCGGCATCCAGTCCCGACGGCTGGCTGAGGGCCATGGTTTTGATCTTCTGGGTGTCGTAGGCCGTCAGCCCCACGAAAACCAGCACGCCGATGTAGGAGATGATCATGCTCATGCCGCTGCTCTTGATGAACATGTTGACCACCGACGCGATGATGATGCCGATCAGCCCCATGAAGAGGAACCCTCCCAGGGAGGTCAGGTCCCGCTTGGTGACCCATCCGTAAACGCTGCAGGCCGCAAAGGTCGCGGCGCAGACGAAAAAGGTCGATGCCACCGAACTCTTGGTATAGGCCAGGAACACGAACGAAAGGGTGGCGCCGTTCAGCGCCGAGTATATCAGGAAAAGCGCCGTTGCCGTGGATGCCTGGATCTTCTGAATCCTCGCGCTCAGATAGAAAACCAGCGCCAGTTCGCCGATGATCAGCCCGAAGAACACTATCTGGTTGCCGAAGATGAACCGGATGGCGGCCTCGCTGCCGGAGATGTAATAGGCAATCAGGCCCGTGAGGGCCAGCCCGATTCCCATCCAGTTGTAGACGCTGCGTACGAAGCTGTTGACGCGAACCTGTACATCCGCAGTAGTTGTCCTCAAGGGTACGCTATCCATAATTGCCTCCTGTTTGGTTTAGTGCTATCAATATAACACAGCTGATCCTGATTTCAAGACTTTGTGACGGGGTGCGTGTGAGATTATGAAGCACGAAACACTCTATCAGATGCTGAGGGAACTGGCCGAAAAGCTGGACATCACGGTTTCGGAACAGAATTTCCGGAGCACCGGCACCGCGGCGCGCAGCGGTCTGTGCATCGTCAGGGGGAAACGCATGTTTCTGCTGGACAAGCACCTGCCGGTGCGTCGAAAGAACGAGGCACTGGGGGAGTGCCTGGCCGAAATGGCGGTCGACCAGGTGTTCGTTCTGCCGGCTGTGAGGGAGTACCTCGACCGGCTGCGGCCTGCAGCGCAGCGCCGGGATACATAAGTTTACATAATATACATTATCAGACGTTTTAGGGGGGCTTCGTGAACAGAGAGGCCGAAACGTGAGCGAGGCGTCGACGCCGGGCCGCATCTACACGGTGAGCGAGCTCACGCGGGAGCTGAAGGCGCTGATGGAAAAGCGCTTCGCCTTCGTGTGGATCCGGGCCGAAATTTCCAATTTTCGGGTCCCGTCGTCGGGGCACTATTATTTCGCCCTCAGAGACGAGGAGGCCCTGCTGCGCGCCGTCATGTTCCGCGGCCAGAACCGGCGGCTGCGCTTCACGCCCGAAGACGGCATGCGCGTACTGGCCTTGGGGCGCCTGTCTATCTACGCCCCGCGGGGCGAATACCAGCTGATCGTCGAACACCTCGAGCCGGAAGGTGTTGGCGAGCTGCAGATCGCTTTCGAGCAGCTCAAGCAGAAACTGGCCCGCGAGGGCCTTTTCGACGAGGAACGCAAGCGGCCGCTGCCCTTCCTGCCCGGAACCATCTGCCTGGTGACCTCTCCCACAGGAGCGGTGGTCTTTGATATCCTCAACGTGCTCAACCGTCGCTACGAGAACCTGGCGGTGGAAATCGTGCCGGTAAAAGTTCAGGGTGACGAGGCCCCCGGAGAAATCGCAGCGGCGCTGGAAATGGCGAACCGGCGCGGCAGGGCCGATGTCATCATCCTGGCGCGCGGTGGCGGGTCCCTGGAAGATCTCTGGGCCTTCAACACCGAAACCGTGGCGCGCGCCATCGCTGCAAGCCGCATACCGGTCGTCTCCGCCGTGGGCCACGAGACCGACTACACCATTGCCGACATGGCGGCCGATGTCCGGGCGCCCACTCCGTCGGCTGCCGCCGAAATCGTGGTGCCCCTGAAAGAAGACCTGCTGATGCGGTGTGACGAATTGACGGAGCGGCTGTCCGTTGCCGGCCGGCGCCACATCGCCGAGGCCCGCAAAGGCCTGGCGCGGCTCACCGAAAGGCTGGTCGACCCGCGAAGCGCGCTGCAGCTTCAGCGGGACCGGCTCGATGCCGGCCTGCGCCGCATGCGGCTGGCCCTGACGCGCACGCTGGAGCGCCATCGGCATCACTTCGAAGTATGTAAAAGCTCTTTGTATGCTGTTAATCCGAATAGAAAAGCAAAAGAATATAAAGTAAAACTGGAACATTTGGAAGAACGCTCCCGACGTAACCTGCAGTCCACCCTCCAGCGCCTTCGGGGCCATCTGCAGGAACTGGAATCGAAGCTTTCGGCCCTTGACCCGCAGGCGGTACTGCAACGCGGCTACAGCATCACCAGAAACCTGCAGACCGGTCGCATCGTTACCAGTGCCCGCACGGTGCCCGTAGGACATGAACTGGAGATCATACTGGCCCGCGGAAGCCTGACGGCCAGGACCACCGGCAGGCGGATCGAAAGGCCGTCGGCGCAGAAAAAAGACGAAAAACATAAAGGAAACACGCAGCAATGAGCAAGCAATCATTTGAAAGCGCAATGAAAAAACTCGAAAAAATTGTCGAGGAGCTCGAGGGGGATACGCTCTCCCTGGAACGGGCCGTCAAAAAATTCGAGGAGGGCATGCGGCTGTCCGCCTACTGTAGCCGGGTGCTGGATGAAACCGAGCGCAAGATCAGTCTCCTGCTCGAGAGCGCCGAAGGCCGGGTGCGTGAAGTTCCTTTTGAAAAAACGGAATCATAGAAACCCAAACGATGCTGCAGCAATAAAATCTTGCAAGCCGCCCGCGGTTTTGTTAACAGCTTGGCGGGTGGCACTTTTCCGCCGCCCCTGCAGCTGCGCCGCCGTGAATTCAGATCGGCGGCGCCATTTCTTGCACG
The DNA here is from genome assembly GCA_964476595.1 of uncultured Desulfobacteraceae bacterium. GTDB lineage: Bacteria > Desulfobacterota > Desulfobacteria > Desulfobacterales > JALSRD01 > JALSRD01. The sequence continues at coordinate 9,609 of CAYZCL010000163.1, forward strand.
GCACAGGGAGAATTCACCAAATTGACTTTCCTGGAAAACATCGAATCTCCGGATGACCTGAAAAAGCTGAATCGAAGCGATCTCGAGGAACTGGCCGAGGAGATTCGTTCCACCATCGTCAGCGTGGTTTCCAAGACCGGGGGGCACCTGGCTTCGAGCCTAGGCGCCGTTGAACTGGGCATCGCGCTGCATTACGTATTCCGGACGCCCGATGACAAGATTATATGGGACGTCGGCCACCAGGCTTACGCCCATAAGCTGCTGACCGGCCGCCGTCAACGCTTTCACACCCTGCGGCAGTACGAAGGCATTTCGGGTTTCACTCGCATTTCCGAGAGCCCCCACGACGCTTTCTCCACCGGTCACAGCAGCACCAGCATTTCCGCCGGTTTGGGCATCGCCTGTGCCAAACGCCTGCACCAGGACCCCGCCAGGGTCATCGCCGTAATCGGGGACGGGTCGCTGACCGCCGGGATCTCTTACGAGGGCCTCAATCAGGCGGGCGGCATCCACAAGGACATGATCGTGATCCTCAACGATAACGACATGTCCATTTCGCCCAATGTGGGGGCCCTCTCCTCTTTTCTGAGCCGGACCTTTTCCGCCCGCCGCCTCCAGGATCTGCGGCGCGACTTCGGTGAATTCATCAAGTCGCTGCCCAAGATCGGCGATGACATCTACCAACTGATGAAACGCACCGAGGAGTCTTTCAAGACCTTCGTGACACCCGGCATGCTGTTCGAAGCCTTCGGTTTCGAGTATTTCGGGCCCATCAACGGTCACAACCTCGAGCATCTCATCGACATCCTGGAAAACATCAAGGACATGCGCGAGCCGGTGCTGCTGCACGTCAGTACCAAGAAGGGCAAGGGCTACGCGCCGGCCGAGGACAACCCGGTCTATTTTCACGGCTGCGGCTCGTTCGACGTCGAGACCGGTAGCTGCCTGGACATCCGGAAGCCAACCCCCAGCTACACCAGGGTTTTCGGCGACACCATGATCGCTCTGGGACAACGGGACCCGCGGATCGTCGCCATCACGGCCGCCATGCCGGAGGGTACTGGACTGACCCGGTTCGGGGAGATCTTTCCGGAGCGCTTTTTCGATGTAGGCATCGCCGAGCAGCACGGCGTCACCTTCGCCGCCGGCATGGCCACCGAAGGTCTTAAACCGGTGGTGGCCATCTACTCGACGTTTCTGCAGCGGGCCTACGACCAGATCGTGCACGATGTCTGCATCGACCGCCACCCTGTGGTCTTCGCCGTCGACCGCGGCGGCATCGTCGGAAACGACGGCCCCACCCATCACGGCGTTTTCGACCTGAGCTACCTGCGCAGCCTGCCGAACATGGTGGTCATGTCTCCCAAGGACGGGCATGAACTGCAGCGCATGCTGGTCACCGCCATCGCCCACGACGGCCCCATCGCCGTGCGTTACCCCCGCGGGGAGGCCATCGGAGAACCCGCCAGGGAGAATGCCGCCGACATTCTTCCCCTGACCATCGGCAAAGCCGAAGTGCTGCGGGAGGGGGACGACGTCCTCATCCTGGCCATCGGCCACATAGTGCAGGATGCGCTGGCGGCCGCCGAGACGCTTGCGTCCGAGGGGATCTCCGCCACGGTCGTCAACGCGCGATTCGTCAAACCGCTGGACCACAAACTGATCGGCACGCTGGCCGGGCGTATCGACAAGGTGGTCACCGTGGAAGAGAACGTACGCCAGGGCGGTTTCGGCAGCGCCGTGCTCGAGTGCCTGGCCGAAGCCGGCATTGGTGTAACGGGCTTTCGCATGATCGGTATCCCCGACACCTTCGTGGAGCACGGTGCCCAGAAGATCCTGCGGGCCAAGTACGGCATCGACAGCGACGGCATCTTGCGCGTGGTCCGCGAACTGGTCTCCGGCAACGATTGAAAAACCTCCGCCCGCCGCTCCCCTGCCCCGTCGTCACTCCGTCAACGACAGCTTCCCCCTTGCGATGAAACGGACACACCGGCACCGGAAATCCCCCAAGACGCGCCTGGACGTACGGCTGGTCGAGTTGGGTCTGGTCCCCAGCCGCCAACGCGCGCGGGCCCTGATCATGGCGGGCAAAGTGCTGGTAGAGGGCCTTCCGGTGACCAAGGCCGGAACCGCCGTGCCGCCGGATGTACAGATCCGGCTCAGGGGCACGGACCTCCCCTTTGTCAGCCGGGGCGGCCTGAAGCTGGCGGCGGCGCTGCGTTCTTTTCAGGTAGACGTGCGCGGCCGGTGCTGCCTGGACGTGGGCGCATCCACCGGCGGTTTCACCGACTGCCTGCTGCAGCAGGGCGCCCGGCGGGTCTATGCCGTAGACGTGGGATACGGTCAGCTGGCCTGGAAACTGCGCCAGGACTCCCGGGTCGTCATCCGCGAGCGCTGCAACATCCGCAAGGCCACTGCCGGGGATATCCCGGAAACCTTCGACGTGGCCGTCATCGACGTCTCATTCATTTCTCTGACCATCGTCGTGCCGGCGGTGCTCCGCTTTGCACGTCCCGACGCCCACCTGATCGCCCTGGTCAAACCCCAGTTCGAGGCCGGCCGCGAAAAGGTGGGCAAGGGCGGTATCGTCCGGGACGAAACGGTGCACCGTGAGGTCCTCTCCCGGCTGCAGCGGTTTTTCGAAAGCCTCGGCCTGCATGTAGGGGGCGTGATTCCCTCGCCGGTGCTTGGTGCCAAGGGCAACCGCGAGTTCCTGATTCACGCGATGCGTCAACCACCGGAGACGCCCTGAAGATGACGGCATGCAGTCGCCCGACGACGTGCTGCGGGATTGAAAACGGGACGTTTTAATCTTGATTTTTTTCGGTTAAACCAATAAAATTTATAGATTTGATCCTTTTCCGAGGGCATCGGGCCCCACCGGTAGAACACTGACAGCCTTGCGAAAAGGTCGTTTCCCGCGCTTTTCACGCCTCCTGGAACGCGGCGTGCGTGCCGGTGCGGGTTCCTCCTGCGGGCTTCATCGGGGCCTTACCCGGAATCGTCTGGTTTGTTAACCCTACAAAAACAACAGAGAGGAGCGGTAAATGACGGAAAGCGTGGAAAGGTTGAGAACTATCGCACTGGTTGCCCATGGCGGGGCCGGAAAGACCTCCTTGGCCGAAGCGATGCTGTACGACAGCGGTGTGATCAACCGTCTGGGCCGGGTGGAAGACCAGAACACGACCATGGACTTCGAGCCCGAAGAACTCAAACGCCAGACGAGCATCAGCAGCAGCTTTGTCCAGCTTCCATGGAAAAAGCACACCATCAGCCTGATCGATACACCCGGCGACCAGAACTTTTTCACCGACACGCGTCTGTGCATGCAGGCCGCCGACAGCGTCGTAGTGGTCATCGACGCCGTCGATGGGGTCAAGGTGCAGACCGAGCAGGCCTGGGAATTCGCCGACGAATTCAACCAGGCGCGCATCATTTTCATCAACAAGCTCGACCGCGAGCGCGCCGATTTCACCCGCACCCTCAACGATGCGGCCGAGAGTCTTTCCATCAAGCCGGTGATCCTCCAGTTGCCCATCGGCGCCGAGGCCAAATTCCGCGGAGTGGTGGACCTGGTGGGAATGCAGGCCTACACGTACGATGAGCAGGGCAAGGCCTCGACCGTTGACATCCCTGCTGAAATGGCCGATCAGGTCGAAGAAGAGCGCGAAAAACTGGTGGAAAACATCGCCGAGGCCGATGACGAACTGTTGGAGAAATACCTCGAGGGAGAGACCCTCAGCGATGAAGAACTGATCGGGGCCCTTCGGAAGGCCGTTCGTCAGCGCGAGATCGTGCCGGTGCTGTGCGGCTCGGCCACGGCCAACATCGGTGTCGACCTGCTGATGAATTTCATAGTCGACGGCATGCCCTCCCCCCTGGAGAGGGGCAGCTGGCGGGCCCTGGACGAATCCGGCGAGTCCGAGCTGGAAATCGAACCCGACCCCGAGGCGCCTTTCAGCGCCTTCGTCTTCAAGACCGTGGCCGACCCATACGCCGGCCGGCTTTCGATTTTCCGGGTGGTCTCCGGCAGCCTGGGATCGGACGGAAATTTCTACAACGTCAACAAAGACACCAAGGAACGTTTCAACCAGCTGCTGGAGCTGGCCGGCAAGGAGCAGAAACCGGCCAAGGGGGCCGGTCCCGGCAGCATCGTAGCGGTGGCCAAGCTCAAGGAGACCACCACCGGGGACAGCATCTGCGACGAGAGCCGCAAGGTGCGTTTCAAGTGCGCCGACCCGCTGCCGACGCTCATTTCGTTTGCCGTCTCGGCCAAGAGTAAGGGCGACGAGGACAAGGTCTACTCCTCCCTGGTCAAACTCATCGAGGAAGACCCCGGCCTGAAACTGGACCGCAACGCCGAAACCAGCGAGATCCTGCTCTCCGGCAGAGGACAGGTTCACATCGAGGCCACCGTCGAGAAGCTCAAGCGCAAATTCAACGTCGAGGTCCAGCTGGCCATTCCCAAGGTGCCGTACCGCGAGACCATCAAGAAAAAGGTACGCGTGCAGGGCAAGCACAAGAAGCAGACCGGCGGGCATGGACAGTACGGCGACTGCTGGATCCAGATGGAGCCGCTGCCCAGGGGGGCGGGGTTCGAATTCGTGGACGCCATTGTCGGGGGGGTCATTCCCAAGACCTACATTCCGGCGGTTGAAAAGGGCATCCGCGAGGCGGCCCAGAAGGGCGTGCTGGCGGGGTTTCCCACCATCGACTTCAAGGTCACCCTGGACGACGGTTCCTTTCACGCCGTCGACTCCTCGGAAATGGCTTTCAAGATCGCCGGCTCCCTGGCCTTCAAGAAAGCCGTGGCCGAGGCCAACCCTGTACTGCTGGAACCCATCATGAACGTCACGGTGATCACGCCCGACGAGTACATGGGGGACATCATGGGCGACCTCAACAGCCGCCGCGGCCGCGTGCTCGGTATGGACAGTGAGGGCAAGAACCAGGTGATCAAGGCACAGGTGCCCCTGGCCGAATTCCTGACCTATGCCCCCGACCTGCGCTCCATGACCGGCGGTCGCGGTATGTTCACCATGGAATTTTCACATTATGATGAAGTTCCCGCGCAGATTGCCGATAAGATCATCGAGGAAGTCAACAGGGAGAAAGAGTAAACTGTCTCGGAAAACCGTCCGTGGGCCCCTCCGGGGTCCACGGTTCCGGACGATCCATTGGGGGAATCGGTGACAAATGACGAATAAAATCAAGCGGGTTTTCGGAATCGACCTGGGTACCACCAACTCGTCCATCGCTTATGTGGACGATTACGGCAAGGCGGTCATCATTCCCAATAGCGACAATCAGCGTGTCACGCCCTCGGTGGTTTTCTTCGACGGCGACGTGATCGTGGTGGGAGATGTTGCCAAGGAGAGCTCCAAGCTGTATCCCAACGACGTGGTCAGTTTCGTCAAGCGTGCCGTGGGAGAGCCGGAGTTCCTGTTCGAATACGATTCCAAGATCTACCGCGCCGAGGAGATCTCCAGTTTCATCCTCAAAAAGGTGGCCCAGGACGCCGAACAGAACCTCGGTGAAAAGGTCACCGACGTGGTCATCACCTGCCCGGCCTATTTCGGCATCAACGAGCGTGAAGCCACCCGGCGGGCGGGCGAAATCGCCGGTTTCAACGTACGCCAGGTGATCAACGAACCCACCGCCGCCGCCATCGCCTACTGCGCCGAGGACCCCCTGACCAAGCGTTCCGTGCTGGTCTACGACCTGGGCGGCGGCACTTTCGACGTCACCATGATCAGCATCGACAGCGAGGCCATCGAGGTCATCTGTACCGGCGGCGACCACAACCTGGGCGGCAAGGACTGGGACGACCGCGTGGTGGCCTATCTGGTGGAGGAGTTCCAGCGCCAGACCGGCATCAGCGAGGACATCCTGGAGGATCCCGACACCTGCCAGGACCTGCTGATTTCGGCCGAAAAGGCCAAGAAGATCCTGACCCAGCGGGAGAGGACGCCGATTTCCATCACCCATGGCGGAAAGCGGGTCAAGGTCGAACTGCAGCGCGAAAAATTCGAGGAAATCACTCGGGATCTTCTCGAGAGGACCATCGCCTTCACCCGGGAGATGCTCAACGAGGCCGCCCGCAAGGGCCACGACTCTTTCGACGATTTCATCCTGGTGGGCGGTTCTTCGCGGATGCCGCAGATTGCGGCCCGCATCCAGGAGGAGTTCGACGTCACCCCCAAGGTGTACGATCCGGACGGGGTGGTGGCCAAAGGGGCCGCGATCTACGGGTGGAAACTGGCCCTCAACGACGGGCTGGTCCAGAAGATTTCGGAAAGCCACGATGTGGGCGAGAAGAGCAACGAGGAAGTGCTTGAACTGAGCCCGGAGATGATCGTCAAGGAAGCCGCAAACGAGCTGGCCCGCGAGACCGGGTACACCCTGCCGGCGGTGGAGAGTTCCCTGATCAAGGTCAGGGACGTCGCCAGCAAGAGCTTCGGTGTGGTGGTGCGCGACCAGGGTGAAGAGGAGATGGTGTACAACCTCATCCTGCGCAACACCCCGGTCCCCACCGAAGCGGCCAAGACTTTCTATACGGCCGTGGCCAACCAGGAGACGGTACTCATCCGCATCATGGAAAATGAAACCAGCGAAGAGACGGTCCCCCTGGCGTACGGCATGGAAATCGGCACGGCCGTACTGCACCTGCCCTCGGGCCTGCCTGCGGATCTGCCCATCGACATCACCTTCAAACTCAACAAGGAGGGACGACTGAGCATCACGGCGGTCGAGTCTTCCCAGTCCCGCAAAGTGGCGGTGGTCGTTGAAACCAACGCCGTCATCCACGGAGAAGAGCTGGAGCAGGCCAAGGTCCGCAGCCAGAGCCTCGTGATCCACTGAGCGGATCCCGCCGCGCCCCCGCTCCTTCGGCGTGACGGGGGCTGCCGGTCGACCGACGATCAAACCGGGGAAGTCGAATCGAAAACCGGAAAGGCCCTATGGAGAGAGAGAACTTCTACCTGCTGCTGGATCTTTCTCTGGATCCGCCGGAAGACCGGCCGGAGGTCATCCAGAAAGCCATCGACTCACTGAGAGCCAAGTGGAGTCGTTTCCGCAACCACCCCACCAAATCCCTTCAGGCCAAAAAGATCATCGGCATGATTCCCGAGATAAGGCGGGTCATGCTCGATCCGGAGCTGCGCCGGGAAGAGGCGCGCCGCGCCACCGAGCAGCTCAAGAAAAAACTGGCCTCCAAGTATTCCGAAGTCGACCGTCACATCGCCATCCGCATGAGCAAGGGCTTCATGACGGACGAGGAGATCTTCAAACTGGCCCGGCTTCACAAGATGTCCGAAGCCGACATCCGCGCACGTATCCGCCGCAAACAGGAGGAAAAAAACGCCGAGATCGACAAGTCCATTGCCATCCGCATGAGCAAGGGCTACATCACCGAAGAGGAAATCGGCAAGATCGCCAAACTCCACGGCGTCGAAAACGACCAGGTGCGGCAGCGCATCCAGGGCCCCATCCGCAGAGAAAGCGCAGGCTCCATCGACAATCTGGAGACGCTGGACAAAACCATCGCAGGAGTGATCAGCAGCAATCTGGAAATTGTCGGCAAGAGTTCGCTCTACGAATTTTTGGGCCTCGCCCCGGGATCTCCCCTGGAACGGCTCCAGGAAAAAGCCAGGGAAAAAGAAGCCCAGCTCCACCGGACGTCATCCACCGATGCCGTGGCCACGGCTTCTAGCATACTGGCGGGGCACTGCATCACGCTTTTTAAGGACGAGAACAGCCGCCGGCTATACGACGCGACCCTGGCCCAGTCACACCTGGAGGAACTCAATTCCGACATCGAAGTCGCCGGCATGGACGGCAAGATCCGGGCCGAGTACCTGGATGTTCTGGTGGAGCGGGCCGTGCAGTTCGGCATGGACGGGCAGGAGGCCCGCCAGTACATCGAAAACTACTGCCGGCGCCGCAAGTGGACCATCGAAAAGGTCCGGAAACGGCGGCTGTCGCCGATCCTGGTGGCCGTTGCCGTCCTGGCTTTCGCCGGCGCCGGATTCGCCGCCTACAAAGTCATGGGGCAGCAGCGCTCGGCCAGGGCTTTCCAGGAACTTTCCCGGCGCGTGGACGCCTTGAGCGATCCCCGCCAGCAGCAGCAACTGCTGCAGGCATTCATCCAGGCCAATGCCGGAAGCGATGCCGCCGCCAAGGCCCAACAGCGGCTGGAAACCGTCCGGCGCCGGATCGTCGAAGCCGACTACCGCGAAATGGACCGCCAGGCACAGGCGCAGCTCGACAGGGGCGACCTGGATGATGCCGCCGAGCGCTACCGAAAATACCTCGAAGAGCACGCCCAAAGCCCGTACGCAGCCGATGTGCGCCGGAAAATCGCTTCCATAGCGGAACTGCGGGACCAGAGGGAGTTCGAGAAACTGCAGGCCATGGACACGGCCGACGTTTACCTGCGGGTGGATTCCGCGCGCCGTTTCCTGGCGGCGCATCCCAAGTCCCGATACCGCAGCGAGGCCGAAAAGATGGTGTCGGCGGCCCATGAGGCCTATTACGTGCGCGTGCTGCGCGACAGCCGCGAGGCACGCGAGACCGCCGAACTGCAGGCGGCGCTGAAGCACCTGAAGGACTTCCTGACCATCTACCCCGACGACGCCCGTTTGATCCATCTCAGGGAACTGCAGGCCGAGATGGAGTCCCACCTGACGGATCGGTTGGCCCTGGCGGCGCTGAGGCGCGAGGTCCGGAAAGCCGGATCCGATCTCGCCGCTGTACGCCGCATCTACGAGGAATACCTGCAGTCCTACCCGGATTCATCCGTGAAGCAGGAGGTCCGCCAGGAACTGCGCCGCATCGACGACCGGCAGAGGCAAATGCGTGTGGCAGACCTGCGGCAGTCGGCCGCCGCCCGGCTGCCGTCCGGGGGGGAATTCAAAATAGCCGGTGAAGGCATCGTCCAAGACACTGAGAGCGGCCTGATGTGGACCCTGCTGGATTCGGCCGAATTGCTTGGAAAAGACAGCGAGTGCCTCGATTACAAGGCTGCGCACGGATACATCCAGTCCCTGACGCTAGGCGGTTTTTCCGACTGGCGCCTGCCGACCCCGAACGAACTGCAGCAGCTCTACCGCCATGGCTTTCCTCCGCCCGCCCACGAAAGGCAACCGTACTGGACGGCCAAGAGCTACACCCGCTACGACGACGCCGACGGCTGGAGCAAGGTGGTGGATGTGGTGACGCCCGGCAACGGGGGGGCACGGCGGAGCCAGCTGGACTCCCGGGATTGTGCGTCCGTCAGAGCCGTGCGCCGACCCTGACGGAAATGACGCGCGCCCCTTCCCTATCCGTTCAACTCTTGCTGGGCGCGTTCGATGAACGTCCGGCTGATTTCATCCCACAGCAGATCGATGATGTAGTTGGCAGCCGAAAGCTGGTTTCTGGAGCGGATTTCGCGGATCGTTCGCCACTGATCGCTGTGCACGATCTTGCGGGCCTCGCTGTCCACGGTGGCCAGCAGCTCCTGGGCATCGATGGATTCCCGGAAGATGCGGGCCAGGGCTACGCGGACGGTGCTGGAGCGGGGCAGCCCCAGCTGGTCCAGATTTTTTCGAAACTCCCTCGAATCCAATCCCTGCAGTTGTGTGAAGGCACGTTCGGCGGCCTTGAAGCGGCTCAAAATGACCTCGGGGTCCTTTTCCATGTCGACCCGCGCGTAGAAAATGAATGAGGCACCCCGGGGTCCGAAAAAACTCAGTTTCTCCACCTGTGCCGCCCCTCTGAGGGCCTCCTCCAGCAGTTCCTGCACCATCCGCACGCGTGACGAGTTCTCCACGTTTTTGATGCCGTCGATGGCGACTTTTACGCGAATCTGATCCGGCGCACTGGCCAACGTGTAGAAATCCACGGTGCAGTCCTGACCGTCGAAAGCCAGCGTCAGCCGACATCCGTTGCGGATAGACTCAACCGCCTGCCCGCGATGTTTCAACAGCGTTTGGATGACTTCTATTTTCTTGTCCATGTGGATCCGTTATCAACGCTATACGGCGGGAACGTGGGAACGGCCGGAGGCCGCCTCCCCCGCTTACGCCGGATCATGTCGTGTTCGTGTGCGTGCGGTCACCTACTTCGACCGGTTGGGTTTCATGCATCCTCTCGCGGGGGCGTATCCCTTCCAGAAAGCATCCCAGCTGGTCTTGAAATACACGCGGTTGATTCTCGATATCCTGCCCGCCCGGGGACATGATTTCAGGTGCAGCCGCATCGAGCGCCGATTTCCGATGTAGCCCTTCCCCGCTTCCCGCCAGTCCCGCCATATCCCCCTGCCCGCCGACATGGCCTCCCGCTGGGATGCCAGCAGTTCCTTCCGGTGCCGGTGGTTCTTCGCCGTCGGCAAAAAAAAACCATACCCCTGCTTCAAAATTTCCGCATTCACAAAGGTCCCGTCCGGCAGAAAGACGTAGGCCAGGGTGCGACCGTACCGGTCGCGCTTCTGGCTGTCGAATTCCAGGCGCACCTCTCCGCCGCGCAACAGCCTGCGGTTGAAGTCCCTGGCTTCGTAGGCCAGCGGTTCGGCCCGGCGCATTTTGTA
>CAYZCL010000164.1:0-17363 GCA_964476595.1 uncultured Desulfobacteraceae bacterium
ACAATGAGTTGCTCGAGCATGCGGGCTGTATCCCTGCGCGAAGTTAAATCCAGATCATGGCAAATATCTGTAAACCGGCTGCGCAGCTCAAATGCCTCTATCGCATGGGCTACCAGCGCCATGCCGGCATGGGCAGTGACATCCTTGCCGGTGAAAGAAACCCTGGCTTTTCCTTGCCGAAAGACTTTACGGGGACGGCCCGATTTGCTATTTTGCTTTCGCACCCTTTTGATGATCTCCTTTCTCGTAGGTGGTCTACGATTAACTCTTTAAGATCATTATAAAAGGGTGCTTTTTTATTGGTCAAGTGCAAATCTCGATGCAAAATCCGGGATAAAGACTTCAAAGACTACCGGGAGCTGCTGGAAAAGGCCACCACCGCCGAATCCTACCGCCGCATCGCGGAGAACCTGCGAAACCCGGTGCAGATTTCCGCCATGGCGCGCCGCTGGAAGACAACCTGCTCATCCTTGCCGGGACGGGATCCGGCAAGACCACCATCAGCGTGCACCGCTGCGCCTACCTGCTGGAGGTCGAGCGCATACCGGAGCGGCAGATCCTGGTGATGTGCTTCGACCACGGCTCTGCTGTGCTGCTTCGCAAAAGGCTCAACGACCTGGTAGGAAAAGTCGCCAGGGGTGTCATGGTGGCCACCTACCACGGAACCGTTATGCGTCTGGCCGGCATATCGATCCGCGAGATGTCGGAGCGGGGAAATGCATAAGACATCGACGAGAACCAGTATGAACTGGTGTCGGCCATCGCCGGGCGGTCCTTGGAAGAGGACGGCCGCCTGGCGGTCCTGGATCCAGATGCCGGGTGGCGGGATTTTGCGGTCCTGTCCCGCACCTGTGAGGCTCTTTTTGCGGTCAGGAGCGTGCTGGGGGAAGCCGGGTATCCGCTCAGGACCATCCTCGACGGAAGGCTTCCCCTGCAGCGGGTGCGCGAGGTTTGCTTCACCTTTAAAGGAAATACGGGCCGACGGCGTGATGCCCACGGCTTTTCATGAGCCGGCCGGGGATGGGGATCACGAGAGGAGAAGTTACGAACTGCTGGGCCTGATTGAGATCTACCTGGATTTCGCGGGTACGTTTCCCTCCGGACACGCCATTCACAGCCGCTTGGCCGCGCTGTCGGCTGGACCGTATCCGGGAAGTCCGGGTGTCGGCCGTGTTGCAGCGCTTCAGGGAGGACCCGGACGAGCGGTTTGTGGGACGCATCCGCGCGGAACGCTGGGAGCTGCCGGTACTGGAAGTGGTCTGGAGGAAGCCCTAGCCGCGGATTTTCTCCGATCCGGTGGCCGCTGCGGCCGTCTGCACCAGCAGGACCCCGGAGAGGATAATGGCCGTGGCCGCGACCACGTAGAAATCGAGGCGCTCGTCCAGGATGAGCCAGCCCAGCAGCACGGCGATCAGCGGGTTGATGTAGGCGAAGGTGGAGACGAATGTGACCGGAAGGGCCCCCAGGGCGTAGATATAGCAACTGTAGCCCACGATGGAGCCGAAGACGATCAGGTAGGCCATGGCCGCCAGGGACGGGGCAGTGACGTTGAGCCCGTCGAATTCCCCGGCCGCGATGCCGGTGAGCATCAGCACCAGGCCGGCCACCAGGGTCTGGATGGCGGCGGCCATCAGGGGGTGCGTGGTGGTCCTGCGGTAGCGCGAATACATGGAGCCGGCGGCCCAGGACAGCGGGGCGATCAGCAGGATCAGCACGGCGCGGAGATAAGACGGGGCCAGGTCGCTTTTCAGGTCCGGCCACAGCAGCAGCACCAGCCCCGCAAAGCCGATGACGATGCCCAGCACCTTGCGGGGCGTCAGGCGGTCGCCGGCCGGCATCAGGGCGTCGAACCCGGACATCCAGAAGGGCACCGTGGCGATGATGAGGGCCGTGATGCCGCTGGGCACCCACTGTTCGCACCACACCACCGTGCCGTTGGCGATGGCCAGCAGGGCGATGCCCACCACGGCCTGGTCCACGGCCTCGCGCCAGGGCGGCAGCCGGTAGCCGCGCAGTTTCAGGAAGGCGAGAAAGGCCAGGCCGGCGACGGTGAAGCGGGTGCCGGCAAACAGCGCCGGGGGAAAGGTGGCCACGCCGATGCGGATCGCCAGGTAGGTGGTGCCCCAGAAGAAGCACACCAGGGCCCAGGCGACGTACGCTTTGATGAGGGGGTTTTTCACCTTGGGACCATACCCTTTCCGTCTTTCGGCCGTCCCGCCTCTATAGCCCCGATGCCCCGCGAGGTCCAGAAGATTGTGCCCGCTGCCGCGGGGAATTCGCCGCTGATCGGACTGGCGGTGGCGGCGGGATTGTGATAGCACATGAAAAACAACGCGCACGGAAAGGGGCGGCAGGAACAGGTGACCCGCAAAACCAGTCAGGCACAATCCCGCGCCGGCGGAGGAGACCGTTTTTTTTACGGCTACATCCTGGTGGCGGCCTCTTTCGTGCTGCAGGCCGTCGGGTGGGGGATCTACAACAGTTTCGGGGTGTTCTTCAACCCCTTGATCGACGAGTACGGGTGGTCGCGGGCCGGCATTTCCGGGGCCGTTTCGGTCAGTTTCTGCCTCTGCGGCCTTTTCAGCATCCTGATGGGGCGTCTCAACGACCGGGTGGGACCGCGCCTGATCATGACGGTCAGCGGGGTCCTGCTGGGGGTGGGCTACCTGCTGATGGCGCGCATGGCGGCCCTCTGGCAGCTCTACCTGCTGTACGGCCTGCTGGTGGGCATCGGTATCAGCGGCACCGACGTGGTGCTGTTGTCGACCATCGCCCGCTGGTTCGTGCGGTTGCGCGGGCGCATGAGCGGCCTGCTCAAGGTGGGCACCGGCGTGGGCATGCTGGTCATGCCGCTGTTCATCGACCTGCTGATCACGGCCTTCGGCTGGCGCACGGCGCTTTTCGTGGTGGGTGTGGTGGTGCTGGTCCTGTTCATCGGGGTGTCCCAGGTGCTGGAGCGCGACCCGGGAAGCCGCGGCCTGCGACCCGACGGCGACGGCCGCATCGGCGCCGGCAGCGCCCCGGCCGTCGAGACCGGTTTCACGCTGGCACAGGCGATGCGCAGCCCGCAGCTGTGGCTTATCTGCACGGCCTACTTCCTGCTGCTTTTTTGCGCCCTGACGGTACTGCTGCACATCGTACCCCACGCCATGGACCTGGGCATCTCCCACGGCGACGCCACCCGCGTGCTGTCCACCATCGGCGGATTGAGTATCGCCGGGCGCTTCGTCATGGGTTTTTACTGCGACCGCATCGGCAGTAAGTGGGCGCTGGCCATCTGCTACGGTTTCCTGTGCGCCGGCCTGGGCTGGCTGCTGGTGGCGGACCGGCTGTGGATGCTGTTCGTTTTCGCCGTGGTCTACGGTTTTGCCCACGGCGGATTTTTTGCCGTCATGTCGCCGCTGATCGCCGACTTTTTCGGCACCGTCGCCCACGGCGCCATTTTCGGCGTGATGATCTTCGTGTCCACCATCGGCGGGGCCATCGGGCCCCTGCTGGCCGGGTATGCCTTCGACCTCACCGGCAGCTACCGATTCGTGTTCCTGGCATTGCCGGTGCTCGGTGCCGTGGGCCTGGGCGCAACATTGCTGCTGCACCCGCCATTGCAGGACTGAAGCGGCCCCCGTTGGCCAAATGACTGCCCACCGGTGCCGCCGCGGGGCCGCGACCGTTGAGATGCGCATGAGCCGTGAATCCGAACAAATCGCCGGCGCCGCGGGGAGCGCCGCCATGCTGCGCTACCGCTACCTGATCTTCGCGGTGCTGGCGCTGGCCTATTTTTTCGTCTATTTTCACCGCCTGTCGCTCTCCGTGGTGGCAGACGACCTGGCGCGGGACTTCGACGTGGGCGCCGGTGTGCTGGGTTCGCTGGGTTCGATCTATTTTTACTGTTACGCCCTGATGCAGTTGCCGGCCGGCCTGCTTTCGGACTCCATCGGGCCGCGCAAGACGGTGAGCTCTTTCCTGGTAGTGGCCGCGGCCGGCAGTGTCCTGTTCGGCCTGGCCCAGGGGATCACCGCGGCCTTTGCCGGCCGGGTGCTGGTGGGTTTCGGGGTCTCCATGGTGTTCATCCCCACGATGAAGATCCTGTCCCAGTGGTTCCGCAAACAGGAGTTCGCCTTCATGGCCGGCATGCTCAACGCCGTGGGGGGCATAGGGGCCCTGGGCGCCACCTGGCTGCTCTCGGCCATGGCCGCCGGTTTCGGATGGCGCGTGTCCTTTCAGTTGATCGGTGTGCTGACGGCCGCCATCGCGGTGCTGGTGTGGCTGCTGGTCCGCAACCGGCCTGCCGACAAGGGGTGGCCGTCCATTGCCGTGGTGGACGGCGGGACCGGCAGGGACGACCCTCCCGACGGTGACATCACCCTATGGGCCGGCGTCCGCCAGGTGCTGTCCAACCGGCACTTCTGGCCGCTGGCCCTGTGGTTTTTTTTCGACGCGGGCGTTTTTTTCGGCTTCGGGGCGCTGTGGGGCGGGCCTTTCCTGATGCACGTTTACGGGATGACGCAGTCCGAGGCCGGCTTCATCCTCAGCATGATCGCCTGGGCCATGATCGTGGTGAGTCCGCTGATGGGTTTTCTCTCGGACCGGGTGCTCAAGAGCCGCAGGAAACCCATGGTGTTCTGCGGACTTCTGATGGTGGCCCAGTTCGCGCTGCTGGCCCTCTATCCGGCGGGTTTTTCGCGGACGGCCCTGCTGTTTTTTTTCTTCCTGTTTTCCATCGCCGCATCCTGCATCGTGAGCATTGGTTTCACCATGGCCAAGGAACTCTTTCCTCTGGAAATCGCCGGCACCGCCGTGGGCACCGTGAACCTGTTCCCCTTTCTGGGCGGAGCGATCTACCAGCCGCTGCTGGGCAAGGTGCTGGATGCCTGGCCGCGGTCCGCCGCCGGTGGTTATGCCGTAGAAGCGTACGGCATGCTGATCCTGGTGCTGCTGGGAACGTCGCTGCTGGCGCTGGTGTGCACTTTTTTCATTAAGGAGACTTTCCCGGCAGACTGATTTTTCCCTTTTCCGCCCCTCGCGCAGGCATGGCCTGCATCACCAAAGACCTGCATATCGGGCATGACAACGGCGACTTGGGAGTTTCCCGCCGGGGGCGCCGGAGAATTTGACTTGCGCATGGGAAAGGGTGTATTGTATAATAAAGCAATTTAGAAAGAGAGCTCCGGATGCCCGCTTCGCCCGTTGAAGCGCCACCGGCAATACCCGCTCTTGTGACGTGAGGAAACATCGTGGTGGTCTATCGCAGAAAAATTAAGAAGGTGGAGCAGGAAAAGCGCAAATTCCCGCGGCTCGACTACGACTGTCCCGTAGTCATTCCGGGCGTGGACGGCGTCAAGAAGATCACCGACCTCAGTTGTGGCGGCGTCTTTATCGAGTTGCAGCCGTCTTCCGATTTCAGGGTCGGCCAGTTGATCAGCCTGATTTTCAAACTCCCCACCCACAGCGAATCGCTGCGGCTCAGGGCCAAGGTGAAAAACTTGCAGGATCAAGGCATCGGCTGCGAGTTCGTCGACCTCAGCGAAGAGAACGCCCGCGTCATCCAGCACTATTTCAACACGTTCAAAGACACCCTGATCCTCAGACCCTGACAGACACCCGCCACCATTCTCCGGTGATCATGGCCCGTTGACCATGTCGGCTTCAACCGCCACCCTCCCGCCGGCCATCGCCTGGTTCATATCCGCCCACGGGTTCGGGCATGCCGCAAGGTCGTGTGCCGTCATGTCGGCCGTGCACCGGCTGCGGCCGGATGTCGTCTTTCACCTCTACACCACGGTCGATGAGCGCTTTTTCGACAACTCCCTGCCCACAGCTTTCCGTTACCACCGGCTGGAGACCGACGTGGGCATGGTGCAGAAAACGCCTTTTGCGGAAGACCTGCCCGCCACCATCGAGCGCCTGGGGCGCTTCTATCCCTGCGATGCGCAACGGGTGGACGACCTGGCGCGGCGGGTGCAGGCCCGCGGCTGCCGGCTGATCGTCTGCGACATCGCACCACTGGGCATCGCCGTGGGCCGTCGGGCCGGCATCGCCACCGTGCTGGTAGAGAATTTCACCTGGGACTGGGTTTACGCCGGATACCGGCGGTACCGGCGGGAACTGGCGCCTTTCCGTCGCTATCTGCGGGATCTCTTCGCCGCTGCCGATTTCCACCTGCAGACCCGGCCGGTGTGTCGGCCCACCGAAGCGGATATCACCACGGACCCCATCAGCCGCCGTCCGCGCACCGATGCCGCCGCCCTGCGTCGCCGCCTGGGAATTCCACCGGGCGCACCCATGGTGGTGATTACCCTGGGGGGCACTTCCCGCCTGTTCGCCTATTCCGGTTTCAGCGCCTGTCCGGATGCCTACCTGGTAATCCCGGGTGGCGGTGGTAAATCCATGGCCGGGGAACGGGTCGTCCGACTGCCTGCTCACTCGGACATTTTCCATCCCGACCTGATTCATGCCGCCGATGCCGTGGTCGGAAAAGCCGGTTACAGCACCCTGGCCGAAGTGTATGCCGCCGGCGTGCCTTTCGGTTATGTTATGCGCCCGGGATTCCGCGAATCAGCGGTGCTGGAGCGTTTCGTGGCCCGGCACATGCCCAGTCTGCAGATAGCAGAACGGGCCCTGGGCGCCGGGCTGACGACGGACATCCTGACGCGCCTGCTGTCCCTGCCGCGGGCGGCCGGAAAACAGCGCAATGGCGCCGAACCGGCCGGGGATTTCATCTGCGCCATCCTGGAGGGGCGGGTATAGAGGCGGTACGGTTGCGGCGCAGGACCCAGCGCACCCACGCAAGGCCCAGGCGACCGTAAAGGCGGGAAAGCCCCAACGAGAGGGGTAGCAGCCGCTCGGTGGCCGGTGTCAGGAAAAACAGGTTGATCAGCAGGCGGTAGAGGTGGTGGATGTCCGGTGAGACGATGCGCAACTCGGCGCCGGCGGCCTGCAGCCCCCAGCGGCGCGCCAGGCGGCGGGCCGCCGGGGCGCCACCGCGCAGCACCACGCGGGCCTGCAGGAGACCCCGGGGGGCGTAAGGCTCGGTGTCGCTGTTGTCCAGGGCCCCGGCCGCCGCCCTGGCCAGGCCGCGCCGCCACGGGCCAGGCTTGAAAGCCGCCGGACCGCCGTTTTTGTCGATGGCGTAGGTCCGCATGCCGGGAATCGCGGCGGCGGCCTGGTGGCAGGCCACGGGATCGCCGGACAGGAACACCGGGCGCAGGCCGTGAGGCGCCAGGGAAGCCGCGAAGAGTTCGACTTCGGACATCAGTCGCCCGTTGACACGCAGTTCCCGGATGCGTGAGGTCAGGGTGTGGGGCAGAAAGCCGCCGCTGCCCGAGGCCGGGTGCATGCCCAGGAACATGGCGGCCTCGGCTCCCCGGGGATCGCCCATGCCGGGAACCGGACCGGCGCGGTAGCCCTGGACCAGGTGTACCCGCGGGTCCAGATGTTCGGCCAGCAGGTTGTAGCCCGTACGGTGGAAATCGCGGATGCTGACCTGACGCGCACCGGCGTCAAACAGGGCCTGCGCCACCGCGTTGACATCGCGCGTCATCTCCAGGCAGGCCCGAGCCCAGGCGTGCGTCATGAAAGACCCGGCGCGGTAGCTCCAGCAGCCGGAACTGCCCTCGATGTCGGCTACGACCAGAATGCGGTTGTGGCGGCGTGTCGCATCCATCGGCATCGTCGTTTCAAGGCATATTTTCGGATCCTGTCGGTCTTTCCGGAAACTTGCAGACAGCGGGTGCCGAAGAAGCCGCTTTCCGCCAATAAACCTGTTTACCCTCCCTGTCAATTTGTGTATCCTCGTCGTGTCCATACGGAACATCGTTGTCTCCTTCGGCAGCCAGCGGTCGACCTCGCAAAGAGGAATCTCATGGCCCGCACAGCGCAAACCAAATTCAAGCTACCCCGGGGCAGGTTGGCCCGTAAAGTTATTTTCTGGGTTTTTTTCAGTGTCATTGTCATCGAGACGATCATTTTCATCCCCTCTTACCGGAGTCGCCGGAAAGAGCTGCTGGACCACCTGAAGGAGGTCTCCGCCGCCAAGGTTTCTACGCTGCTGCTGTTTGCGCCGCCGGATATCGACAACGCCAGCCTGCTTGCGCGGCTGGAAAAGATAAAAATGCACGAAACCATTCTAGGAGGGGCCGTTTACACAGCTGACGGCCGGTGCGTCGGAACTTTCGGTGAAGTCCCCCGGCTGATGTTCACCCCGCTGGAGGAAGGGCATATGGCCGGAAGGTTGAGTGACCACGGTCGACGTTACGATGTCATCTGTCCGCCACCGGCGGAAGGCGCTCCCTACACCGTTGTTTTGCGCCACGACATGGCGCCGGTGAACACCCGACTGAGGGCGTTTTTCTGGCGTGTTATCGGGCTGGTCATCATCATTTCCCTGTTTGTCACCACCGGGGCCTGGCTGGCGCTCTCGCCACTGGTGATCGCCCCCATCCTGAAATTGAGGGAAAACCTGCAACGCGCCGGGGAAACCATCATCAGGGGCCTTCCGCCGATATCGCTCTATGAGAACTCCCCCCGTCGTAACGACGAATTGGGAGATGTGATCGATGTCTTCTGTGAAATGTATCGGCGTGTCAGTGATGCCATCGGCAAACGCCGGAAGGCCGAGCAGGCCCTGAAAGAGAGTTTCGAACAGGTGGCCAGTTACTCCCGTGCCATGAACCGCGAGCTGGAACAGGGACGGGAAATGCAGCTCAACTTTTTGCCCAAGAAACTGGTTTCACCGCAGGGTTGGGAGACGTCCGCCTGTTTCAAACCGGCCCGCCAGGTATCTGGGGATTTTTATGACCTGTTCGCGTTGCCTGACGGTTCGGTCGGGTTGGTGATTGCGGATGTTTGCGACAAGGGGGTCGGGGCGGCCCTTTTCATGGCCCTTTTTCGGAGCCTGATGCGGGTTTTTGCCGACGAAGTCTGCCGGGAAGTCCTGGCCGGTGAGATCGACCTCGACCAGTGTCGGCCGGATCCGTCGTCGACCTGCGTCATGAATCCCCATGTGGTTCTGCCGGTGGCGCGCACCAACGACTACATTGCCACCCACCACGGCGACCTGGGGATGTTTGCCACGCTTTTTTTCGGTATCATGGATCCCGCCACCGGCACCATAACCTATGTCAACGGCGGGCATCTGCCGCTGTTCATCGTGGGCGCCGGGGGGGGGATCCGCCAGCGGCTGTCGACCACCGGGCCGGCGGTGGGGGTTGTCGCCGACATGCGTTTCGAAACCGGTGCGGCGTGCATCCGGCGCGGCGAGCTGCTGTTCGGATGCACCGACGGCGTCACCGAGGCCAGTACACCGGACGGCGGCTTTTTCGGCATGGCGCGTCTGGAGAAAATCCTCCAGGCGCCGCCGGTTTCGGCCGAACAGCGGGTCGACCAGCTGGCCGAGGCCGTGCTGGCCCACACCGGCGCAAACGAACTGTTCGACGACATCACCATGATCGCCATGTACCGCCGCCCCTGAACCGTTTTCCCGCCGCGCTACGCGCCGTTGCCGTTGGGGACGCCGTTGGCCTTGGAGATGATTTTCCAGGCTTCTTCCGCGGTTTCCACGAACTGGAAGATCTCCAGGTCCCCAGCCGAGATGGTGCCGGCTTCCACCAGGGCGTCGAAGTTGATGATCTCCCGCCAGAAGGATTCCCCGAACAGCAGAATGGGAAAGCCCGGAACCTTGTGGGTCTGAACCAGGGTCAGGGTTTCGAAGAGCTCGTCCAGGGTGCCGAAGCCGCCGGGAAAGGCCACCAGGCTGCAGGCCCGCATGAGGAAATGCATCTTGCGGATGGCGAAATAGTGAAACTGGAAACACAGCTGCGGCGAGATGTAGGGGTTGGGCGCCTGCTCGAAGGGCAGCACGATGTTCATGCCGATGCTCAGCGCACCCACGTCGTGGGCGCCGCGGTTGGCGGCCTCCATGATGCCGGGGCCGCCGCCCGTGACCACCACCATCTGCTTGCGCTCCGTGTTCTCCGAGATCAGTCGCCCCAGCTTGCGGGCCTCGTCGTAATAGCGGCTGTTTTCCACGTTGCGGCGGGCTCTCTTGAGCCGGGCCTGCAGGTCGGGGTCATCCCCCTTGTCGGCCGCCTCGCGCTCCAGGTCCGCCAGCTTCTTGCGGGCCGATTCCGGATCCGGAATGCGGGCGCTGCCGAAGATGACCACGGTGGACTCGATGTTCTGCTCCTGCTGCAGGATCTCAGGCTTGATGACCTCCAGCTGCAGCCGCACCGGACGCAGTTCATCCCGCAGGATGAATTCGGTATCCTGGTAGGCCAGCGTGTAGGAGGGGGACTTGCACTGGGGTGAGTCGACGTGCAGGCGGGCCGACCGGGCGCCCTCCTGGGCGGAAGGGTACAGCTTTTTCTTGGTCTTGGCGGTCATGGAACACTCCTTTTGGCATCATGGGCCGCCGGCGACATGCCGGTACGCCCGTACACGGTGTTTATCGGATTTTCGGATAAACACATAAATTAATGCATGAATACCAGAATGCAAGCATCCGTTGGGGGCGCCGCCGATCGGTACTATAGAAAGCGCACTTCCCAGTGCAGGGTTTCGACGTTCTGGCGCAACAGGCAGGTGCGGCCGTCGGCGGTCGCGGCTTTGAAAAAGCGGTGGCGTGGTTCGATCCAGCGGCCCAGGATGTGTGCGATTTCCAGCCGGCGCCCGTTCGGTTCCCGGATGGTCCGGGGGCTTTCGTCGGCACGGTAGCCGGCGTAGCAGTCCACCTGGACGGCGGAGAACCGCCCGCCACCGGGTGTTTGGGGGGCGGGCGCCCCTTTGCCGCTGTATACCGGCATCACGGCCGGCGGCCGGCGGTCATGAACAGGGCGCAGATGGTCTTGGCGTCCCGGATGGCACCGCCCCGGATCATGTCCAGGGCTTTTTTAAGCCGAACCGGGTGCACGTGCAGCAATTCGTCGCTGTCCAGGTGCTGCCGCGCCGGGGAGAGGCCGCTGGCGGCGAACAGGTGGATGCGTTCATCGGAATAGGCGGGCAGGGGCGTGATGACGCCCAGGGGGACCCATTCGGCGGCCGAAAAGCCGGTTTCCTCGACGAGTTCCCGGCGCGCGCACTGCAGCGGATCTTCTCCGGCGTCCAGGGTGCCGGCCGGCACCTCCCAGATCACCCCGCCCACGGCGTGGCGGTACTGGCGGATCATGACCACCGTCTCCGGATCCGAGAACGCAACGATGGCGGCCGCCCCGGGGTGGCGGATGACGTCCAATTCGACGGTGGCGCCGTTGGAAAGCGCCAGCTGCTCGCGGTCCAACCGGAAGACACGTCCGCGGTGAATCGTGGTCCGGCGCTGAACGGCGGCCGAGAGTTTTTCTTTCTCGCCGGTCATGACGTCCTATGGCTTCTGTGCCGGCGGCATTTGCGCCGGGGCCTGCTTGAGGGCCTGGACCATCTGGTCGATGGAGTGGCCGTTGGGAGCCATGGCGAAGGGGTTGATCTTGAGCAGGGCCTCCCAGGCTTTGCGGGCGCCGTCACGGTCGTTTTTATCATGCAGCAGCACGATGCCCCGGTTGAACCAGGCGATCTCATGCTTGGGGTCGACCCGGATGGCCGCATCGAAAGCCTCCAGGGCCTTGTCGGTGCGGCCGTCGCGGCGGTACATGACACCCAGGTCGGTCCACACGTCGGCGTTTTTGGAATTCAGCGCCAGGGCTTTTTCATAGGCTCCGATGGCTTTCTTGACCTGCTGGGTGTCGAAATACAGGTGCCCCAGCTTGATCCAACCCTCCACGTCGTCCGGGTTTCGGGCGATACGCTTTTCCATCTCCGGGATCTGCTTCTGCAAATCGGCCGCCTTGGAAGGCTGCCGGCCCCCGGGCGCCTGCGGCGGCATGCCGCTGCCGTGGCCGTGCGGCTCCCGCGGGGTGGACTTGTAAACCCCGAAGACCGTGCCGCCCAAAAAACCCACCGCCAGGGCCGCGCACATCCAGCCCAGCATCACCTGACGACGGATGTATCCCCTCGGTATTTCAGATTCCCCGCTTTTGCTGACCATTTAAAGATTCTCCGAATTGAATGCAGGAGGGTGAGGCAAGCCACTTTGTAGCATATCTGAGAGATTATTCAAGGCGAAACAATACCGAATTTTCTCAGCTTGGCATACAAAGTGTTACGGCCGATACCCAATGCACCGGCCATTTTGGTGATGTTTCCCCGGAAATAGGCGTGTGCGCCCAGGATGGCTTCGCGCTGCAGGTCCTCAAGGTTGAAGCGTGGCTCCAACGTCGAGTTTATGCTGGTTGCCGGGGTCGCCTTGAGAATGTATTCCGGCAGGTTCTCTTTGCCGAGAACGTCCGAAGGCATGAGCGCCACGGCGCTCTCCATGGCGTGGCGAAGTTCGCGGACATTGCCCGGCCATGGATAGGCCGTCAGCAGGTCGTAAAAATCCGCTTCTACGCGGCGCAGGCGGCGGTGCATTTTACGGGTGAATTCGTCGATAAAATGATTGGCCAGCAGCAGGATGTCTTTGTCCCGCTGCCGCAGCGGCGGCATGTTGATGCGCACCACGTTGAGGCGGTAAAAAAGATCCTGTCTGAAACGACCTTGCCGGGTTTCCTCCTCCAGATCCTTGTTGGTGGCCGCGATCACGCGCACGTCTACGGCAATGGATCGTGTACCGCCTACACGGGTGATGCGGCCCTCTTCCAGCACCCGCAGCAGATTCACCTGCATGGGAAGCGGCATCTCGGCGATCTCATCCAGGAGCAGGGTTCCTCCGGAGGCGGCTTCAAACTGCCCTGGGCGCCCCTTGCGGTGCGCACCCGTGAAGGCCCCTTCCACATAGCCGAACAGGGTGCTTTGAATGAGGTCCGCCGGGATGGCGCCGCAATTGACGGCGACAAAAGGTCCCTCGGCACGCTGGCTGGCATCGTGTATGGCCCGGGCCAGGACATCCTTGCCGGTTCCGCTGTCACCCGTAATCAGGACGGTCGTCGAAAGCGGGGCAATGCGCCGCGCCACGTCAACGGCACGGTGCAGCACCCGACTGTGTCCGATAATGCACCTGAAAGGGTCTCTTTCCAGGACGGAGCCTTTGGTAAAGGACACTGTTTTTCGCTGCCGTTCTTCCAGGACCAGCAGTACCCCGGCCGGAACATGGTTGCGGCTCAAAACAGGGAAGGCCCTGGCGCGCAAGGTGGACTTGTTGCGATGGGGCAGAAGAATTCCCGAATCTCCGCGGGGCGGCGGCCCCGCCTTCAGAGACCGGGAAAGTTTATCGGCGCGGAAGAAGTCATCGGCGTTCATGCCCACCAGTTGATCGTGATGGATGCCCAGCAGCGCCGAAGCGCGCGGGTTGACGGCTTTGATGGTGCCCTCTGTGTCCAGAAAGACCAATCCGGTTCTCACGGCATTGAAAACCGCCTTGAGCAGTCGCGTGGATTGCTGCTGAAACTCCAGGGCACCGCTTTTGAACAGCCGGCTTTCGATGGCCCTGGCGCCCTGTATGGCCAGTGCCAGGGCCTGGCTGTGATCGGATGTTTTAGGCCCTGATATGTCGATGCAGCCGACCACATCTCCACGGATGTCGTAGAAAGGGGCGGCCGAGCAGATCCATGCGTGGTGGCTTTCGCAGAAATGTTCGCATCCCGTTACCCGGATGGCCTCTCCGCTGGCCAGAGCGGTACCGATGGCATTGGTGCCGACGCTCTTTTCGGACCAGTTGGCCCCGGGCCCGAAATTCAAACGGTCCGCCGTGAGCAGGGTGTCGTAATCGCCGCACATACCCACCAGGTAGCCTCGGCGATCGCTGACGGTGACCAGCAGGCCCTTGCCCCTGACCAGTGAATAGATCTGGTCTCGCGTTTCCTGGACGAGTTCACGCAGCACGCGGAAATCTTCCCCCAATTCCGGTTCGTTACGAATGTCCCAGCATTTGCCGTGCCCCGGGTCGACACCCATCTTGCGACAGCGGTGCCACGACTGGCGTATGGGATCACTCAACTGGGCAAGGTCTGAACGGCCCGTGCGGACAAATTTTTTCCAGATGGACGGGTCGATTTCATGGCGCGCATGAGGAATTGCCGGGGCGGATTGCGCCGTGACGGCAGCGGTTTTCGTCCGGCTGGGACTGTTGACGATACGGTAACCGGATCCCTTCCAGACGAGCTCATACATGGTGGTACCTCCTGTCGTCTGTCTATTGGCCTTGGGATGGACTGCGGATATGCTTCTATATTACGGTCAATGTCCCTCCAATGCAAGACCTTTGTTCCCTTAGCCGGCTGTTCGAAAATGGAACACCTGGTCTTTGACTTATGGTTAACCATATGAAATTAAAATGTATACAATTTGGCACTTTACTTGCTACCTTGACCTGTGAGAGGCTGGCAGGAACGTTTTTGTGTGGCAACCCGTTTCCAACAGGCAAAGGAGTGACAACCGTGCCGACCGAAGTGTTGATGCCCAAGTGGGGCCTGACCATGAAAGAGGGAAAAGTCTCCCGATGGTTTAAAGAGGAGGGGGATTCCGTCTCCGTGGGAGAGCCGCTTTTCGAGGTG
Source organism: uncultured Desulfobacteraceae bacterium (assembly GCA_964476595.1). Taxonomy (GTDB): domain Bacteria; phylum Desulfobacterota; class Desulfobacteria; order Desulfobacterales; family JALSRD01; genus JALSRD01. The sequence goes on from CAYZCL010000164.1 coordinate 14,517, forward strand.
GAAACCAGCAAGATCACCAACACGGTGGAATCCCCGGAGGACGGCATTTTGTTTCAGATTATCGTGCCGGCCGGCATGACCGTTCCCGTCCAGACGGTCGTTGCTCTGCTGGCCGCCCCGGGGGAAACGCCGGAACGGCGTGAGGTGATGACCGAAACGAGGGCGGCCCGCGGCGGGTCGCAACCGGAAGCGTCGGGGGAAAAGGTACCGGACGGCGAAAAGCCTTTTGTGCGTGCCACTCCGCTGGCCCGTCGTCTGGCCAAAGAAAAAAACATCGATCTTTCCATGGTGGACGGCACCGGTCCCGGCGGGCGTATCACCGAAGAGGACGTGAGAAGGTATGAAGAGTCCAGACCGCAAGGACCGGATATCAGTCCCAAGGCCCTGAAATTGGCACAGGAGGCGGGAGTCGACCTGTCGGGTATCCAGGGCAGTGGACCGGGCGGCCGCATTACCAAGGTGGATATTTTGCGGGCCATGCACGCGACTGGTGGACGGCCCGGTGCTTCGTCGTCGACCGCCGGGCCCGCGCCCGCACAGACCGGAAGCATGGTCCGGGCAGGGCAAACCATACCTCTTGACGGTGTGCGGCGGGTGATCGCCGACAATATGATGGCCAGCCTGCACAACAGCGCCCAACTCACCGTGTTTGTGGAACTGGATGCCACCGAACTGACCGCTTTCCGGGACAGGGTACGCGCAAAATACCGCCAGGATGAGACCGTGCGTATCTCCCTGAACGACATCATATCGCTTGCCGTCTGCCGCGCCCTGCGGGACCATCCGGTCATGAACTCCTGGCTGGTGGACGACAGCATCGTCGTGCATGATCACGTCCACCTGGGAATGGCTGTGGCCCTTCCCGACGGCCTGATCGTTCCCAACGTAAAGAACGCCCATCGCAAGGGCCTGCTGGAGCTGGCTGCCGAAATCCGCTCTCTGGCCGCCAAGGCCCGCAAGGGCGGCCTGACCATGGACGACATCCAGGGGGGCACTTTTACCATCTCCAACGTCAGCATGCTGGGCGTCGACGGGTTTACCCCCATCCTGAATCCGCCGGAGACCGCCATTCTGGGGGTGGGGCGGGCGGTTGAAAAAGCGGCCGTCCACCGGGGGGAAATCGGGATTCGGACCATGATGACCCTCAGTCTGACCTTCGACCATCGGGTGGCCGACGGCGCGCCGGCCATGCAATTTCTGCGTTCACTGGCCGACCTGCTGGAAAACCCGGTCATGATACTGGCCTGAAGTTCGGCCTGTGCCCGCTCGCGGACGGCCAGGGGGATTTTATGGAGAAGAAACGTTTTATCGTCGAGCTGGGAACCGGTGTAGACCTTCACGGCATGGATGTCACCAAAGCGGCCTGCCGGGCCGTCAGGGACGCTGTTTCGCGCAGCTGCCTGTGCGGATTGGTGGAGTTGCTCCACAGGGACCGTTTCCAGGGGATCCACGTGGATATCGTGGTGGCCTGCCCCTTTCCGGAAAAAGTGGATCCCGATGCCGTGGCGCAGTGCATTCCCGTCGGATCCACGTCGGTGCGCACGACGACCGGGGGCATGCAGGCACGGGGCATCTGTGTGGACGCTTTCGGGCCCGGACGTGACACCATCTTGGTGGCCAACGCCGCTGTGACGGTTTTTGTTGACGACGCCTGAACCTGGTGCCGTCGCGCTCTTTCAACCCGTTGCCGCCCAAAGGGGACCGGCAGCGCTTCCAGGAGGTGACGTGATGAGTATGACAGACGAACAGATGATCCAGATGTTCACCACCATGAACAAAATCCGGCAATTCGAAACCAGGGTGCAGCAATTTTTTGCCGACGGCCGGATACCGGGCTTCGTCCATCTGTACATCGGTGAGGAAGCCATTGCCACCGGTGCGTGCGCCACGTTGCGCAAAGAGGACTGCATTACCAGTACCCACCGCGGCCACGGCCATCTCATCGCCAAGGGCGGCGACCTGAAACTCATGATGGCGGAAATTTTCGGCAAGAACACCGGCTATTGCAAGGGCAAGGGCGGTTCCATGCACATCGCCGCCGTAGAACTGGGAATCCTGGGGGCCAACGGCATCGTTGGCGGCGGCGGCCCTATTGCCAACGGGGCCGCACTGGCCTTCCAGTACCGCGGCCAGGACAACGTGGCGGTCTGCTTTTTTGGTGACGGCGCCTCTAACCAGGGTACCACCCAAGAGGCCATGAACCTGGCCAGTGCTTGGTCTCTTCCGGTGGTGTTTGTCAATGAAAACAACGGGTACGGTATATCCTGTCCTACTTCCAAGTCCATGGCCATCACCGATATTGCCGACCGGGCGGCGGCGTATGACATGCCCGGCGTGGTGGTCGACGGCAACGATGTGTTGGCCGTTTATGAAGCCGTGTCGGAAGCGGTGCGGCGGGCACGCGCAGGAGAGGGCCCCTCTCTGATCGAGTGCAAAACCTATCGCTGGCGCGGCCATTTTGAGGGGGATGCGTGTGTTTACCGCGATGAAAACGAGGTGCAGTCCTGGGTGGAGCGCGATCCCATCAAGAAACTGGAGGACAAGCTGCAGGATCAGGGAATCCTGTCGGCCGAGAAGGGCCAGGAGATCCGAGACGCCATCGCCAAGGAGCTGGAGGCGGCCGTCGCTTTCGCCGAGGAAAGCCCCCTGCCGTCGGTGGACGAACTGGAAGAGGATGTCTACGCCTGAGATGACAGTGGCCGACGGACAGAGGCTGACAATCAAGCATGCGAAATTTCGAGGGAGGATAACCCATGGCGACCAAAACATATCTGCAGGCACTGAACGAGGCCCTGCGGCAGGAAATGGAACGGGATCCGGAAGTGTTTATACTGGGAGAGGACGTGG
>CAYZCL010000165.1:0-36945 GCA_964476595.1 uncultured Desulfobacteraceae bacterium
CTCCGCCCAGTGAACGGCGATCTGCGCTTCAGAAGTTTCGACAACCTCTTTTTCTGCCATGGATTCTCTCCTTTTTATCCGTTTGGTTGAAGTGTTGCAAAGCAACTGAAAAGGTCTGGTTCAACCCCGATGTTCGATTCATCGTTGAAAGCCTTGTCGATACGCTCTCCCGTGGTTGCTTCTCCTGCCTCCTTTCCCGGTAGAAATCATAAGGGGCTACCGGTCCCGCTTTGAAAGTTACGGCCTGTCCGGGTGTACAGGCGCTTTGTCCGGCAGCTTCGGACGCCCTTTTAGCGCAAGGCGGCCTCAGCCTTTTTTAATTCCCCTGAGAAAGATGTCGAATGCCAGCTCAAGGGTCTGTTTCAGGTGGTCTTTTTCTTGATTGAACAATTTCTTGCTCTCTTCCCACAGGACGACGCCGGAGAACAGTGACCAAACGATGTCCGCCAGTGCGACGGGATGCTTGTCGATGAAGGTTCCGTCCGCGATGCCCTCCTCGAAAATATGGGAGATCATGCGCAACGATGATCGGGACAACTGCTGAATTTCATTGGAGAGATCGTCCGAGAGATTGTGGAGCGTCTCGCTGGACTGGAGGTGGAACATGTTGATCAGGATGAGGGGGTCGAATTCGTAGACGTCGAAAAGGGCGTTCTTCAGGGCGCCGATACGCTCATCCGGCGGTATCCCCTTTTCTTTCACCACGTGTTCGAGCCGGATGTTGAGGTAATGCAGGATGCGCAGGGACAGCGAAGCGTACAGTTCGTCCTTGTTGATAAAATAGAGGTACAGCGTCCCGGGGCTCAGTTCGGCTTCCCGGGCGATGTCCTCCATGGTCGCTTTGCTGAAGCCCTTGGCGGAGAAAACCCGCTTGGCAGCTACCAGGATCTGTTGACGTCGCCGCTCCTTTTCACGTTCCTTACGCTCCTGAATACCCATAATATTAACGGATCCCTTTAATATTATGAACATCATTTAGTTGATAGAATTTATTACATTCTTTGTTCCCCGTTTGTCAAGAAAAATATTCCTCATTTTTTTAAAATAATTTTCCATTTTAATATTGTCTAAATCCTGAAAATGTGACAAAAAGTCAGCCGGAGAGCACGGGGGCGCAACGCGCTTGGGCTTGAAAGGCGGGTGGATTCGAAAAAACCGGAGGAGAAGGTGGATGGGGTTTGAACTCAGTCAGATCGGCAGCTACCCGAAAACCGTCAAGCGGGCGATCGCGACTCTGGTTGCCGGCTGGCTGCTGCACTTTCTTTTTCTGTACCGTTATTTCCCAGACCTGCTCAATTACCGCCAGGTGGTGGTGGGCGCCCTGATCTGCGTTTTCGTGGTAATGATCAAGCGCTGGGCCCGCATGCTGTGCATTTTTTTCAACATCGGCGTGGCCGGGATCGATCTTTTTTTCGGGGTGCTGCTCTTTTCCAGCAGCAGGTCGGCCTTTGCCGGCGACGTGGTCTTCCTGCTCTCCACTTTTCTACCGGCGGCGGCTTTCGTCGCCTCCACCGTTTTTCTGCTCACCGGCGAGTGCGGACACTTTTTCAAGACCTTCGATGCGAGCCGGCAGGAAGACGCATCCGGATAGGCATCCGGCGGGTCTCGCCCCGCCCTCTTCACAACACGATCACGAGAGACGATGGTGTGCCATGGAATATCCCCCCAAGAAAACGACCTGCCCCAAATGCGGCAACGACGTCACCGTCGACCGCCACCGCATCTGGTGCACCAAGTGCGGCGATCCGGTCTACTATCACCGCAAGGACCAGAAGTGGCACCGCATCAACACGATCTACGTCTATGCGGCTTTCGTGGCGGTCATCCTGCTGGTGGCCTATTTTTTCATCGAACTGGTCGCCAAGCCCTACCTCAACTGACCCTTGCCCGCCCGATTGCGGCGCGGCGTTTCGAACGCCCCCGGCAGCGGTTCAGTCGCCGTCGAGCTGCCGCCTCTCCAGGATGCGTGACATCACGGGGTGCTCGGACAGATCCCGCAGGCGGTCCGCCTGCCTGCGCAGATCCGCCGTACTGAAAAACCGCAGCTCGAAGCGATAGACGCGTCCCTCGAAGCCGGCCGGCGGAATCAGTTTCAGTTCTTTTCCCAAGGCCAGCGCGCCCACCTGCGCTTCGAACTGCTCCAGGGCCCGGGTAAGGGCCGGCATACGTCTTTTCCTGAGCGCCGTGCGCAACAATGCGACCCTGCGGTTGGCGTCCACATCCCGATCATCGATGATGGACCGCAGTTCGGGGGCCTGCAACAGCGCCGCAACGTCGGTCCCTTCGCGGGCGGCGATCTCGCGGCACAGCTGGAGGATCTCGCGCTGCTTATTGAGGCTGGGCCTGAGCGCAATGAAAATTTCGGCCAGCGCGGCGGCCTCAGGCGCTTCGCATTTTTCCAGTGCCTCTACCATAGCCAGCGATATGTCGCCGCGTGCAACGGCCTGCTGGATCTGCGGCGGCATGGCGGTCAGTTGCAGCAGTTTGCGGATATAGGCCGATCCAGCGGGCAGGCCCAGGCGCCGTCCCGCCCGGCTCAACGCTTCTGGCCGGGGGTAGAAGGGGTGGAGCAGCCGGAAACAGCGGGCCAGTTCCAGTTCGTCGAGGGGGCGCTGCAGGGCGTTGTCGGCCACCGCCAGCTCGACGCATCGGAGTGGGGAGATGCCCGCTTCGACCAGGTGCGCCGGCACCGAAGTCATCCGCAGCCGACGGCAGGCCTCGATGCGGCGAAAACCGCAGATCACCGTGTACCCGGCTTTGGTTCTCCGCAACAGCGGCGCGTGCATCAGCCCCAGGTGGCGGATGGACGCCGCCAGTGCGTCGATGTCTCTGCGCGTGGTGATCCGCAGCTCGTCGGCGTGCGTGTCGACAGCGGCGATGTCCACGCAGGTCTTGTCAGAGGTCATCCGTTCGGCCGGTGAGTCTTCGGTAGGCCTCCTGGTAGCGGCTGCGGGTGCCCTCGATCACTTCCTCGGGCAGCTTGGGGGCCGGCGGCTTCTTGTCCCATCCGATTCCGGTGAGATAGTCCCGCAGGAACTGCTTGTCGAAACTCTGTTGCGTACCGCCGGGCGCGTATGTGTCGCGGGGCCAGAAGCGCGAGGAGTCGGGGGTCAGCACTTCGTCGATGAGCAGCAACCGGTCGCCGACGAGTCCGAATTCGAACTTGGTATCAGCGATGATGATGCCGCGGGATTCGGCGATCTCGGCCCCCCTGCGGTAGATAGCCAGGCTCAGGTCGCGCACCCGCTCCGCCAGCGTGCGCCCCACCAGCCGGCAGGCTTCGTCGAAGTCGATGTTTTCGTCATGGCTACCCAGTTCCGCCTTGGTGGAAGGTGTGAAGATGGGCTCCGGCAGCCGGTCGGATTCCACCAGTCCCCGGGGCAACGCGATCCCGCAGACGCGGCCCGTTTTCTGGTAGGACTTCCATCCCGAACCCGAGATGTAGCCCCGAACGATGCACTCAATGGAAAGCGGGGTCGCCTTTTTGACCAGCATGCTGCGGCCGCGCAGGATGTCGGCGTAGGGACGGCACTCAGACGGGTAGTCCCGCACGTCGGCGCTGACCACGTGGTTGGGGACCAGATCGCGCATCTCGTCGAACCAGAAAAGGGAAATCTGGGTCAGCACGCGCCCCTTCCCCGGAACGGGGTTCGGCATGACCACGTCGTAGGCGGAAATGCGGTCGCTGGCCACCATCAGCAGGTGGTCGCCCAGGTCGTAGATATCCCGTACCTTGCCCTGCTGCAGCAGCCTGAGTTCGCCGAGTTCGGTGTTCATGACAACCGTGTTCGTCATTTTGCTCCTCTCTCCGTTTTTCCGATTTTCGCACGCCGACTGCAGGGACCGCTCAGGAGCCCTACGCCGGATGTGCCTTGAAGCGTCGGATGAATTCCCGCAGCGTCTCCAGTGTTGCGGCATCCAGATCCTCGAATCCCATCCCGACCTGGAATATTCCGTCTTCCAGGCGCTGCAGGTGAATGACCGGCCCATGGATCTCCACGATGTCTTCCTCCAGCCCGATGGAGACCGTCTGCCGGTCATGGGGATCGATTTCGAAGTGGGTCTCCAGCAGGATCCCCTTTTCAGACACGTTGATGGTACGCCCGATCCCTTGGTGAACCACTTTCCCTTCGGCATTGAGAGAGGTGACGTGGACCAGGTTCAACGAGTCGATACGCTCGGCTTTTCGTCGTTCTTGCATGTCGTGCCTCTTTTCCAGCGGACAAAATCAGCGGTTCTTGGTTTCCCGGACCCTGGGATCAGGGCGAATCGGTCTTTTTCTTCATGAATTCGCAGGCCACTGCCGAGGTGGCGGTGATGCAGTGGGCCATGTGTTCGATGAAGTTGTGGAAGGTCGGCGACAACTCGTTGAACTCCCGCTCCAGCACCTCCAGGTTGGGCCTGCGGGTCTCCAGGGTCTTGGAGCCGTATATGGCCGCCGCGCTCGGCTCGTGGCCCATGTCGAGAAAGGACATGTTTCCGAAGAAATCGCCGCGGTACAGATCGGCCAGCAATACGTCACCCCCCGGGGTTTCACGTACCACGAAGGCTTCGCCCTGGGTGATGACGAATCCCTCCTCGACGCGGTCCCCCTGGGCGATGAGTGGATCCTGGCGCGCAACGAAGGCTTCGATCTGGCCGCCCTTCTCGAAGGCCTCGACGGCCTTGTCGGTCACCTGGCGCAGGCGACGGTCCAGGCTGGCCAAAAAGTCCTTGAACTCGGGCGACAGCTGGGCGAATTCATTGGCCAGGCGTTGCGAGTCCAGCACGCCCAGTTGCACGTCGTCCACCGCCACGGTCGTGGCGCTGCGCACGTTGCGCCCGGTGATAATGGACGCCAGGCTGCCCACGAAGCTGCCGTTTCCAATGCGCAGGATGGGCAGGGTGCCGCGGTCGGTCTCCTTGCGGATCTCGACCACGCCCTCCAGGATCACCCATATCCAGTTGCCGTGTTTGCCCTGCTCCACGATCTTGGTGCCGGCCTCGAAGTTCTCTTCGTCGACGATATACCAGTAGTCGATGAGCGGCCCCTTGATCACCGGCACCACAGCGAAGTGCTCGTCGTCCAGGGACGCCTCACCGCTGTCCGCATCGGGCAGGCCGACGGCCTCGATCTCGCCGTCGTCGAGCATCTTGAGCGCGGTGAGGATAACCTCCATGCGGCTCTTCTGAATGACGTTCTCGCAGGTGACTTCTTCCAGGCAGAATTCGAATTCACCGTTGATCCAACCGAACAGGGCGAAAAGCGCCTCGATGCCCCTCAGCCGTCCCAGGGAGGCGTCCACCGGGTTTCCCCGCGCCAGGTAGATGCTGCCGACCTCGCTGCGCTGCGGGGTCTTCAGGCGCAGCAGTCCGGTGCTGCCGTTGGAACCCAGCAGCTGCAGCACGTCGGCCAGCGACAGAAAACTGAGATTTCCGCTGAAAGCTGTGTTTTTTTTCATAGGTCGGGGGTCACTCGGTCCATTTGAGTTCCCGTTGCAGGGATTTGAGCGTCAGCTTGAGGCATTCCTTCAGCGTGGCCCCCACCCCTTTCCCGGTCAGTGCGCTGGCCTCGAAATCGGGAACCTTGAGTTGGGCGTTGAGGTCCTTTTTCATCTGATCGATGCTCATCAGGGGGATCTGCCCCTCCAGGTCACGCTTGTTGTACTGGATGACAAGCGGGATCTTGAACACCGAGCTGCCGTACCCTTTGAGGTTGTTGTGCAGGTCCTTGAGCGAGAGCATGTTCTTTTCCCGGCGGATCTCCATGGAATCCGCCACGAACACCACTCCGTCGGCCCCCTTGAGCACCAGTTTGCGGGTGGAGCTGTATTTCACCTGTCCCGGGACGGTGTAAAGCTGAAGGCGCACGTCGCACCCCATGACCTTTCCGATGCCCATGGGCAGAAAATCGAAAAACAGGGTGCGGTCGCCGTCGGTGTCGATGGACACCATCTTGCCGCTGACCTGCTTGGTGAAACTGCGGTAGATGTATTCCAGGTTGGTGGTCTTGCCGCAGCGTCCCGGTCCATAGTAGACGATTTTACACTCTATCTCTCGGTTTCTGACATTGAAAACAGCCATAAACTCCAACTCTTCTTGACGGCCGGAAAGCGTTGACGAGGGACCGAACGCCGTTTCTATTCAGCTCCCGTGATTCTGATATCCAGGCTGTAGTCCCCCTGTTTGGGGCCCGATGCGATGCGGGTCTTGGCGGACACGACGCCGGATCCCTTGAAAATGGCGATGGGGGAAAAAAACTGCAGGTTGTTCAGCTTGGCACCGACATCAAGACTCTCGATGAGACTCTTGTCCCTGCTGGAGATCAGCAGGCTGACGACGTTGCCCGTCTGAAAGCTCACATCGACGGCCAACTGCTTGCCCGCCTGGGGCCCGGATTCAAAATGAATCACGATGGAGCTGATGTCGATAATCTCATCTTCGGCCAGTTCTTCGGTTTCCATTACCGCCGATTCCCCCGCCCGCGCAGTCTCCAGCGCGGGGAGGGACACATCCAGGCCGCGTTTGTCGATCATGTTCTGGAAAAAGGACTCCAGGTGCGCCAGCTGGCGATGGGAAAAGCGCTCGCTTTCCAGCCAGCGGGTGTACTCTTCGACGGCGCTGTCGGTGTCGGACATCGCCATGTAGCAGCGGATGATGTTTTTGGCGGCCGCCAGACGCAGATTGTCCTTCTCCTGCAGCTGTTTGAATTCCGCCAGGGCCCTTTCGAACTGCCCGAACTTCGCCAGCGCCAGGGCGCCCTCAAGTTCGATGGCATCCTGGTCCTTGTCCGGCGAGTAGGCGAAGAGCTTCTTGACCAGATCCTGTTCCTGGGAGGACATCTGGGTGGCGGCCGGTGCCTGGTCCACCTCTCGGAGCGCTTTCTCCACGGAGCGGATCTTCTTTGAGACGGCCGCCAGCAACGACGGGCGGTTCTTGATTCTGGTGTTTTCCTCGATCAGGTTCCGGACTTCGATATATTTCTGCAGGGATTCCCGGAAAAGCCCCTGGCTGCCGTAAATTTCCGCTTCCCGCAGCATGCCGGTAAGCCTCGATTTGAAATCCATTACTCCCCTTCCCTGTGGACGCCGGCCGCCGGTTCCGGCACCGGGTTCATGCCTTCCGCGGCCCCTGAGGACGGTACTTCATCCGTTGGGTCTCTTATCCCGATTGTCTTCCGGGTGTCAATATTTTTAATCGATAAAGATATTGACAATACAGTAAATTATGTTATCAACTTTTTTTTCTGAAACTTTAACGCACAACCCCAGCTCAGGAGGATCTCATGAGACAGAAAGTCACCGTCGTGGGTGCCGGCAACGTGGGCGCCACCGCCGCCCAGCGGCTGGCGGAAAAGGAACTGTGCGACGTGGTGCTGGTGGATATCATCGAGGGCGTACCCCAGGGAAAGGCGCTGGACCTGACCGAGGCGGCCCCCATCGAAAAGCACGACGCTCACCTCACCGGCACCAACGACTACGAGGCCTCGCGCGGATCGGACATCGTCATCATCACCGCCGGCATCGCCCGCAAGCCGGGCATGAGCCGTGACGACCTGATCAGCACAAATGCCGGGATCGTGAAAAGCGTCACCCGCGAGGTGACGGCGCTTTCCCCCGACGCCATCCTGATCATCGTCAGCAACCCCCTGGACGCCATGTGCCACGTGGCGCTGGAGGCCAGCGGTTTTCCCAAGAACCGCGTCATCGGCATGGCCGGCGTACTGGATTCGGCCCGTTTCCGGGCGTTCATCGCCATGGAGCTCAACGTTTCCGTGGAAAATACCCACGCTTTCGTGCTGGGCGGACACGGCGACACCATGGTCCCCCTGCCCCGCTATTCCACCGTGGCCGGCATCCCCATCACCGAGCTGCTGCCCGAGGATCGCATCGCCGCGCTGGTGGAGCGCACGGCCAACGGCGGCGCTGAGATCGTCAGCCTGCTCAAAACCGGTAGCGCATACTACGCCCCCGCCTCGGCGGCCGTGGAAATGGCCGAAGCCATTCTCAAGGACAAGAAAAAAATCCTGCCCTGCGCCGCATACCTGCAAGGCGAATACGGCATCGACGACCTCTTCATCGGCGTGCCGGTCAAGCTGGGTGCCGGCGGCATCGAGCAGATCATCGAAATCAAACTGACCGTTGAGGAGGAGACGGCCCTGAAAAAATCGGCGGCCTCGGTGGCGGAGCTCAAGAAGCTGCTGCAGACCCTGGGCTAACCCAAGGCCTCCTTGAGCTTCTGCGCCGCCAAGCGGTTCATGCCGGGCAGCCCGCTGAGTTCTTCCAGCGGCGCTGCCCGTATTTTTTCGATGCTGCCGAAATGGCGGAGCAGCAGCTGCTTGCGCTTGGGGCCGATGCCCGGCACCTCGTCGAGGGCCGAATGCAGCGTGGCGCGGCGGTGCCGCCGGCGGTGGAACCCGACCGCCGTGCGGTGGGCCTCATCGCGGATCTGCTGCAGAAAAAGCAGCAGGTCCCGCTGACGGCCGAAGTTCACCGGGTTGCTCCGGCCGGGCTGAAAGATGCGGTCCTCGTCCACCCCCCTGCGGGGGTCTTTCTTGGCGATGGCGATCAGTGCCGAGGCCTGGGCCAGCCCCATTTCCGACAACACCCGGGCGGCCACGTTGAGCTGCCCGCGCCCGCCGTCCACCATGATCAGGTCCGGCGGCGGATGGTGCGTTTTGCCCGCGTAACGGCGCCGCAGCACCTCCGCCATGTGGCGGTAGTCGTCGGGTCCCGGGGTCTGCATCCGGTAGCGGCGGTAACGGGATTTGCGCGGGCGGCCGTCCTCGAAGACCGCCACCGCCGAAACGGCGTCCTCACCGCCCACACTGGAGTTGTCGAAGCACTCGATGTGCCGCGGCAGGCGGGGCAGCCCCAAACGACGCTGCAGGCGCTCGAGCAGGTCGCGGTTGGCCGCCAGGTCGGCCAGGACCTGCGCCAGCCGTTCGTCCGCGTTTTCGCGCGCCATCTCCACCAGGCGCACCTTCTCACCGCGCTGCGGAACCCGCAGCACGACCCGCCTTCCGCTGAGCCGCCGCAGCCGCTCCTCAAGCAGTGCCGCCTCGCGGATCTTGTCGGCAAGCAACACCTCCCCGGGGATGAAAGGCGCCTTTTCGTAGTACTGAAACACGCTGGCGGCCAGCAGCTCCTCCCCGGAAGCCAGCGTGTCGTGAAAGACGAAATGGCGGCTGCCCTGCAGGAACCCGCCGCGGATGACCAGCATGGTGACCAGGCCGGCACGTGGCGAGACGGCGGCTGCGAACACGTCGCGGTCGCCGAAGTCGGTGGTAACGGCCACCTGCTTTTCCATGGTTTTCTGCAGCGCGAAGATGCGGTCCCGGATCACGGCGGCCTTCTCGTAGGCCAGGGCCTCGGAGGCGGCCTGCATCTGCTGCTGCAGACGGCGAATGAGCTGCGGCGTGCGGCCCTTGAGAAACAGGATGACCTCTTCGACGATCTGGTCGTATTCCGCCCGGGAGACTTCCCGGCAGCAGGGAGCCAGGCACTGCTGCATCTGGTAGTGCAGACAGGGACGCGTGCGGCCGGCGAATTCCCGGCGGCTGCACTTGCGCAGCCGGAAGGTTTTGTCGATCATCCTGACGACCTGCCGCACCGCGCCGGCCGAGGAAAACGGCCCGAAATAAACGGCACCGTCCTTCTGGATGCGGCGTACGACGCGCAGCCGCGGAAACGGCTTGCGCCGGTCGATGCGCAACGAGGGATAGCGTTTGTCGTCCTTGAGAATGACGTTGTAGCGCGGCCGGTGGCGTTTGATCAGCGTCGACTCCAGCAGCAGGGCCTCCTGCTCGCCGGCGGTGATCACCGTTTCGACCTGTTCAACCCGGGAGACCAGCACCCGCGTCTTGGGGTCCAGCTGCCGCGCCGGACGCAGGTAGGCGGCCAGGCGCCTGCGTAGCTGGCCGGCTTTGCCCACGTAAATGACCACGCCGTCGGCGTCGCGCATCAGGTAGACCCCGGGATGGTCCGGGGCGTTCCGCAACTGTTGGGCGACTTCAGGCTTCAAACAGCACCTTTTCCTCGAGTGTCCGGATGCGGTCGCGCAGGCTGGCGGCACGCTCGAAATCCAGCTGCTTGGCGGCCTCCAGCATTTCCTTCTGCAGCCGCTGGATGACGTCTGCGGCCGCTTCGACATCCCCGAAGGCGACGGGTTCCTCGGCCACCCGATCCGGGGCCCGCTCGTCTTCCTCCCGGCCAAACTGGAAGACGCTGCTGATCTCCTTGACCACCGAGGCCGGGGTGATGTCGTGAGCGGCGTTGAATCCGACCTGAATGGTGCGGCGGCGCTCGGTCTCCTCCATGGCACGCCGCATGGAGTCGGTGACGGTCTCGGCGTACATGATGACCTTGCCGTGCACGTTGCGCGACGCCCGGCCGAAAGTCTGGATGAGCGACCGCGTCGAGCGCAGGAACCCCTCCTTGTCCGCGTCCAGTACCGCCACCAGCGAGACTTCCGGTATGTCCAGTCCCTCGCGCAGCAGGTTGATGCCCACCAGCACGTCGAAACTTCCCCGGCGCAGCTCGCTGATGATCTCCATGCGCTCCAGGGTTTTGATGTCCGAGTGCAGGTAGCGCACCGCGATGCCCAGGTCGGTGTAGTATTCCGTGAGGTCCTCGGCCATGCGTTTGGTCAGGGTGGTGACCAGCACGCGTTCGTTGCGCTGCATGCGCAGACGAATCTCTTCGAGCAGGTCGTCGACCTGGTTGACGGCGCTGCGCACCTCCAGCGCCGGGTCCACCAGGCCCGTCGGTCGCACGATCTGCTCGACCACCGCCCCACGGCTGCGCTGCAGTTCGTAGTCGCCGGGCGTGGCCGACACGAAGACCACCTGGCGCAGGCGTTCCTCGGTCTCCTCGAATCGCAGGGGGCGGTTGTCCAGCGCCGAGGGCAGCCGGAAACCGTATTCCACCAGGGTCTGCTTGCGCGAGCGGTCGCCGCGGTACATGGCCCGCAGCTGCGGAACCGCGATGTGGCTCTCGTCGATGAAGACCAGGTAATCATCCGGGAAATAGTCCAGCAGCGTGGGCGGAGGTTCCCCCGGACGGCGCCCGGTGAGGTGGCGCGAGTAGTTTTCGATCCCGTTGCAGTAGCCCAGTTCGCGGATCATCTCCAGGTCGAACCCGGTGCGTTCCTCGATGCGCTGGGCCTCGATGAGGCGGTCCTGTTCGCGGAAATAGCGGATGCGCTGCTTGAGTTCGGCGGTGATCGTCTCGCAGGCCCGTTTGAGGGTGCGCCGGGCGGTGACGTAGTGGCTGGCCGGGAAAACGGCGACCCTTTTCAGCCGCCTCCGCACCGTGCCGCGCAGCGGGTCGATGATGCTGATGCCGTCCACCTCGTCGCCGAAGAAATCGACCCGCACGGCTTCTTCCTCCTCGTAGGCCGGGAAGATCTCCACCCGGTCGCCGCGCACGCGGAAGGTGCCGCGGTAAAAATCGACGTCGCTGCGCTCGTAGTGCATGGCCACCAGGTCGCGCAGCAGCTGCTGCCGCCGGTACTCCTGGTTCAGGCGGATCTCCACGCGCATGGCCAGGTAGTCCTCGGGCGAACCCAGGCCGAAGATACACGAGACGCTGGCCACCACGATGACGTCACGCCGCGTCAGCACGCTCATGGTGGCCGAGTGGCGCAACTTGTCGATCATCTCGTTGATCGAGGAGTCCTTCTGGATGTAAGTGTCGCTGGCCGGAATGTAGGCCTCCGGCTGGTAGTAGTCGTAGTAGCTGACGAAGTATTCCACCGCGTTTTCGGGAAAGAGCCCCCGGAACTCGCTGTAGAGCTGGGCCGCCAGGGTCTTGTTGGGGGCGATCACCAGCGTCGGACGGTTGACGGCGGCGATGACGTGGGCCATGGTGAAGGTCTTGCCCGAACCGGTGACGCCCAGCAGCACCTGGCCGGGTTTGCCGGCCCGCAGCCCCTCGCTCAGCGCGGCGATGGCGGCGGGCTGGTCTCCCCGGGGCCGGAAATCGGATACGATCTTAAAGCATTCCATGATATTATGAAGTCATCACGCTATTTTTACTGTTTATCTCGTGAATCTCTATTTGGGGTGACCGCGGCCGCAGGACGGCCTTTCACCGCCGGCCCGTCACGCCCGCCGATGCTGCAGCAGCACCGTGCAGGCCGCCGCGATCCCCTCGCCGCGTCCCATGGGGCCCAGCCCCTCGGTGGTGGTGGCCTTGACGCTGACCCGCGCCACCGGCACTGCGAGAAGATCGGCCATGCGGCTGCGCATCTTTTCGCGGTACGGTGCCAGACGGGGCGCCTGGGCGAAAACGGTGCAGTCCAGGTTGACGATCGTAAAACCGGCCCGCTCGACTTTTTCGTGCGTCAACGACAGCAGGCGCGTGCTGGCGATGTTGCGGTAGGAAGGGTCGTCGTCGGGGAAGTGCCGGCCGATATCGCCCAGGGCCAGGGCGCCCAGCAGGGCGTCGCAGACGGCGTGCAGCAGCACGTCGGCGTCGGAATGGCCCAGCAGGCCCCTTTCGAAAGGGATTTCCACCCCGCCGAGAACCAGCCTGCGGTTTTCGACCAGACGGTGGACATCGTACCCGGTGCCGATTCGCATGTCAGCCATGGAAAATCACCTCTTCATCGAACGCCGAGGAAAGCCCGCGCTGCGGGCAGGTAAGGGGACTACCGGGAAATTAGCCTTTTTCAGGCGCTTTTTCAAGGACAAGACCGGCGGGCAGGCGTTCGCCGAAAATGACGTCCTGTTCATGGCTGCGGACGGGAATGATCTTTTCCAGCGGCTCTACCAGGGCATCGTCGGCGCCGTGATCGCACATCCAGCCGGCGACCGTCTGCAGGAAATCACGGGGCAGGTCACGGGCGCGGTCTCCGGTTCGGCGGGCCATCTGGCACAGTGCGGACAGCACCGGCCGCGGATTTCGCCAGTTGGCCTCCAGCATGCGGGTGATCCAGGGCCGGACCTCGGCGGGCGGCACCACGCGGTCCACCGAGGCGTACAGCGGAACCCGCGCGCCGATGCGCGACAGGGACCAGAGCTGCTGGGGCTTGCACTTGCGCGGCTTGATCTCGGACAGCAGCCGCTCCCCCAACCCCACGCGGTCCCGTGCCGGCAGTTGCTCCATGCTGGCCGCCGCCATCCACAGCTCCAGGCGTTCCTGGGCGGGCAGCGGCCTGGTGCGCCTGGCGCGCCGCGGGTCCAGCAGCGGCGTCACATCCTGTGCGAACTGGCGCTGCTGGCCATATTTGAGTCCTCCCGCCACCCGGCGCCACAGGATCCACCACTCGGTGCGCACTTGCCCCTGACCGGCGTGCAGCGGCCCCTGCAGGTAAATCTTCCACAGTCGCGCCATGCGTCCAGCATCGGCCGCGTCGCCGAAACCCGGTCGCAGCAGGAAACCGCACAAGTTCAGCCAGCGGCTTTCGAAATCCGCTCCCGCCCGGCGGGCGTCGGCCATGTCCAGCAGGTCGTCGGCCAGCGTTCGAATGAGGCCCAGCGGCCACCGCTCACGGTCGCGCTGCAGTGCGGCGCCGATGTCCCTGACCAGCGTCTTCAGCCGTTCCCTGTTTTCGGCCGGCGGCCGTGACGGCTGCGCGATGTCGAAAACGGACGCCAGCAGGCGGCGGGCCGAGTCGACCACTTCGGAGGCAAAAACCTCCTGTTCGGCCACGGGGGTCTTTTCGGCGGTGCTGCGCAGCTGGAACTGAAGTTTCCAGCGGTGGGTGCTGATGCGCGAACGGCACCACAGGGCCAGGGTGCCGATTTCGGTGTAGGCGGCCTCCAGGGTGACCGGGATGCGGGCCCTGGCGCCCTTCTTGCCGTATTGAACCACGGTCTGGATGGGGGAAAGGCGGGTCATCGAGTCGTCCACCGCCACCACGTCACCCGCGCGGTCGCCGGAACGATAACTCGAGGCGAAAAGTTCGAAGACCACCGGCTGGTTGGTGAGCACCTTGAATTCGTGGGCTTCCAGCACCGTGCGACTGCCCTCCTGAGCCCCGCGCTCGGTGACGCACACGGCGGTCGCCGCCGCGCCGTCGACGGCCCCGTCGGGAGCGGCGATGCCAATGTAGTAGCTGCGCGGGCTGCCCCCGCCGACTCGCACGCCGCGCCCGGCCTTGACCAGGCCGTAGTAGGCCGCCCCCTGTGCCACGGCCAGCTCCGGCGACGGGTTGTCCAGGATGCGGGGGCTTTCCGACGCCTGCGTGCCGTACCAGCGGGCCACCGCCAGGCGTATGCGTTCCTGAATGACGCGCGGTTTCAGCGAGCCGCCGTTGAACAGCAGCCATTGCGGCGCGGCGCTGTCGCGGCCGGTGCGGTGGAGAATATCAGTGTGGTGCCGCTGCATGAAACGGATCAGGTGCCGTGTGACCGCCGGATCGGATTCGTAGGGCAGGCCGAACTCGGTGATGGCCGGGCGCGACGCGTCCTGCGCGGCATCGAGTTCGTCCACCAGCGGGAAAAAACCGTCCACCACCACCTGCTCGACGGTACCGCGGTCCAGGGTGGCGCTCAGGGTGCCGGCGATCAGCCGGCTGCCCTCACCGGCCAGGGTGATGCGTTTTTCCCGGCACCGCCCCGCCAGGATGTCTTCCTTGGCTTGGCGGCATTGGTGGCACAGCGCCTTCCAGCGATCGCTGGACAGGCTGCCGGATCCGCTTCCGCTGCCGTGCTCCACGACCCTGGCCAGGGCCAGGTCGGCATTGTCGCCGCCCAGGATGAGATGCTCTCCCACGGCCATGCGTTCGAAGCGCAGGCCGCCGCCGCGTTCCTCCAGCGTAATCAGGGTGAAGTCGGTGGTGCCGCCTCCGACGTCGCAGACCAGCACCAGTTCACCGGGGCGAATCTGCTGCCGCCAGTCTTTTTCGTGTCGCCGCAGCCAGCTGTAAAAGGCGGCCAGGGGTTCCTCCAGCAGGATCACATGCGGCAGTCCGGCCTGCGCCGCGGCCTCCACGGTCAGATCCCGGGCCACTTCATCGAATGAGGCCGGCACGGTCAGGATGACCAGCTGGTTTTCCAGGTGGTATTCGGAATCCTCTCCCTGCCGGTGGTTCCAGGCCTCGCGGATGTGGCGCAGATAAGCGGCCGTCGCCGCCACGGGCGACACCTTGCGGACCCCCTCGGCGCCCCAGGGCAGGATGGGAGCCCGGCGGTCCACCTGGCCGTGGCACAGCCAGCTCTTGGCCGAAGAGACGAGTCGCGAGGGAACGCGGGCGCCGTAGTCGCGGGCGAACTGCCCCACGATGTAGGGTGTATCGCGGTCCCTTTCCCAGGGCAGCGTGGTCAGATCCTCGGGAAGATCATAGGTTCCGGGGAGGTAGAGAAAGGAAGGCAGCACCTCCAGCCGCCCGATCTCCCCCTGCCCCGTCAGCTGGGGGATAGGCACCATGCGCAGCCGTCCGTAGTGGGGCAGCTCTTCGCGCAGCGCCACGCAGGCCACGGCACTGTTGGTGGTGCCCAAGTCGATGCCCACCACGTAGGGGACGTCATGCATGCCGTTGGCCATGGGACTCCCTGACGTTGAACTCCAGTTTCCAGCGCCGGCCGTCAGCGGCCGAGACGCACCACAGTTCCAGGGTACCGATCTCGGTCACCCGGACCTGGATGGTCACCGGAATATGGCTGCCGGGCTCGCCGTCCAGGGTGGTTTCGATGGTGGTGATCTCCTCCAGGTCTCCCTGCCAGTCCTCAATGATCTCCCCTACGGGGTCTTCCTGGCGCAGAGACGATCCCAGGAAGTCAAAACGCACCGGTTCACCCACTGCCAGCACGAATTCCCGGGAGCGGATATCGGCCTCGGTGCCCTCTTCCATGCCGAATGGCGCCACGCATAGCGCCTTCATGGGCGCCGGGATGCCGGGCACCGCCGGCATGGCGGCCGCTACGCCGATGTAGTAGGACTTGTTGAGTCCGCTGCGGATGCGGATGCCCCGGCCGCGACGCGCCAGCCCGTAGTAGACGGCGCCGCGGGCCACGGCCAGGTCCAGGTTGCCGGACCGGATTTCCCGCACGCGGGCGAAATCGGACCCCCACGAACGCAGCTGGTCCAGAATGCGGCCCCGCAGTTTGGCGGGCTTCATCACGCCCCCGTTGAAGAGCACGCCGGTGGGAAAGCGCTCCAGGCCCTGATCGCCGCCCAGCTGGCGGTCGATGAAGTGTGCCAGGTGATGGGTGATGGCCGGGTCGGCCTCGTAGGTCAGTCCCAGTTCCCGGATGCCAGCCGCGGGAGCCTGGGTCGGCCGGGCGTCGCGGCCGCAGGCGGGGAAAAAGCCGTCCAGGATGACGCGCCGGGCCTCCACCTGGGAGACAAAAGTCTTGAGGGTGCCGCCGATGAGGCTGCTGCCGCGCCCCAGCACCGTGAGGTGGTAACGGTCCAGATCTTCATCGGACAGCAGCGCCTCCTTGACCTTTCGGCAGCTGTGCCAGACGGCGCGCATCTGCCACGAATCCAGGCGGGTGCCCTCGGCCGACAGCCGCTGGGCAACCGAGTAAGCCAGTGCGAGGTCCATGTTGTCCCCTCCCACGAGCAGGTGGTTGCCCACGGCGATACGTTCCAGCGCCAGCCTGCCGTCCTCTTCCACCACGCGGATCAGGCTGAAGTCGGTGGTGCCGCCGCCCACGTCGCAGACCAGAATGATGTCCCCGGGCTGGGTCATCTCCCGCCACCCGTCGCCGTTGGCCTCGATCCAGGCGTAGAACACGGCCTGGGGTTCTTCGATGAGGGTCACGCGTGTCAGGCCGGCCAGTTCGGCCGCCTTGACGGTCAATTCCCTGGCCACGGCGTCGAAAGAGGCCGGCACGGTCAGAAAAATCTCCTGCTCCTCCATGCGCGCATCCTCGTCCAGGCTGCCGTCCGGTCGCCGTGCCATCTCTCGGTTCCAGGCCTGTCGGATATGTTCGAGGATCAGCGAGGAGGCCTCTACCGGGGAAAACTTCTCGACATCCGCCGGTGCCTCCCAGGGCAGAATAGGCTGGTTGCGGTCCACTAGGCCGTGACACAGCCAGGACTTGGCCGAAGAAATCAGGCGGGTGGGCATTTCCGATCCCCGTTCGCGGGCGAACTCCCCCACCACGGTGTGCGTTTCCTTTTCCCAGGGCATTTTCAGGCCCTCGATTTCCGCCGCCGGCGGCACCAGCACGAAGGAGGGCAACATTTTCAGCGCCTCAATGGCGCCGGCGTCCACCCGTTGCGGGATGTCGAACACCCGGATATCCGGCCGCTGTGCCGCGATGTCGGCCACTTTGGTATAGGCCACCACGCTGTTGGTGGTCCCCAGGTCGATTCCGATAATATATTGCGCTTCAGACAAACGCATTCCCCCCTCTGTTCAGCCCCGCCCGGCACCGCTGCGCCTCGGTGGATGCCGCCCGCGGCGGCCGAGTGTGGGTCGCGGCCGTGAATGAACAGTTTCGGTTTACTGCACCTCGATTTCCGCCGGAGCGATGAGGCCGGCATCGCGAATGTTGGTCAGGGTGGGGATCTCGATGCCCACCGCGCGCCAGCCGCGGTGCCGCACCACCCCCGTAAAGGGCGGGTCTCCGGCCACGTTGCCGACCACCTTGATGGCCACCGCGTCGAACCCCGGCTTGAGGGTGATGGTCTGTCCCTCGGGATTGCTGACCACCGGTTCGAGCTTGAGATATTTTTCGAGGCCGGCCTTGCAGTTTTCGTGGATGCTGCGCACGGCGGCGCCGATCTGGGCGTCGTCGTAGCCGTCGAGATTTTCCGAAAAGAAATCCACCAGGCGCCCCTCGCGCTGCAGCACCGACAGAAGATGAACGAAAAGGCGCTGCTGCAGGTTGCGGTCCTGAGCGGTGGGCGCCGCCACGGCGGCCCGGTCAGCCGCTGCGGGCTTTTCGGGCCGCGCGGCATCCTGCGGGCGCTGCGCGGCGCCCGCGGCCCCAGCCATGGCGCGCAGCACCAGCCAAAGCAGCAGACCGGCGGCCAGATAGGCGGCTCCCAGCACGGGCAGCAGGGTGGTTTTGAATCCGGAAGCCTTCTGCTGCACGAGGGTCGCCAACTGCCCGGCGGCGGCCGTATCCCCTCCAGCGGCTGAAGCGGCAGCGCCGGAAAGCGTGCCGAGCGTCGTGTAGAAGATCCCCGCGGAGACGCCGAAAAGCACGAGCATGAACAGCAGGATGACCCAGACGGACCTGCGCGAAAAAGACTTGTCGATCTGCATGTACTCCCCCATAAAGCCTTGTTTGCAGTGAAACGTTATGATAAGCATCTATGCACCAGATGCAAGATGAAAGGTCAAGCCGCCGTCACCGGCGGGAACGGGAATAGCCACGAGATGAAACGCGCCTTCAACAACCGCTACCGCTTCGATTTCGAGGTTGGATACCTTGTCAGCAGCCCCTGCAAGGAGTGCCCCCGCAGGGACGAGTTCCCCCGGTGTGCCGAAACCTGCAAAATTCTCGACAGAATCCAGACCGTCCTGTCCGAGACAATATCATGCAGCCGGAGCGCCTGAGCGGCACGCCCGGTCGAAATCATCGCTGTGCCCGCGCCCGGACTTCTCCGGCCGGCGGCAGATGACAGTGAAACATGCCGGACCACCCCGTGACGCCCGATGCCCGTCTCGAAGAAGAAGGCCGCGGCCGCTGGAAACTCACCCTGAGCGGTCCCGTCGATGTCTCCTCCTGCACCCGTCTCATCGAAAGGCTTCCGGAAGATCTCCGGCGACGATCCCCCCGCCTGTTGACCGTCGCACTCGGAGACGTCACCCGCTTCGATGATTTCGGGGCCCTGCTGCTCTTTCATCTCAAACACGCCGTCTCCGAAACCGGCGGACGCTTTGAGCTTGTCGACGTGCCGTCGCAGGCGGCCGAAATCCTGGAGATGGTTAACTTCAGCGGCCACCGCAAGTGCACGCCGCCCGCCAGGAATCGTCCGCTGGGTATCCTGGTGCGCCTGGGAGCGGTGGTCATCGGTGAAATCGGCGATTTCCGTTTCATGTTGGCCTTTCTCGGCGACGTGATCCTCTCCCTGGGGCGCGTCGTGCTGCACCCCGGCACCCTTCGCTGGGGGGAGTGCGTGGACCACATGGAGACCACCGGTGTGGACGCCGTGCCCATCGTCGGTATGATCAGCCTGCTGGTGGGACTCATCATGGCCTTCATGGCCGCCGTGCAGCTGCGCCAGTTCGGCGCCGACATATACGTGGCCGCACTGGTGGCCCTGTCCATCGTTCCGGAGATGGGTCCCATCATGACCGCCATCATCGTGGCTGGACGCTCGGGTTCGGCCTACGCCTCGGAAATCAGCACCATGAAGATTTCCGAGGAAATCGACGCCCTTCAAACCATGGGTTTCGACCCCGTTCGCTTCCTGGTACTGCCGCGCGTTGCGGCGGCCGTGCTGATGGTCCCGCTGTTGTCGCTTTTCGCCGATCTGTTCGCCCTGGCCGGCGGTCTGCTGGTCAGCGTCACCATGCTGGACGTCACCATCGGCGGGTACATCGCCAAGACCATCGCCGCCCTTTCGCTGGCGGACCTGTTGTGGGGATTGTTCAAAAGTGCTATTTTTGCCTTCCTGATTTCCTGGGTAAGCTGCCTGCGCGGGTTCCAGGCCCGCGGCGGGGCTTCCGCCGTGGGGCGGGCGGCCACCTCGGCGGTGGTGGCGTCCATTTTTCTGATCATCCTGTTCGACGCCGTTTTCGCCGTGGTACGCAATTACTGGTGAAGGGAGACGTCCTTGGCGCAAACGCCCATCATAGAGGTCCGGGACGTGGTGGTTCGCTACGGCGACCATCTTGTTCTCGACGGCGTCAGCTTCGAGGTGTATAAGGGGGAGATCCTCGCCATCCTGGGGCGCAGCGGCTGCGGCAAGAGCACCCTCATGCGCCGTATGATCGGCCTGGAAGAAGTCGACGGCGGGGAGATCCGGATTCACGGCCGCAGCCTCTCGGGCTGCGGCGAGCGGGAAATGCACCGGCTGCTCAGGCGCATCGGCGTGCTCTTCCAGAGCAGCGCGCTGATCGGCTCCTTGACCATCGGGCAGAACGTGGCCCTGCCCATCCGGGAGCATACCGACTTGCCCCTGCACGCCGTTCACGACCTGGTGCGCATGAAGCTGTGCATGGTCGGTCTGGCGGAGTACGAATTCTACCTGCCGTCCCAGCTCAGCGGCGGCATGCGCAAACGCGCCGGCCTGGCACGGGCCCTGGCCCTGAGTCCGGACATTCTCTTTCTCGACGAGCCTTCGGCCGGCCTGGACCCGCTGACGGCCGCCGAGATGGACATGCTGATCAGGCACATCAGCAGCAGCATGGGGACCACCACCGTGATGATCACCCACGAACTGCGGAGCATCCTGAACGTGGCCCGGCGTGCCGTCATGCTGGACCCCGAGGTCAGGGGAATCATCGCCCAGGGCGATCCGCGCGACATGCAGGCTTCGAGTCCCGAGCCCCGGGTACGGCGCTTTTTCAACCCGCTTCTGGAGGAAATCGGCTGACGCCTCAGGATTCATGGCATCTGTCAAAACCAAATTCACCGTGGGCCTTTTCGTGGCGGTCGGGTTTTTCCTGGCGGCGGTGGCCATCATCTGGCTGGGAATGTCCCACTATTTCGAAAAGGGGCACTTCTGCGTCGCCTACTTTGATGAATCGGTCCAGGGCCTGAGCAAGGATTCCCCGGTCAAGTACCGGGGGGTTTCGGTGGGCCGGGTGTACCGTCTGGGTGTGGCGCCGGACGCCACCCTCATCGAGGCCGTTCTGCAGATCGACCCGGCCATCGTCAAGCCGTCGAACATGGTGGCCCAGCTGAAGAACGTCGGCATCACCGGCAGCATGTTCATCGACCTGGACCGCAGGAAGCCCGGCGTCGAGAACCTTTCCCCGAAACTTTCCTTCAAGCCGCCCTACCCCGTGGTCGCCACCCGGCCCTCACAGATCAAGGAATTCCTGGGCGACGTGCGCGAGATCCTGAACAACTTCAAGCGCCTCAGGATAGAAACGCTGGCCGCCAAGTTTTCCGCCGCCCTGGACGAGTTTCGCTCGGCGGTCCGCGAGGCGCGCATCCCGGCGCTTTCGGACAAGCTGCGCACCTCCCTGGATCGTCTGGCGCCGCTGCTGGACCAGGAAAAGTGGAACCGCGTGCTGGCCGCCGTCACCGGCGCCGCCGACTCGGTGCAGCAACTGGGGACATCCGCCGGCCGCACCGTGGAAGCTTTCACGGCCGGCGCCGACGATTTCCGCAAACTGCTGGCCGCCGTGCGTCCCGGCCTCAACCGGGCCGTGTCCGAGCTGCAGGCGGCCATGCAGTCGGCCCGCACCCTGATGCAGGACACCGACGGGCGTCTTTCCAGCGTGCAGTATCACCTGGTGGAAACGCTCGGAAACCTCAACCAGGCCACCATCGCCCTCAACCGCTTTCTTGACCTGATCGCCGACCAGCCCTCCCAGCTGCTGTTCGGCGAACCACCGCCGCCGCGCAGGGTGGGAAAGGAAAACGGTCCGCCATGACAGTCCAGAAAACGAAAAGAGAGAGTTGCGCGCTCATCCGGGCGTCGCTGCTGCTGCTCCTGGCGGCCGTCGCCGGCTGCGGATCCTGGAAAAGCCCCCCGCGCAACGTCTACTTCTACACCCTCGAGTATCCCCCGCCGGTTTTCGAAAAGCGGCCGAGGCTTCCCGTCACGTTGCGGGTCGAATTTTTCCAGACCTCGCCGGATTACACCGGCCGGCAGATCATCTACCGGGAAGCCGATTTCAGCCGCCAGGCCTATGTGTATCACAAGTGGCGCTCGCCTCCCGGGGCCATGCTGAGCTATCTTTTTTTGCGCGACCTGGGACGTTGCGGCCTCTTCACCGCCGTGGCCGGCCCCGGACAGCCCCTGCAGTCGGGCTACAGCGTCTCGGGCATGATCGACCAGTTCCTGGAAGAAGACACCGACACTGGGCGTTTCGCCGTGCTGACGGTCACCTTGACCCTGGCACGCGGCGGCGGCCGCAGTCCCACCCCCGTTTTTCAGCGGCACTACAGCGTGCGGCAGCCCGTAGCGGGCCCCACGGCGGTCGATGTGGTGCGCGCCATGAGCCGGGCGGCCGACCGCTTCTCGCGGCAGGCCATTGCGGACATTTACGCGGCGCTGTCCGACTCCGGCCGGAAAAAGGGGGCCTGACGTGGGCATCCGCAAAACCAGACGCTTTTCGACCTACCTGCTGCGGGTCATCGCCCTGCTGGTGGTGGGGTCCGTCCTGCTGGGCTCGGGCGTACTGTACATCTACTTCGGTCGCAAACTGGAGGCCGAATTCAAAAAGAAGATGCTCGTCCAGAAGGGGCAAATTGAACTCCTGCTGGATGAGAAGATCGTCAAGCTGCAGAACAGCGCCCGGGACCTCAGCCGCGACAACACCATCCGGGTGACGCTGCTGCTCAACGTCCGCTCCAAGCTGGAGGACCGCCTGGCCAGCCTGTACCCTTCCTCGGGAGGCACCTACTTTTTCATCCGCAAAAAAGGCGAGGCGCTTCTCTATCCGGCCGGCTATCCCAGTCTGCCGGCGAAAATCGTGGAACAGGTGCTGCAGCGGCTCCCCAGGGGGAAGGCCTTCGCCGACGGCGGCGACCTGCACCTCATGTGGTGTTTCAGCGCGCCCATTCTGAAGGGCACCGGGCGCATGGGAACCGCCTTCGTGGTCTATGACATGACGGCCGATTTCAACCTGATCAGCAAGGTTTACCACGTCATCGACGGCGATATCGTGCTGGTCCAGGACGGCCGCCTGAACAACCTGACCTCCCTCAAACAGTACGACATCAGCCCCGACACGCTGAAGCGCATCTCCGGCGAACCCGGGAGCCGCATGTTCATCAAGGTCGACCAAACCACCGAACTGGCCCGTATCAACGGGCCCGAAAACCTGTTTTTCGTATTTTCCACCGAGAGCCTGGTGCAGGAAAAACAACGCATCACCCTGCTCATCTTCCTCTTTTCGCTTTCCATCCTGGTTTTTTCGGCCATGCTCTCCTTCTTCCTCGGCCGCCAGCTGAGCAAACCCCTGCAGCGCATGTCCGAGAAGGCCATGCTCATATCCCAGGGGGAGAAGGACGTGCGTTTCGACGAAAACACCGGTTTTCGCGAATTCGACCACCTCTCGGAAGCCTTCAACTACATGCTTCAGAACCTCAAGGAGGCCGAACAGCGCTCGCGCTACCAGGAACTGCTGCACAGTGTCGATGACGCGGTCTATCTGGTCGACGCGCGCGGCAACATCATCGATGCCAATGACGCCACATACGAACCCCTGGGCTACGACCGGCAGGCGTTCTTTCGTCTCGGACTCGCGCGCCTGCTGCCGGAAGACGACGCCGCCGAACTGCTGGCCATGTGCGCCGACACCTCCGGAAGGATCAAGCGGCGCATGGAAACCGAGCATCTTTCAAGTGACGGCAGCCGCATTCCTGTGGAGATCATCGCCCGCACCATCGAGTACAACCAGGACACCGCCATCCTCTGCGTCGCCAGGGACATCACCAAGCGCCTGGAGGCCGTCGAGGCACTGCGCGAGAGCGAAGAGCGCTACCGCTCGGTGGTCGAAAACGCCCACGACGGCATCCTGCTGGTGGACGAAAAGCTGCACATCATCTTCGCCAACAACGAATGCCGGCGGATTCTGCAGTACGGCGCCCGGGAACTGGTGGGCAGGGACTTCAAATCGTTCCTGGCATCGTCCAAGCTGGCAAAGGAAATGGAGCGCAGCCTGAGGCAGGGGGCCGACCTGCAGACCCGGGACGAATTCGACATCCGCCGGAAGGACGGCCAGATCCGGCGCTGCAAGATCAGCGTGGGACGGATCGGCAATCCCCACGGTCCGCAGCGTTCGGTCCTGCACCTGCTCGACATCACCGAGCGCCGCAAGGCCCAGCTGGAAAAACGGCAACTCGAACAGCTGCTGATTCAATCCCAGAAAATGGAGGCCATCGGCACGCTGGCCGGCGGCATCGCCCACGACTTCAACAACCTGCTGATGGCCATCCAGGGGCGCATCGCCCTGATTGAGCTGCAGCTGGATTCCGAAGACCCCAACGTGGAACACATCCAGGCCATTCTGCGAGCCGTCAAGAGCGCGTCGGGGCTGACCAAGCAGCTGCTGGGATATGCCCGCGGCGGGAAGTACCAGGTGAAAATTACGGATATGAACGAGCTGGTGGAAAAAAGCGCCCACATGTTCAGCCGGACCAAGAAGGAAATCACCATCGTCAGCCGCTATGCCCCCGAGCTGTGGCCGGTAGCGGTCGACCGCGGGCAGATCGAGCAGGTGATGCTCAACCTCTACGTCAACGCCTGGCAGGCCATGCCCGAGGGCGGCACCATGACGCTGACCACCGCCAACGTGATGCTTGACGAGCAGCAGTGCCGGCCGTTCCAGGTTTCACCGGGACGCTACGTGATGGTGACCGTCCGCGACACCGGCGTGGGCATGGATGAATCCGTCAAAAGCCGCATCTTCGAACCCTTTTTCACCACCAAGAAAATCGGCACCGGTACCGGCTTGGGCCTGGCCTCGGCCTACGGGATCATCCGCAACCACAACGGCATCATCCGTGTGGAAAGCCAAAAGGGGGCCGGCAGCACCTTCAGCATCTACCTGCCGGCCGTTGAAAAGGCGGCAACCCTCGAGGAAAGCGGAGAAGATGCCGACGGCGAGGTCATCACCGGCAACGAGACGCTGCTGCTGGTCGACGCCGAGGAAGGCGTGCGCCAGGTGGGCAAACTGATGATCCAGGAGCTGGGCTACGAATTGCTGACGGCCTCCAACGGCGAGGAGGCCGTCTCGCTCTTCCGGGCCCACGCACGGCGCATTTCGGCGGTTATCCTGGACATGACCATGCCGGAAATGAGCGGCAGTGAAACCTTCAAAAAGCTCCGCGAGATCGATCCCGGGGTACGGGTGATCCTCTCCAGCGGGTACGATCTCAACAACGAAATCGACGAACTGCGTCAGCGCGGCTACGCCGGTTTCATCCAGAAACCTTTCGACCTGGCGCTGCTATCCAAGAAAATCCGGGAGGTTCTGGACGGATGACGGCGGCGGCCGGCGTTCACCCGGCGCCGGCGGCCTTCGGCGGGGACTGCGGCAGCGGGGCCCTGGTCTCCGGCAGGGCGAAGGGACTGTCCTCGGGATAGATGATGATCTCGATGCGCCGGTTCAGCCGGCGCCCCTGCTCGGTGGCGTTGTCGGCGATGGGGCGATAGGGCCCCAGGGCACAGGCGGACAGTCGCTTGGGGGATAGGTGCGCCTCTTTCTGCAGAAAGTGAACCACCGCCAGCGCGCGGGCCGCCGACAGTTCCCAGTTGGAGGCGAAACGCTGCTTGAGCACCGGTCCGATGGGCGTGTTATCGGTGTACCCCCGCACCTGGATCAACTGGGTGGGTTCCACCCGCACCGACTCGGCGAAGCGTTTCAGCAGCCTGCGTCCCTGGGCATTCAGGTCGGCCTTCCCGGAGTCGAACAGGATGCGGTCCACGAAACGCACCTTGATGCGGCCCTCCATGTCCTCCACCTGGATGCCCTGGGCCTCGATCTCCTTGCGCAGGCTGGTCTCGATGGTCTTCTTGGTGTCATCCAGGGTGCGGATGACCTTGCTCTGGAGGGTGATGATGGACTGTCTCTTTTCGATATCCTGGTGGAGCTTTTTCAGGCGTTCGACCAGCTTGCGGTTTGTCTTCTCCAGCTCGCGGATGGACTTGCCGTCGCGTGCCGTTTTGGCACGGCAGGAGTCTGTTTCCCGCCGGCACTGTTCACATTTCTTTTTCAGCGCTCGAAGCTCTTCACGCAGCTCGTCGATTTCCCGCTCCCTGTCCTCGACGGCTTTCAGGCGCCGGTCGGTCTCGCGTTTGATCTGGCTATCGCACTCGGCTTCCAGTCGCAGATACTCCCCCTGGGGCACACAGGCCGACGACAGCAGAAACACAAGGATACAGGCCAGCCACCACCGCCGAGATATGCGGGCCTTGGCCGGAAACCTGAACGGCGTAACCACTGATGAACGCGGTGCCATGCTGGAATTGACTTCCCCTGCTATATGTTATAGATTGGTTGTTTGCGTGCGGCGGGCACGACGATGGTTGGAAAATGCATGCTTGCTGGCCGCTTCGGATAAAATTTAAAATACCTCGAAGATAATTGCAAGTAAAGTTTTTCGTCCGCGGTCGCGGCCAAAGGGCGGGCGGCATGAGGCGGATTTTTCAAGCATGAAATTCTTTCAAGGAGGTAACCTGCCGTGATGTATTCAAAAACTGTGATGGATCATTTCCGCAATCCGCGCAACGTCGGTGTCATTGAAGACGCCGACGGTGTCGGTGAGGTGGGAAACCCGTTGTGCGGTGACATCATGACCATCTACCTGGACATCGAAGACGACATCATTCGGGACATCAAGTTCCAGACCTTCGGCTGCGGTTCGGCCATCGCCGTCTCCAGCATGATTACCGAAATGGCCAAGGGAAAGCGCATCGAGGAGGCCAAGAAGATTTCCAACAAGGATGTCGCCGAAGCCTTGGAGGGCCTGCCCAAGAACAAGCTGCACTGCTCCAACCTGGGGGCGGACGCCCTGCACATGGCCATCAAGAACTACGAAGACCGCAAGGCGGGAATCACCCGCCCGGAGCCCGTGCGGCGCGAAACCCACCTGCACAAGGAAGGCGACACCTGCTACTGTCCTTACTGCGACGTGGAGATCCGGGAAGACGCCACCTTCTGCGAAGCCTGCCAGTCCAATCTCGAGGACGAGCACTAACCCGACGGCGAGGAGATCGCGACCCATGAAAATCATCAACCTGGACCATATTTCCGCCAATCCCCTGCTGCCGGAAGTCCGGCAGGCCATGATCGAGGCCGTCAACACCGACTTCGGCAACCCCTCCAGCCAGCACAGGATGGGAGAACGCGCCGCCGAAGCCATTGAAAACGCGCGGCGGTCGGTGGCCCGGCTGGTCAACGCCGGGGCGGAGCGCGAGATCGTCTTCACCTCCGGGGGTACCGAATCCGTCAATCACGCCATCAAGGGGGTCGCCTGGGCCAACGCCGACAGGGGCAACCACATCATCACTTCCAACATCGAGCACAACGCCGTCATCCGCAGCCTCAAGCGTCTAGCCGGACAGAACTTCCGCATGACCTCGGTCTCGGTGGACCGCGGCGGCCGGGTCGACCCGGCCGAGGTGGAGAAGGCCATCACCGACCGAACCATCCTGATCTCCATCATGCACAGCAACAACGAGACCGGCACCATTCAACCGGTCGAGGAGATCGCGGCCATCGCCCGCAAACACGGGATCCTCTTTCACTGTGACGCGGTGGATTCGGTGGGCGTGGTGCCCATCGACGTGCAGTCCATGGGCGTGGACCTGCTCAGCTTCGCCTCGAACCCCTTTTACGGCCCCACCGGGGTGGGCGGGCTTTACGTGCGGCGTGGCGTCCGTATCTGGCCCCTGCTCGACGGCGGCATCCAGGAGCACAACAAGCGCGCCGGCACCGAGAACCTGATCGGCATCATCGGCATGGGAACGGCCGCGGAACTGGCCCGCAGGGACCTTGTCCGGCGTATGGACCACACCCGCCGGCTCAGGGACCTTTTCCTGGCGGAACTGCCCCGCCACATTGACGAGTACATCATCAACACCAACCTGGATCATTGTCTGCCGCACATGGTGTCGGTCTCCATCAAGTACATCGAGGGGGAAAGCGTGGTGCTGATGCTCGACGACGAGAACTTCGCCGTGTCGACCCGCTCGGCCTGCGCCACCGGGTCCCTGCGCGCCTCGCATGTACTGCTGTCCCTGGGGCTGGGGCACGCCGACGCCCAGGGAACGCTGGTGATCGCTTTCGGCGTCGACAACAGCGAAGAAGAAGTCACGGCGTTCCTGGAAGCGCTGGGCAAGGTCGTCCGGACACTGCGCGACATCTCGCCGCTCTACAAGAAGATGACCGGCCGCAGCGACGCCTGACGGCCGCGGGGAGGAACGGCCCTTGTCCGGAATACAGGAAATCCTGCTGGTGGTCCTGCTGGTGCTGGCCCTGCTGGTGGTACCCAGGGTGCTCAAGCGCGGGGGCGGCGCAGCGCCAAAGCCGCCGCGGCGCAGGCATGGACCGTCGGGGCGTCTGCGCCTGGCCCTGCTGCTGTCGGTGCTCTGGCCCCTGACGGTGGGCCTCTTGCGCAATCCCTTTTCGGGCAACCCGCGGGCTTTTGTCTACCTTGGCATCGCGCCGGTGCTGCTGGCATGGGCACTGGCATGGGTGGCAGCCGGTTTTCGCCGACCCGAACGCAAAAAATAACCCAACACGCAAGTACACGGAGACATAGACGGACATGACACACGAAGACGCAGGCCACTACAGTGCCAAACACGCACCCGGCAGCACGGTCGACCCCGCCATCGCCAAGGCCATCGAAGAGAAAGCCTCCGAAGGCGGCGTCACCTGCGCCGCGGCCCACAAGATCGCCGAGGCCTTTTCCGTCGACCCCCTGGAAGTCGGGAAATCACTGGACCTCATGGAAATCCGCATCCACAAGTGCCAGCTGGGACTTTTCGGCTACCAACCCAAGAAGCGCATCATCAAGCCGGCCCCGCACGTGGCGCCGGCGCTGGCCGAGCGCATTCGCGGGGCCGCGCCCGAAGGCCGCATCGCCTGCCGCACGGTGTGGGAGATCGCCGACCAGGTCGGTATCACGCGCCTGGAAGCGGCGGCCGCCTGCGAAGCGCTGGACCTCAAAATCGCGCCCTGCCAGCTGGGGGCGTTCTGACCCGCAAAACGGCTTGGCGCAGGGCTTCCGCCGGAACCGCGACAGGCGCTCCGGCAGCCCCTTGCCGCCGGGACGCGGCTTTCAGATCATCTCCATGATGCGCGTCACCAGTTTCTCGATGCCCGCGGCGACATCCTTGATGCCCGGCCCCAGCATGTAGGCCGGCGTGGTCACGATGCGGTGGCGTTCGTCGACGCAGACCATGTCGACGCTGCACGTGCGGTGACGGCCGCCCATGGTTTCGATGGCGGCGGCGGTGCCCACGTCGTTGCCGATGGTGACTTCCGGCGACAGGTCGGACAGGGCCCGCGTGAGGGTAGCGGGGGCGATGCAGATGGCGCCCACCGGTTTGCCGGCGTCGGTCATCTCTTTGAGGATGCGCGCCACTTCCGGGTTCACGCTGGCCTCCGGGCCCTTGACGGCAAAATCGCTCAGGTTCTTGGCGGCCCCGAACCCGCCGGGGATGATGAGCGCGTCCAGGTCCGCGGCCGTCACCTCGACCAGGTCCCGGATCTCTCCGCGGGCGATGCGCGCCGATTCCACCAGCACGTTGCGCTTCTCGTCGGTGACTTCCTGGGTGAGGTGATTGACCACGTGCATCTGCGCGACATTGGGGGCCGTACAGACGATCTGCGCCCCGGCGCGGTCCAGCGCCAGCAGCGTGATCACCGCCTCGTGAATTTCGCTGCCGTCGAACACGCCGCATCCGGACAGCAATACGCCGACTCTTTTTGCCATGCCTGCCTACCTCCTCTTTGTTTCAGGGTTCAAGCCAATACGTGTTTATCGAGTACGAAACAGGTGAAGCGGCCGCTGAAGACGGCCTCACCACCGCGTTCCACCGAGACCGCCACCGTGTGCCTGCGCCCGTCGGATTCCGTCACGCGGGCCTCGGCCGTCACGGTTTCGCCCACCGACACCGGCTTGAGAAACCGGCAGTCGGCGGCGCCCAGCACCACGTTGGGGTGATTCACGGCCACCATGGCGGCGTAGTCGGCCAGGCCGAAGATGAAACCGCCGTGTACCAGGCCCCTTTTGTCGACGGCCATGCAGCCGTCGCAGGTCATCTCCACGCGGCTGCCGCCCTCCTGCAACGCCAGCACCCGGCCACAGAGGCGCGGGTCGACCTTCCGGTGGGTGTTGATCTCCATGACACCTCCTGGGTTCTGCTCCCCGGTTTGCGTTTTGCGGGCCCTCGGCATCGCCGCCGGACGCCCTTGGTGAAGGCACCTCCACGTTCCTGCGGATATTTATCAAAGACCAGATATGATGGCAATTTGTTATTGACACTTCAATCTCGTTGCACTATCAAGATATCCAAATTCAGGCAGAAGTCTGAAAAGCATTCAGTCCACAATTCAGCCAACAGAACCACGAAGGTTTCAGACATCATTGGGATGCCGCGGCCTTGCGTGGTTTTTTTGTTTTCCGAGACCTCCGGCCAATCCATGGTCGACGCGGTATCCTTTCGATTTGGAGAAAGGAGAAAACGATGAAAAAATTGAAACTCGGCCTGATTTCCGTGCTGGCGGTGTTTTTTCTGGGGGGGGCCGCCCAGGCCCATTTCGGCATGCTGATTCCCTCGGACAACATGGTCATGCAGCAGGACAACCGCACCGTCACCCTGACCCTGTCCTTTTCACACCCCTTCGAGGGCCAGGGCATGATCCTGGAGAAACCCAGGGCATTCGGCGTGCGCTTCGAGGGCCGGTCCACGAACCTGCTTTCCAGCCTGCAGCCCGCCGAGCTCATGGGCCAAAAAGCCTGGCGCATGGATTTCGCCGTCAAGCGTCCGGGCGTCTACACGTTTTACATGGAGCCGCAGCCCTACTGGGAAGAAGCCGAGGACGGTTTTATCGTGCACTACACCAAGACGGTGGTGGCCGCTTTCGGCGATGACGAAAACTGGGATGCCGAAGTCGGCCTGAAGACCGAAATCGTGCCGCTTTCCAAGCCTTTCGGCCTGTATGCCGGCAACGTTTTCCAGGGCATCGTCAAGCGCAATGGCAAACCGGTGCCCTACGCCGACGTCGAAATTGAATACTACAACCGCGACGGCAAGTACCATGCGCCCACCGACTACATGGTCACCCAGTCCATCAAGGCCGACGGCAATGGCGTTTTCACTTACGCCGCGCCCTGGCCGGGATGGTGGGGATTTGCGGCCCTGACCACGGCGGACTACACGATCAAACACAACGGAGAGGAAAAACCCGTTGAACTCGGGGCGGTTATCTGGGTAAAATTCGAGCGCCCCTTGAAAAAATAATCGAGGAAATCGAACCGATATGCACATCTCCGAAGGCGTTCTCTCCGGCCCGGTGCTGGTTTCCGGCGCCGCCCTGGCCGCGGCCGGCACGGCCGTGGGACTGAAAAACCTGGACTACGACCATGTGGCGCGCGCCGGCATGCTTTCGGCCGCCTTTTTCGTCGCCTCGCTGATCCACGTACCCATCGGCCCCTCCAGCGTTCACCTGATCCTCAACGGGGTGGTGGGCCTGCTGCTGGGATGGGCGGCCTTTCCGGTCATCCTGGTGGCGCTGCTGCTGCAGGCGGTGCTGTTCCAGTTCGGCGGCATCACCACGCTGGGGGTCAACACCATCATCATGGCCCTTCCAGCGGTGCTGTGCTACTACCTCTTCCGCTCCCTGATTCACAAGCGGCGTGCCGTTGGTCTGACGGCCGCCTTCACCTGCGGCGCGCTGTCGGTGCTGGGCAGCGCACTGTTGGCCGCCGCGGCACTGGTCTTCACCGAGCAGAATTTTCTGCAGATCGCGGGCCTGATCATCGCGGCCCATCTTCCCGTGATGGTCATCGAGGGAATCGTGACCGCCTTCTGCGTGCGATTCTTGGAGAAAGTGCAGCCCGACATGCTGCCGCAGGCGACGGGGGGCGCCGGCCGTCCTTCCAACTGAAACATTGGAGAAGCATCATGTTGCGAATATCGATCGTTCCCACGGCATACCGATCCCCTGCGACGGCCAGGATGGGCCTGTTGCTGGCCTTGCTGACGCTGTCGCTGTTCTGCAGCGCACCCGCTTATGCCCACAAGGTGACCATTTTCGCCTGGGTCGAGGGCGATATGGTGCACACCCAGAGCAAGTTCAGCGGCGGGCGGCGGGTCAAAAACGCCCCGGTGGAGGTCTATGACGCCCGGGGTAAGAAGCTGCTCGAAGGCCGCACCGACGACAGGGGGGAGTTCGTCTTCAAATCCCCGGGCAAGGGCCCCCTGCGCATCGTGCTGATCGCCGCCATGGGCCACAAGGCCCACTGGACCCTCTCGGCCGAGGAGCTTGCCGGCAGCGCGCAACCGTCGGCATCCCCAGCCCCCGCGCAGATCCCGCGCCCGGCGGCAAAAACGTCACCGGCGGCCAGCGCCGCTCCCGCGGCCGCACCATCCCCAACCGCCGCCGAGATGCAGTCCGCCGTCCAGGCGGCCGTTGAAAAGGCGTTGGACAAGAAGCTCAAACCCGTGATCGAACTGCTGGTGGACGCCCAGAATCCCGACCCCTCCTTCAAAGACATCGTGGGAGGCCTGGGATACATCCTGGGGCTGGTGGGCGTGGGCGCCTATTTCAATTACCGTCGGCGGACGGGGGGAGCGGGTACGAAATGATCCGCGAAGCTTTCGTGGGAACGCGCTCCGCAATCGGGCGTATCGACCCGCGAATCCGCGTGGCCGTCGCCGCCGTGTACACGTCGGTGGTAGCCGTCACCGATGACACGGCCGCACTGCTGGCGGCCATGGGGGTGTCGGTCCTGCTGGTGCTTCTGGCACGGCTGCCGCTATTCGCGGTCGCCCGGCGGTTGACGGTGGTGGCGGGGTTCCTGGTGCTGATCTGGGCCCTGCTGCCCCTGACCTACGGCGGACCGGTCGTCGGCCGCCTGGGAGCGCTCACCTTTCACGCCCCGGGGGTGCGGCTCGCGCTGCAGATCACCCTCAAATCGGTGTCCATCGTGACGGCCTTCATCGCCCTGGTGGCCACCATGGACATCGCCACTCTGGGACACAGCCTCCTTCGCCTGAAGATGCCGGCCAAGGTGGCCTACCTGCTGCTGATGACCTACCGTTACATCTTCGTACTCGAGCAGGAGTACCAGCGCCTGCTCAGGGCCGCGCGCATCCGCGGATTCAAGCCGGGCACCAACCTGCACAGCTACCGCACATACGCCTACCTGGTGGGCATGCTTTTCGTGCGCGCTTCCAACCGCGCCCAGCGGGTGCACCAGGCCATGAAGTGCCGCGGGTTCCGGGGGCGGTTTTACAGCCTGTCACATTTTCGGGCCTCCGCGGGCAGCTGGTTCTTCGCCCTGCTGATGGCGGCGGTGTGTGCGGCTCTCGTCTGGATGCAAACCAAAGGATTTCGCATTGGCCTCTCCATCTGAAAATCCCCCCCTCATCCGCCTGAAGAACGTCTTTTTCGGCTTTCCCGGCGGCCAGCCGATTCTCAAGGGGCTTGATCTAGCGCTGACGGCATCCGACCGCATCGGCCTGGTGGCCCCCAACGGCAGCGGCAAAACCACCCTCTTCCACCTTATCATGGGGCTGATTGCACCCACCGCCGGCACCGTCGAGCTCTTCGGCAGGCCGATGAGGGCCGAATCCGACTTTGCGGCCGTGCGCACCCGCATCGGGTTGCTCTTCCAGGATGCCGACGACCAGCTCTTCAGCCCCACCGTGCTGGAAGACGTGGCCTTCGGCCCCCTCAACCAGGGCCGCCCGCCCGCCGAAGCCGTCGACATCGCCCGTCGCACGCTGGCCTTCCTGGGCATAGAGGAGTTCGAAGAGCGCGTCACCTTCAAACTCTCCGGCGGAGAAAAACGCATGGTCTCGCTGGCCACCGTGCTGGCCTTGCAGCCCGAAGTGCTGCTGCTCGACGAACCCACCACGGGCCTGGACCGCCGCACCGAGGCGCACCTGGTCACGGTTCTCGAAGAACTGGACCTGCCCCTGATGCTCATCTCGCACAACCCGGATTTTCTCAACGCCACCGTGAAAAACATCTACACCATGCGCGACGGAAAGATCCTGTTCGACGAGGAGTACCACATCCACCACTACTCCCACTCCCACCCCCGGGGGCGCGAACCCCACCGCCACGACTGAGCCGGAGCAATCACAGGTCGCTTGCGCCGCCGCGCAGAGGATGTTCCGGCCCGGCCTGCAACTGCGCACCGAGACTTGCCTACTCCTCGAATCCGGGTACACACATACCGTCAAGGGACCCGGAATCCACGACACCGGGCGTGGCCTGCAATGTTCCTTGCACCGGGCGATTAAGACTTAGACGCCGGAGTGGAATCTGTGCTATGATGTCCCGCAGGCGTCGTTCTCGGCGCTGCGGCGGATTTTTCCGGCGATGACCCGCAAACAGGAGGACGATATGGACCGCATCAAATCCCTGCTCAGCGACATTTACGGTCAGGACGTCGGACGGGAGGCCCTGACCCGCATTGAAAACCTGCTGTCGCGCTTCGAGCCCATCGCCCCCCGCAGGCAATCCCTGTTTTCCGAATCCGACATCGTTCTCATCACGTACGGCGATACCCTTCGACGGGCGGACCAGGCCCCCATCCGCACGCTGCACCGTTTCGCCGCGCGCTACCTGAAGAAGGCCTTCTCGGCGGTGCACTTCCTGCCTTTTTTCCCCTACTCCTCGGACGACGGCTTTTCGGTCATGAATTTTTTCGCCGTCAATCCCGACCTGGGCGACTGGGAAGACGTCGCCGCCTTCGAGGGCGACTTCGCGCTGATGTTCGATTTCGTGCTCAACCACTTCTCGGCCCGCAGTCAATGGTTCCGGAACTACCTGGAGGATCGGCCGGGTTTCGAGCAGTTTGCCATCGAGGTCGACCCGGACACCGACCTTTCCATGGTGACCCGGCCGCGCGCGCTGCCCCTGCTGACGCCTTTCGAGAAGAGCGACGGCCGCCGTGTGCACCTGTGGACCACTTTCAGCGCCGACCAGATCGATTTCAACTACCGCAGCCTGGACGTGCTCGAGAAGATGATGGAGGTGATGCTGTTCTACATACGCCGTGGCGCCCGCATCCTGCGGCTGGACGCGATCGCCTACCTGTGGAAGGAAATCGGCACCTCCTGCATCCACCTGCCCCAGACCCACCGGATGGTCAAGCTTATGCGCGCCGTGCTGGACCGCGTGGCGCCCGACGTGATGATCATCACCGAGACCAACGTTCCCCACGCCGAAAACATCAGCTACTTCGGCAACGGCCGTGACGAGGCGCAGATGGTCTATAATTTCACCCTGCCCCCGCTGTTGCTGCACGCCTTTCTGCGCGAAGACACCCGTGAATTTTCGCGCTGGGCCGCCGGCCTCCGCCTGGACTCGGAGAGGACCACGTTTTTCAACTTCACGGCCTCCCACGACGGCATCGGCGTACGCCCCCTGGAGGGCATCCTGCCCGAGTCGGAAATCGAAACCCTGGTCACGGCGGTGAAAGACCGCGGCGGGCGCATTTCCTACAAGCAGAACAGCGATGGCTCCCGGAGTCCCTACGAACTCAACATCACCTACCTCGACGCCGTAGCCGGCGACGCGGCCCGGCCGGCCCGCAAGTTCCTGGCCTCCCAGGCCATCCAGTACGTGCTGCCCGGTGTCCCGGCCACCTACATCCACAGCCTTCTGGGCACGCGCAACTGGCAGGAGGGCGTGCAGCAGACCGGCATGGCGCGCACCATCAACCGCCGCAAACTGCAGGTAGATGAAGTAATACGCGAACTCGAAGATCCCGATTCATTGCGATCACAGGTATTTTTCCCAT
The DNA here is from genome assembly GCA_964476595.1 of uncultured Desulfobacteraceae bacterium. Lineage (GTDB taxonomy): Bacteria > Desulfobacterota > Desulfobacteria > Desulfobacterales > JALSRD01 > JALSRD01. Next base: position 35,504 of record CAYZCL010000165.1, read on the forward strand.
ATATAAAAATGGCCGCCCTGCGTCGGCGGCAGCCGGCGCTGCACCCCCGCGCAGCCTTCGAGATCCTGGACGTGGACCGGCGGCTGTTCGCCATCCGGCGGGAGGGCCGCGGTCAGGTGCTGTGGGCACTGACCAACGTGTCTTCGTCCCCGGTGCCCGTGAAGCTCGAAAGCTTCGGCATTTCCAGCCCGCTGCGGGACCTTTTTACCGACCGTGAGGTCACGGAGAGCGAACTGGTGCTGGCCCCCTATGAATACCGCTGGATCAGCCGGGGATAACGGCCGCGAGGAGGGATTCCATCATGCGGAAAATGCGTGAAGACGTGCTCGAAATCTTCCGGTCCGGTTTGGCGGCGGTGGCCCCGGACCAGGCCGTCCTGCGCCACCTTAAGCGCAGCGGAAACGACCTGTTGATCGACGGAGCGCCCCTCCGCCTGGACGACTGCGAGCGGGTCATCGTCGTCGGTGCCGGCAAGGCGACGGCTCCCATGGCGGCCGCCGTGGAATCCCTCTTGGGAGACCGCATCACGGCGGGCGCCATCGTGGTCAAAGAAGGCCACGGCTTGGACTTGGCACGGATCGAGGTCCTCGAAGCCGGCCACCCGGTTCCCGACCGGCGCGGCGTCGACGGCACGCGCAGGCTCCTGCGGCTGGCCGGGGATGCCGGTGCCGGGGATCTGGTCATCTGCCTGCTCTCCGGCGGCGGCTCGGCCCTGATGATCGCCCCGGCCGAAGGTCTCCGCCTCGACGACAAGCAGGAAACCACCCGCCGCCTGCTGGCGTGCGGCGCCGACATCCACGAAATGAACACGGTGCGCAAGCACCTTTCCGCCGTCAAGGGCGGGCGGCTGGCCGCGCGGGCCATGCCGGCAGCGGTCGTCAGCCTGATCCTTTCAGACGTTGTGGGCGACGACCTGGACGTGATCGCCTCGGGCCCCACCGTACCGGATCCCACCACGTATCGGGATGCCCGTCGGGTGCTCGAAAACCACGGCATATTCGAGGACGTGCCCACGGCGGTGCGTGAACACATTCTGGCGGGCATCGAGGGGCGCCTCCAGGAGACGCCCAAGGCCGACCACGCGTGCTTCCGCAATTGCCGCTCCGTCCTGGTGGGCACCAACTTTCAGGCCCTGCAGGCCGCCGCCGCCCGGGCGCGGGAGCTCGGGTACCTTCCGCTGATCCTGACCGCCCGGCTGGAAGGCGAGGCCCGCGAAGTGGCCAGGGCGCTGTGCGCCATGGCGGTGGAGGCCCGCGAGAGCGGCCACCCCCAACCGCCGCCACTCTGCCTGCTGTGCGGCGGAGAACCCACCGTGACCCTGACCGGCGACGGACTGGGCGGCCGCAACCAGGAAATGGCGCTGGCCGCCGCGCTGGCCCTCGAGGGCCGCGACGGCATCGTCATGATGAGCGGCGGCACCGACGGCACCGACGGGCCCACCG
>CAYZCL010000166.1:0-52714 GCA_964476595.1 uncultured Desulfobacteraceae bacterium
GGCCCTGCATTTTCGAATACATCTATTTCGCCCGTCCCGATTCCATTGTGGGGGGGCGCTGCGTTTACGAGGTGCGCAAGGCCATGGGACGGGAGCTGGCCCGGGAAGCCCCCGCCCCGGGCGATGTGGTGGTGCCCGTTCCCGACAGTGGCGTGCCCGCCGCCATTGGCTATGCCCAGGAATCCGGCATTCCCTTCGAACTCGGCATCATCCGCAACCACTATGTGGGCCGCACCTTCATTCAGCCCACCCAGAGCATGCGCGACTTCGGCGTGCGCGTCAAACTCAACCCCATCCGCGAATTGCTCAAGGGCAAGGACATCATCATCATCGAGGACTCCATCATCCGCGGCACCACCGTGCGCACCCGCGTGCGGGCCCTGCGCGAACTGGGCGTGCGCCGCGTGCACTTGCGCGTCAGCGGGCCGGCGCACCGCTTTCCCTGCCATTACGGCATCGATTTTTCCACCCGCGGCGAATTGATCGCATCGCGCATGAAGACCGACGATCTGCGCGATTTCCTCAACCTGGACTCGCTTTACTACCTCAGCCTGCCGGGGCTGCTGGAGTCCACCGGCCTGCCGGACCCGCAGAACACCTTTTGCAAGGCCTGCTTCGACGGCGACTACCCGGTGGCTTTCGACGAGAACCTCACCAAGAACTGCCTGGAGCGCTGATGGCCGCCGGTACCCGCAGCACCGGCGGGAAACGCACCGTGGCCTTCTCCCGCGACCAGGCCAACGTCTTTTTCCACGTCCTGACGGCCTGCAACCTGCGTTGCCGCCACTGCTACATCGACCCCGCGCAGCACGGCGACCGAACCCTGGACGCGGATACCGCCGGCCGGTGGCTGCAGCTTTTCGCCGGCCCCGGCAAATCCCCCAACCTGGTGCTGCTGGGCGGCGAACCCACGCTGCATGCGGACCTGTCCGGCATCGTCCGCCGTGCCCGCGCCCTGGGCTACGCCTCCGTTACGATCGACACCAACGGCTACCTGTTTCACGACATCCTGGATCGCGTCGACCCCGGCGAGGTGGATTTTTTCAGCTTCAGCCTCGACGGCGCCGGCGCGGCCGTCAACGACGCCATCCGGGGAGAGGGGTGCCACCGGCGTTGCACGGACGGCATCCGCCGGGCCGTGAAACGGGGCTTCGGCGTCAGCGTGATCTTCACCGTCAGCAGCATCAACCGCCACGAACTGGCGGGCATGGCGCCGCTGCTGGAAGACCTGGGGGTGGAGCGTTTCTTCATCCAGGTGATCGGGCTGCGGGGCGCCTCGGCCCGGGATGCGCAGGCCGACCGCCTGCAGGTTTCCCGCGACCAGTGGCTGGAGACCGTGCCGCCCGTGGCCGAGGACATCGCCGCGCGGGGCATCACCGTCAGCTACCCCAAGGTGTTTCTCGAAGAGGGCGAGCGCTTCGCGTGCGCCGGCCGGGTGGCCGACAACTACTTCGTCTTTCCCAACGGCCGCGTCTACCGCTGCCCGCTGTGCGAGGATTTTCCGCTCCACAGCCTGGAGATCGTCGACGGCCGCCTGATTCAGCGGCCGCCCATCAACGAAAAGGACCTTTTCAACCTCACCATCCCGGAGGGCTGTGTCATGAACCGCCTGGTGCAGCCCGGCAACCTGGCCTACCTTGCCGACGGCCGCCCGGCCTGGCGCATCGCCTGCTGCCTGCTCAAGGAAGAAATTCCTCCCGGGGACGTCCTTAAATAATTCAATAACTTTCCCCGAGCCGATGGTTTTCAGGCCGGCGGAACTACCGGGGAGACGACTTTTTTATTTCAGTGCCGTAGGAATGTCCCCCTGGAGGTGTCCATGATACTGCATGTAGAAGACCTGAGGGACCGGTATCCGGTCATCACCGGGCACCGCGGATTCCAGCAGCGGTACCCGGAGAACACCCTGGTGTCCTTTGCGGGCGCGGTGGAAGCCGGTGCCGACGTGATCGAGATGGACGTGCACCTGACCCGCGACGGGGTGCCGGTGGTCATCCACGACGATACCGTGGACCGCACCACCAACGGCTGCGGGCGGGTGGGGGAGATGCTGCTGGCGGAGATCCGCGAACTGGACGCCGGCTGCTGGTTCAGCCCGCAGTTCGCCGGAGAACGTGTGCCGACCCTGCAGGAAGTGCTTGAGCGTTTCGGCGGGCGGGTGGTGCTCAACATCGAGATCAAGACCGGCAAAGAGACGAACCCCGCGGCCCCGGGGGAGGTGGAGCGGGAAGTGATCCGCGTGGTGGCGGAAAGGGGAATAACCGGGAGTGTCCTGATCTCCAGTTTCGACGCGGACATCCTGGCGCGGACCGGCCGCATGACCGGCGCACCCGCCTTGGCGCTGATTTCCAAGGTCGCCTTCGATGCTGGGATTCTGGAAAACTGCCGACGGCTGGGCGTCTTTTCCTTTCACCCCCGGTTCGACGTCACCACCGGTGCGCTGGTTCGGGCCGTGCACGGCGCCGGCATCCAGGTGTACGCCTTCGGCGCCGACAGCGCCGAGCGCATCGGGCGGCTGGCCGCGCTGGGGGCCGACGGCGTCATCGCCAAAGACCCCCGCCGGGCCCGACGCCGGTGGCCGAAGGTGGCCAGGGGGAGGCCAAGGGGACGTCCTTAAATAAGTAAATAACTTCTGAGCCTTGTTGGGGAATTGCGTGTCAGGGTGATTCGCATCGAGCGCCGTGGGCCGTTTTGGCGGGCGGAAACAGGGGGGAGACGACTTATTGAATTACTTAAGGGCGTCCCCCCTTTGGGTCAGATGTTGAAGCGGAAGTTGATGATGTCGCCGTCCTGGACGGTGTAGGTCTTGCCCTCCAGGCGCACGGTGCCCTGCTTGCGGGCCTCGGCGTAGCTTCCGGCGGCCACGAGGTCGTCGTAAGCCACCACCTCGGCGCGGATGAATCCCTGCTGGATGTCCGAGTGGATGACCCCGGCGGCCTCCAGCGCCGGTGTGTTGCCGCGGATGGTCCAGGCGCGGACCTCATCGTCGCCCACCGTGAAAAAGGAGATCAGCCCCAGCAGGTCGTAGGAGCGCCGGATGACCCGGTCGCGGGCAGGTGTGGAGATGTTGAACTCGGCCAGGAACTCGGCGGCCTCCTCGTCGCTCATCTGGGACAGTTCCAGCTCCAGCTTGCCGCGGATGACCATGGCGTCCTCGTTGGGGCCGGACGCCTCGCGGCGGGGCAGAACCTCGTCCTCATCGGTGTTGTTGAAGAGCGCCAGCATGGGCTTGGCCGACAGGAAGGCGTAGCCCCGCAGCAGCTTGGCCCCGGCCAGCTCGGGGATCCCCCGCAGGGGCTGTTCGGCCTCCAGGTGGTCGCGGCAGCGCTCCAGCAGGGCCACTTCCTCGGGATTGGGTTTCTTGCCGCGCTTGCCGTCCAGGGCCAGGCGCTCCAGGCGCTTTTCCACCACGATGAGGTCCGAGAGCATCATCTCCTGTTCCAGGGCCGTGTAGTCCCTCTCCGGCTGCGGCGCCTCCCCGCCCATGCCTTCGAAATTGCGCAGCACGTGGATCAGGGCGTCAGCGTCGCGCACCTTGGTCCAGAACCCCTGGTCGGGCCCGCTCTCCCCGCCGTACTCGGACTTGGCCGGCAGCAGGTACTCCACCCGGGCGTAGATGGTCTTTCTGGGCTTGTACATGCCCGAAAGCACGTCGATGCGCTTGTCGGGCACGGTCACCACGGCGATCTGGTCCTCGTGCCTGTGGGCCGGGTCCACGGGCCTGGCGCTGAGAGCCTCGAAGACGGTCTGACGGCCGGCGCCGGGAAGGCCGATGATGGCTGCTTTCATGAAATCCTCACTGCGTTCTCGTGTCTCTGGGGTAAGGTCAAAGTCGGTCCCGGCTACTTGAGCAGCACCACCGCTTCGATCTCCACCGGCACCCCCTTGGGGAGACCGGCCACCTGCACCGTGGCGCGGGCCGGCAGGGTGGCGTCGAAATACTCGGCGTACACGCCGTTGACGGCCGCAAAGTCGTTCATGTCGGAAAGAAAGATGGTGGTCTTGACCACGCGGTCCATGTCGGCACCGGCGGCCTGGACGATGGCTTTGATGTTGTCGAGCACCCGGCGGGTCTGGTTTTCAATGTCACCGCCCACCAGTTCACCGTTTTCGGGGTCCAGTGGAATCTGTCCCGATACGAAAAGCAGGTCGCCGGCCGTAACGGCCTGGGAGTAAGGTCCAATAGCAGCCGGTGCCGCTGGTGTGGCGATGGATGTGAGGTTTTTGGTGTCGGCCATCTTTGATCTCCTAGTATGAATTTCGGGTGTAAGAACGGGCTTGTCTGATTCTACGGGACAACTTACCGCAGGGAGGAGATCTTTTCAAGCATGAAGAGGCCCCGCGCCCAGGGCAGGGGACAGCTGCATTTGGTCGACGGCGGGTGAATCGCGTGGAGGCGCAGCGCCACCGATATCGCCTCCGGCGAATCCGTGTGCCACGGAACGCGCAGGCCTGGATGCCGGGCAAGGCGAACCGGTGAACGGTCCGCCGGAGGCGGCAGGTGGTGTTATAGCCTGAAATTCTGGATCAACGACCGCAATTGCCCCGACAGCCGGTTGAGTTCCTCAGAATTCCGATTGACCTGAGAACTGCTGTTGGCGATATCCAGAGCCGCGTGATTGATTTCCTCTATTTCCTCCGCGATTTCAGAAGAAACCGATGAGCTTTGGGCTACGTTATGGGTCATTTCAGATAGCCCCAGGGCCGCCTGCGCCATGTTGTCGGCGATTTCGCTGGTGGCATCGGACTGTTGGTTGATCTCAGACGCGATGTCGGACACGATGGCATCGATGTCGTTGATGACGGTTGCAATGCGTTCGATTTGGGCGACTGTCCGGGTGGTAGAGCCCTGTATGCTGTCGATGCGGTTCTTGATTTCGCCTGTGGCGGCGGATGTCTGTTTTGACAACTCTTTGATTTCATTCGCGACCACTGCAAACCCCCGGCCGGCGTCCCCAGCCCGGGCGGCTTCAATGGTGGCATTCAGGGACAACAGGCTGGTTTGTTCGGATATATCGGTGATTGTTTCGGTCACTTTTTCAATTTCTTTGGCCGCCTTGCCGAGTTCGTCCACCCTGGCCGAGGCGTTGCAGGCTTCTTCAACCGCGCTCTGGGTGATGGATTGGGCCTTTTCCGTGCGTTGGGTAATCTGGCTGAAAGAGGCATTCATCTTACTGGCACTGTCTGCAACATTACTGATATTGGCGGTGGCCTGTTCGGTTGCGGCGGCGACGGAAGTCATATTCGTGCTCATTTCCCTGGCCGCAATCGCGAGGTTGTTGGCACGGCCGGATGTTTTTTCCGAACCTTCAGTCATCTTGCCGGCAACCGCGTTCAATTCTCCTGCCGAGTTGTCCAGTGTTTCGGAATTCTGGGCAATGGACCGTATGGTCAGTTCAATTTTTTCTTGGAATTCGTTGAAAGACTGGGCCAGCTCTCCTAGTTCATCAGGCGATTTTACCATAACACGTTGGGTCAGATCTCCTTCTCCCGCCCGGAAAAACGCGTCTTTCATGGTGTTCACGGGGTTGGCGACAAACCGGCCGATGAGAAGATATATCGAAGCGAGCAGGACTATCACCAGCGCGAACCCCGCACCGACGTAGACCAGAAGCGTTTTGTGCATGTTTTGGATGGACTGGGTTATGTCCTTGGGTATGGCGACAGCACCCACGATCCTGCCCTCGTAATCCCTCAACGGCCCCAAGAATATCAGTTGGTGATGCCCCCCCTCATCAATTTGCTTTACCTCTTCTTTGCCGGTCGAAAACACGTTGCTCAACAATGGGCGGAAATCGGTGGGCATCTTCCAGTTTTGCGTTCTGGCCTGACAGCGGAAACCATCTTCCTGGGGAATCAAAATGGAAAGGCTGAATCCGTACTTTTCCTTCAGGGGAAGAATCAATGCGTCGGTGAGACCGCTGCCGAATTCCACGCTGCCGACATGGCGTCCCTGATAAAAGACGGGCACCACTCCCCGAATTCCCAGACCAGCCACTCCCTTTTCCAAACCGGCAATGGCGATTTTGCGACGGTTGGCCTCCACCACCGTTTTGCGGAAAGCCGATAAGTCGTCGCCATATTTTTTTATCTTATGCAGTCGCAGGAAAGACGTGGCAGGGGGGATGTGAAACTGGAACTGGGCGATATTCAATTTGTCCTTCAACGATTCGAAAAGAGGCAGTGCCTGGTCCATCAGGGCTTTCCGGTCCCGAAGTGCCAAGCTGCGCTGCATGGCAGGTGTTCGGGAGACCCACAATGCCAGTGAATAAGATACCCGTGCGGTATCGTCCATCAATTGCAGAACCTGTCGGTAATCCTCCTGGAGAATGGCATAGTTCGATTTGATCAACTGGTTGGCCTGCATGCGGTAATCCTTTACGAGAAAGGCAATAATGAAAAAAACCACAATGCCGCCTATGGAGAGCATCAGTTTCATCCGGATACTAAGCGTTCCCATTTTCTTCACCATTTCATGTGTCCTCGAGTGCTGCAATTGTAAAGATGAAAATTAGAACAGCTGCGGCAATGCCACGCAAGCGCACACACCCTTTGCAGGCAATCCATGTTGTGTTGACATGCCGATTGGCCATCCTGACGGACACTCATTCCATGTCGCCGATGGACCTGAAAATCTCTAGAAATTGCTGTTCGCATTTTAAGAAGGCTTTTACGACCGCGGGATCGAAATGGGTGCCGTTGCCATCGACGATAATGGCTCTGGCCCTTTCGTGGCTCATGGGCGACTTGTAGGGCCTTTTCGAAACCAAGGCGTCGTAGACATCCGCTATTGCAAAGATGCGGCTGGCGATATGAATTTGGTTCCCCTTGAGCCCGTCGGGATACCCACTCCCATCCCATTTTTCGTGATGGTGGCGTGCAATTTCGGCTGCAACCCGCAGGTACCCGGCTCCGGGGGCTTTTTCCATGGCTTCCGTCAGGGTCTTATAACCGATGATGGTATGACTTTTCATGACCTCGAATTCGCTATCGTCTAGCCTGCCGGGCTTTAAAAGCACATAGTCGGGGATCCCCACCTTGCCGATGTCGTGCAGGGGACTGGTGAGGAAAATATTGTCGATCAATTGGCTGTCCAGTTCGGCAGAGCCGTCACCACTGTTGTACAGTGTCTCAGCCAATGTCTTTGAATAGTGCCGGACGCGCTCAAGATGATTGCCGGTATCCTCGTCTCTGGATTCGGCCAATTTGGCCAGAGCAAAAATCAGTATGTCTTTGCTTTGGAAGTCGATGATGCGTTTGCCGGCCCTGATGCGCGCATTGAGTTCATCCTTGTTGAACGGTTTGGTGATATAATCATCGGCTCCCGCATGCATGCCCGCGACGATGTCCTGCACTTTATCCCTGCTGGTCACCAGAATGATGTAGGTGTAATTGTCCTGTGTCCACTGCCTGATGCGCGTGCACAAATCGCGGCCGTTGATGTAAGGCATCTCCCAGTCTGTAATCACCAGTTGAGGCCTTTCCCGCTGCCAGATGTCGTAGGCTTCCTGCCCGTTCCTGGCCGTGAGAACATCGTACCCCAGCTTGCGGACAAAGATTTCGAGCGTTTTTAAACTGACAATTTCATCGTCAGCCACCAGGACTTTCATTTCGGCCCCCTGCCGTTTATTTGGATGTGCCGGCTGGCAACGGTTCCTTTGGCAATGGATTTACTTTCAATCGTCATTTCACCATCTCAAATTTAGAAACACCCGGCCGGATGTCACTCTTATACACTTACCCATTTGCCGCCGACGCCACTGGTGTACCTGCCGACCAGTCGAAATCCGACAACCGATTCTTGAAACGATGGAATTCCTCACGCAGTTTCGGCAGCAGGGAAAGGGCTGCCTCCCGGCTGGTCCCAAGGGTTTCCATTTCAAAGGCCGCTTGGCGGAAACGTTCGGCCGCAATATAGGCGGCCCCACCCTTCAACGCATGGGCCTTTTGGGTCACCATCTGAAAATCACCGGACAAAACGCCCTTCTCTATTTCCTCCATTGCGATCTGCGTTTGGGACAGAAATTCATCGATGATCGCTCTGAGAACATCTCGGTCTCCTTCATAGCGCTCCATGGCCTCCTCGAAGTTGAAAACCGGAATTTCGCCCCGATTGTCCGTCTCGTTATTGTCGTGTCCCGACATGGATTCGTCTTTGCCCGTGAATGATTGGCGGGTCAGGCGGATGATTACATCCCTCAGTGTCTCCTTGCGGACAGGCTTGCTTACGAAATCGTCCATTCCCGCTCGAAGGCATCGCTGACGTTCTTCCTCGAAAGCGCTGGCGGTCATGGCAACGATGGGGACATGGTGTCGCATGCGCTGCGATTTTTCATTTTGCATGCGACGCATTTCCTGGCGGCGGATATGGCGGGTGGCTTCATAACCGTCCATTACCGGCATCTGGATATCCATCAGGATGAGATCGAAAGGTTGTTCGCGGACCATGTCGACGGCGATCTGTCCGTTTTCAGCAACATCCACCTGTGAGTATCCCAACAGCTTGAGGATCCCCAACGTGCCCATCCGATTTATCTTGTTGTCTTCGACAAGCAATATTCTGACAGACTGCAGTGCGGATGCCCTCTCGGGCTTTTGCATATCCGCGTCGTTTTTCTGTGGGAAATCGTCTCCTGCGGACTGTTCCCCATTGACAATCGCTGTTAATCGGTCAAACAGGGACGACGGAGTGCAGGGGCGATTGATAACGGCAGTAAAACCGGCTTCAATTGCCGATCGGTGGTCAGGGTGCCCGATGGTGGAAAGCAGCACCAGGGCGACGCCTTCCAATGCGGCATCATTTCTCACCATCTCCGCGAAGCGTTCCACCTCGACATCCCGATCATCTGCAATAATGAGCGCGTATCGTCGCCCTTCGTTTTGCAGCAATTTTCGTGCAGCCGGTGTATCGTCTACGATGTCAAAATCCGTCTTCCATGCACTTAAGTAATCCTCAAATATTTGGCGTTGCTTGCGTTTTTGGCATACAAGCAGCGTTTTCGGCAGACCTTGCATGGAGAGGGAATAGCCTCTTTGCATCCCGGAAGCCAGCGGTAGACGAATGGCAAAGGAGAACGTCGTCCCGGCGCCGGGCTTGCTTTCCAGGCGCAGTTGCCCCCCCATGAGTTCTACCAGTTGGCGGCATATCGCAAGCCCCAGACCGGTTCCTCCGTAGCGCCGCGTGGTCGAGTCGTCGGCCTGGGTGAAATGGTTGAAAATGATGGACTGCTTGGATGGTTCTATGCCGATGCCGGTATCCCTGACATGTATCTCCATGTCCGCGCTATCGCCTTCGATCTTCTTCACGCCGATTTCGATGCTGACAAACCCACTGTGCGTGAACTTTACGGCATTGCTTCCCAGGTTGTTCAGGATCTGGTGCAGGCGCGTTCTGTCGCCGATGAACCGTCGGGGGGCTTCGGGAGCGTACCGCAGGACAAGATCGACGTGCTTTTCAAAAGCCATGGGCGCCAGCATTTCGCCAACTTCCTGGAGCAATTTTTCCAGGTCGAAGACATGTCTTTCCAAGACGAGTTCACCGGCTTCGATTTTGGAGAAATCCAGGACCTTGTTAATAATTCCCAGAAGGGATTCCGCCGAGGTGATAGCCGTCTGGACATATTCCTTGTCGGTACGATTCAGGTCTGCATTTTGCAGCAGCGTCAACATCCCGAGGATCCCGTTGAGCGGCGTTCGGATTTCGTGGCTCATGTTGGCCAGGAATGCGCTCTTGGCTTGGTTGGCCGCCTCCGCCAGTTCTTTGGCCTTGCGCAGTTGATCCTCGACCTGCTTGCGCTGCGTGATGTCGCGCACCACCATCATCAAGATCATGCGTTGGCCGTAGTCCATTCGGCTCAGCAGCACCTCGGCCGGAAAACAGGAACCGTCCGACCGTTGGTACATCCAGTCGAAGCGGCAAAAGCCCTCATCGATGGCTTTTTCAAGCTTCTCGGTGGCCAGTATCATGGATTTTTCACCGCACGGCTGGCAGGTCGGCGAACACTGCTGGAAGAATTGTCCAAAAAACTCCGTTTTTTGCGCATAACCAAAGAGCGATAGGGTGGCCGGGTTGCACTCGAAGGAGAATGCATTTTCATCTAGCAGGATGACGGCATCGTTGGAGGCATCGAACAGGGTGCGATACTTGGTTTCGCTTTCTTTCAATGCGAATTCAGCCGACTTCTGCGCCGTTGTATCCCGCATGAAGAGGGCATATCCCGTCAACTCGCCGGCGGCATCCCAGATGCCCGAGGCCCTGGCCTCGAAGAATTGGACGCCTCTTTCACCCATGTTTTTGGTTTCAAACCGGTACACCCGCTCTTTCTTAATTTTGTCCACCGTGTGTTGAAAACGGACCGGGTCGAAGTGGTGGATCAAACCGGATTCCTGGATCGTTTTCCCGATGACATCCCGGGCATTGCGTCCGAAAAACTCCTCTGCCTTGGGGTTGAAGTAGGTGATGCGGAAATCCAGGTCTGCCGTGACGATTGCTGATTCGGTGGCACTTCGCAGAATGTTGTCCAGCAGAACGGATTTTTCGGCAAGCGCCGCCGCCGTGAGACGGTGCCTGCGGATTTCCTCATTCAGACTGCTGTTGATCTCAACCAGCCGGCGGTTGCTTCCCGTCAGTCTCTGGTTCGTTATGTACAGCTCCTGGCTCTTTTTCTCCAAAAGGCTTTCGGCGAGCTGGCGCGCTTTTTTTTCACGGGCGATTTTTCGAGTTAACAGCTCAACTTGATTCATTGAAAATGCCTTGTCTTATCGGGTCAGCAGGAATCGGTACTGATTGGGACCGCCCGGCATCGGTTCCATTTTTTCCAATCGAACGGGTTCATTGTAGTAGGCAACGGCACCCTCGATCAGTCCCCTGGCAAGGTTTTCAAAGGGCCTTGGGGATCGATATATCAGTTCGAGCCGACTGTCATCGATCAGTTGGTGTTGAAAACTCGGCAGTTCCGCCTCCGGGTAGAGTTTGCGCACCTCTACATGGATAAAATCGTCCACTTGCATGAGCAGGGAAAAGACATCCGGAATGTTGTTCAACAGCTGGCCGTAGGATTCCGCAAGCTTCGAAAACAGGTAGCGGCCGAAATCCGTCACGATATCGCCCACCGCTTCTCCGGTCTCGTTGCTCAACCGCCCCACCAGTTCAAGCAGTTCCGTATGATCGTAGGTGCCGACAGCCGTGTAGATTCCGCCGCTGTGAAGATCAGATGTTGTTACAATGTGGTCTTCCATCTGCAAGCCAAACTTTTCCTCTACCATGTCCATGAAGTGGACAAATACGATGCCCTTCATCGCCTTCTCCCGTGTCGGATTGCTGCGCAAGTATGCCTTGGCAGAGTATGGGGGATATGTTTGACAGTATCGACATCCAGGCGGTTTCCTTGAGTTAAGTTTCAATATACCCGTTATTTTCAAAGCGTCTCGAAACGGACGAATGCGGGTTCGCAAGCGGGGTTGTTTCTCTCCTTGACAGGGAATAGCTGGTGCTATATATGACTATATAGTTATATGCGATTTGGTTTAAAGGGGTATTTCCCATGATTTTTTTTAAATAATATAAGGTTCTTGAGCGATGAAAAAGATGGAAACACTGCCCATGTCCGGCTGCGCCTGCAGCGCCGAAAAAACCGCCGAGACGGCCGATTTCGCCGCCGGGAGGGAAGACAAGGGCGGCATCACGCCCGGGAAAATCCTGCAGGCCCTGGCGGGGCTGGGGGTCTGGTACGCGGTTTACAGTCAGCTGCTGTCCCTTTCCCACTGGCTCACCTTTTCGCTGCTGGGCATCGAGAAGGGCAGCCGGCTGGGGGAAGCGGTCCAGTTTTTCCTCTACGACACGCCCAAGGTACTGCTGCTGCTGACGCTGGTGGTCTTCGGGGTGGGGGTGCTGCGCACGTTTTTCACGCCGGAGCGCTCGCGGGCCGTGCTGGCCGGAAAGCGCGAGTCCCTGGGAAACGGCCTGGCGGCCCTGCTGGGCATCGCCACGCCCTTCTGCTCGTGCTCGGCCGTGCCGCTGTTCATCGGTTTCGTGACCGCCGGGGTGCCCCTGGGGGTCACGTTTTCCTTTCTGATCGCAGCGCCCATGATCAACGAGGTGGCCGTGGTGCTGCTCTTCGGACTGCTGGGCTGGAAGGTGGCGGCGCTGTACGTGGTTACCGGCCTGGCGGTGGCCATCGTGGCCGGCTGGGTCATCGGGCGCCTGAAGATGGAGCGCCACATCGAGGGCTGGGTGCTGCAGATGCGCACCGACGCCTCGCAGGTGCCGGAGGTGCGGCTGACCTGGTCCCAGCGCTTCGGCCAGGGCTGGCAGGCGGTGCGCGACATCGTGGGCAAAGTCTGGATCTTCGTGGTGGCCGGCATCGCCGTGGGGGCCGCCATTCACGGCTACGTGCCCGAGGGCATGATGGCCGCCATCATGGGCAAGGGGGCCTGGTGGTCGGTGCCGGCGGCCGTGCTCATGGGCATCCCCATGTACTCCAACGCCGCCGGCATGGTCCCCATCCTGGAGGCCCTGATCGGCAAGGGCGCCGCCCTGGGCACGGCCCTGGCCTTCATGATGTCGGTGATCGCCCTGTCGCTGCCCGAGATGGTGATTCTGCGCAAGGTGCTCAAGCCCCGCCTGATCGGTGTGTTCGTGGCCGTGGTGGGCAGCGGCATCCTGCTGGTGGGGTATCTTTTCAACGCGCTGATCGGATAGCCGGCGACGGCTGGAGGTCGTCGCCGCCGGTTTCTTCGCCAAATCCGGATGCGCAGGCAGGGTGCCTTCCGCCTGCGCGCCGCACCTTCCTCCCTCATCCCATGCACACCGACCCGGCGATCAGCCACTGGGCGGCGAAGTAGGTCGAAAGGTTCAGGGCGCGAGCTGCTTTAAATGGCCTGCCGAAGCGGTTGAAGGCCAGGATCGTGTCCGAGACCACGAACAGCAGGGCTCCCGCAAAAGCCATCAGCGCCCCGGGTCGGCCCGCCTGGAGCCATTGTTCCCACCCCATCCAGGCCATTACCATGATGACCGCGATGTAGACCAGCACCGGCCGCTTCAGCCGCCCCAGGCCGGGTGCCAGCGCGCGGTAGACCACCATGCCATAGGCGGCCAAGGGCAGGACGGGCCACCAGCGCATGGCCGCCGCGGCTGGGGCGAAGGCCGCGATGTAGAAGAGGTGCGCCGCCAGAAAGGCCACCAGCCCGGCCACGAAGCGGTCCGACGGCAGCATGAGAAAGACGTCGCCCGCCAGGGAAAAGAGCAGACCGCCGATGACCAGGTGCCTGTAGGCGCCCGAACCCGGCGGGCCGGTGACGGCGACCAGGAGGATGAGCACCGTGGTCAGGGGCTTGAAGACGTAGACGTGCCACCGGGGTCCGCGGTACTCTGCGCGGATGTGAACCACGGCCGAGAGCGCGGCCAGCAGCGTGAGCGTGGGCAGCATGTCGGCGGTCTCTTTTATTCTTTCCAGCCGAAGGTTTTCTCTACGGCCTTTTGCCACTGCCGGCAGTACCGCTCCCGCACGGCGGCCTCCATGGTCGGCTGCCAGGTCCGGTCCACGGCCCAGTTGCGCCGCAGTTCGTCCAGCCCCTGCCAGAAACCCACCGCCATGCCCGCGGCGTAGGCCGCGCCCAGAGCCGTGGTCTCGGCCACCTGCGGGCGGATGACGGGCACGCCCAGGATGTCGGCCTGGAACTGCATCAGCAGCTCGTTGGCCACCATGCCGCCGTCGACCTTCAGCTTTTTGAGCGCCACGCCCGAGTCGCGGTTCATGGCCTCGACGATGTCGCGCGTCTGGTAAGCCGTGGCCTCGAGCACGGCGCGCGCCAGGTGGCCCTTGTTGACGAAGCGCGTCAGGCCGGCGATGACGCCGCGCGCGTCAGCGCGCCAGTAGGGGGCGAAGAGGCCCGAGAAGGCCGGCACGAAGTAGGCGCCGCCGTTGTCCGGCACGCCGGCGGCCAGCGCCTCGATGTCGGGGGCCTTTTCGATCAGCCCCAGGTTGTCGCGCAGCCACTGCACCAGGGCGCCGGCGATGGCGATGGATCCCTCCAGGCAGTAGACCGGCGGGCGGTCGTCCATGCGGTAGCCCACCGTGGTCAGCAGGCCGTGGCGCGAGACCACCGGCGTCGTGCCGGTGTTGAGCAGCAGGAAGCAGCCCGTGCCGTAGGTGTTCTTGGCCTCGCCCGCGTCGAAACAGGCCTGGCCCACCAGCGCGGCCTGCTGGTCGCCCAGCGCGCCGCACACCGGCACCGCCGCGCCCAGGGGGCCGTCGGGCGCCGTGGCGCCCCAGGTGCGCGTGTCCACCGAGGGCACGATGCGCGGCAGCACCTGCCGCGGGATGTCCAGGACGGCCAGGATCTCCTCGTCCCAGTCCAGGGTTTCGAGGTCCATGAGCAGGGTGCGGCTGGCGTTGGTCACGTCGGTGACGTGGGCCCCGCCGGCCGGGCCGCCGGTGAGCCACCAGATGATCCAGGTCTCCATGGTGCCGAACAGGGCCTCGCCCTTTTCGGCGGCACGCCGCGCCTCGGGGTGGTGGCCCAGCAGCCATTTGATCTTGGGCCCGGAAAAGTAGGTCGCCACGGGCAGGCCCGTTTTCCGGCGGAAGCGGTCCTGGCCGCCGTCTCTTTCCAGCTCGCGGCAGATGTCGTCGGTGCGCGTGCACTGCCAGACCACGGCGTTGGCGAAGGGCTTGCCGGTGTTTTTGTCCCAGATGACGGTGGTCTCGCGCTGGTTGGTGATGCCCACGGCCGCCAGGTCGGTGCCCGTGATGCCGGCGCGGGCCAGGGCCCCGCGCATGACGTCCTGCGCGTTGTGCCAGATCTCCAGGGGGTCGTGCTCCACCCAGCCGGGCTGCGGGAAGATCTGGCGGTGTTCCTTCTGGTCGATGGCCACGATCCGTCCGTCGTGGTCGAAAACGATGAATCGGTTGCTGGTGGTGCCCTGGTCTAGGGCGCCGATGTAATTGGCCATGGTGCTCTTTCCTTTCGAAAGAAAAAGGGGCCGGAGCACCACTCCGGCCCCTTCAGGGGTTGCTTACAACGGGTTCAGGCGGGGGTGACCGCTAGCGAACCCTGCCTGCCTTCCAGGCTTCCAGCAGCTTGTCGTAGTCGACGGTTTCGCCCTTGGGCTTTTCGTTGGCCAGCTTGGCCTTGGGGGCGCCGGGCTGGTTGAGCCAGTAAGACGGGTCCTTCTTGGGGTTGAGCTTGGGGCCGCGGTCGCCCTGCACGCCGGAGCGCTGCAGGCGCTGCATGACGCGGTCCTGCTCGCGGGCCAGATTGTCCATAGCCTTGTCCACGGTGACCTCGCCGGCGACGGCTTCACCGATGTTCTGCCACCACAGCTGGGCCAGCTTGGGGTAGTCGGGCACGTTGGTGCCGGTCGGCGTCCAGGCCACCCGCGCCGGGCTGCGGTAAAATTCCACCAGGCCGCCCAGGTAAGGCGCGCGCTTGGTGAAGGACTCGTCGCGGATGTCGCTGTCGCGGATGATGGTCAGGCCCACGTGGCTCTTCTTGAGCGAGACGGTCTTGCAGACCGTGAACTGGGCATACAGCCAGGCGGCCTTGCGGCGCTTGAGCGGCGTGCTCTTGAACAGCGTCCAGCTGCCGCAGTCCTGGTAGCCCTGCTTCATGCCCTCTTCCCAGTAGGGGCCATGGGGGGAGGGGGCCATGCGCCACTTGGGCGTGCCGTCCTCATTGACCACCGGGGTGCCCTTCTTGACCATGGAGGCCGTGAAGGCCGTGTACCAGAAAATCTGCTGGGCCACGTTGCCCTTGGCCAGGCTGGGCAGCGACTGGTAGAAGTCCATGCCCAGGGCGCCGGGGGGCGCGTATTTCCTCAGCCACTCCATGTATTTGCGCAGCGCGTACTTGGCGGCCGGGCCGTTGGTGGCGCCGCCGCGCGACACGCTGGAGCCCACCGGGCGGTCCTTGTCGTCCACGCGGATGCCCCACTCGTCCACGGGCTTGCCGTTGGGCAGGCCCTTGTCACCCGCGCCGGCCATGGAAAGCCATGCGTCGGTGAAGCGCCATCCCAGGTCGGGGGCCTTCTTGCCGTAGTCCATGTGGCCGTAGACGGCCTTGCCGTCGATTTCCTTGATGTCGTTGGTGAAGAAATCGGCGATGTCCTCGTAGGCCGACCAGTTGACCGGCACGCCCAGCTCGTAGCCGTATTTTTCCTTGAACTTCTTTTTGAAGTCCGGGCGCTTGAACCAGTCGTAGCGGAACCAGTAGAGGTTGGCGAACTGCTGGTCGGGCAGCTGGTAGAGCTTGCCGTCGGGGCCGGTGCAGAAGGACTTGCCGATAAAGTCGTCCACGTCCAGTGTGGGCAGCGTGACGTCCTTGCCCTCGCCGGCCATGAAGTCGCTCAGCGGCACCACGAAGTTGTAGCGCCAGTGGGTGCCGATCAGGTCGGAGTCGTTGATGTAGGCGTCGTAGATGTTCTTGCCCGACTGCCACTGGGTCTGGAGTTTTTCGATGACGTCGCCTTCCTGGATCAGGTCGTGGGTCACCTTGATGCCCGTGATTTCCTCGAAGGCCTTGGCGAGCACCTTGGACTCGTACTCGTGGGTGGGGATGGTTTCGGAGACCACCTTGATCTCCATGCCCTTGAAGGGTTCGGCGGCCTTGATGAACCACTCCATCTCCTTCAACTGCTCGGCCTTGGACAGCGTCGAGGGCTGGAACTCCTTCTCCACCCATTTCTTGGCGGCAGCCATGTCGGCGGAAGCCGCCCCGGCGAACAGTATCAGCACCGCCGCGGCCAGGCCCGCCGTGAAGAGTCTGACGCCCCATCGGTTTTTCCACTTGCCAGTCATTGCGCTCCTCCTTCCGGCCTTCGTTTGAAAGTCTCCGTTTTTCAGCCCGTTCCGTCAGTGTGAAGGCCCTGAACACCGGCGGTGCGTGGCGTTTCGGCAATCGGTGCTCAGCCCCAGCGCATTTCGGCCACCATCCACACCAGGGAGATGATGGACGCGATCCACAGCGGCATCTCCGTCAGTCCCAGCCAGGCCAGGTGGATGTATGCGGTGCCCAGCAGGCCGATGAAGAGGCGGTCGCCGCGCGTGGTGGCTATGGGCAGCAGGCCGCGCCGCTCAATGCTGGGCGACACCAGTTCCCAGATGGTCATGCCCACCAGCATCAGGAAGATGCCGATGAAGAAAATCGCCGTCGGCAGGGTCCAGGCCATCCATTCCATGTTCATGCGTAAAATCCCCCGTCTCTTGGCTACACGCGTCCCAGGGCGAAGCCCTTGGCCATGTGGTTGCGCACGAACCAGATCACCAGCGCCCCGGGCACGATGGTCAGGATGCCGGCCGCGGCCAGCAGGCCCCAGTCGAGCCCGCTGGCACTGACGGTGCGGGTCATGATGGCGGCGATGGGCTTGGCGTTGGTGGTGGTCAGCGTGCGGGCAAACAGCAGCTCCACCCAGCTGAACATGAAGCAGAAAAAGGCCGTCACGCCGATGCCCGCCCGGATCAGCGGGATGAAGATGGTGATGAAAAAGCGCGGGAAGCTGTAGCCGTCGATGAAAGCCGTCTCGTCGATCTCCTGGGGGATGCCGGACATGAAGCCCTCCAGGATCCACACCGCCAAGGGCACGTTGAACAGGCAGTGCGCCAGGGCCACGGCGATGTGGGTGTCGATCAGCCCCAGGGTGGAGTAGAGCTGGAAGAAGGGCAGCAGGAAGACGGCCGGCGGCGCCATGCGGTTGGTCAGCAGCCAGAAGAAGACGTGCTTGTCGCCGATGAAGCTGTAGCGCGAGAAGGCGTAGGCCGCCGGCAGGGCCGTGACCAGCGAGATGACGGTGTTCATGCTGACGTAGATGATGGAATTGATGTAGCCCGAGTACCAGGAGCGGTCGGTGAAGATTTTGATGTAGTTGGCCAGGGTGGGGTGGTCCGGGTACAGCGAGAAGTAGCCCATGATGTCCGCGTTGGTGCGCAGGGACATGTTCAGCATCCAGTAGATGGGCAGCAGCAGCAGCCCGAAGTAGACGGCCAGCACAATGGTGCGTTTGCGGATCTTCATGCCTTTTCCCCCTTGCCGATGTTGAGCAGCGCCTGGTAGAACAGCCAGCAGAACAGCAGCACGATGACGAAGTAGATCAGCGAGAAGGCCGCCGCCGGTCCCAGGTCGAACTGGCCCACAGCGATCTTGACCAGGTAGATCGATAAAAATGTGGTGGAGTTTCCCGGCCCGCCGCCGGTCAGCACGAACGGTTCGGCGTAGATCAGGAAACTGTCCATGAAGCGCAGCAGCAGGGCGATGGTCAGCACCCCGCGCATCTTGGGCAGCTGGATGTAGCGGAAGATGGCCCAGGCCGAGGCGCCGTCGATGCGTGCCGCCTGGAAGTAGGCGTCCGGGATGGCTCGCAGGCCGGCGTAGGCCAGCAGCGCCACCAGGGGCGTCCAGTGCCAGACCTCCATCAGCATCAGCGTGATCCAAGCATCGGTGGGCGAGGCCGTGTGGTCGAAACCAATGCCGATCCCGTTGATGGCGGCGCCCATCAGACCGATGTCGGGCCGCGTGAAGATGATCCAGATGGTGCCGATCACGTTCCATGGGATCAGCAGCGGCAGCGCCAGGGTCACCAGGCAGGCCGAGACGCCCCAGCCTTTCTTGGGCATCATCAGGGCGATGAAGACCCCCAGGGGGATCTCGATCAGCAGCACCAGGCCGGAGAAGAGGAACTGGCGCCACAGTGCCTCGTGCAGGCGGTAGTCGGTCAAGGTCTCCTTGAACCACTCGGAGCCCACGAAGACGCGCTGGCCGGGGCCGAAGATATCCTGCACCGAGTAGTTGACCACCGTCATCAGCGGGATGATGGCGCTGAAGGCCACGATCACGAACACGGGCAGCACGAGAAACCAGGCCCGGTTGTCTTTCCACTTGTTCATGGGCGACGTCCTCTTTGTCTATGGAGCGGTATCCCGCAGCAGTCGGCCGTCCTCGAACAGCCGGATCCACTGCGGCGGGAAGGTCAGCCAGGCGTCCCGCTCGGGAACCGGCACGTCCTCGGGAAGCCGCACCTGCACGCTGTGTCCGGCCAGGTCCAGGATGACGATGCGGTGGCTGCCCTGGTCCTGCACCGAGCGCACGCGGGCCGCCACGGCACCGTCGACAGGCGTGGGGCTGAGCTGCAGGTAGATGGGCCGGATGCCCAGTTCCAGTTTGCCGCTGGCCCCGGCGGCCAGCGCCGCGGTGCGTTCGTCCAGGGCGATGGCGACGCCGTCCACGCGGGCCGTGTTGCCCTCCACGGTGCACGCCAGGAAATTCATGCCCGGGCTGCCGATGAAGTAGCCCACGAAGCGGTGCTCCGGGTTTTCGAACAGTTCCTGGGGGGTGCCGGTCTGCACGATCTCGCCCTCGTACATGACCACTACCTTTTCGGCGAAGGTCAGAGCCTCCACCTGGTCGTGGGTGACGTAGATCAGGGTCAGGCGGAGCTGCTCGTGGATCTGCTTGAGCTTGCGTCGCAGTTCCCACTTGAGCTGGGGGTCGATGACCGTCAGGGGTTCGTCGAACAGGATGGCGGCCACGTCGCTTCTCACCAGACCGCGTCCCAGGGAGACCTTCTGCTTGGCGTCGGCCGACAGGCCGGCGGCTTTCTTGTGGAGCAGGTCGCCCAGATCCAGGATGTCGGCCACCTCCCGGGCGCGGCGCTCGACCTCCTCGCGGGGCTTCTTGCGGTTGCGTAGTGGGAAGGCCAGGTTGTCGAAGACCGTCATGGTGTCGTAGAGCACCGGGAACTGGAAGACCTGGGCGATGTTGCGCTTTTCGGGCGGCAGGTGCGTGACGTCCGTGCCGTCATAGAGCACGCGTCCCCGGCTGGGGGTCAGCAGGCCCGAGATGATGTTGAGCAGCGTGGTCTTGCCGCAGCCCGAAGGCCCCAGCAGGGCGTAGGCGCCGCCGTCGTCCCAGCTGTTGTGGATGCGCTTGAGGGCGTAATCGGAAGGCCCTTGCGGGTCGGGCAGGTAACTGTGGGCGATTTCGTCGAGTTGGATGCGCGCCATGCGGATTCCTGGTCCGGTCCGCGGGTCAGGCGTTCGCCCGGGGGGGCGATGCCACCAGCGTGCCGGCCTGGTCGTAGATGAACAGAAACCCGGGATCGATGAAGACCGACAGGTCGTCCCCGATGCGGTAGGGGTGGATACCGTCGGCCTGCACCACCAGCCGCGAGCGGTCGTAGTGGAAATGCACGAAGGTCTCCGAACCGTTGATCTCGGCCAGTTCCACCCGGGAGCGTATCTCGGCGTCACTCTCGGTGCGCCGTTCCAGAAAGAGGTGATTGGAGCGCACGCCGAAGCGGTACTCACCGGGGGAGAGCCCCCTCAAGTGCCCGCTCAGGGGAAATTCGACCTCCGTCCCCAGGCGCGCGGTCTCCGCGTTCACCGTTCCGTTGATGTAGTTGAAGGGCGGATCGCTGAAAACGTCGGCCACCCGGAGTGTCTCCGGTCGATGGTAGACCTCCGGGGTGGGGCCGCTCTGCAGCACGCGTCCCTCGTCGATGACCACCACGTTGCCGCCCAGCATGAGGGCCTCGGTGGGTTCGGTGGTGGTGTACACCACGATGGCCTCGCGCCGGCTGAAGATCTCCTGCAGGTCGATGCGCAGGTCCTCGCGCAGCTTGTAGTCCAGGTTGACCAGCGGTTCGTCGAGCAACAGCAGGTCGGCGTTTTTCACCAGCGCGCGGGCGATGGCGGTGCGCTGCTGCTGACCGCCGGACAGCTCAGCCGGCAGGCGGTCCAGCAGGTCTTCGATGTGCAGCATCTCGGCGGTGCCGCGCACGCGTCGGTCGATTTCGGCCTTTGCCACGCCGGCGATCTTGAGCGGCGAGGCGATGTTGTTGTAGACGGTCAGGGAGGGGTAGTTGATGAACTGCTGGTAGACCATGGCGACGCTGCGCTTGCGCACCGAGACGCCGGTGACGTCGCGTCCGTCGACCCACACCTGTCCCGACGTGGGCCGGTCGATGCCGGCCATGATGCGCAACAGGGAGGTCTTTCCCGCCAGAGTGCGGCCCAGCAGCATGTAGAGGGACCCGCTTTCAAAGTCCAGGTCGATGTCCTTGAGATGCACTTCGCGGCCGACAATTTTGTCGACCTTCTTGAGCGACAGGCCCATTGGCCGTGTTCCCCTGAAAATGCCCGCTGGTTTTCGAAAAAAGTCACCTGCGTCATGTCGCCGGGTGCTGCGGTCGGATGATTCAGGTGGCGGTGGTGAGGGATCCGGGCGGTCCTTTTACCGCCCGGTTGATTGAAGTATTAGTAGAGGCCGGCGGGTGTGTCAAGTGTTTATACAGGTAGACAGAAGAAGTCCCGCCGGTGACGATTGTGCTGGGCCGCGGCGCCATTTTATGGTATCATAAAAAGATGCCGCTTATCCGTGACATCCGTGTAAAACCCTGCCTGTCCCACGAGGACATCACGGGCCTGAATTTCATCCGCTCCGACACCGGCTACGTCTTTCGCCAGCACTATCGCGAGGGGTTGCGCTCGCACATCATGGAAGTACTGCGGGCTGAAGACGTGCAGCGTGAGCGGCGCGGTGTCGTGGTGGGCGGTGTCACAGTTTTTCCCCGCGCGCGTCCCGTCAAAATGCTGCGTCTCTTCAGGCGCCGGTTCGGTGGGCCACAAGAGATTTTTGACGAGACCCGTCGCTTCAAGCTGGTGGCCACCTGCCTGGGACGCGAACTGATCGCCCACTCCAACGAGTTCATCGTGAGCTACATCTTCGAAGGCCGTAAACATCTCATGCTTTGCGGCCTGCAGGAATTCGTGGCCGGAGAGATTTTCGACCCCTGGCTGCCCATGACCGTTTCCGGGTTGCGGCGCCTGCTGCGCTCCATGAACGCCGGGCGTAAAGATGAAGAGGCGGTGGTGGCGCGCGCCGTCAGCCGGGCGCGGGTCCAGGCCGCCCGCCTGTCGGCCGGCGCCCGCCGCCTGATTCGCGATTCGGGCATGGTGCCGGACCTGTCGGGCGTCGGCAACCTCATCCTGATACGTGACGGTTCCCTCAAGCTGGTGGACATCAACAACATCTGCGACGTCGGCGCCGGCGACGAGATCCCCCTGGATGACTACGGCTACCCGTCGGCGGACAAGGCCGTGGAGGTCATTACGCTGCTGGAGCACCACCTGCTGGGGCATGCCCCGGACCCCACGGACCCGGTGCTGGGCCGGTTCCTGTCGCCGCAGCGCCTGCGGCGCGTCCGCCGGCTGGCCCGCCGCTGCCGGTTTACAAACTACCCTGGGTGACCAGCCGCGCGAAATGTTCGAAGGAGCGGTCGTAGGTGCGCTCGGCGTCGTCGGGGAAGCAGCAGGCCGGCAGCTGGCGCATTTTCAGGTGGTAGCGGATGCACTCGCAGCAGATGCCCTTGCGCGGGCAGGGGTCGTAGCTGCAGTTGCAGGACATCAGATTGGTTTCCTTTTTGCACTCCATGATCGTACGGCCCCTCCTATGTTTCGTTGACGGCGCCAGAGCGTGATCGTTGTGCGCCGTTTCGGGAGCACCCTATACCACCGGCGGGCGAAAAAATCAAAATGACGGTCCGGACCGGCGGGGTTGCCTGCCGGTCCGCAAACGGCTATAGTCGTCGGCCGTATGGTTCGGCCGTCGAAACAGGCAGGGGCCTACGGCGCCCCGGAGAGCGGATACAGAATAGGGAGGACACGCGATGGCTTCCAGGTTACGCCCCGACAGCTACGCCCGCCAGACGCTGGAGCGGTACACCGGCTCCAGCCTCGACCAGTTCGGGTCCTACATCCTGCTGTGCAACTTCCAGCGCTACATCGACCAGTTCGTCAAGCTGACCGGTGCTCAGGAACAGTCGGCCAACTGGGCCGTGGTGCACGACCGGAAACACGACATCAGCCTGATCGACTTCGGCGTGGGGTCGCCGTCGGCGGGCATCGTGATGCACTGCCTGTCCTACCTGGACAAGGTGGAGTGCGTGCTGATGCTGGGCATGTGCGGCGGTATCGACGACAGCCTGGCGGTGGGGGATTTCCTGATTCCCACCGCCAGCGTGCGCGACGAGGGCACCAGCGTGCACTACCTGCCCCACAACGTGCCGGCCCAGCCGAGCTTCTGGATCAACCGCGTGAGCGAGGAGGTGGTCAGTGGAAAACTGGAAAGGCCGCCCAAGTCCGGCATCATGATTACCACGGATTTTCGCATGTGGGAGTTTGACGAGAAGTTCATCGACTATCTCACGGAACAACGGATCCTCGCCATCGACATGGAAATCGCTACGCTTTTCGCCGTGGGTTACGCACTGAACGTGCCGGTAGGCGCGCTGATGCTGATCTCCGACATGCCCCTGCACAAGGGCGGCATCAAGGACAAGGAGCGCGCCGGTGAGGTTTTCCGGCGTTTCACCAACCTGCACCTGGAACTGGGCATCGACATCGTCCGCGAGATCGACCGACGCATCCACCAGCTCAAAAAGGACCGTTCCAAGTGCCAGTGGTAGGCACGGCGGTCAACCGGCAAAGATCCGGTGCCACAGCCAGCGCGGCACGTCCGTGAGGTTCTGCCGGACGACCCGCCTCCAGGGAACGGCGTCCTCGCGGGGAACCATCTCGGTGGCGTACTGTACCAGCAGGCCCAGATTCCAGCAGATGAGCAGCATCACCAGAAGCGCTCTTCGCCGCCTGCCGGCGGGCGGCGCGGCGGACAGCCAGCGGGCCAGCCCCACGGCCAGGAAGGGCAGGGTGGCGATGAAGTAGCGGTTGCCGAAGGAGGCGCCCGCCCACCAGGCCGACCAACTCCCCACCACCGCCAGCTGGGCTGCGAAACCGGCCAGGCCGACGGCCGCCAGGGGCCGATCGGCGCTCGGGCGCGTCAGCGCGGTGCCGAGCCCCACCAGCCCCAGGGCCATCACCGGGTGCCAGGCCAGCACGCCGCCGCGTTCGCTCAGCAGGGCGTCCAGGGCGTGCCTGGGCCACGGGGAGAAGTGGGCCACCGAGCCGTCAAGGTAGGGCACCGGCCCGCTCAGCCAGCTGCCGTAGAGGACCTTCCAGACGGCCAACTGGGGGGTGAAGGCCACCAGGGCGGCGGCGGCGAAAGCCAGTTCGTGGACCAGAATCCGCCGGATGCGCGGGCCGCCGGCGGCCGCCGGGGCCGTCCACCAGGCCCGCAGGCACACGGCCGCCGCGAAAATCAGGCCCAGGGCGCCGTCCTGGATGCGGATCATGGCCAGCAGTCCAGCGGCCGCCCCCAGCAGTGCGGCGCGGCTCGCCGAGGGCCGGCGCCAGGCGGCTTCGAAGGCCAGCAGCGACAGCACGGCGGCGAAAAATTCGACCCCGTGGGACATGGACCCGTGGGCAAGGGCGTAGAACCCCAGCGGGGTGGCCAGCAGCAGGGCGCACACCGCCAGGGCGCAGGCAAAGGGCCCCCGCCGGCGCCGCAGTCGACCGTAGAGCAGCAGCAGCGCCGAGAAGACATAAAAGGCCGTGGACACGCCCACGGCCCACTCGTAGGGACGGGTGAGGCCCGTCATGGCGGGATCGGCGGGCTGTCCCCAGGGCAGCAGCCGCAGCGTGAAGACGAAAGGCGACCACAGCAGGGCGGCACCCACCCCGAAACGGTTGCCGTACAGGCCGGTGCGCGGGGAGCGCGGCAGGTCGCTGAAACGGTAGGGGTAGCGCCGGAGGCGGTCGAAAGCGCGGTAGTCGTCGGCCAGGTCCAGGTCCGCCCCGCGCAGCAGCGAGGCCAGGTAGACGTAGTGCCCGACGCCGTCGTTGCCGCGGATGCTCGGGCGCAGGGCCACGGCCGCCAGCAGTACCAGGCCCGCGGCCAGGAGGAGGTATTCGCGCCGGCGGAGAACGGGCGGACCCGGCCGGGGATCAGCGCTGGGCTTCGAGCAACTGCACGAATTCATCGATGGCTTCCGGGCTCATGATTTTCATGCGGCGGGCGATTTCCGGTTTGAGCAGGGCGAAGGTGCCTACCGAGCGGGCGCAGGGGCCCCGTTTTTCGTCGTAGACGACCCCTTCGACCACGGCTTCCCTCGCCTCGCGAACCTCCCGTATGCGGCCCTCCACCCTCAGCGGGGTGTCGACGTACAGCGGTTTGAGAAAGTCGACCGTGATGCGCTTGGTGAGGATGAATTTTTGCAACAGGTGGATGATGGTCCAGCTCATGATTTCGTCGAGCAGGGTGGAGATCACGCCGCCGTGCAGCAGGTTGTCCCAGCCGCACAGGTGTTCGTCCACCTTCAGCCAGGAGACCACCGAATCGCCGTCGCTGTAGAATTTCATGGCCAGGCCCACGGGGTTGTTGGGGCCGCAGGCGAAGCAGTTGTGGTCGCCGCGGTTGGGTACCGGATGATAACGGTCGTCGGCGGGTCTCACGGCGCCACCTCCCCGAGAATCACGTCCGAGCCGTTGGGGGTGTCCAGGTGCAGCCGACGCACCTGCCGGACGCCGGCGGTGGTAAGCATTTCCTCGAGCTCGCTCCGGCGGTAGCTGCGGCCGGCTTCGGTTCGCAGCAGCATGTTGAGCGAAAACAGCGCCGGAAACAGGGGGCCGGCCCCGTCGTCGTCCAGGATGAACTCGTGAATCATGACCACGGCGCCGGGTTTCATGGCCGCCACGGTCCTGGACAGTATGGCGGCGCAGTCCTCCGGGCCCTCGCCGTGCAGGATGTGCGACAGCCAGGCGGCGTCGTAGGTGCCGGGGATCTGCCGGCAAAGGTAGTCGCAGTCCGCGAAGGCGATGCGGTCGGACATGCCGTAGCGCGCGATGGTCTCTTCGGCGAAGGGCCGGGTAGCGGGCAGGTCGCACACCGTGGCGTGCAGCTGTGGATGGTTACGGCAGAAATAGATGGCCCAGGTGCCGGGCCCTCCGCCCAGATCCAACAGGTGTCGCCCGGCGGAAAGGTCGATCTGCGGCGCCACGCGCGGTGCCACCTGCCGGGCGATGTTGTACATGCCCATGAGGAAATCCCGGCGGGCGGCGTCCGCTGGCGGGGGATCGGGATTGGGGACCGGCTTTCCCGTCAGAACGGCGGTTTTCAGGCGCGACCAGGAGGGGATCAGGTCGGCGTGGTGGCGTACCATGTAGCCCATGTAGTCGGGGGCGTCACGGCAGAGATGCCGGCGGGCGGCGTCCCGGTTGCGGTAGCGGCCGCCGGACTTTTCCAGCAGCCCCATGGCGGTCAGGGCGTCCAGCAGGCACGCCGTAGCCCGACGGTGGCCGCCCACGCGCCGGGCGACCTCTTCGGCCGTCAGGTGTTCCCCGCCGATGCAGGTGAAGACGTCCAGTTCCACGGCGGCCATGAGCGTGCACGGCTGCCAGTAGCCGCCGGCCGTGTCCAGGATTCTGCCCGGGGTCCAGGAGTCCTCTTGCATGCTGTTTTCTCCTCGCGGGTCGAGTGGTTATAGGAGACGCGAGCCGTCCGTGACCAGTTCCACCATGGCCTCATAGGCCTGGGCGCCGGTGATGCGGTTTTTCCCGTAGATGAAGGTGGGGATCACGGTGACGCCCATCTCCGCGGCCAGCTTCCAGTCCCGGTCCACGTCGCGGCGGAACCGGCGTTCGCGGATCACCGCCCCGGCCTCGTCGGGGTCCAGCCCGGCTTCGCGGGCCATGTCGCACAGCACCCGCCGGTCGGCCAGGTTGCGGCCCTGCGCGAAGTAGGCCCTGAAGGCCGCCCGGTGGAAGGCTTCGCCGTGCCCCCGGGATTCGGCCCACTTGGCCAGTTCCTGGGCCAGACGGCTGTTGAAGCTCATGGTGCGGTCGCCGAAGGGGAGATCCAGTTCGGCCGCCACCTGCTTCAGGCGTGCGACCATGGCGGCCACCTGGTCGCTGTCGGCGTCGAAGAGCCGTTCGAGCCGGATGCCTTCCTCGGAAATCTCGGGGTGCAGCGGAAAGCCGCGCCAGCGAACCGCCACACCGTGCTCGGCCTGCAGACGTTCAATGCCCACGGCACTGAAGTAGCACCACGGTCAGATGAAATCGGAGAAGATCTCCAGTACGGGGGTGTCGTTGTCGGGCCGTTCTGATTGCATGTTTTTCCGCCGTTGAAATCAAGGGGCGCCGTCGGTTCCGGCGCTGCGGGTCCGTTGATGCACGCGCCCGCCGATCATAGAGCAATTCCGCCCGGGGTGCAATTTTTTTTCTGGGAGCCGACGGTCTCCGCGCCGGACGGCCGCGCCGGCCGGGGCGCGGAGGGTGCCGGCGCCGGCATTTTCCCTTGCCAACGATCCCCGTCGTGGTGTATGCATTTTGCAGTTTTGCGCGCTTTTGAGAACTTCCCGGAAGCGGCTCGATTGCCCGGGAGGGGAACCTGTAACCGGAAAGGAGGGGTTCTGATGAGATTGTTGAAGCTGGCTGTTATAGTGACCGTGGCCCTTTTCGCCGTATCCACCTTGGCCATGGCGGGCACCCTGCAGGATGTGCGTGCCAAGGGATTTGTCCAGGTGGGCGTCAACGGGGGGGTTTTTGGCTTCAGCATGCCCGACAAGAAGGGCGTCTGGAAAGGTCTGGACGTGGACACCGCCAAGGCCATCGCGGCGGCCGTATTCGGTGACGCCAACAAGGTCAAGTTCGTTCCGCTGACGGCCGTGCAGCGCCTGCCGGCCCTGCAGTCCAAGGAAATCGACGTGCTGTGCCGCAACACCACCGCCACCCTGACGCGCGACACCACCAACGGGCTGAATTTCACGCACGTCAACTTTTACGACGGCCAGGGATTCCTAGTGCCCAAGAAGCTGGGCGTCAAGAGCGCCAAGGAACTGGACGGCGCCACGGTGTGCGTCCTGCCCGGCACCACCACCGAACTCAACGCCGCTGACTACTTTCGTTCCCACGGCATGAAGTGGAAGCCGGTGGTCATCGAGCAGACCTCGGAGCTCAACAAGGCCTTTTTCGCCGGCCGCTGCGACTGCCTGACCTCGGACTCCTCGCAGCTGGCGGCCCAGCGTAGCGTGGCCCCCAACCCGGACGACTATGTGCTGCTGCCCGAGATCATCTCCAAGGAGCCCTTGGCCCCGGTGGTGCGCCACGGCGACGACCAGTGGTACGATATCGTCAACTGGACCGTGATGGCCCTCATTCAGGCCGAGGAACTGGGCATCACCTCCAAGAACGTGGATGAGAAGCTCAAGAGCAAGGACCCGCGCGTCAAGCGTTTCCTGGGCGTCACGCCCGGCCTCGGCAAGGCCCTGGGCCTGGACGACAAGTGGGCCTACAACATCGTCAAGCAGGTGGGCAACTACGGCGAGATCTTCGACCGCAACGTGGGACCCGACACGCCCCTCAAGCTGGAGCGGGGTCTCAACGCCCTGTGGACCAAGGGCGGCCTGATGTACGCTTGGCCGTTCAGGTAACGGCATCGGCGCCCGCTGGACGCCCTCTCCGCCGTGGATGCCCCGGCGGGCCGCACGCGGCGGGGTGAGGCGGGTCCCGGGCGCCCGACCGATCGAATGTAGCATGCGCAGGGGTGCCGCCGCAGGCAGGCGCCCCTGCTTTCTGTAGTCCAAGGCTGACCGCGGATTCTTTCATCATGGCGACCGACGCTGCCGGCGAAAATATTCCGTTCTGGCTCGACCCCAAGAAGCGGGCCGTGGTTTTCCAGATCATGGTTTTCTGTCTAGTGGGACTGCTGGCCTACTACCTGGTGTCCAACACCCTGGCCAACCTCAAGCGGCAGTCCATCGCCACCGGTTTCGGGTTCCTGGAAAAGGAGGCCTCCTTCGAAATCGGCGAGTCCATGATCCCCTACTCGTCGGCCGACACTTATGCCCGGGCGCTGCTGGTGGGCGCCCTGAACACCCTCAAAGTCTCCTTCATCGGCATCGTGCTCAGCGTGCTGCTGGGCACCATCATCGGTGTCGCCCGCTTGTCCTCCAACTGGCTGGTGTCCCGCCTGGCCGGCCTCTACATTGAGGTCATGCAGGACATCCCGGTGCTGCTGCAGCTCTTCTTCTGGTACGCCATCTTCTACGAGACCCTGCCATCGCCGCGCCAGGCGCTGCACCCCTTCGCCGGCGTTTTCCTGTGCAACCGCGGGGTGGCCGTGGCGGTGCCCAGCGCACACCCGGCCTACAAGTGGATGCTGGCGGCTTTCCTGGCGGCCTGCGTGCTGACCTGGCTGATGCGGCGCTGGGCGCGCCGGCGCCAGGAGGAGCGGGGGGTCATCTTCCCGGTATTCCGTGTCGGCCTGGCCATGCTGGTGGGGTTGCCGCTGATCGTGTGGTGGGCGTTCGGCATGCCGCACGCCATGAACGTGCCCAAACTCACGGGGTTCAACTTCAAGGGCGGCGTCACATTTTCGCCCGAATTCATCGCGCTGCTGCTGGGGTTGGTGCTTTACACGGCGGCCTTCGTGGCTGAGGTGGTGCGGGCCGGCATCCAGTCGGTCAGCAAGGGGCAGACCGAGGCGGCCCTGGCCATCGGCCTGACCCAGAGCCAGGTGCTCAACCTGGTAATCCTGCCTCAGGCCCTGCGGGTCATCATCCCGCCGCTCACCAGCCAGATGCTCAACCTGACCAAAAACAGCTCCCTGGCCGTGGCCATCGGTTTTCCCGATTTCGTCTCGGTGGCCAACACCACCATCAACCAGACCGGGCAGTCCATCGAGGGGGTGGCGCTGATCATGGCGGTGTACCTTTTCTTCAGCCTGTCGACCTCCCTGTTTATGAACTGGTACAACAAGAAAGCCGCACTGGTGGAAAGGTAGACGCGCGCCATGGCATCCGCTGCACAGCCCACCGAAAACGAAGTCCTCAAGCCGCCGCCGACCAGCGTGGGGGTTATCGGCTGGGTGCGCGCCAACCTGTTCAACGGCTTCTTCAACTCGCTGCTCACCCTGGCGACCCTGTACCTGCTTTACAAGACCGTGCCGCCCCTGATCCGCTGGGCCTTCATCGACAGTGTCTGGCGCACCGGCGGCCAGGGGTGCCGGCAGGCCACGGGGGCCTGCTGGGCCGTGGTCACAGAGAACCTGCGCTTCATCATCTTCGGGTTCTACCCGTACGACCAGCAGTGGCGCCCGCTGACCGCCATGCTGTTGCTTTTTTTCCTGCTTTTCGTCAGCCGCAACCGAAAGTATTGGAAGAAGTCCCTGCTTTACGCCTGGATCATCGGGCTGACCGCCATGGGCATTCTCATGCGCGGCGGCATCCTCGGCCTGCAGCCGGTGGAGAGCACCCAG
This sequence comes from uncultured Desulfobacteraceae bacterium, assembly GCA_964476595.1. GTDB lineage: Bacteria > Desulfobacterota > Desulfobacteria > Desulfobacterales > JALSRD01 > JALSRD01. The sequence continues at coordinate 30,142 of CAYZCL010000166.1, forward strand.
TGGGGCGGCCTGCCGCTGACGCTGCTGCTGTCGGTTTTCGGGCTCACCGCGGCCTACCCGCTGGGGGTGCTGCTGGCCCTGGGGCGGCAGTCCCAGATGAAGGGTATCAAGACGTTGTGCGTGGTGTACATCGAGCTCATCCGCGGCGTGCCCCTCATCAGCCTGTTGTTCATGTCCTCGATCATCTTCCCGCTTTTTCTTCCCGAGGGCGTCACCATCAACAAGATCCTGCGGGCCCAGGTGGCCATCATTCTGTTCACGGCCGCTTACATCGCCGAGGTGGTGCGCGGCGGGCTGCAGGGCATGTCCCGCGGGCAGTACGAGGCGGCCGAGGCACTGGGACTGAACTACTACCTGACCATGCGGCTGGTGATTCTGCCCCAGGCCCTCAAGATCGTCATTCCGCCTACCGTCAGCATCCTGATATCGGCCTTCAAGGACACCTCGCTGGTGGTCATCATCGCCCTGTACGACGTGCTCAAGACCACGCAGTCCGTGCTGTCCAACCCCAAGTGGATGGGCTTCAGCCCGGAAGCTTACATTTTCGTGGCCATCCTGTACTTCCTGGGCTGCTTCTCCATGTCCAACTACAGCCGCAAGCTGGAGAAGGAACTGTCCACCGAGGAGTACTGATGCCGCTCCGCTCAGCATTTTTAAAGAGGTAATCCGATGGGAGAACAAAGCACTGCACAGAAACCGGCCGCACCGTCCGACGAAGTCATGATCGAGATCATCGACATGCACAAGTGGTTCGGGGAATTCCACGTGCTGCAGGGCATCAACCTGACGGTCAAGAAGAAGGAGCGTATCGTCATCTGCGGACCCTCCGGGTCGGGCAAATCCACTCTCATCCGCTGCATCAACCGCCTGGAGGAGCACCAGCGCGGTAAGATCATCGTGGACGGCATCGAGCTGACCAACAACATCCGCAACATCGAGCAGATCCGCGCAGAAGTGGGCATGGTGTTTCAGCACTTCAACCTCTTTCCCCACCTGACCATCCTGGAAAACCTCACCCTGGGCCCCATCTGGGTGCGCAAGACCCCCAAACGCAAGGCCGAGGAGATGGCCATGTACTACCTGGAGAAGGTGCACATCGCCGAACAGGCCAAGAAGTACCCGGGGCAGCTGTCGGGCGGGCAGCAGCAGCGCGTGGCCATCGCCCGCAGCCTGTGCATGGCGCCCAAGGTGATGCTCTTCGACGAGCCCACCTCGGCACTGGATCCCGAGATGATCAAAGAGGTGCTGGACGTCATGATCGAGCTGGCCCAGGAGGGCATGACCATGATCGTGGTGACCCACGAGATGGGGTTCGCCAAGAGCGTGGCCCACCGGGTGCTGTTCATGGACTACGGCCGCATCGTGGAGGAGAACACGCCCGAGATGTTCTTCGAGAACCCGCGCCATGAGCGGACCAAACTCTTCCTCAGCCAGATTCTGCACTGAGGCGCCCCATGAAACCCATCGTCGTTCTGGTGGGACGGCCCAACGTGGGCAAGTCCACCCTCTTCAACCGCCTGACCCGCAGCCGCGACGCGCTGGTGGACGACATCGCCGGGGTGACCCGCGATCGCCATTACGGCGACGCCGAGTGGGACGACACGGCCTTCACCCTGGTGGACACCGGCGGTTTCGTGAGCGGCGACAGCGATGCCTTCGCCCCCCAGATCCGCCGACAGGTGGAACTGGCCGTGGCCGACGCCGACGCTGTGGTGGCGCTGCTCGACGGCCGGCAGGGCCTGTCGCCCTATGACCACGACCTGGCGGACATGTTGCGCCAGGCCGGCAAACCGGTTTTCTTTGCGGTCAACAAGATCGACGGCCCCGAAGGCGAGGACGCCCTCTTCGAGTTTTACGGGCTGGGTATCGAGCCGCTCTACGCACTATCGGCCGAGCACGGCTATGGTGTCTCCGACCTGTTCACGGCGGTGGTGGCGGCCCTGCCCCGCAAAAAAGCCCGGCGCCGGGACGGCGGGGAGGCCATTCGCGTGGCCGTGGTAGGGCGACCCAACGTGGGCAAGTCCTCGCTCATCAACCGCATCGTGGGCAGCGAACGCCTGGTTGTCAGCGACGTGCCCGGCACCACCCGCGACGCGGTGGACACCCCCGTGCGCGTCGACGGCAAGCCCTTCCTGCTCATCGACACGGCCGGCATCCGGCGCAAAGGAAAGGTGTCCGCCCGGCTGGAAAAGTTCTCGGTGGTCAAGGCCCTGCGCAGCCTGGAGCGCTGTGACGTGGCGCTGATCCTGATGGACGCCGGCGAGGGCATCACCGACCAGGACCTGACCGTGGCGGGGTACGCCGTGGACCGCGGACGCGGCTGCGTGGTGCTGCTCAACAAGTGGGACCTGGTGGAAAAGGACAGCCGCACGGCCGCCGAGTACCTGAAACGACTGCGCAGCGAGGCGCCTTTTCTGAATTTTGCGCCGGCCATGACCATATCGGCTCTCACCGGGCAGCGGGTCTCCAAGATCTTCGGGCTCATCGAGGAGGTTTACGCCCAATACACCCGGCGCGTGGCGACCGGTCCGCTCAACCGCATCCTGGCCAGGGCGCTGGAGCGCAACGAGCCGTCGCTGTACCGTGGGAGGCGCCTGAAGTTCTACTACGTCTCCCAGGTGTCCACTCGGCCGCCCACCTTCGTCTGCTTCGTCAACTACCCGGAGGCGGTGCACTTCTCCTACCGCCGTTACCTGATCAACCAGTTCCGCCGCGAGGCCGGCCTGGACAAGACACCGCTGCGGTTGCTGTTCCGCCAGCGCTCGGGAAAGCGGGGAAGGAAGTGACGTGATCCGCAAGGCCACCATCGACGACATCAAGAAGATCTACGACCTGCTACGCATTTACGGCGACCGGGGTGAACTGCTGGTGCGCCCGCTGACCGAGCTCTACGACCACCTACGGGACTTCTGGGTGTTCGACCAGGGAGCAGCGGACGGCGGCGTGGTCGGGTGCTGCGCGCTGCAGTTCTGTTGGGAGGACTTGGCCGAGATTCGGTCGCTGGCGGTAGACCCCGGGTGCACCGGGCGGCGCATCGGCACCCAGCTGGTTCACCGGGCCCTGGGAGAAGCCGAGGAATACGGCATCAACCGGGTGTTCACTCTGACCTACCGCCCGTCTTTCTTCCGGCAGTTCGGCTTTTACGAAATCGACCGCGGCGAACTGCCGTTGAAAATATGGGGCGGGTGCCTCAACTGCGTCAAGTTCCCGGACTGCGACGAGACCGCCATGGAGAAGCGGCTGCACCCCGGACCGGACCGCAGCCGGGGGCTGATGACCCTCAGGAGTAAATGACGTTGACCGGCAGCGGCGGGTACTTTCGCGCCCCCGGACGCGGCAGCAGGAACTGGCCGTCCACGCGCAGCCAGTTGAGGTCGGACTTGAGTTCGCGCAGCTTGCCGTCGTCCGGCGGGCGGGCCTGTTCGGTGAATGCGTAGCTGGCCTGCAGGATGCAGATGGCCGAGCGCCGGGTGCGGCTCACGGTGTAGATCTTGTTGAAAGTGCGCGTGGGGATGCTGTGCATCTCGGACATGTTCTCGATTTCGTCGCGGCGGAATTTCATGAGGATCGACTTGGAGATGCCGCGCTCGGAGATGCGCATGACGGCGCGCGACTCCTGGCTGCCGGCGTAGACGGTGGAGATGCAAGGGATCTGTTTGAGGTACTGGGCGGCCACGATGGCGGCTGTGCGCCGTCCGCCGGCCATCACCGGAAGTCCGTAGTACTCGAAGAACTTCTTCTGGAGGTCCTCGGCGTACTTGTCGCCACGCTCGTAGAGGTCCTTGGAGATGTAGCGCAGGCTGCGCGCCAGGTCTTCGGCGGCCGAGGTGATGGGCCAGTCGATGCGAACGTGAAAGTGCGACAGCACGTAGCGGTCGCGCGTGCGGCTGGCCGGGTCGCGCTGGATCAGCAGGGCGTAGTCCAGGGGCAGCAGCATCTTCAGGAAGTTGAAGAAGTGCACCGAGTCCAGGTGTTTCTGGGATCGGTCGAACTTGCCCTCCAGGGGCAGCGACTTGGAGCGCAGCAGGTTGGCCTTGGTGGTCTTGCCGACGTCCAGGAAGCGAATGAACTTCTTGTGCACGGCGGGGATGGCGTCTTCGACGAAGATCACCAGGAAGGCATTCTGACTTTCGTACTCCACGTCCGGGATGCGCGCGCGCGGCTTGAGCTCGCGTTTTTCCACGAAGGGGTAGGGGATGTCCCGGCTGCCGAAATTGTGGAAGGAATCCACCAACCCGTAGTCCAGGATGAATTCGTCCAGCTCGTCGCGCAGCAGCTCGTAGTAGGAGCGGCGCAGGCGGTTGGCCTGGCTGAGTTCTTCACGCACACACCAGTGGGCCATCATGGCTGCTTTCTCCTTTCTCCTCGTTTCTCCACCCAGCGATAGAGGCCTTCGCGGTAGCGGTAGGCCAGGGCCGCCAGCACCAGGCACAGGACCATCAGTGCGGCCAGCAGGCCGTACTGCTTTTCGTAGAGCGAGGCGCCCTGCAGGCTGAGCATGAGGGTGCCCGGCATGCGCCCGACGGCCGTGATCAGCAGGAAGACCGAAAAGGGAATGGCGCTCATTCCCAGGAAGAGGCACAGGTAGTCCTTGGGGAAGCCTGGAAACACGAACAGGATGAAGAGGATGATCACCCCTTGGTGCTTCACGAAGCGGTCCATCTGCGCCAGGCGCTGGGGCGGGATCATGCGCCGCACGAAACGGTCGCCCAGGAAACGCCCGATGGCGAAGTTGAGCATGGACCCCGCCGTAAGCCCCACCGTGGAGTACACAAACCCCGGCCACGTCCCGAAGAGATAGCCGCCGATGAAGCCCGTGGCCTCCCCGGGCACGGGCGCGAAGACCACCTGCAGCACCTGCAGTGCGATGAAAATCGCCGGCGCGCCCACGCCGAAAGAGGCGATGAAGGACTGCATGCGTTGCCGGTCGGAGATGATGGCGTACAGCCGCACCGCGGCCTGCCAGATCTCCTGGCGGTAGAGCAGCCCGGCGACCAGGGCGGTGGCGCACAGGGCGATGGCGGCCGCCAGGACCCAGCGCCGGCGGCCGGGTGCGCTTGGTTTTTCGGGCGTCACGGCGCTCAGGACGTTTCCGCGGCTTTTTCGAGGGCCGCCACCGCCGGCAGCCGGTGGCCTTCCAGCAGCTTCAGGAAAGCCCCGCCGCCGGTGGAGATGTAGCTGATCTTTTCGGCCATCCCGGACTGGTGAACGGCCGCGCCGGTGTCCCCGCCGCCCACGATGGTCAGCGCTGGCGAGGCCGCCACCGTCTTGACCATGTGTGCCGTGCCCTTGGAAAAGGGCACCATTTCAAAGACCCCCATGGGGCCGTTCCAGACGATGGTGCCGGTGTCTTCCAGCGCCTCGGCGTAAAGCATGGCCGTGGCCGGCCCGATGTCCAGCGCCATGAGGCCTTCCGGGATCTCCTGCACCGGCAGGGTGCGCGTGGGGGCCTGTTCGCTGAGTTCGCGGGCGGCCACGGCGTCCACCGGCAGGTAGAGGCGTACCTTGCGGCGCTGCGCTTCGGCCACGATTTCGGCGGCGGCGTCGACCAGGTCGGCCTCGATCTTCGAGCTTCCCATGTCACAGCCCATGCCCCTGAGAAAGGTGTTGGCCATGGCCCCGCCGATGATCAGCTTGTCGACCCTGCGCAGCAGGTTGTGCAGCGCCGCCAGTTTGCTCGATACTTTGGCCCCGCCGATGACGGCCGCCAGCGGCCGCCGCGGGTCGGTCATGGCGCGGTGGAAGTAATCCAGCTCCTTTTCCAGCAGGAGCCCCGCCACGCACACCGGTGCGAAGCGGGTGACGGCCACTACCGAGGCGTTGGCGCGGTGACTGACGGCGAAGGCGTCGTTGACGTAGACGTCGCACAGGGCGGCCAGTTGTCGGGCGAAGCCGTCGTCGTCGGCCTGCTCCCCGGCGTGAAAGCGCAGGTTCTCCAGCAGCACGATGTCGCCGGGCTGCATGGCGGATACCATCTTTTCCACCTCGGGCCCCACCGCGTCGGGCGCCAGCTGCACGGGCTTTCCCGTCAGCTCGCCCAGGCGCCGCGCCACCGGCGCCAGGCTCATGGCCGGCACCACCTGCCCCTTGGGCCGACCCAGGTGGGAGGCCAGAATCAGCTTGGCGCCCTTTTCCAGGGCGTACTCGACGGTGGGCAGCACCCGCCGGATGCGGGCGTCGTCGGTGATTTGCCCCTGTTCGTCCAGCGGCACGTTGAAGTCGACCCGTATCAGGGTGCGTTTGCCGGAGACGTCGATGTCACGTATGGTTTTCATGGTGTTACTCCTTCATGCTGCGGGTTGTCCGTCGGGAAAACGGCGGTTGCGCAAGGACACGTGGCACGATCACCGCGTGTCTTTGCCCTTTGGCGCCTTTGACCCCTGTTGAAGCATTTTGCGCCGTGACCAGCGCTCCAGGAAGCCGATGGCGCCCGAGCGATAGGCGCGGTCGACGGCCTCGCGCCGCATGCGGCGGCCGCCGTCGTCCCGCACCGCAGACCGCAGGCAGTCGGTCTTGTGGGGACAGCGCATGCACGCCGGCGGCGATGCGCGCAGCCCGTCGGCGCCCATGGGAAAAACGGTGTCCAAGTCGCCGAAACATTCGGGCCTCTGGGATGTCGGCGGTTTCACGGGTGTCCCTTCTCCTGCGAGGCGATGTCTCGGCGGATGGTGGCCATGTAGCCCTGGTCGGCGAAACTGAAGTAGCCGTTGCCGCCAATGATCAGGTGCTCGTGTACCGTGATGTCCATCACCGCGCAGGCCGCGACCAGCCGCCGGGTGATGGCCATGTCTTCCTCGGAGGGCTGCGGATCCCCCGAAGGGTGGTTGTGCGCGAAGATGACCGCCGCGGCGTGGTGGCGCAGGGCGGCCGAGACCACCTCGCGGGGGTAGACGGCGCTGGCCGTGAGGGTTCCGGTGAACAGGGTTTCGCTGGCGATGACGCGGTTCTTGGCGTCCAGGAAGACCGCCTTGAACTCCTCGCGGGACTTGTCGCGCAGGGTCAGGCGCAGGTAGTCATAGAGATCCCGGGAGTTGTTGAGCGGCGACCCGCCGGCCAGCTTTTGCGCCAGGCAGCGATCGGCCACGGCCTTGATCAGCTTGATGCCGAAAACATTGGTGGGGCCGATGCCCTCGATTGCGCACAGCTCTTCGGTCGGCGCTTCCAGCACAGCGGGCAGGGTCTTGAACCTGGCCAGGACCGCCTTGGCGGGCCCCTTGCAGTCTTTGCGCGGCATGGCCAGCGTCAGCAGCAGCTCGATGACCTCGTAGTCGTGAAACCCGGCCAGCCCGGAGGAGAGGAATTTTTCACGCAGCCGCCGGCGGTGGCCCCGGCGGTGGTCGCCTGCGGTCTTCACTGCTCGTCGAGCTCCTGCTTGGGTTCGCGGGTCATCAGGCGCACCAGGGCCTCACGGGGCGCCAGGTCTTCGTAGAGCACGCGGTAGACTTCGTGACATATGGGCATCTCCACCCCCAGGCGGCGCGACAGGTTGTAAATGGCGCGGGCCGTCTTGACGCCTTCGGCCACCGTATGCGTGCTGCCGGTGATCTGGTCGCGCTTTTCGCCACGGCCGATGCGTTCGCCCACACTGTGGTTCCGGCTGAGGGTGCCGGTGCAGGTCAGCAGCAGGTCGCCGATGCCGGCCAGTCCGGTGAAGGTGCGCGGGCTGGCCCCCATCCTGAGACCCAGGCGCCGCAGCTCGGTGAGCCCGCGGGTGATCAGCGCCGCCCGCGTGTTGAGCCCCAGCCCGAGCCCGTCGACGATGCCGGCCGCGATGGCGATGACGTTCTTGACGGCCCCGCCCAGCTGGGTGCCCACCAGGTCGTCGTTGGTGTAGACCCGGAAGTCGTCGGTGAAGAAGAGCTGCTGCAGTCCGGCGGCCACCTGTGCGTTGCGCGCGGCCACGGTGACGGCGGTGGGCACCCGCCGGGCCACTTCCTGCGCGAAGCTGGGGCCCGACAGCACCGCCGGCTGGACATCGGGAACCCGCGCCAGTTCCTCTTCCAGGACCTCGGTCATGGTCATGTGGGTGTCGTTCTCGATGCCCTTGGAAGCCGAGACCACCACGGTACCGGGCGCAAGATGCGGCGCCATCTGCCGGGCGGTGGCGCGCATGACGTGCGAGGGCACCACCATGACCAGTACCTGCTTGCCGGACGCCACGTGGGCCAGGTCGCTGGTGGCCCGGATGCCGGCCGAAAGTGCGATGCCCGGAAGATAGGTGCGGTTTTCATGCTCGTCGGCGATCTGGGCGGCCACCTCGGGCTCGAAGACCCACAGCTCCACGGGGACACCCTTGCCCGCCAGCAGGTCGGCCAGGGCCGTGCCCCAACTGCCGCCGCCGACCACTCCGACGCACGTGAAATCGGCGCTGCCCGCCGTCTGCGTCGCCATGGTCACCTAGTCCTTGTCCGCCAGGCGGGCGGCGCCCACCACGTGTTCACCCGGTTCCAGGTCCATCAGCTTGACGCCCTGGGTGTTGCGGCTGATGACCGAAATGCCCCGGATGGGCATGCGGATGATCTTGCCGGCGTCGGTGATGAGCATCAGGTCGTCCTGTTCCTCCACCAGCAGGATGCTGACCACGCGGCCGTTGCGCGGCGTAGTCTTGATGGTGATGACGCCCTTGCCGCCGCGTTTCCGCACCGGGTACTCGTCGATGGAGGTGCGTTTGCCGAAACCGTTCTCGGTCACGGTGAAGAGGGTCTGGCCGTGGCTGAGGACTTCCATGCCCACGATGAAGTCGCCTTCCTCCAGGCGCATGCCGCGCACGCCGCGGGAAACGCGCCCCATGGTGCGCACGTCGGACTCGTGGAAGCGGATGGACTTTCCCCTGTTCGATCCCAGGAAAACGTTCATGGTGCCGTCAGTGATGTGGGCCGTGATCAGCTCGTCGCCGGGCACCAGGTCGATGGCGATGATGCCGCCCGCGCGCGGCCGGCTGTATGCCATCAGGTCGGTCTTTTTGACCAGGCCCTGGCGCGTGGCCATCAGGATGTAGTAGCCCGGCTTGAACTCGGGCACCGCCAGCACGGCGGTCATCTTTTCGTCCTTCTCCAGGTTCAGCAGGTTGACGATGGCCTTGCCGCGGCTCATGCGCCCGGCCTGCGGGATTTGGTAGACCTTGCACCAGTATGCCTTGCCGCGGTTGGTGAAAAACAGGAAGGTGTGGTGGGTGGAGGCCACGAAGAGGTGCTCGACGAAGTCGTCCTCCTTGGGGCGCATGCCGGTCTTGCCCTTGCCGCCACGGCGCTGGCTGTTGTAGATGGTGATGGGCGTACGCTTGATGTAACCGCTCTTGGAGATGGTGACCACCATGTCTTCTTCGACGATCATGTCCTCGATGGTGATCTCGCGGGTCTCGGTGACGATTTCGGTGCGCCGGTCGTCGCCGAACTCCTCCTGGATCCAGGTCAGCTCGTCCTTGATGATCTGCAGCACCAGGCGCGGGTTGGCCAGGATCTCCTTGTAGCGCGCGATGTCCTTGAGGATGCTGCGGTACTCCTCCATGATCTTTTCGCGCTCCAGCCCGGTCAGGCGCTGCAGGCGCATGTCCAGGATGGCCTGCGCCTGAATGGCGGTCAGGTCGAAACGCACCATCAGCTGGTCCTTGGCCTCGGCCGGCGAGGCCGCCTTGCGGATCAGGGCTACCACCTCGTCCAAGTGGTCCAGGGCGGTCTTGAGCCCTTCCAGGATGTGGGCGCGCGCCTCGGCTTTCCTGAGCTCGAAACGCGTGCGCCGCACGATGATCTCGCGGCGGTGCAGGATGAAGTGCTCCAGGATCTGCTTGAGCGTCAGCAACTCGGGGCGGTTGTTGACCACCGCCAGGAAGATCACGCCGAAGCTGGTCTCCATCTGAGTGTGCTTGTAGAGCTGGTTGATGATCACCCCGGCCATCTGGTCCTTCTTGACCCCGATGGCCACCCGCAGGCCTTCGCGGTCGGACTCGTCGCGCACGTAGCGCACGCCTTCGATGGTCTTGGCGCGCACCAGCCCGGCGATTTTTTCGATCAACCTGGCCTTGTTGACCTGGTAGGGCAGCTCGGTGATGACGATGGTCTCCGCGCCCGTGCGGCGGTCCTTTTCCACCAGCACGCGGGCGCGGATGCGCATGATGCCGCGGCCGGTCTTGTAGGCGTCCACGATGCCCTTGTTGCCGTAGATGATGCCTGCGGTGGGAAAGTCCGGTCCCGGCATGATCTCCATCAGTTCCTCGATGGAGATGGCCGGGTTGTCGATGAGGGCCTTGAGGGCCTCGGCGGTCTCGAAGAGGTTGTGCGGCGGGATGTTGGTGGCCATGCCCACGGCGATGCCCGAGGAGCCATTGACCAGCAGCGACGGGAACTTGGCCGGCAGCAGGGCCGGCTCCACCATGGACTCGTCGTAGTTGGGTGTGAAATCAACGGTCTCCTTGTCGATGTCTTCGAGCATCTGGTGGGCCAGGCGCGACATGCGGATCTCGGTGTAGCGCATGGCCGCCGGCGGGTCGCCGTCCACCGAGCCGAAGTTGCCTTGGCCGTCGATGAGCGGATAGCGCAGGGAGAAGTCCTGGGCCATGCGCACGATGGTGTCGTAGACGGCGTTGTCACCGTGGGGGTGGTACTTACCGATGACGTCACCCACGATGCGGGCCGATTTCTTATAGGGCTTGTTCCAGTCGTTCTTCAGCTCGTACATGGCGAACAGCACCCGGCGGTGAACCGGTTTGAGACCGTCACGCACGTCGGGCAGCGCCCGTCCGATGATGACGCTCATGGCGTAGTCCAGGTACGAGCGTTTCATCTCGTTTTCGATGCTGACTTCGGGGAGATGCTCGTTGCTAATCATGCCGTCAGAGTTCCACTTGGGTTGATGTGACGCCGCGGTCGGCCGGTCGGGCGGGGCCTCCGTCCTCCGGTTCGACCAGTTTCTGGTAATTGGTGTGGTAGATGTCCGTCAGGGTCAGGAAAGCCGTGACGATCACCGGTCCGTAGATGATGCCCAGGATGCCGAAGGCTTTCAGGCCGCCCACGATGGACAGGAACACCAGCAGGGTGTGCAGCTGGAGGCGGTGTCCCACCAACTTGGGCTTGAAGATGTACTCGATGCCGCCGGACAGAACGAGGTAGAACACCACGAAGAAGATGCCGGCCCCGACGCGCTGGCTGATAAAAAGATAAACGGCCGCCGGGATGAACACCAGGCCGATGCCCAGGATGGGCAGGAACGCCAGCAGGGACATGAGCACGCCCCACAGGAAGGGCGAGTTGAAGCCGAAAAGGTAGAACACGAATCCGCCCAGGACGCCCTGGATCAAGCCGCCCAGGCCGTTTCCGATGAGGATGGCGCCGGCGATGTCCTGGAACTTGGCGATCAGCTTCTCGTCCTGCTCCCGGGGCAGGGGCGACAGGTTGATCAGGAAGGCGATCAGCTTGTGGCCGTCCATGAGCAGGAAGTAGACGATCATCAGCATAAAGAAGAAATAGATCACGAAGTTGACCACGTTGGAGGCGATGGCGCTGGCCTGCTGGTACAGAAAGAGCCCGACCACCTTTCCCAGCTGCGATATGGCGCGGTTGAGTTCGACGCTGGAGAGCTTCAGGTCGAAGTGCGCCAGCAATTCGTTGGCGCGCTCCAGCAGGCGGCTGTGCTCGAAAAAATTCTTGACGATGTCCGCCAGGGCTGCGTTCTTGCCCATCAGGTAGAATCCGTAAGCTTCCCGCGAGAGGATGCCCACGAACATGACGATGGGAATGAACAGCACGAAGAAGATAACCAGGCAGGTGACCAGCGAGGCCAGCTGCCGGCGCATCCTTCCGGCCAGCAGGCGGTAGAGCGGGTTGAACACACCGGTGACCACCGCCGAGAGAAACAGGGTGGAGAAGAAAGGCCACAGGAGCCACCCCATCAGCACCGTCGTGATCAGGAACAGGGTCAGGAAATAACCCAGCATCATGTATGGGTTCGGGTGTTCGGTCATCGCTGTTTGACTGCAGTGCCGGAACGGCGAACCGGGCTCCGTCCGGCGGGGCTATCCGCTCACGATGGCGCCGGCCAGCAGCAGCAGGAAAATCTCCCACACCACCACAGGGACCATGCCGCCGAAAATCGCGTAAACGATGCCGCCGCCGATGATGACGGGAACCCCGAAAAAGACGAGTATCGCCAGTTTTCTGCTGATCTCCATGGAATCCTCTCCGCTATTGTCGATGTCGGGCGCCTACTTGCGCTCGATGATCATGGCCATGCCCATGCCGCCGCCGATGCACATGCTGATCATGCCCGTGCCGTAGCCCTGGCGCTGCATGTGGTAGACGCCGGTCACCATCTGGCGCGCACCGGTGCAGCCGATGGGGTGGCCCAGGGAGATACCGCTGCCCAGTTCGTTGGGCTTCTCCACGTCGATGCCCAGTTCGTACATGCACCCCAGGGCCTGGGCGGCGAAGGCCTCGTTGAGTTCGATCAAATCCAGGTCGTCCACGCTCATGCCGGTCTGGTCGAGTACCTTGCGCACCGCCGGCACCGGCCCCAGGCCCATGTAGGCCGGGTCCAATCCGCCCGAGGCGAAAGCTTTGACGGCGGCCAGCGGCTGCAGGCCCAATTCGGCGGCCCGTTCGGCGCTCATCAGCAGCACGGCCGCCGCGGCGTCGTTGATCCCCGAGGCGTTGCCGGCGGTCACGCTGCCGTCTTTCTTGAAGACCGGCCGTAGCTTGCCCATCTTTTGCATGTCGGTTTCCATGGGCCGCTCGTCGGTGTCGAAAACCGTGTCGCCGCGGCGGCTCTTAATGACCACCGGCACGATTTCCGGCTTGAACAGGCCGTCTTCGATCGCCATGCGGGCGCGGTTGTGGCTCATGACGGCCAGCTTGTCCTGCTCCTCTCGGCTGATGCCGTAGAGCGAGACGATGTTCTCGGCGGTGACACCCATGTGGTAGCCATAGAAGATCTCGTAAAGCCCGTCGAAGACCATCAGGTCGGTGACTTCACCGCTGCCGGTGAGCTCCATGCGGTAACCCCAGCGGCCCTTGGGCAACGCCATGGGGGTCTGGCTCATGTTCTCCTGGCCGCCGGCCAGCACCACGTCGGCCTGGCCGGTCATGATGGCGGCCGCCCCCAGCGCGATGGACTTGAGCCCCGAACCGCAGACCTTGTTGATGGTGAAGGCCGGCGTCTCCTTGGGCAGTCCGGCCTTGATCATGGCCTGGCGGGCGGTGTTCTGCCCCTGGCCGGCCTGCAGCACGTTGCCCATGATGACCTCGTCGACATTCACGGGCTGGGCGGCATCGTCCCAGTCCGCGGCGCGTTTTTCCAGTTCGATGAGGTCCTGTTCGCGCAGTTTCTCCGGCGCCAGCGCCGCCGTGGCCTCGTCGATCACCGGTTTCAAGTTGATTTTCTTGAAGACCTCTTTCATGACCAGTGCGCCCAGTTCCACCACCGGTACGCTTTTCAATCCCCCGCCAAAAGCGCCGATGGCCGTTCTGGCGCCGCTGACGATCACAACTTCTCTCATGAATTCCTCCTCACCGTGCCCTGCCGTGTTGTGCATGCCCCTGCAACGTCATGCATGCGAAAGAAAAAGATAAAAACAGGCGTGAAACCGCCGTCACGACGGTTCCGAAAATGAAACACTTAACGTTACCACAACCCACCCCGATGGTCAACGCAGAATGGTGAAATTTTCACTATTTAGAGGGATCGACAGGCACGCTGCGGGCCGCCCCCGCAACGCCTTCCGGGGAACGCCGCCTCCGAGGGCGTCAGCGCTGCGCCGACGGCCGGTGGCCCTTTCGGAACAGGGCGCGCACCGCACCGGGCGTCCCGGCCGGCACTGCGCGGCCGGAAACGGGATCCATGAAAGCCTGCACGGTGTCGTCGGGGATGTCGAAGGCTTCGTAGGCCCGCTGTGCCAGGGCCCGCTGCATGAAAGCGACCCACACCGGCAGCGCCGCCCGTGCGCCGGTTTCCCCGGGCCCCAGGCTGCGGGGCGTGTCGCACCCGATCCACACGCCGGCGGCCACACCCGGTGAGAAACCCACGAAAAGCGCGTCGCGGGAGTCGTTGGTGGTACCGGTCTTGCCGGCCACCGGACGCTGGATGACGCGGGCCCTGCGACCGGTTCCCTCCCGGATGACCCCCTGAAGCATGTCGCACATTATGGCCGCCGCCGCCCGGGACATGACCGCCGAGACCCGGCGTTCGGGGCGCCGGATGACCCGCCCCCGCGCGTCGGCCACCTCCCGCACACCGAAGGGGGCCACCGAGCGGCCGGCGTTGGCGAAAACGGCGTAGGCGGACGTCAGCTCCAGCAGGGAGACCTCCGAGGTGCCCAGGGCCAGGGAGAGATCGGGCGCCAGGGGCGAGGAGATGCCCAGGCGGTGCGCGAAGGAGACCACGGCGGCCGGCCCCAGGGTGTCCAGCAACCGGACCGCCGGGATGTTACGCGAGAGCACCAGGGCGCGGCGCAGGGTGATCTCGCCCAGGTAGCCGCCGGAAAAGTTTTGCGGACGCCACTGCCCGCCGCCGGCTCCCGGGAACGCTACGGGTGCGTCGAGGAGCAGCCGGTTCTGGGAGAAGCCCTGCGCGACGGCGGCCGCGAAAACGATGGGTTTGAAGGCCGATCCCGGCTGGCGGCGGGCATCCACGGCACGGTTGAAGCTGCTCCGGGTGTCGTCGCGGCCGCCCACCATGGCCAGGATGGCGCCGCTATGGACGTCCAGCGCCACCAGCGCGCCCTGGGGACGGGCTTCGATGCGGTGGCCGCGCATGCGTGTTTCCAGGGCCTGCAGCCCCTCGCGCAGGGCCTCCCGGGCGGCCTGCTGCAGCGTCATGGACAGCGTGGTGGTCACGGTCAGGCCGCCCTTGTAGAGCAGGTCGGCCCCCAGTTCTCTTTCCAGGCGTCGCCGCACGTAGTCCACGAACCATTGGGCCTTCCGCCGGGGCCCCGGAGACGGGGCCAGCTCCAGCGGCCGGGCCGCCGCACGGCGGTACTGCGCGTCGCTGATCAGGCCGGCGCGGTGCATCTGCCTGAGCACCCGGTTACGCCGTTTGAGGGCCAGGTCCGGGTTGACCAGCGGAGAATAGCGCGTGGGGGCCTGGGGCAGGCCGGCGATCAGGGCGCACTGCGCCAGGTCCAACTCCCGCACCGATTTGCCGAAGTAGCGCCGGGCGGCCATCTCCACCCCGTAGGCGCCGGATCCCAGGTAGATCTGGTTCAGATACATCTCCAGGATCTCGTCTTTGGTGTAGCGCCGCTCCAGCTGCAGGGCCAGGAAAGCCTCCCGCAGCTTGCGGCGCAGGGTCTTGCGGGGCGTCAAAAAGAGCGTCCTGGTGAGCTGTTGCGTGATGGTGCTGGCCCCCTCGACGAAGCGGCCGGCACGGATGTCCTTGACGATGGCGCGGGCGATGCCCCGGAAGTCGATGCCGCTGTGGTGGTAGAAATTGCGGTCCTCGGTGATCAGCAGCCCCTGCCGCAGGGCTTCCGGAATCACGGCCAGGGGAACGGGCCGGCGCCGCTCAGCGTAGAACTCGGCCAGCAGGGTGCCCTCGGCCGAGAGGACGCGCGTAATCGCCGATGGCTGATACGATTCCAGGGCGCGGATGGGCGGCAGATCGTGAATCAGCGCCAGGAAAGCGCCGATCAGGACGCCGCACACGACGCCGGTGGCCAGGATCAGCAGGACGATCAGCCTGCGCATGGCACGTCCCGGCCGGGGCTGTTGACGGCGGCTCCGTAATGGTTGTACAAACAATATGCGGCAAAACGGCCGCCGGCCGCCGCGCGGATCGACGGACACCGCGCAAAGGCGCCTGCAATCGGTGTGAGCAATCGAAAAAGCAGGATGTTACGCCAAATCATGATTCATTTTCATCCGAGCTTTCAGGAGAGGTGAAGCCCATGAGCCAGCACGAGCACGACCATCACCACCACGATCACGCCGGCGAAGGTGGAGAAACGCTTTCTTTCGACCGGAAACTGGTCAAACTGCTGGAACACTGGATCCGGCACAATGACGATCACGCTGAAAATTACAGGGATTGGGCCCGGAAAGCAAAGGAAAAAAACTTCACCCAGGAGGGGCGTCTGATGGAAGACGCAGCCGAGATGACCCTGGCCATCAGCCAGAAGTTCGAGGCTGCCATCAAGCTCATCAAGAGTCGCTCCTGAGCCGGTCGACTGCACCGTTTTACCCGGTCCGGCATGCCGGGCGTCAAATCGTTGACGCCCGGCGCCGCCTCCCGCCTTTCCTATCATCCGGCGCCGACAATCCGCCCGCCTGGCCCCCCTCGGGGTGGTTGGGATGCGACGAGAAACTCTCGGACTTCGCCCGCCGCCTGACCTATCTGCTGGCGGCGCTGGAGTGGCGCGGGGAGGTGCGCCTGCTGTGCGAGGCGCTGCCCCACTTTCCCGAGGTGGACTGCGTGGATTTCGTCAACACCATGGTGCACCTGGATTTCACTGCGCCTTTGCCCCCCGCTTGGCCCCCTGCCTGGCCGTCACCGGAAAATCCGATGGCCGCGAATCGGAGTGGGCGCTCTTCACCGACGAGGACGGCGCGGTGCTGGCCTACGACGGTCGGGACGAGGGCATCCGGCAGCTGCCCGAGGGTATCGAGCAGTTCATCGGCGACTATCGCTCCGAGCAGCTCTCCTCCACGCTGGCCTTCCAGCTGAATCTGGCGCGGCTGTACCTGAGGGATGCGGCCATCACACTGGTCGATGAGTTTCCGCCGGCGGTGCTCAACAGTGGACCGGCCGGCTGTTCAAGGAGTACCTCCTGCGGTGCCAAGGGAACAGGACGGTGGTCTTCGTCACCGACCGCGAGGACTACATGCGGTACGCCGACATGCTGGTCTACCTGGGGGCGATGGCCGCGTCATGGCCGGCAGGCCCGAAGAACCGCTGACCACGCTCAGGGTGGCTTAGGACATGCTTTTCGCCGGGCGGCGGGAATGCGGCGGCGCCGGTTCCGGCCGTCGCTGTTCGACAGAAGGGCCCGATCAATGGCACACAGGCACAAAGGCACGGCGTGCGTGATTCCGGTGCCGGCGGGCAGCGGTAGCCGCCTTTGCCGTCCGTCGCTGCGGCCGCTTTGCGGCGCAGCGGGTCAGGCGGCGCCGTACAACCGATCGATGGTGGCGGCCAGGCTCCGCCGCCAGGCCGGCGGGCGGATGCCGAAGCGGGCCTCGATCTTGCGGCAGTCCAGGGCCGAGTAGGCGGGGCGCGCCGCGTCCGTGGGATAATCCCCGGTCGTGATGGGCGTTACGCGGCTCACCTTCAGCTGCGTGTGCCGGCGGGCCTGTTCGAAGATCTCGCAGGCGAACCCGTACCAGGTGGTTACCCCCTCGCCGCAGTAGTGGTAGATGCCCCACTCCGGTTCCGCGCCCGCGGCCAGGCGGCCGGCGATGGCCAGGATGGCGCCGGCCAGGTCGGCCGCCGAGGTGGGGCAGCCGTACTGGTCGTCCACCACGCTGATTTCGGAGCGCTCGGCGCCCAGGCGCAGCATGGTCTTGACGAAGTTCCGGCCGTGAACGCTGTAGAGCCAAGCCGTGCGCAGGATCAGGTGCCGCGACAGCGCGTCCTGCACCGCTTTTTCCCCCTCCGCCTTGCTGCGGGCGTAGACTCCCAGCGGGGCCGGCGGGTCGTCTTCGGTGTAGGGGGTCTTTTTGCGGCCGTCGAACACGAAATCGGTGGACACGTGGACGAGGGCAAGATCGGCCCCGCGGCAGAACTCCGCCAGGAGGCGGGGGCCGTCGCGGTTGACGGCCATGCACAGCGCCTCTTCGGTCTCGGCGCGATCCACCGCGGTGTAGGCGGCGGCGTTGACCAGCAGGTCCGGCCGGTGCCGCCGCGCGGCGTTTTCGATGTGGTCGGGGCGGGTGAGGTCGAAATCCGGCAGGTCGACCCCCGCGACGCGGACGCCGGCCGCATCCGCCTGCAGCATGAGTTCCCGTCCGAGCTGGCCCCGGGATCCGGTCACCAGTATTTTCATGGTCTGTTCTCCTGTCTGGGATGCGATGACCGGCCTTATATCACAAAGCACGGTGCCTTGTCAGTCCAAAGCGCCCGAAGCGGCCGCGCGGCGGTGGAGGACCACCTCGTCCAGCATGGCGATCAGGCGGTCCGTCTCCGGCTTGGTCACGCAGTGGTCGGCGCCCACGGCGCGGCACTTGCGGATCATCAGGGGATTGATGAGACTGGAGAACACGATGAAAGGGACGCTTTCCAGCGGTTCCTTTTCCCGGATGCGGCGGCACAGGGTCAGGCCGTCCATGCGGGGCATTTCGATGTCGCTGATGATCACGTCGGGGGTTTCCCCGGGGGGATCGGCCTCTGCCCGCCCGACCAGCCAGTCGTAGGCCCGGCGGCCGTCGGGAAACACTTCGATGTTCCGGTACCCGGCTTTCGTCAGGCTCTGCAGGGTCTTCTTGCGGATGGTCAGCGAGTCTTCCACGAAAACCAGGCGAACGTCCGAACGCCGGTGGCCGGGGGGAGGTTCCTGCGCGTCCTCGGCCTCCCGGAAGGCCAGGTCGGGCACGTACAGGGCCAGGATGCACTCCATGTCCACCACCAGCACTTCCCGGCCGCCGAGATGCACCGAGCCGGAGATGATGCCGGCCGCACTGCGGGCCACGTCGCTGATGGGCACGAACCGTTTCCAGGTCAGGCGCTCGATGCCCTGCACGCCGTCGACGCGGTAGGCGCTGACGAAGTGGTTGAACTCCATGACGATCACGATCTGCCGCGGGTCGGCGGGTTCGCCGGACGCCTCCAGGGTGCGCGCGAGGTCGATGAGCGGGATGGCGTGCCCGCGGTAGAACAGCATGCCCAGGATGGCCTCCGGCGCACGGGGGAGGGGGGTGACCGCGGCGTCGTCGTACTGCAGGATGGCCTGAACCTTGGCCACGTTGACGGCGAACAGTTCGCCTCCCATCATGAACACCAGCAGTTCCATTTCGTTGGTACCACTCTGGAGCAGGATTTTTTGATCCGGCATTGGCAGACTCCTTGTGGTGCGATGCACCCGTTGACCGTGAGAACGTCGCGCGGGCGACGATGGATTTCCCCCCGGTGCCTTTTCCCTTTGCCTAAAGGCGAAAATTAGGATACACAGGCCCGGAAAGGGCGCCTATTGCAGTTATCGGCTGAACGCATGGAAATTCAAGCACAATCTTCGGGCGCGGTCAGGGGGAACCGCGGGGTGACGGCGACCGGCGCGGCGCTCGTTTGCTCACATCCAAACCAAGGAGACGCATCGTGAAAAAGCCTGAAATCAAAACTGCGCTGCCGGGCCCCAGGGCTGCGGCTCTGATCGATGTGGACAGGCGCCATGTTTCACCCTCGTACACCCGCGGCTATCCGCTGGTGGCCGAAAAAGCGTCCGGCCTGTGGATCACCGACCCGGACGGCAACGTTTTCCTGGATTTTACCTCCGGCATCGCCGTATGCGCCACGGGGCACTGCCACCCCAGGGTGGTGCAGGCCATCAAGGACCAGGCCGACCGCCTGCTGCACATGTCGGGGACCGATTTCTATTACACCGCCCAGATTCAACTGGCCAACAAGCTGGCCGGTCTGGTGCCCGGCGACGGGGACAACAAGGTCTATTTCGGGAATTCCGGCGCCGAGGCGGTGGAGGCGGCCTTCAAACTGGCCCGCTGGTACACCAAACGCGAGCTCAACATCGCTTTTTTCGGTGCCTTTCACGGACGCACCATGGGGGCGCTCTCGCTGACGGCCAGCAAGGTCATCCAGAAAAAGCACTACAATCCTCTGATTCCGGGAATCACCCACATCCCTTACGCCTACTGTTATCGCTGCGCCTACAACATGACCTACCCCAGCTGCAACCTGGAGTGCGTGCGCTGGGTGGAGGATTCCCTGTTTCGTACCACCGTGCCGCCTGAAGAGGTGGCCGCGATCTTCGTGGAACCCATCCAGGGCGAGGGCGGTTACATCGTGCCGCCGCCCGAGTTTCACAAACGGCTGCACGAAATCGCCAGGAAATACGACATCCTCTACGTTGCCGACGAGGTCCAGGCGGGCATGGGCCGCACGGGGCGCATGTTCGCCATGGAACATTTCGGCGTGGCGCCGGACATCATTGCCGTCGCCAAGGGGATCGCCTCGGGCATGCCCCTGGGCGCCATGGTGGCCCGATCGGACATCATGATCTGGGAGGCCGGTTCGCACGCCTCCACCTTCGGCGGCAACCCGGTATCGTGTTCGGCGGCGCTGGCGACCATCGCACTGCTGGAAGAGGGGCTCATTCGCAACGCCGAAGCGCGTGGCGCGCAGTTGATGACCGGGCTGCAGGAGCTGCAGCGGTCTTTCGAGTGTATCGGGGACGTGCGTGGAAAGGGCCTGATGGTGGCCGCCGAACTGATCAAAGACCGCACCTCCAAGGCACCGGCCACCGACTGGCGCAACCAGCTGGTCCAGAAGGCCTTCGACAAGGGGTTGCTGTTGCTGGGCTGCGGGGAGAGCGCGGTGCGTTTCTGCCCGGCTCTGACGGTCTCCAGCGAGGAAATCGACACCTGCCTGTCCATCTTCGCCGACTGCCTGGAGGGGTTCGCCTGCTGAGCGCGCCGCCGGGTCCCGCGGATGGACCCGGGGCCTCCGGGGCAATCGCAGGCAACGCCCCCGGTGGCGGGGAGGGCGAAGCCCGCGGCATGATCCCGCCGAAACCGCCAAAAGGGCTTGTCAAAAATCGGCTCTTGGTGTAGAAACGGGCAGTTTTCGGGCAACGGGAACCCTTGAAAATCAGCCCCTGTAGCTCAGTGGATAGAGCAATGGATTCCTAATCCATGTGCCGCAAGTTCGATTCTTGCCAGGGGCACCACCTGTTCCGCTCAATTCCCCGGCGCCTCTTTCTGAAATCCGCATTTTTCGTAATTTTTCCTCAAGTACGCGCCCCTTCGGGGTTATTTTAATATCTGGTAACGGGGCCGCCCGGGACGGCGGAAAAGCCGTGGGCGGCTGGCGTCCGGAACCGCGACCCGCTTTCTCCTGTCCACATCAGGGTGTTCGCGTGAGAGACGAAAAGAAAACCAGGGCGCAGTTGATTTTCGAACTGGAGGGGTTGCGCCGCCGGGTGTCGGAACTCGAAGATACGCTGACAAGCCTTCGGCACACCGAGAGCGCCCTTGCGCGGAGCGAGGGACGGTTCAAGAATCTTTCCAACCTGACCTTCGAAGGCATTCTGATCCACCGCAATGGCGTCGTGCAGGACCTGAACCTGTCTTTTGCCAACATGGTCGGTTACAGCCGGGAAGAGCTGCTGGGGAAAAATGTCGTCGAAATACTGGTTCCCGAAGAATACCACGACGTCATCGCGGAAAAGGTCCGTCGCAGCTACACCGGACCCTACCGGATCGAAGGCATCCGAAAAGACGGCGGGCGGCTTCCCCTGGAGGTCGAATCGCGGCTCGTGAATGGAGAATACCGGGTCACCGCCGTGAGAAACATCTCGGAGCGCGTCCGGGTCGAGCAGGCCCTGCAGCAGGCGGCGCAGCAGTGGCAATCCACTTTCGACGCGGTTACCGACGGCATCTGCCTGCTGGATGCGGACCAGAGGCTCCTGCGCAGCAACGCGGCCATGGAGGCCTGCTTCCCGGAATTCAGGGGTCGCATGGCCGGACGGTGCTGCTGGGAGGTCATCCACAAGCGGCAGACGCCCATCGGGGGGTGCCCCTTTCTTCGCATGCGTCGCACGCGGCGGCGGGAACAAACCCAGCTGGTTACGGGGGGGCGTGTCCTGGAGGTCACCGTGGATCCCATCCTGGATGGCTCCGGCACTCTGCTGGGGGCGGTGCATATCCTGCGAGACATCACCGATCGCAAACGCGCCAAAGAGGCCCTGGAGGCGTCGGAGGCCGAGTACCGGGCGCTTTTCGAGGGCATCAGCGATGCCGTCTTCGTGCACTCCTTCAGGTGCAGCGGTTTCGGCAAGTTCATCAAGGTCAACGACATCGCCTGCCGGAAACTGGGCTACAGTCGGGAAGAGTTGCTCGAGATGTCCGTCCGGGACATCAGCGTCCCGGAGGAGATGCGGCGTTACGGACGCACCCGGGCGGTTGACAGGCTCATGCGGGACAAGTGGTTGATTTTTGAGACCGTGCAGGTCGCCAAGGACGGCCGGCGCATTCCCGTCGAGATCAGCTCGCGGATCTTCGAGATGAAGGGACGGCCGATGATCATGTCGCTGGCCAGGGACATCTCGGAGCGCAAGCAGGCGGAGGCACGCACGCGGGAAAGTGAAACGCGTTTCCGGCTGGCTTTCCACACCAGTCCCGATTCCATCACTATCAGCCGCCTGGCGGACGGCACCTACCTCGACGTCAACGAGGGCTTCACACGAATCACCGGTTACACACGCGAGGAAATCATCGGCAGGAGCGCCGTCCCCCTCGGCATATGGGATGACCCCGGTGATCGCACCCGCTTCGTAAACACGCTGGAAAGGGAAGGGGTCATCAACAACCTGGAGGTCCGGTTCCGGCACAAAGACGGGCGCGTTCTGTACGGGTTGATGTCGGTCGCCACCATGCAGCTCAACGGCGAGATGGCGGTCCTGTCCATCGTCCGGGACATCACCGAG
>CAYZCL010000167.1:0-14070 GCA_964476595.1 uncultured Desulfobacteraceae bacterium
GGGGGGGGGGGGGGGGGTGCAATCGATTTTGGTGGACTTGTATGGACGGGGGTTGTTCGCGGACGGATCACTTTCGGCAGATTCCCTGCAGGTAGGCCGCGCGGTCGGAGAAGATCCAGTCCACGCCGCGGCGGATCTCCCGGAAAAGGATGTTGCGGTGGTTGACGAAGCCGGTTCCGGCGCGGCGGCCGGCGGCCCGCAGGCGTCGCAGGCGGGCGGTGGTCATGAAAAGGAAGTGGCCGGTCAGTCCACCGTAGCCCTTTTCGTAGACCTGCCGCTCCAGGCGGCGAATGTTGAGCCGGCTGATGGGCAGCAGGGCGCCGGGACCGACGAAACGGATCCGGGAAAATTCCCGGGGGGTCAGCGATATGAGGTGAAAATCGCGTCCCGGGGCCAGGCCGGCGAAAAGCACTTTCAGGCGCCGGTTCTGAAGGTCCGGCTGCGTCAGGGTGCCGGCCTTGATTTCCACCATCAGGTGACGGCGTCCGCCAAAGCGTTCCACCACGGCCCTCAAGGTGGGCACCGGCACGTCCAGGTTCTCGAGTTCGGACAGGGTCAGGTCGATGATGCGCTCAGGCCGTCCGTAGAGCCGCTGCAGGCCGGGATCGTGGATCACCACGGGGATCATGTCCCGCGTCCAGCGCAGATCCATCTCCAGTCCCCACACGCCGGCCCGGGCGGCGGTTTCAAAGGCCGCCAGGGTGTTTTCGAAAACGGCGACGTTGTCGTGCTCGCCGCGGTGGGACACGATGCGGCAGCGCCGCAGCTTTTCGCGCGCCGGCTGCGGCTGCGGCAGCCGGCGATACAATCGGTCGACGGTCTTTAAGAAAAGCGGTTCTAGAATGTCCAGTACGCCGGTCAAGGTAGTTGTCAATCCCTGCTGTTTCGATTCAGCCACAACCCTCTTTGAGGAAAACCACTCCTGCTCCCCGATCCCGCCGGTTCTCCCCCTGCGCGCAGCCGGTACCTGCACGCCTCTCACGCATGGATGCGCCCGGAGAATGAAAGGTGACCGCAGCAAGCACGCCGACAGCTACCGGATAGCCCCTCGATGGCTGTCACCCGCCAAACCTGTCTGTGTAGGTCTGCGGCGATTTTTTCCGTTGCGGATTGCAGGGAACCTGTCCTCCCCCGCAACGCATCCCCTTTGTGCCCTTTTTCCTGCCTTGTTATTACCCGCATTCCCGGACAGTTGTAACGAGGTTGATCAAACATGGCGGTTCATGGAGTAAAAACCCGGAAAATTATTATTTAAATCAACCAATTAAAATTGTAACCCGCAATTATGGGAATCCGATCCTCCCCCTGTGCATCTTTATAATTCAATCAAGTGTAACGATGAAAAACAAAGCGATTATTATTGTTTTCTCGTACAATATTAACTGGTTGCCTCAATTTACCGTTACATTTGTCCGGGAATGCAGGTTACCAGAAAAACAGGAAAAATCGAGCCAACGCCGAGCAACCGGATCCAGCAACTGAACCGCGCCTCACACCCTGCAGTTAAAACTTTGTGCCTCTGTGCCTCTGTGCCTGGCCCTTAGCCTCTGTGCCTGGCCCTTACTCAAACGCCGCCGCTTCGCGCTTTCCCTTTTCCTCGTCAACGAAGTAGAGCAGCAGGCCGCCGGCGATGAACAGCAGCAGCACCGAGACGATGCCCCAGCGGGCCGCCAGGGTGGAGGCCGCCTGGATCTGGGCGGCGGTATCCCCCGGTGAAATCAATATGCGTTTAACGACCAGTCCGACGACCCCCATGAGCACGGGTCCCAGGATGGCGGCGAACTTGCCGAACATGTTGTAGAACCCAAAGAACTGGGCGTCGCGCCCGGGTGGTATCAGGCGCGCGTAGTAGGAGCGGCTCAGGGCCTGGATGCCGCCCTGCACCAGGCCGATGGCGGCCGCCAGGATGTAGAACTCCTCCTTGCGCGTCATCATGGCGGCCGCCAGGGTGACGGCGCCGTATACTCCGATGGCCAGGAAGAGCGAGCGTTTGACGCCCCAGCGGCTGCCCAGGCGGCCGAAGACCAGGGCCGCCGGAAAGCCGATGAACTGCACCATCAGCAGGGCCGTGATCAGGTCGTTGGACTTCAGGCCGATGGTGATGCCGTAGTCGATGGCCATGCGGATGATGGTGTCGACGCCGTCGATGTAGCACCAGTAGCCGATCAGGAAAAGGAAGAGGGTCTTGAGACGTCGCACCTGCCCCAGCGTCTCCACGAACTGGGAAAAGCCGGCGGTCAGCAGGCTGCGCCGGTCACCGGGCGGCCGGGGCGTCTTTTGCTCGGGAACCCACACGATGGTGAAGAGGGTGAAGACGCCCCACCAGACGGCCACCGACAGGAAGCTGAAGCGTACGGCGCCGGTAGCGTCGGCGAAGCCGAAAGCCGTGGGCTTGAGCACCATGATGACGTCCAGCAGGAAAAGCAGCCCGCCACCCAGGTATCCCATGGCAAAGCCCAGGCTGGAGACGGTATCCATGCTGCGACCACCGGAAACCGACGGCAGCAGGGCGTCGTAGAAGATGTTGGCCCCCGAGAAGCCGACGATGGCCAGCGCATAGATGACCGTGGCCCACAGCCAGCCGCCCTTTTCCACCAGGCACAGCAGGGCCGTCATCAACACGCCGAAGTAGGCGAAAAAGATCAGGAACGCCTTCTTGCGCGACCCGCGGTCGGCGATGGCGCCCAGCACCGGCGCCGCCAGGGCCACGGCCAGGCTGGCCAGGGAGTTGGCCAGTCCCAGCCGGGCGGTGCTCAGGTTGACGTCGGTGCCGGCGCTCCAGAACTCCTTGAAGAAAACGGGGAAAAAGCCGGACATGACCGCCGTGGCAAAGGCCGAGTTGGCCCAGTCGTACAGCGCCCACCCCCATACGGCACGACGGGAAGTGTTGAAACGGCCTCCCTCGGGAGAATCTTTGGGATCCATGGGCCTCCTCTTTCGTCAAGTTGCGGTATCAGGTGTCAAAGGCGTCACGTTCAGGTATCGGCTTTCGGCGGGCGCCGGTTGAAAACCGGCCGCCCTTTCCCTTACGCCCGAGGCCTTTTCTCAAAACCTGTTGACAGACAGGCGGGTGTTCCCCTACCAATTCAGGCTCAGGTTATGGAATCCGGCGCGCGAAATCAATACCGCGCCGCCTGTTTTCCGGATCCGCGTTCCGGAAACTTCAACCCAGACCGACGGCAACCATGGGCACCACACCCCAGACAACACGCGTGGGGCGGTTTTGCGCGGCGGCCGCCCTGCTGGCTTTCCTGCTGGCGGCGTCTCCCGCGGCGGCGGCCGACGATTTCGGCGCCGGGGTAGCCGGCTGCATCCGGGCGGTGCTGACCCGGCCGCACAAAAGCCGCCCGGCCGCCTCCCGCCCCGGCGCCCTGTTCGACGCCGAGCGGCTGACGGCCTTTTACGCCGGCCGGCGCTACCGCCCGTTGTGGGTGGCCGATTCCCGTGTGCTGCCGTCGGCGCGGGAGCTGCTGGAGTGCATCCGGCGGGCGGACCGCGAGGGGCTCGACCCGGCCGACTACCACCTGGACGACCTGGCCGGGCTGATGCGCGGACCGGAGTCGGTCCGCAACCCGGCGGCCGATCCACCCGCCGACTTCGGCCGGTGGGCACGTCTGGACCTGCTGCTCACCGACGCATTCCTGGGGTATGCGGCCCACCTGACACGGGGGCGGATCAACCCCCGCCGCTTCGGTGGACGGCGGACGGCGTCCGGCCCGCTTCCAGATCCCGCCACCGCCTTGCGCACGGCCCTGGACTCGGGCGACGTGGCCGGCACCCTGCGCTCCCTGGCCCCGCCACACGCGGGTTACCGACGTCTGAAAACGGCCCTGCAGCGCTATCGCCGCATCGCCGCCGACGGCGGCCGGCCGCGCATTCCCGACGGTGAAATGCTGTTTCCCGGCGACAGCAGCCCCCGCATTCCACTGCTTCGCCAGCGGCTGCTGGCGTCGGGAGACCTGGACAGCCTCCCGACGGGCGACGGGGGCAACCGCTTCAACGAGGCCCTGGCCCGGGCTCTGGCCCGCTTCCAGCGACGACACGGACTTCCGGCTACCGGAACACTGGACGCCCCCACGCTGGCGGAGCTCAACGTGCCGGTGGCGGCACGCATCCACTGCATCGAAACCAACCTGGAGCGCTGGCGCTGGGCGCCCCGCGACCTGGGGCGCCGCCACGTGGAGGTGAACGTACCCGACTTCACGCTGCGGGTCGTCGAAGACGGCCGGACCGTGCTGGGCATGCGCGTGGCGGTGGGCAAGCCGCGCAGCCCCACGCCGGTCTTCAGCAGCCGCATCACCTACCTGGTCATCAACCCGACGTGGAATATCCCGCCGCGCATCGCCCGCGAGGACGTGCTGCCCAGGGTGCAGGCCGACCCCGACTACCTGGCGGATCGCAGGATCCACGTCTTTGCCAGCTGGCGGTCGGGGGCCCCCGAAATCGATCCGCGCACCATCGACTGGAACGCCATCCGGCCGGCGCGCCTGACCTACAAGCTGCAGCAGGAGCCCGGACCGCTCAATGAACTGGGCCGCCTGAAGTTCATGTTCCCCAACCGCGATGCCGTCTACCTTCACGACACCCCCGACCACAGCCAGTTCCTGCGCGCGCGGCGGGACCTGAGCTCAGGCTGCATCCGGCTGGAAAAACCCGTGGAACTGGCGGCCCGCCTGCTCAGGGACAACCGGGGCTGGAGCCGTGCGCACATCGAGGCCACCATCGAGAACGGCCGGGAAATGGTGGTGGGACTGAAACGGCCCATCGCCATCCACCTGTTCTACTGGACGGCCTGGGTGGATGCCGGGGGAATACTTCACTTCCGGAAGGATATCTACGGCCGCGACGGCGCCATGGCCCGCGCCCTGCACCGTCCGGCGCCGGCCGGAACCGTCACCACTGCCGGACGGGACCGACATCGAGGTGCACGAAGCCGGTTTTAGGGTAGTAGCCCACCCCGCCGGCCCGCAGCTTCAGGGCCTGCCGCCGCAGCCGCGAGAGGCGGTAGCCCGGCACGTAAATGTCGATGGCCTTGCCGTACATGTGGTAGCTGTTCTTGGCCACTCCCCGGCTCTTGCGGCGCAGCCGCGCGTTGGTGGCCGGCGAGCGGTAACCCGAGATGATGTGGAAGGTGCAGCGGTGCGACACCCTGCGGGACAGGCGATAGAGGGTGTCCAGCAGGCGGACGTCGATGGGTTTGATTTCCCCGGTGCGGAAATCCCGGAGAATGTAGTTGATCTGGAAGAGCGCCTCGGGAAGGTAGCGGCCGTCGCGGCAGTAGCAGACGCGCAACCGTTCGCCGGTGTGGGCGTTGTAGAAGCACAGCCGCCGCTCAGCGGCATGGCGCGGAATGATGGCGCCCAGCGCCATCGAGGCCGACAGCAGACCGGCGGCGGCACCCGCCCCCGCCTTCAGAAACCCGCGTCGGCTGACAATCCGATCTGCGAAGAAAGCCTGTTGCGATCCGATGGGAAAGTCCTTTCGCTACAGCTCAACCGGTGGTTGACTTCCAGATGGCGACCTGTCATTTTTCTCAGGGAAACGCCACGCAGAATCCGCGTGGGTGGCACCCTCCTTAAAAGAAATCGGCGACGCTGTCAACCGCTTATTTGATCCCCCCGGGAGCCAGACGGTGAAGCGCCGGGTACTTATCTGATTTTCTCGGCAAAATGCAAAGCGGACTTTAACATGAACAACCAGCCGGCACCGGCAACCAACCCACCGGCCCTGGACCGGTCCCGCTACCGCCGCGTGCGGCGCTTCTTCCTGGGGGTGGTGGCGCACTTTCTGTGGTGGGACGTCCTGCTGTCCCTGCCCCTGCTGCGGGTCTTGCGGCGTCCGGCCACGGAACGCTGGCGGCGCATCGCCGCCCGTTTCCGGGAACTGGCGGTGGAGCTGGGCGGCGTGCTCATCAAACTGGGGCAATTCCTGAGCATCCGTTTTGACATCCTGCCGCCGGAGATCATCGCCGAACTGGCCGGACTGCAGGACGAGGTGGCGCCGGTGCCCTTCGCGCGCATCGAGGCGCGCATCGCCGCCGAGTTCGACCGGCCCGCGCAGGAGGTCTTCCGCAGCATCTCCCCCGAGCCGCTGGGGTCTGCCTCGCTGGCCCAGGCCCACCGGGCCGAGAGCCGCGACGGCCGGCAAATGGTACTCAAGATCCTGCGCCCGGGCATCGAACAGGTGGTGGAGACCGACCTGCGCGCCATCGGACAGGCCTTCCGCTGGCTGAAGCTCTACCGGCCGGTGCGGCGCCGGGTCGACCTGGACTGGTTGCTGGCGGAGTTTTCCACGGTGACGCGCACCGAGCTGGACATGCTGGCCGAGGCGCGCCACGCCGAACGACTGGCCGCCGACCTGGCCGACGAGCCCGACGTGCGCATCCCGCAGATCTACCGGGACTTCTGCCGGCCGCGCATCCTGGCCTCCGAAGACGTCTCGGCCATCCGCATCGGCGACGTGCCGGCCCTGGAAGCCGCCGGCATCCGTCCGCCCGAGGTGGCCCGCACCCTGCACCGCGCCTACATGCGCCAAGTGTTCGAAACCCACTTCGTGCACGTAGACCCCCACCCGGGCAATCTGTTCGTCCGTCCCCTGCAAAATTCGGATCCCCGGGCGATGCGGTGGAAACGGCCGGGGCGTCCCTTCGAGATCGCCTTCGTGGACTTCGGCATGGTGGCCGAAATCCCCCGGCGCCTGCGGCGGGCCCTGCGCGAATACGCCATCGGCATCGCGCGGCGCGACGCGCGCATGATCGTGTCCGCCTACCAGCACGCCGGTGCCCTGCTGGAGGGCGCCGACCTGCGGCTGCTGGAGGAGACCCACGAGGCGCTCTTCGAGCGTTTCTGGGGCATCCGCGTGGGTCAGCTGCGCGACACTGCCCTGAACGAGGCGCGTTTTTTCCTCGAGGAGTACCGCGACGTAATCCTCAAGGCCCCCTTCCAGTTCCAGGCCGACATGCTCTTCGTGGTGCGCGCCGTGGGCATGCTGGCCGGCCTGGCCACGCGCCTGGACCCAGACTTCGACCCCTGGGCCGGCACGATCCCCTTTGCCGAACGCTTCGCCCGCCAGGAACTGGGCCGCCGCGGCGACCGCTTCCTCACGCAGCTGGAGACCCTGGTGCGCCTGCTGGGCAGCCTGCCGGAGCGCCTGGACCGCCTGCTGTCGGCCGCCGACCGCGGCGGATTACCGGTGCAGGCCGCCCTGGACCCGGCCGCCCGCCGCCTGCTGCGCCGCCTGGAGCGGTCCGTTGCGCGCCTGTCGTGGACCGTGCTGGGATGCACCTTGCTCCTGTCGGCGGTCATCTGCTATACTGGGGGGCAGTCTGGCTGGCTGTCGGCCACCCTGCTGGCGCTGGCGGCGCTGGCCCTGGCGGCGACGGTGCGATGACCAGGCCGCCCGTCTCGGCGGCTCTTTCTTTTTTCGAAGGCGGTATTATCTTTAAGGATTAAGGGCAAGGCACAGAGGCACAGAGGCGGGGAGGAGGTAAAGTCAATTTTATCTTTTACAGCCCGCCGCCACCCGACGGGGCCGTGCCGGTCTGTGGCAAAAGGCCCGAAAACGGTTGGGTTGCGGGCAGGATCAGTGACGGGTAGCGGGTAGCGGGAAAAAGGCGGCCGGTTTTCAACCGGCAGCCTGTCAGGCCCGGCAGCTGATGGCGGATGCCTTCAACTTCTTTGCTGCACCGGCCGATAATAATGTCGCCGATTTCACCCGGCGTTTCCAGCGAACCGCAGAAAACCAGCGAGGCTGCCTTGGACAACCTGAACCGCATCGTCTTTCAGATACCGGATCTCAAAGCCCTCACCGCGCGCTACAGCGTGGTCGACATGCACATCCACAGCCACCACTCCGACGGCACGCCGTCGGTCGACGACATCGCCGAGCGCGCCAAGGAACTGGGCATCGGCGTATCCGTGACCGACCACAACCAGATCGAAGGGGCCGTGGAACTGGCCGCCCGCGGGGACGTCTTCAACATACCGGGCATCGAGGTCACCTCCCTGGAGGGCACCCACCTGCTGGTCTACTTCCACGACGTGCGCGACCTGGAAAAGTTCTACGGCCGGGACATCCTGCCGCACATGGGCCCCTCGGTGATGTCTTCCACCGAACTGGAGATGGAGGAAATCGTGCGGCGCGCCCGACAGTACCCCTCGCTGACCGTCTTCGCCCACCCCTACAGCGCGGCCTTCACCGGCGTCTGCAACGTCTACTTCCCCGGCGAGCGGCTGGAGGCCGTCCTGGCGCAGGTGGACGGCGTGGAGGTCATCAACGCCTCCAACCTGACCAAGTGGAACCTGCGCTGCGCCCTGCTGGGATTCAACCTGGCCAAGGCCGTCACCGGCGGCAGCGACAGCCACAGCGTGCAGCACATCGGTCGCGCCGTTACCTACAGCGACTGCCGGCCGACGCCGCGCGCGTTCCTCTCCGCCGTCCGCAAGGGCCGCGCCAAGGTCGTGGGCAAGGAGATCGACCTGCTGCGCAAGGTGGCTTCCAGCGGCTTCAAACTGCGGACCAGCCTGAAAAACACTCCGGACCTGCTGGAGAAGAACATCCGCTACGGCTGCACCGTGATCAACACCAAGTCGCGGCTCTTCCGGGAGCGCATGCGGCAACGTCTCGACGAGCGTCGCCGCGAAGACCCGGACGCCGTCAGCCGCTGAAGCCCGCCCTCCACCCCTCCCCGACCCCACCCGGCACCCGGATTTCCCCTTGACAGGCCGGCGCCGGCTCTATAGCTTTTTCAGACCCCCGCGACCTTGCCGCGGCCGGCGCGCCTGCCGGCGGGGCAGGGCCGGCTTAAACGTTTCCCGCACCCCGTTTTCCCGTTCTGTTCTCCGGCTTTACCGTGGACGGGACCCGAAGGGTGCGCCGGCGGGGGGTTGCACCCGAATTCAGAAACAGGGGGAATTGCGCTGCCCATGGTCCCTGCAGCAGCCAGACCAAGCGAAAGCGGCGCCCGGGCGTTGCTCAGGGCCGAGGCGCTGGAGAAGCGCTTCGGCGGCATCACCGCCCTGGCGGACTACAGCGTTTCCGTGGGCCGCGGTGAACTGCTGGGCCTCATCGGCCCCAACGGCGCCGGCAAGACCACCGTCTTCAACCTGCTCTCCGGCGTGCTCAAGCCCACCGCCGGGCGCATCCTGCTGGGCGATCGGGACATCACCGCCGCGCGCCCCGACCGCCGCGCGGCCCTGGGCATCGCGCGCACCTTCCAAAACATCCGCCTGTTCGCCGAGATGCCGGTGGTCGACAACATCAAGGTGGCCTTTCACATGCACCGTGGCCGGGGTCTGTGGCCGACCCTGGTCCACACGCCGGCCTTCCGGCGCGCCGAG
The DNA here is from genome assembly GCA_964476595.1 of uncultured Desulfobacteraceae bacterium. GTDB lineage: Bacteria > Desulfobacterota > Desulfobacteria > Desulfobacterales > JALSRD01 > JALSRD01. The sequence goes on from CAYZCL010000167.1 coordinate 9,339, forward strand.
CGGCAGATGGCCGAGCGCGCCGCCGAATTCCTGGAACTGCTGGGGCTGCAGGAGGTGGCCCGCGAGCGGGCCGGCAACCTGCCCTACGGCCTGCAGCGACGCGTGGAGATCGCCCGTGCGCTGGCCGCCGACCCGCAGTTGATCCTGCTCGACGAACCGGCCGCCGGCATGAACCCCAACGAAACCGACGAATTGATCGCCGTCATCGAGCGCATTCACCGACGCTACGGGCTGGCCGTTTTCCTGGTTGAACACGACATGAAGGTGGTCATGGCCAGCTGCGACCGCATCCAGGTGCTGGACCGCGGACGGGTCCTGTGCGAGGGTCGCCCCGCCGACATCCGCAAAGACCCGCGCGTGATCGAGGCCTACCTGGGAACACCGAGAAAGGGACGCCGTGCTGGAAGTTGACGACATCCACGTCTACCGCGGACGCACCTACGTGCTCAAGGGCGTCAGCCTGAGGGTCGCCCGGGGCGAGATCGTGGCCCTCATCGGCGCCAACGGGGCCGGCAAGACCACCACCCTGCGCACTATCTCGGGCCTGCTGCGGCCGCGGCAGGGGCACATCCGCTACCACTCCGAGGCCGACGCACCGGCGGTGGAACTGGGCCGCCTGCCCGCCGAGGAAATCGTGCGACGCGGCATCTCGCACTGCCCCGAGGGGCGCGGCATCTTCGCCAGCCTGTCGGTGCGCGAAAACCTGCTGGTGGGGGCCTACCTGCGGCGCGACAGCCGCGGGATCGAAGACGATTATCGGCAGGTGTGCGAACTGTTCCCCATCTTGGGGCAGCGCGCCGGGCAGGCCGCCGGCAGCCTGTCGGGCGGCGAGCAGGAGATGCTGGCCGTGGGCCGTGCGCTGATGAGCCGCCCGCGCCTGCTGATCCTTGACGAGCCCTCGCTGGGGCTGGGTCCGTTGGTGGTCGAGACCCTCTTTGAGACCCTGGCCGACATCAACCGCCGCGGTGTGACCATCCTGCTGGTGGAACAGAATGCCGTCATGGCGCTGGAACTGGCCCACCGCGCCTACGTGCTCGAGACCGGCCGGGTGACCCTCTCGGGCAGCGGTGAGGAACTGGCGGCCGATCCCGAGGTGCGGCGGGCCTACCTGGGGGGTGCCTGATGGGCGGCGGATACATTGCCCAGCAGATCGTCAACGGCCTGATCCTGGGGAGCATGTATGCCCTGGTGGCCATCGGCTTTTCCATGATCTACGGCATCATCCGGCTGATCAATTTCGCCCACGGCGACGTGGTCATGATCGGCGCCTTCGTCACCCTGGCGCTGATGCAGGTGGCCGGCCTGCCTTTCGTGCTGGTGGCCGCCGGCGCCCTGGCGGCCGGGGCCGTGGTGGGTGTGCTCATCGAGCGCGGCGCCTTCCGCCCCATGCGCGGCGCGCCCCAGGTGACCGGCTTCATCGCCTCGCTGGCGGTGTCCATCATGCTCCAGAACCTGGGGATCCTGCTGCTCACGGCCCAGCCGCGCAACTTCACCTTCCCGGCCGCCCTGCAGCGGGTGATCAACGCCGGGCCGGTCAGCTTCCGGGTCATCGACCTGGTGATCATGGTCTCGGCCCTGGGGCTGATGGTGATGGTGATGCTGCTGGTCCGCCGCACGCGGCTGGGTATGGCCATGCGCGCCACGGCCGAGAACCTGGACGTGGCGCGGCTGATGGGCATCAACATCAACCGCACCATCCTGGCGGCCTTCGCCATGGGCAGCGCCCTGGCGGGTATCGCCGGCCTCATGTGGGGCGGCAAGTTCGGACAGATCGACCCGCTGCTGGGATACGTGCCGGGGCTCAAATCCTTCGTGGCGGCCGTCATCGGCGGGGTGGGGTCCATTCCCGGCGCCATCCTGGGGGGCTATATCCTGGGCCTAGCCGAGGTGCTGTTCGTGGGGCTGCTGCCGCCCATCTACTCGGCCTACCGCGACGCCTTCGTGTTCGGCACGCTGATCGTGATCCTGCTGATCATGCCCAACGGCCTGCTGGGCGGTGACAAGGGGGAACGGGCATGAGGACGGCCGGCGGCAACGGTACGGCACTGCGCTTCCTGCTGCCGGCGGCGGCATCCTTCGCGCTGGCTTTCGTGCTGCAGGCCGTGCTGGACGACTACGTGATGTCCATCGTCAATTTCGTGGGCATCAACATCATCCTGGCCGTCAGCCTGAACATCACCAACGGCATGACGGGCCTGTTCTCGCTGGGGCACCCGGGGTTCATGGCCATCGGCGGCTACGTGACCGCCATCCTGACCCTGCCGGCGGCAAGAAAGGCCATGTTCCTGCCCGACCTGCCGGCCTGGCTGGCCGGCCTGCAGGCGCCCTTCGTGCCTGCACTGGTGGTCGGCGGCCTGTGCGCCGCGGCGACGGCCCTGGTGATCGGCGTGCCCGTGCTGCGTCTCAAGGGACACTACCTGGCCGTGGCCACCATGGGGTTCCTGATCATCGTGCAGGTGCTGATCACCAACTGGGACAGCGTCACGCGGGGCCCCCTGGGGCTCAACGGCCTGGCGGACCTGACCACCGTGTGGCAGGTGCTGCCGTGGGTGCTGCTGACCCTGTACGTCAGCTGGAAGGTCAAGTTTTCCTCCCTGGGGCGCACCATGATCGCCGTGCGCGAGGACGAACTGGCGGCCCAGTGCCTGGGCGTCAACCTGTTTTTCACGCGCGTGCTCTCGCTGGCCCTGGGCGCCTTTTTCGCCGGCGTGGCCGGCGGATTGTGGGCGCACCTGGTGACGGCCATCACGCCGTCGTCCTTTTCCCTGATCATGGCCTTCAACATCGTGGTCATGGTGGTGGTGGGCGGCAGCGGCAGCATCACCGGTTCTCTGCTGGCGGCCGTGCTGTTCACCGTGCTGACCGAGGCCTTCCGGCCGCTGGAAGAACACTACGGGCTCTACGGCATCGGCGAAATCCTGATGGCCCTGGTGCTCATCCTGATCCTCATCTACCGCCCGGGCGGCATGCTGGGCACACGCGAGCCGCGCTTCCTGACGGGCGACAACGGTTGACGACGGCGCCGGCAGATACTATTTTGTTGAAAACAAGGATCCAGGGGGCAAAGGCACAGCGGAACGGCCACGGGGCTTTCGGGTGCCTTTGCGACTCGCCGCTTTTGTGCCCGGTCTTTCTTCATCCACCCGAAACAGAGGAGGTTTGCCATGTTGAAAAAAGGACTGTTACTGCTCACGCTGTCGGCCTTCGCCCTGGCGTTGGTTTCACCCGCCGCCGCGGGTGAGCCCATCAAGTTAGGCGCCCTGTACAACCTCACCGGCGGCATGTCCTCCATCGACGCACCGGCCCTCAACGGCGCCAAGCTGCAGGCCAAGCTGATCAACCAAGCCGGCGGGCTGCTGGGCGGACGCCAGCTGGAGGTCATCGGCATCGACACCAAGACCGACCAGAAGGCCGCCGCCACCGGCGCCAAGAAGGCGCTGTCCATGGGCGTGGTAGCCGGCCTGGGCTACGGGGACACGACCTTCGTGATGGCCGCCGCCCCCCTGTTCCAGAAGAAGGGCGTACCCTTCGTGACCTCCGGCGCCACCCACCCCATGCTGCCCAAGTGGGTCGGCGACTACATGTTCATGGTGCCCTTCGGGGACGACGACCAGTCCTTCGCCATCGCCGACTTCACGGTCAAGAAGCTGGGCGCCAAGAATATCGCCGTGTGGACCGACAACTCCATGGACTTTACCAAGGCGCTGTCGAAATTCTACAAGCAGCGCATCCAGGAACTGGGCGGCAAGATTGTGTTGGAAGACTTCTTCATGATGGGCGACAAGGACTTCTCGGCCCAGATCGCGCGGCTGAAAAACACCAAGCCCAAGCCGGACGCGGTCTTCATATCCGCCATCCCCAACGAGGCCGGCCTGAGCGTCAAGCAGATCCGTGAAGCCGGCCTCAAGCTGCCCATCGTCAGCGGCGACGGCTTCGACACCGAACTGGTGACCACCGTACCCGGCCCCAAGCTGGCCAACGACGTGTACTTCTCCACCCACACCTACCGCGAAGACAACCGACCCGAAGTGGTGGCCTTCGTGACGGCCTACGAGAAGGAGTACGGCCACCCACCCGAAAACGCCTTCGCGGCCCTGGGATTCGACGCCGTGGGGCTGATCGCCGATGCCATCAAACGCGCCGGCAGCACCGACGGCAAGGCCCTGCGTGACGCTCTGGCGGCCACCCGCGGCTACAAGGCCGTAACCGGCGAAATCTCCTACACGCGCCCCAGCGGCGTTCCGCTCAAGGGCGTTTCCATCATCAGCGTGCACAACGGCAAGTACAAGGTGGAAGAAGTCTGGATGCCGAAATAGGGGCTTGCCGCAAGGCTGCGCGGCGGACGGGCGACGCCCGTCCGCCGCTTTCAGACGGATTGGCGGAGAGGTCTTTTTCGAGGCACGCAGGGCCCGGGAATGAGCGCCTCCGGACAAGAACGGGGAAAACATGAAACGCACGCGTGTCAAGGCCGCCCTGGCGGCCGAGAGAGAAGTCGAAGAAATCATGGTCAGGGGCTGGGTACGCACCCGGCGAGACGCCAAGGGGTTTTCCTTCCTGGAGATCAACGACGGCTCCTGCCTGAAGAACCTGCAGGTGCTGGTGGACGAGAACACCGAGGCCTATGCCGGTCTGAAGGAAATCCACACCGGGGCGTCGGTGGAAGTACGCGGCGCGCTGGTGGAGTCTCCGGGCAAAGGTCAGAAGTGGGAACTTCGCGCCCGCAAGCTGGTAT
>CAYZCL010000168.1:0-16970 GCA_964476595.1 uncultured Desulfobacteraceae bacterium
CGTCAGCGTCGTCTTGCCATGATCGATGTGACCTATCGTACCTACGTTTACGTGCGGCTTCGTGCGCTCAAACTTTTCCTTTGCCATCTCGTGTCTCCTTGAAATCCCGGGGGAACCGTTCTTGCGGCGCTCCCGGTCGTATCCTTTTGGGGTACCTGCCTACCAGCGGTAGTGGGCGAAAGCTTTGTTGGCCTCCGCCATGCGATGGGTGTCCTCGCGTTTCTTCACGGAGGCGCCGCGCCCGTTGGCGGCGTCCATCAGCTCGGCGGCCAGCTTTTGGGCCATGCCCTTTTCCGAACGGCTGCGGGCGAAATTGATGATCCAGCGGATGCACAGCGCCGTCCGGCGCGAGGGTCGGATCTCCGTCGGCACCTGGTAGGTCGATCCGCCCACGCGGCGGGATTTGACCTCGATGACCGGCTTGACGTTGTCCATGGCCTGTTCGAAAACCTTCAACGGCGGCTGACTGGTCTTTTCCTCGATGATGTCAAAGGCGCCGTAAAGAATCTTTTCGGCGGTGCTCTTTTTGCCGTCTCGCATCATGCAGTTGATGAACCGGGTTACCAGCTGGCTGTTGTACCGCGGATCCGGCAGGGCGACCCTTTTGGGAACTTCTCTTCTTCTTGGCATCTCTCTCGCTACCTGTTGGGTTAAGTGATCTCGTCAGCTGCGTTTCACCGCCCCCGCGCATCGAAGCGCATCGGGACGGACTCGGAACAGGGCCTACTTGGGCTTCTTGGCGCCGTACTTGGAACGCCCCTGCTTACGGTCTTCGACCCCCAGGGTGTCCAGGGTCCCGCGCACGATATGATAGCGCACGCCGGGCAGATCCTTGACACGTCCACCCCGCACCAGCACCACCGAGTGCTCCTGCAGGTTGTGGCCGATGCCGGGGATGTAGGCCGTCACCTCAATGCCGGTCGTCAGCCGCACCCTGGCCACCTTGCGAAGCGCGGAGTTGGGTTTCTTGGGCGTCGAGGTGTACACGCGGGTGCACACGCCCCGCTTCTGCGGCGCGCCCTTAAGCGCGGGCGTCGTGTTCTTTTTCTTGATGCGTTTTCTACCCTTGCGGACAAGCTGGTTGATCGTAGGCATCTTTCCCTCGTTTTGCAGTGTTTTTCAGGGCGCAGACCTTCCCTGGCGGCCCGCTGATAAAAAGCCGATATGTATACATTCGCCGACCGAAAGTCAAGCGAATTTAACAAATTTCTGCCAAACCGCCGTTCAGGATCTCAGGCGATCTCGATCTCCACGTTGCGGTATTCCTCGACACCGGTGCCGGCCGGTATCAGGCGTCCCATGATGACGTTTTCCTTCAAGCCCCGCAGGTAGTCCACCGCACCGGCGATGGAAGCGTCGGTGAGCACTTTGGTGGTCTCCTGGAAGGAGGCCGCCGAAATGAAGCTCTCGGTGGACAGCGATGCCTTGGTGATCCCCAGGATGAGTGGCTCCGCCACGGCAGGTTTGCCGCCCTTTTCCACGATCTGGCGGTTGATCTGCTCGAAGCGCACCTTGTCGACCTGCTCCTCGTTGACGAAGTCGGTGTCTCCCGGGTCGGTGACCTTCACGCGCCGCATCATCTGGCGCACGATGACCTCGATGTGCTTGTCGTTGATGCGCACACCCTGCAGACGGTAGACCTCCTGCACCTCGTCGACCAGGTAACGCGCCAGCGGGATCTCCCCCTTGATGCGCAGGATGTCCTGGGGCACCGCGTCGCCGCTGATGAGCGGATCGCCGGCGCGCACGTAGTCCCCGTCGTAGACGTTGATGTGCTTGCCGCGCGGGATCAGGTATTCCTTCTTCTCGCCCACGTCGACGGGCGTAACGGTCACGCGTTGCTTGCCCTTCTTGGTGGCCTTGGAGATGGAAACGTAGCCGTCGATCTCGCTGAGCACAGCCATCTCCTTGGGTTTGCGCACCTCGAACAACTCGGCCACGCGGGGTAGACCGCCGGTGATATCCTTGGTCTTGGTGGTGGCCCGCGGCCGTTTGGCGATCACGTCGCCGGCCTTGACCTCGTCTCCCTCCTCCACCAGGATGATGGCGTCGATGGGCAGCGGGTAACGGGCCATGCCTTTGGAGCCGCCCTCGGTCTTTTCCGGCAGGCTGGAGGTTTTGCCCTCTTTGTCCTTGATGGAGATGCGCGGCCGCACGTCCGGGTCCTTGGACTCGATGACCGTGCGTGAGGACTTGCCGGTCACCGGGTCCACCTTTTCCTGCAGGGTCTTGCCCAGCTGGATGTCCCCGAACTTGACGACACCGTCCACCTCACTGATAATCGGCGTGGTGAAGGGGTCCCAGGTGGCCAGCAGGTCGCCGGTCTTGACCTCCTGTCCGTCCCTGACGTGCAGATGCGCGCCGTAGATGACCGGGAAGCGTTCCAGTTCGCGGCCGGCCTCGCCCACGATGGCGAATTCGCCGCCGCGGCGGTTCATGACCACGAACTCGTGGGCCGAGTTCTCCACCACGTTCAGGTCCAGAAACTTGATCCGGCCGTCGACCTTGGCGCGGATGTCGGCCTGCTCCACGCGGCGGCTGGCGGTGCCGCCGATGTGGAAGGTGCGCATGGTCAGCTGGGTGCCGGGCTCGCCGATGGACTGCGCCGCCAGAATCCCCACGGCCTGTCCCAGTTCGATGCGTTGCCCGTGGGCCAGGTCGCGGCCATAGCACTTGGCGCAGATGCCGCGGGGGGCCTGGCAGGTGAGCACCGAGCGGATCTTGACCTTCGTCAGGCCGGCTTCCTCCACCTTGCGCACGGCGGCCTCGTCGAGCATGTCGCCGGCGGCCACGATGACCTTGTCGGTGTACGGGTCCAGGATGTCCTCGACGCTGTAGCGACCCAGAATGCGCTCGGACAGGTCCTGGATGATCTCGCCGCCCTCCATGAGCGGCTCGACCTCAACGCCCATCATGGTACCGCAGTCCTCCTCGGTCACCGTGCAGTCCTGGGCCACGTCGGCCAGTCGCCGCGTCAGGTAACCGGAGTTGGCGGTCTTGAGCGCGGTGTCGGCCAGGCCCTTGCGGGCGCCGTGGGTGGAGATGAAGTACTGCAACACCGTCAGTCCTTCACGGAAGTTGGCGCTGATGGGCGTCTCGATGATCTCGCCCGAGGGCTTGGCCATCAGTCCGCGCATGCCGGCCAGCTGCCGCATCTGGTCCTTGCTGCCGCGGGCGCCGGAGTCGGCCATCATATAGATGGGGTTGAAGCTCTCCTGGATGATTTCCCGGCCGTCCTTGTCCACGAGGGGTTCGCCGTCGGGGCCTGGGACCTTGTCCATCTTCATGCGGGCCATCATCTCATTGGCCACGTCGTCGGTGGCCTTGGCCCAGATGTCGACCACCTTGTTGTATTTCTCGCCCTGGGTGATGAGACCTTCGGCATACTGCCGCTCGATCTCCACCACTTGCTTTTCGGCCTCGCTGAGAATGTCCCACTTGGCCTCGGGGATGATCATGGCGTCGATGGAAATCGACAGTCCCCCGCGGGTGGAGTATTCGTAACCGATGTCCTTCAGGCGGTCCGAGAGGATGACGGTGGCCTTGGCGCCCAGGTTGCGGTAGGCGAAGTCCACCAGGTCGCGCAGGGCTTTCTTGTCCATCACCCGGTTGACCTCGCTGAAGGGGATCTCGGGCTGCTTGTCCAGCACTTTGAAGACGTGGCAGCCCTCCTCGGTAATGATCACATCGCTGATGTCGCCTTCTTCAAGCGCGAAAAGCGCCTCGGTGTCCTCCCGCGAGGGCGCAAAGACCCGCTGAAACTCCTCGATACCCATGCGGCCGATGATGCCCTTGTTCTCGCGGCTGGGCGCCAAGGACGATTCGGCCACGATCTCGGTAAAGTCGGCCCCCTTGGACAGTTTGTCCAGCGCCTTGCGGGCATCTTCCTCGCTCTCGGTCATGATCTGCTGCAGCACCATGACGTTGGCCTTGGGCATGATCTCCCAGAGCAGGACGCGTCCCACCGTGGTCTCCACGCGACGGTTGCCGATGCGCACCTCAATGTTGGCGTGCAGGTCCACGGCGCCGGCGTCGAAAGCCATGCGCACTTCCTCGGGGTTGGCGAAAGACTGGCCCTCGCCGCGCGACCCCAGGATGCCGCGGGTCATGTAATAGGTTCCCAGCACGATGTCCTGGCTGGGCACGATGATGGGCGACCCGTTGGCCGGCGAAAGAATGTTGTTGCTCGAGAGCATCAGCACACGCGCCTCGATCTGCGACTCGATGGACAGAGGGATGTGCACCGCCATCTGGTCGCCGTCGAAGTCGGCGTTGAAAGCCGTGCAGACCAGCGGGTGCAACTGGATGGCCTTGCCCTCGATGAGGATCGGCTCGAAGGCCTGGATGCCGAGCCGGTGCAGCGTGGGCGCCCGATTGAGCATCACGGGATACTCCTTGACCACCTCGTCGAGGGTGTCCCAGACCTCGGGGATCTCGCGCTCGACCATTTTCTTGGCGCTCTTGACGGTGGAGACCAGTCCCTTCTGCTCCAGCCGGTAGTAGATGAAGGGCTTGAAGAGCTCCAGCGCCATTTTCTTGGGCAGCCCGCACTGGTGCAGCCGCAGGTTGGGCCCCACCGTGATGACCGTACGGCCGGAGTAGTCCACGCGTTTTCCCAGCAGGTTCTGCCGGAAGCGCCCCTGCTTGCCCTTGAGGGTGTCGCTGAGGCTCTTGAGCGGACGCTTGTTGGAGCCGGTGATCACCCGGCCGTGGCGGCCGTTGTCGAAAAGCACGTCCACCGACTCCTGCAGCATGCGCTTTTCGTTGCGCACGATGATGTCGGGGGCCTTGAGCTCGATGAGGCGCTTGAGGCGGTTGTTGCGGTTGATCACCCGCCGGTACAGGTCGTTGAGGTCCGAGGTAGCGAAACGGCCGCCTTCCAGGGGCACCAGCGGGCGCAGGTCGGGCGGCAGCACCGGGATGACCTCCATGATCATCCACGAGGGGTTGATGCCCGAACGCCGGAAGGCATCAATGACCTTCAGGCGCTTGGCCATCTTCTGTCGCTTGGCCACCGACCCGGAGGTACGCAGGTCCTCGCGCAGCATCTTGTACTCGGCCTCCAGGTCGACGCTCTCGAGCATCTTCTTGATGGCCTCGGCGCCGATGCCGGCCTCGAACTTGTTGCCGTATTCCTCCAGCGCCTCGTGGTATTTCTCGTCCGACAGCAGCTGTCCCCGTGTCAGGGGCGTGTTCTTGGGGTCGATGACGATATAGCTGTCGAAGTACAGGACCTTCTCGAGGTTCTTCAGGGTCAGGTCCAGCACGTTGCCGATCTTGCTCGGCAGGCTTTTCAGGAACCAGATGTGGGCCACCGGCGAGGCCAGCTGGATGTGGGCCATGCGCTCGCGCCGCACCTTGGACTGGATGACCTCGACGCCGCACTTCTCGCAGATGACGCCGCGGTGCTTCATGCGCTTGTACTTGCCGCAGTTGCACTCGTAGTCCTTGGTGGGCCCGAAGATCTTGGCACAGAACAGTCCGTCACGCTCCGGCTTGAAGGTGCGGTAGTTGATGGTCTCGGGCTTCTTGATCTCGCCGTGGGACCATTTCAGGATCTGCTCAGTGGACGCCAGCGCCACCTTGACGCCCGAGTATTTCCGGGGGTCCGTGGGTTTGGCGAAAAAGTCATACAGGGTTTCCAAAAGCCGCCTCCTTATTTTTCATCTTCCAGCAGGGTGACATCCAGCCCCAGCGCCATGAGTTCCTTGGTCAGTACCTTGAAGGACTCCGGCAGGCCGGGCTCCAGGGACGTCTGCCCCTTCACGATCTTCTCGTACATGCGCGTGCGTCCGGCCATGTCGTCGGACTTGACGGTCAAGAATTCCTGCAGCGCGTGGGCCGCACCGTAGGCCTCCATGGCCCACACCTCCATCTCGCCCAGGCGCTGCCCGCCGAATTGCGCCTTGCCGCCCAGCGGCTGCTGGGTCACCAGCGAGTATGGCCCGATGGAGCGGGCGTGGATCTTGTCATCGACCAGGTGGTGAAGCTTGAGCATGTACATGGTGCCCACCGTGATCTTGCCCCGAAAGGGTTCGCCGGTGCGACCGTCGTAGAGCGTGGCCTGGGCCGTTCGCGGCAGTCCGGCCTCTTCCAGCAGGTCCTTGATCTCCTCCTCCTTGGCGCCATCGAAAACCGGGGTTGCCATGTGAACGCCGTCCCGGTAATTTTCGGCCAGGGCCACCAGTTGGTCGTCGTCCATGGCCTTGATGGCCTCCTGGGATTCGGGCTGGGTGAAGATGCGTTTGATCTTCTTGCGCAGCTCCTGGGTCTTGCCCTCCTCCAACAGCCGGTTGATCTGGTCGCCCAGACCCTTGGCGGCCCAGCCCAGGTGAATCTCGAGCACCTGGCCGACGTTCATGCGCGAAGGCACGCCCAGGGGGTTGAGGATCATATCCACCGGTCGGCCGTCTTCAAAGTAGGGCAGGTCCTCCTGGGGCAGGATGCGCGAGACGACGCCCTTGTTGCCGTGGCGCCCGGCCATCTTGTCACCGACCGACAGCTTGCGCTTCATGGCCACGTATACCTTGACCAGCTTGATGACGCCCGGCGCCAGGTCGTCGCCCTTTTCGTAGCGGCTGACCCGCTGGTTGAACTGCTCGCGGCAACGCTGGCGCTCGATGCGCCGCTGTTCGAGCAGATCGTGCACCTTCTCGGTGACTTCGGGGTCCTCGAGCACGATGCTCTCGAGCTGTGCCATGGGAATGGCGGAAAGGGCCTCCCGGTCCAGGGGGTCCTTCTTGGAGAGAATGACCTTTTTGCCCTTTTTCAGCGGCACCGACAACTTCTGGCCCTCGAGCAGCCGCACCAGGCGCTCCTGGACCACTTCGTCGATGATGGTCAGCTCCTCGTCCATGTCCTTCTCGAAGGCCGCGATCTCGTCGTCCTCGATCTGGCGGGTGCGCTCGTCCTTGTCCACGCCGCGACGCGAAAAGACCTTGGCGTCGATGACGATGCCCTGCACCCCGGGCGGCACCCGCAGCGAGGTGTCCTTGACGTCGCCGGCCTTCTCGCCGAAAATGGCCCGCAGCAGTTTCTCCTCCGGCGAGAGCTGAGTTTCTCCCTTGGGCGTGATCTTGCCCACCAGGATGTCGCCGGGGCCCACTTCGGCCCCCAGGCGGATGATTCCGCTGTCGTCAAGATTCTTGAGCGCCTCTTCACCCACGTTGGGGATGTCGCGCGTGATCTCCTCCTTGCCCAGCTTGGTGTCGCGCGAGACGACCTCGAACTCCTCGATGTGAATGGAGGTGTAGACCCCCTCGCGCACCAGGCGTTCGCCCACCAGGATGGAGTCTTCGAAGTTGAACCCGCCCCAGGGCATGAAGGCCACCATCACGTTCTTACCCAGCGCCAGTTCGCCGCTGTCAGTGGCCGGCCCGTCGGCGATGATCTCCCCTGCGCGCACCTTCTGGCCCTTCTGCACGATGGGCCGGTGGTTGAGGCAGGTATTCTGGTTGGAGCGCACGAACTTGGACAGGTTGTAGATGGACACCGGCCGGCGCAGGTTCGACGGGTCGTCGTCCTCGTCGGTGTGCCGGATGACGATGCGCGCGGCATCCACGTCCTGCACCACACCGTCGCGTTCGGCCACGATGGTGACGCCCGAGTCGCGGGCCACCACCCCCTCCATGCCGGTGCCCACCAGGGGCGCCTGGTTGATCAGCAGCGGCACGGCCTGGCGCTGCATGTTGGAGCCCATGAGGGCGCGGTTGGCGTCGTCGTTCTCCAGAAAGGGAATCAGGCCCGCCGACACGCTCACCAGCTGAATGGGCGAGATGTCCATCAGCTCGATGTCCTCGCGTTTGACCATCATCATTTCACCGGCCACGCGCGCGGTCACCATGGGGTTTTCGAAACGGCCCTTTTTGTCCACGGGCGCGTTGGCCTGTGCGATGGGGTGCTCACGCTCGTCGAAGGCGCTCAGAAAGCGCACCTCGTCGGTGACGCGGCCCTTCTCCACCACGCGATAGGGCGTCTCGATGAAGCCGTAACGGTTGACCCGCGCGTAGGTGCTCAACGAGACGATAAGGCCGATGTTGGGACCTTCGGGGGTCTCGATGGGGCAAATGCGCCCGTAGTGCGAGGGGTGCACGTCGCGCACCTCGAAACCGGCGCGCTCGCGCGTCAGGCCGCCGGGTCCCAGCGAACTCAAACGACGCTTGTGGGTGGTCTCGGAGAGCGGGTTGGTCTGGTCCATGAACTGGCTGAGCTGGCTGGTGCCGAAAAACTCCTTGACCACCGCGGTCACCGGCTTGGGGTTGACCAGGTCGTGGGGCATCAGGGCGTCGACCTCCTGCAGGCTCATACGCTCCTTGATGGCGCGCTCCATGCGCACCAAGCCGATGCGGTACTGGTTCTCAAGCAGCTCTCCCACGGCGCGCACCCGCCGGTTGCCCAGGTGGTCGATGTCGTCCACCATGCCCTGGGTGTCGCGCAGGTGGATGAGCTTCTTGGCCGTGGCCAGGATGTCCTCCTTGCGCAGCACGCGCAGGTCCACGGCGGGCGTGAGGTCCAGGCTCTGGTTGATCTTGAGCCTGCCGACAGCCGACAGGTCGTAGTATGCCGATTTGAAGAAGAGGTGGTCGACGAACTCCTGGGCCACTTCAGGCGTGGCCGGGTTACCGGGGCGCAGCCGGCGGTAGATCTCGATGAGCGCTTCTTCCTTGCTCTCGGTCTTGTCCATCTGCAGCGTCTTGTGCATGGCGTCGCTGCTGGTGACCCCGTCGATGAAAAGCACGGCCAGCTCCGTGATGCCGGCCTCGCGGATGCGATCCAGGCTGTCCTCGTCGATGGCCTCATTGGCGGCCAGGATGACAGCCCCGGTCTCGGGGTCGACCACCTCGCGGGCGACCACCTTGTCGTAAAGCTCCTCGGCTTCGATGCGGATGCGCTCAATGCCGGCGGCCTGCATACGCTTGATGGCGCGCTTGGTGAACATACGGCCTTTGCGCACGAAGGTCTCCTCGCCCGCCGGGTCGGTGATATCGCGGGCGGCGCGCTGGCCCTGGGCCAGTTCCGGGTCGAAGCGCTTGTAAAGGCGCGAACCCTCGAGGTAAACGGTCTCCGTGCGGTAGAAGTAGTCCAGCAGGTCTTCCACCGAATAGCCGAATGCCTTGAAGAGGATGGACACGGGCATTTTTCGGCGTCGGTCGATGCGGATCTGCACGATGTCCTTGGGGTCGATCTCCATGTCGATCCAAGAGCCGCGCACCGGAATGATGCGCGAGGAGTAGATCACTTTTCCGCTGGAGTGCGACTTACCCTTGTCGTGATCGAAAAAAACGCCCGACGAGCGATGCAGCTGGCTGACCACCACCCGCTCGGTGCCGTTGACGATGAAAGTGCCCTTATCGGTCATCAGCGGAATGGTACCGAAGTAGATCTCCTGTTCCTTGATGTCGCGGATATTGGAGGCGCCGCTCTCGCGGTCGATGTCGTACACCACCAGGCGCACGGTGATGCGCATGGGAATCTCGTAGGTCATGCCGCGGTAGAGGCACTCCTCGATGCTCTGCTTGACCTTGCCAAAACGGTAGGAAACAAATTCCAGCGAGGCGCTGCCGGTAAAATCCTTGATGGGAAAAACGGAATTGAACACCGCCTGCAGCCCGGTGTCCGTACGATCTTCCGGCGCGACGTCCATCTGCAGGAATCGGTTGAACGACTCGCGCTGCACACCGATGAGATCGGGGATGTCGACGATAGCCCGGATTTTTCCGAAATTTTTCCTCAGCCGTTTGGTTGCCGGAGGCCGTGGGGACATACTCTCTCCAATACCTTAGTACATAGTGTTGTGGCCGGGTTCCCGCCAGGGGTCCGCCGGCCGTTTTCCGTCAACCGGCCGGCCGTGCGGCCGACCGGTTGTTGTGTTTTTTGCAGGCCGATCGCCTGGTTACTTGATCTCGACCTGGGCGCCGGCTTCTTCGAGTTGGGCCTTGATCTTCTCGGCCTCGTCCTTGGCGATGCCCTCCTTGACGGGCTGGGGAACACCGTCAACCAGGGTCTTGGCGTCCTTGAGCCCCATGCCGGTGATGGCGCGCACTTCCTTGATGACCTGGATCTTCTTGTCACCGAAACCCACCAGGATCACGTCGAACTCGGTCTTCTCCTCGGCCGCTGCACCGCCGCCCTCGGCACCCGGCACACCGGCCACCATGGCCACGGGAGCGGCGGCAGAGACCCCGAACTTCTCTTCCATCTCCTTGACCAGCTCGGAAAGCTCGAGCACGGTCATGTTGGCAATGAACTCGATTACGTCTTCTTTGGTAATATCCGCCATCTTGATCTCCTTGAAATTCTTTTGGTACATTTTGCGGGCCGCATCACTGGATTTCGGCCGCGAGTGTTTCTTCAGTCGGCTGCCTGCCGCCTCATTGGGCAGACTGCTCTTTCTGGTCCTTTATGGCCACCAGCACGTTGACCATCTGCTGCGGAATGGCATTGAGAACGCGCACGAAGTTGGTGGGCACGCCGTTCATCACCGACAGCAGCTGTCCCAGCAACGCCTCTCTGGAGGGCAGCGCCGAGAGCGCCTTGATGGCCTCGGCATCGAGCAGCTTGCCGCCCATGACGCCGGCCTTGATCTCGAGTTTCTTGTTCTCCTTGGCAAACTCGGTCAGGGCCTTCGCCGGGGCCACCGGATCCTCGTATCTCAGGGCCACGGCGCTGGGTCCCACGAAACTGTCCCGGATCAGGGACACGTCGTTGCCCTCGGCGGCCCGCGTCAGAAGAGAATTTTTGACCACACGGTACTCGACGTCCACCTCCCTGAGCTTCTTCCTCAGGCTGTTCATGGCGGCCACGTTGAGCCCCTTGTAGTCGGTCACGATGGTAACCTTGCTCCTGGCGAACTTATCGCTGAGCTCCTCTACGATACGTTTCTTCTCGTCAAGCTTCAAAGCTGGTAAACACCTCCTTTCCGAACTGCAAAAAACCGGAGGTACCTCGTTCCACTCCGTCTCGGTAGGCCGGTCATGCCGTTTAACACAAGCCGTGCACCTACGGTCTTTGACAGGTAGTAAAGTTACGGGCCCGGCGCCTGCGGCGTGGCCGCAGGCGCCGTCACGGCCCGGTGAGTGAACAGAAAATAACCAGGGAATGAATCCGACCGGCGCCTCTGTACGGCAGGGCGCCCCGGGTTTACTTCAGAAAATCCTTGACCTGTGTCGCGTCTATCTTGATTCCCGGCCCCATGGTCGTGGAAATGGCGATCCCCTTCAGGTAGGTACCCTTGCTGGAAGACGGTTTAAGCCGAAGAATAGTCTCCAGAAAAGCAGCCAGGTTCTCACGGATCTTCTCCACGCCGAAAGACACTTTTCCCATAGGCGCGTGCACGATGCCGGCCTTTTCAACCCGGAAATCGATCTTGCCGGCCTTGAGCTCCTGAACGGCCCTGCCGATGTCGAAGGTAACGGTACCTGACTTGGCGTTGGGCATCAGGCCCCTGGGCCCCAGCAGCCGGCCGATCTTGCCGACGGTGCCCATCATGTCCGGCGTGGCCACGGCCTTATCGAACCCGAACCAGCCGCCCTTGATCTTCTCGACAAGGTCATCGCCGCCGACGAAATCGGCGCCGGCCTCCTGGGCCTCCTTCTCCTTCTCACCCTTGGCGAAAACGAGCACCTTGACTTCTTTGCCCAGGCCGTTGGGAAGCACCACGGTCCCCCGCACCATCTGGTCGGCGTGTCGCGGATCGACGCCGAGTTTAACGGCCACGTCCACCGATTCGTCAAAACGCGCATAGGCGGCATCCAGCGCCATCTGAATGGCCTCGGTGAAGCCATGACGGGCGGATGTGTCGACTTTCTGTAAGGTTTGCAGATATTTCTTACCCCGTTTCGGCATTGTATTCAGTGAACTCCTTTTTTTCCATTGGCCAGGCCGTTTTGCAACGCACCGGCTTTTTGCGAATGCGGCCTAGGCGACCTCAATTCCCATGCTGCGCGCCGTGCCCTCGATGATCTTGCAGGCGGCGTCCAGGTCGTTGGCGTTCAGATCGACCATCTTGATCTTGGCAATCTCCTCCACCTGTTCCCGCGTGACGGTGCCGACCTTCTCCCTCAGGGGATCGGCGGCGCCCTTGGCGATTTTGGCCGCCTTTTTAAGCAGCACCGCCGCCGGCGGCGTCTTGGTGACAAAGGTAAAGGTGCGGTCCTGAAAGACAGTGATCACCACCGGGATGATCATGCCCTCGTCGTTGGCCGTGCGGGCGTTGAACGCCTTGCAGAAATCCATGATATTGACACCGTGTTGACCCAGTGCCGGACCGATGGGCGGCGAAGGATTGGCTTTGCCGGCTTCCACCTGCAGCTTGATTTGCGCGATAACCTTTTTTGCCATTTATGATGAACTCCTATAACTTGGTGACCTGTACGAATTCTAGTTCCACCGGCGTCGAACGGCCGAAGATGCTGACCAGTACCCGGATCTTGCCCTTTTCCGGGTTGACTTCTTCCACCGTACCGTTGAAATTGGTAAACGGGCCGTCGATCACCCGGATCTCGTCGCCGGGTTCGAAGTAGAATTTGGGCTTGGGTTTGCGCTTGCCGGCCTCCATGCGCTCCAGGATCTGGGCGGCTTCCTCGTCCGACAGCGGTGTCGGCGTGCGGCGCCCCCCGAGGAATCCGCTGACCTTGGCGGTGTCGTTGACGATGTGCCAAGTCTCGTCATCCATCTCCATGTTGACCAGGATGTATCCGGGATAGAACTTACGCGACGATTCCCTGCGCTTGCCCTTGACCAGCTCCACCACTTGTTCGGTAGGCACGACCACCTCGCCGAACTTTTCTGGGTGCGGACTGGAGGCGATGCGCTCTTCCAGGGCTCGTTTGACCTTCTTTTCGAACCCGGAATAGACGTGGACGATGTACCATTTTTTTGCCACTTTTTTCTCCCGGAACCTAGTTCAGGATCGATCGGAACAGGCCGGACAGCCCCATGTCGACCAGCCCCAGAAAAAGGGAAATCAGGAGCACCAGAATGATGACCACCACCGTCGACCCCATGGTCTGCTTGCGGGTCGGCCAAGTCACCTTTTTGAGCTCTATCTTAACTTCCCGCAGGAACTGGATCGCCTGCTGCAGATACCCTTTCTTCTCCTTGACAACCGCCGGTTTCACCGGAGCAGTCGGCTTCTTGCGGACCTCCCTGGCCATGGCCGGCTGAGTTGCTGCCGGTGATGCGGCGGGCGTAGACGCCGCGCCTGCCGGACGGTCCTGGGCGGTCACTCTGGTTTTCTTGCCAACCGTTTTTTTCTTCCGCTGTAGCCGTGCCATTGGGCTCCTAAAAATGGGAAAGCTCAAATTTGAAAGCGCCAAGGCCACACGCCCAACCTTCAAGCTTTGAGCTTTGCCCTAAAAAGATTGGCAGGCCAGGAGGGATTCGAACCCCCAACACCCGGATTTGGAGTCCGATGCTCTACCGTTAGAGCTACTGGCCTGCGTAAATCCTGTGTATGCAGCAACACCTTTCCGGCAGCCGCGCCGCCGACTATTTGGTTTCCCGGTGCATGGTGTGCTTCTTGCAGAACCGGCAGTACTTGCTGAAT
Source organism: uncultured Desulfobacteraceae bacterium (assembly GCA_964476595.1). GTDB lineage: Bacteria > Desulfobacterota > Desulfobacteria > Desulfobacterales > JALSRD01 > JALSRD01. Next base: position 13,547 of record CAYZCL010000168.1, read on the forward strand.
TCCAGCTTATCCGGCGTGGTCCGCTTGTTCTTGGTCGTCGTATAGTTGCGCTGCTTGCACTCGGTGCAGGCGAGCGTTACGATTACTCTCACCGGCGGCCTCCTTTACTCGATGATATCGCTGACGACGCCGGCGCCCACCGTGCGGCCGCCTTCACGAATCGCGAAACGAAGCTCCTTCTCCATGGCGATCGGCGTGATCAGCTCCGCCTCGATCGTCACGTTGTCGCCAGGCATCACCATCTCTACGCCCTCGGGAAGCGTCAAAACCCCCGTCACGTCCGTCGTGCGAAAATAAAACTGCGGACGGTAACCGCTGAAAAACGGCGTGTGACGACCACCTTCCTCCTTGCTCAGAATGTACACCTCGGCCTTGAACTTCGTGTACGGCTTGATCGATCCCGGCTCCGCAACCACCTGCCCGCGCTCCACCTCGTCGCGCTTGGTCCCGCGAAGCAATACTCCGATGTTGTCGCCCGCACGCCCCTCGTCCAGAAGCTTGCGGAACATCTCTACGCCCGTGCACACCGTCTTGGCCGTCGGACGAATCCCCACGATCTCGATGTTGTCGCCCACGTGAATCACACCGCGCTCCACGCGACCCGTCACCACCGTCCCGCGACCCGATATGCTGAACACGTCCTCAATGGGCATCAGAAACGGCTTGTCAATGTCCCGCTTGGGCTCCGGAATAAAATCGTCGATGGCGTCCATCAGTTCGAAAATGCACTTGGCCTCCTCGCTGTTCGGATCGTCGCTCTCCAAAGCCTTCAGCGCACTACCCCGGATGATCGGCGTGTCGTCGCCCGGAAAATCATACTTGTCCAGAAGCTCGCGCAGCTCCAGCTCCACCAGCTCGATGAGCTCCTCGTCGTCAACCATGTCCGTCTTGTTCAAAAACACCACGATCCGCGGTACGCCCACCTGCCGCGCCAGCAGAATGTGCTCGCGCGTCTGCGGCATCGGACCGTCGTCGGCACCCACCACCAGAATCGCCCCGTCCATCTGCGCCGCGCCCGTGATCATGTTCTTGATGTAGTCCGCGTGCCCCGGACAGTCCACGTGCGCATAGTGCCGCTTGTCCGTCTCGTACTCCACGTGCGCCGTCGCAATCGTGATCCCGCGCTCCTTCTCCTCCGGCGCCTTGTCGATCTGATCGAACGGCACAAAATCCGCCATCCCGCGCAACCCCATGTGCTTCGTGATCGCCGCCGTCAGCGTCGTCTTGCCATGATCGATGTGACCTATCGTACCTACGTTTACGTGCGGCTTCGTGCGCTCAAACTTTTCCTTTGCCATCTCGTGTCTCCTCCGTGATTGGTTATCCTGTCCGGAAACGGGATCTTCCGCCGGCCGGCGCCACCGCCCGGGCCTTTCGCACCCGGGCCTCTTCCGGCTTCCGGCGCAATGTCTGTGGAGCCCACGATCGGAATCGAACCGATGAACCTCTTCCTTACCAAGGAAGCGCTCTACCGACTGAGCTACGTGGGCGTCTTCTTCTGGTTTGTGGTTGATCGCTGCGCTGGTCGCTTTGTGCTGTTTCCGCAGCCGCGTCGAGGGCTGCCCGCGTGCACAAAACTGGAGCGGGAGACGAGGCTCGAACTCGCGACATTCAGCTTGGAAGGCTGAAGCTCTACCAACTGAGCTACTCCCGCTTTAACGCAATCCCCCTCCGGATCTCCCCGCGGAAACGCCCCGCCGGGCATTTCGAGGGAACCCACTTTTAGTACAAGGCATTCAGCGGCATAGAGATGCTGCAAAACGACCGGCTGGCACGCTCTATGGTGCGGCAAGACTTATGAAGGAAGCCATGTAGTCAATCGACGATTTCACTCGCAGGTCGAAATCTCCTACATACGACTCGCCTTTGGGACTGGTGGTGGGGGGAGGATTTGAACCTCCGAAGGCATCGCCGACAGATTTACAGTCTGTTCCCTTTGACCACTCGGGAACCCCACCTTGATAACCGCTTTTTTTTCGCCTGTTGGAGCCAGCGAAGGGACTCGAACCCCCGACCCACTGATTACAAATCAGTAGCTCTACCAACTGAGCTACGCTGGCGTCATTTTATTTGTTTGATAAAAAAATCGCTCCTTCAGACTCTTCAAACTCAAGAAACATTATTTTTAAAACAATCTCCGGCTCATGTCAACCTTAATCTTGAGCGAATATACACATTGAAAGATTTAAATCAAGTCCTTTTGCACCGCCGGGGCCGAAAAATATCTTTTTTTCTACGCCGCCGGTTGCACAGCGCCATAAAAAGGATCGGCGCCCAAAAGTCAAGCTCTTTTTTTATTGTCCGCGGCACGGCCGGTACGGTTTACAGCCGCCTGCCACGCGAAATTTCCTGAAGTGCTTTTCGGAGGCACCCACCGACGGCCGGGGCACAATACACTTGACAGGCGCCCGGTATTTCGGATAGTTAAGGCAGAATCGTCTTGCCCGATTTTTCACGCTGTTTTCCGCTGCTGCGCTTCCAGGATGCGCAACATTTTCAGTCATCAGGAGTTACAGAACCGGTGAAACAATACGCTGCCGTACTGTGCGTGCTTTTTATTCTTGCGGGATGCGCATCACCCGGGCATCACGGGACCGCCACCGCACCGGCGGTCCATTCCGCCATCGCCGAAAATTCCCCCTCCGCCGTCGGAGACCTGACCGAGGATAAGCCGCCCTTCGACCTGACGACACCACCGGACGCCGAACCGGACACCCACGGCAACCAGGCAGCGCCGGCTCCAGCACCGGACAAATCCTCGCAATCCGCTGCTGTACCGGACAAAACTTCGGAAACTGCGCGCACGCCGGACAAATCTTCGCAAACCGCCGCCGCCCCGGACGCGGTGCTGGACGAGGCCCTCGAGTTCTGCGACCTGGCCCAGAGCTTCTGGCAGAAGGGGGAACTGGAAAACGCCCTGGAGGCCCTCGACCAGGCTTACAGCCTCATCCTGAAAGTCAACACCGAGAAAAACCCCGACATCACGCAGCAGAAAGAAGACCTGCGATTCCTGATCTCCAAGCGCATCCTGGAGATCTACGCGTCGCGCAACATCGTGGTCAACGGCCACCACAACGCCATCCCGCTGGACATCAACAGCCACGTGCAGCAGGAAATCGACTCCTTCACCAAGGGACACGAGAAAAACCAGTTTCTCGCCGCCTACCGCCGCTCGGGGCGCTACCGACCGTACATCGCCAAAGCCCTGCGCGAGGCCGGCCTGCCTGAAGAACTGTCGTGGCTGCCGCTGATCGAAAGCGGGTACAAGGTCAAGGCGCTGTCCAAGGCGCGCGCGCTGGGCCTGTGGCAGTTCATCCCCTCCACCGGCTACAAGTTCGGGCTCAAGCGCAGCCGGTACATCGACGAACGCCTGGACCCCTATAAGTCCACCCGTGCGGCCATCGAGTATTTAAAGGAACTGCAC
>CAYZCL010000169.1:0-49820 GCA_964476595.1 uncultured Desulfobacteraceae bacterium
AGGGCGTAACTCAGCGAGGCCTTGCCCGGACGGCGGAACTGGTGCAGCTCCCAGCCGTCGCCTTCACCGGCCTTCACCGGCGCCAGCAGGTTGCCCCAGGTGCGGATACCGCCGGCAAGGTACGATACGTCGTCGTAGCCGTGCTTTTCGAGAATCTCGGCCACATATTTGGCCGAACCCTCTTTGGCGCACACAATGCGGATCTTCTTGCCGCGCGGCACCTTGGCCACGCTTTCCGCCTCGAATTCCATGAACTCGAAGTAGGCCACGTTGATCATGTCGAAAGGATAGGGGCCCTCCACTTTGAAACGATCAAACTCCTCATCGTTTCGGACGTCCAGCAGGAGGAAATCCTCGCGCTCCGTCAGCACCTTGAATAACTCTTCGGCGGTGTAGGATGATACAGCCATGGGGTTCTCCTTCTTTAGACGACAAGAGCCAACTTCGGATGAAATCGGCTCCCGGGTCGTTCGTTACGGCGGCCGAAACGGGGAGGCTCCGCTCCCTTTCGCGGCCGCCGTGGTTTAGGCGGTTCGGTTACTTGCCTTCCATCATAGCCGCGATGTCTTCGTCGACCGTCGTGATGGGCTTGATGTCGAACTTCTCCACCAGCACGTTGGCCACGGCCGGGGAGAGGAAGGCCGGCAGTGTCGGCCCCAGGCGGATGCCCTTGACGCCCAGGAACAGCAGGGCCAGCAGCACGGCCACGGCCTTCTGCTCGTACCAGGCAATGTCGTAGGAAATGGGCAGGTCGTTGATGTCGTCCAGTCCGAAGACCTCCTTGAGCTTGAGGGCGATCACCGCCAGGGAGTAACAGTCGTTGCACTGCCCGGCGTCGAGCACCCGCGGAATGCCGCCGATGTCACCCAGGTCCAGCTTGTTGTAACGGTACTTGGCGCACCCGGCGGTCAGGATGACGGTGTCCTTCGGCAGCTTCTCGGCCACCTCGGTGTAGTAGCTGCGGGAACGCTGACGCCCGTCGCAGCCGGCCATCACGATGAAGCGCTTGATGGCGCCGGACTTGACGGCGTCGACCACCTTGTCGGCCAGGGCGAGCACCTGGTTGTGGGCGAAGCCGCCCACGATTTTGCCGGTCTCGAGCTCTTCGGGCGGCTTGCATTTCTTGGCCAGTTCGATGATCTCGGAAAAGTCCTTGGCGCCGCCCGCGGGGCGGTCGGCGATATGCTTGGCGCCGGGGTAACCGACGACGCCGGTGGTGAACAGACGATCGAGGTAGGTGTTGTCTTTCTTGAGCGGCACCAGGCAATTGGTGGTCAGCAGGATGGGACCGTTGAAGGACTCGAACTCCTTGTTCTGGTGCCACCAAGAGCTGCCGTAGTTGCCTACGAAGTGGTCGTACTTCTTGAAAGCCGGGTAGTAGTTGGCCGGCAGCATCTCGCCGTGGGTGTACACGTCCACGCCGGTGCCCTCGGTCTGCTTGAGCAACTCCTCCATGTCCTTGAGATCGTGGCCGCTGATCAGGATGCCGGGATTGCCGCGCACACCGATGTTCACCTCGGAGATTTCGGGGTTGCCGTAGGTGCTGGTATTGGCCTCGTCCAGCAAGGCCATGGTGGTGACGGCGGTTTCTCCGCATTTCATGACCAGCCCGACCATCTCGTCCACGGCCAGGTCTTTGGTGGTGGAGGCCAGAGCCTCCATCAGGAAGTTGTAGATTTCGTCTTTTTCCTTGCCCAGCACGGCGGCGTGCTCGGCATAGGCGGCGACGCCTTTGAGGCCGATGATCAGCAGTTCGCGAAGCGAGCGCACGTCTTCGTTATCGGTGGCCAGGACACCCACGGACTTGGCTTTTTCGGCGAACTGCGCCGGATCGTCGGCAGACCAGGTGGCGGCATCGTGTTGGGGCGCGAACGTCTCCCCCTTGGCGCTGCAAGCCTCGTCGACCTGCTTTTTGAGGGCGTCACGCCGCTGCAAAGCCTCCCGAATCAGCGCCACGAAGCGGTCGTCGGCCCAGTTGGCGTTGGTAATGGTGGCAAAAAGTGCCTGGCAGGTGAAAAATCCGTTGTCCTTAATGGTGAGGCCCAATTCGGCGGCTTTTTCACCGTAAACGGCAAGTCCCTTGAGGGTGTGAATCAGCAGATCTTGAAGATTGGCCGTCTCCTCCGGTTTGCCGCATACCCCCTTGATGGTGCACCCGGTGTTCTTGGCGGTCTCCTGACATTGAAAACAAAACATACCCTTCCTCCTTCGCGATTGCGGTTGTAAAAAAATGGCGGATGCCGCCCCTTCACTCCGTGTCGTTCGATGGCTTTCGCGGCATCCGGTTAATCGGCCGGGAAACGATTTTTCCACGCCAAAGGTCTCAATGCAAATAGAATAAACACGATATCGGCTTTCGCAACAGCGGTGCGTGCAGAAAAACCGGCCCGATCCACATGATCGTGCGCCACTTTTTCGGTTGTCTTTCCATGTGGAAATGCTTTAATGGACTCCCAGAAGTCGAGGACGGCGTCCGCCCGCCCGCCACCCGTTCCGCTAGCGCCACCCAGCGGTGCCTGCAAATGCAACTGCCGGTCCTGTGTTGTTTTTAATGAGGTATACCTATACTCCGGAAATACGCTCATGGAACTGCCTGTCATGCGAAGGAGGGAATCATGAAGAAACTGCTTGGCTGGGTGTGTATTTTTGTCGGGCTATTGAGTTGCGCCGCGCAGGCCGCGGAAATGGCCCGCATTCACCAGAAAGGTGAGTTGGTGGTTTCCCTGAACCGGGGATATCCCCCCTTTTCCATGGAAATCGACGGCAAACTCACCGGCCTGGACGTGGATCTGGCCCGACTGATCGGCGATTATCTCAAGGTGAAAGTCCGCTTCATCCAACCCCGGCGTTACGACGACCAGATTCCCAGGCTGCTGGCCATGGAGTCCGACATCATCATCGCCGCCATGACGCGCACCGCCGAACGTGGCCTGAAAATCAATTTCACCAAACCCTATTTCCACGTCAGCCAGGCGGCCCTGGTCAACCGCAAGCTGGTGGGCCCTGATGCTTCGTCCTATTTCGACCTGACCGGGATCTCCGGGCTGACCGTGGGCGTCAAGGCCGGCACCACCCACGAGAAGTTCGCCCGCCAGCTCTTTCCCAAGGAGGCTATCAAGACGTATCCCACCACCGAAAAAGCCATCGAAGCCGTGCTCAAAGGGGACGTGGATGCCATGGCGGCCGATTCGCCTTTCGTGCGCATCTGGCAGGCCACCCATCCCCGGGAGGCCTTGCGTGTCAAGGCCCTGCTGGAGCCGGTCACCAAGGAGACATACGGTTTCGCCATCCGCAAGGGAGACCCCGACTTCCTGACCTGGCTGAACCTGTTCATCGACCAGATATCCTCGGACGGCACCCTGGACCTGCTCAAGTACGAGTACTTCGAGCACCTCACCTGGGCCGGGGAAAAATTCGCCACGGTCAAAACGCCCACCAAGGCCGAGATGCTCAAGAACAAGTTCATTCAGCAGCGCCGGCAGAAGCTCGAGCAACTGCGCGAACAACAGCCACGGGGAGACGCCTACGAATAGCGGCGGCCGGACTTTTCCGCCGAACTTTTCCTGATACGCCACACACAGGGGAGCCATCATGAAAATATTTCGCTGGTACTTCAGGGTCAATCTGCTGCTGAGAATCCTGGTGGGCCTCATCCTGGGGGCCATTGCCGGATGGGTTTTCGGACCCGGGATCGAGTGGGTCAGCCCGTTCGGGGATATCTTCGTGCGGCTGTTGAAGATGATCGTTGTACCGGTGGTCATGTTCACCGTCATCGTGGGTGCCGCCAGCGTTCACCCGGCGCGCCTCGGACGGGTCGGCGTCAAGGCCCTGGGCATCTACATGATCACCACGGCCTTCGCCGTGGCCCTGGGCCTGATCTTCGGCAACCTGTTTCAGCCCGGCAAGGGCATGCGACTGGCCGCGGCCGCCGAAACCGGCCTGAAAAAGGCCATGAAAACCCCCTCGCTGGTGGACACGGTGGTCAACGTCGTGCCGATCAATCCCTTCTCCGCCATGGCCAGCGGCAACATCCTGCCGATCATCTTCTGCTGCCTGCTCTTCGGCATCGGCGTGGCCTACTTGAGGGAGAGCGACGACGAGCGCATCCGCAACTCGGCCAACACAGTGTTCAACTTCTTCGACGGCGGCGCGGAAATCATGTACCTGGTGGTCAACTGGATCCTGGAGTACGCGCCCATCGGGGTCTTCGCCCTCATCGCGGTGGTCTTCGCCAAGCAGGGCGCCGAGGCCCTGGGGCCGCTGGGCGTCACCACCGGCGCGGTCTACCTTGCGATGCTCTGCCACATCCTGCTGGTCTACGGGGGAGGGCTGGCCTTTTTCAAGATCAACCCCATGAAATTCTTCAAGAAAGTCCGTGAAGCCACTGTCACGGCCTTCGTGACCCGCAGCAGCGGCGGCACCCTTCCGGTGAGCATGGAGGTGGCCAAGGAGGAGATGGGCATCTCCAAAGGCGTCTATTCCTTCTCTCTGCCCCTGGGCGCCACCATCAACATGGACGGCACGGCCATCTACCAGGGGGTCTGCGCCATCTTCATCGGCTTCGCCATTGGCGCCCCGCTGACCTTTTCCCAGCAGATGACGGTCATCGCCACCGCCGTGCTGGCCTCCATCGGCACCGCCGGCGTGCCCGGCGCCGGGGCCATCATGCTGATGATGGTGCTCAACTCGGTAGGCCTGGCCGTGGAACCGGGAACCCCGGTGGCTATGGCCTATGCCATGATTTTCGGCATCGACGCCATCCTGGACATGGGGCGCACGGCCACCAATGTGACCGGCGACCTAGCCGTCACCTGCATCGTGGCTAAGACCGAGCAGGAAATGGACATGGCCCAGTGGCAGAACGAGTAGTCGCCTGACTTGTATTTTCGAGAGGTATCCAGATGAAAACTGTAAAAATACCCGGCGTGGAGGCTGTCCCTACGGGGCATGAACTGCTGAACCACAACGTCTACAACAAGGGCACGGCTTTCACTCCCGAGGAGCGTCGGGCACTGCGCATCGACGGCCTGCTGCCGCCCGTGGTGACCACCATCGAGACCCAGGTCGAGCGGGTGATGACCAACTACCGCAAGAAGCCCGACGACATCGAGCGGTACATCTTCCTGATGGCGCTCATGGAGCGCAACCTGACGCTTTTCAACCGGGTCCTCCTGGAGCACCTCGAAGAGATGATGTCCGTGGTCTACACCCCCACGGTGGGCGAGGCTTGCCTGGAATACTCGCACATCTTCCGCAAGCCCCAAGGGGTTTTCCTGTCGGCCCGGCACCGGGGCCGTTTTGCCGATTTGCTGGCGCAGTGGCCGGCCGAAACCGTGGAGGTCATCGTGGTGACCGACGGCGAGCGCATCCTGGGCCTTGGGGACCTGGGCGCCCAGGGCATGGGCATCCCGGTGGGCAAGCTGTGCCTGTACATCGCCTGCGCCGGCATCAACCCGCTGCGCTGCCTGCCGGTGACCATCGACGTGGGCACCAACAACGTGGAATTCCTCAACGATCCGCTCTACATCGGGCTCAAGCAGGAGCGCATCCGCGGCGAGGCCTACGACGCCATCATCGACGAGTTCATCACGGCGGTGCACGCGCGCTGGCCCGAAGCCCTGATCCAGTTCGAGGATTTTGCCAACATCAACGCCTTCCGCCTGCTGGAAAAATACCGCCACCGGGTGTGTACCTTCAACGACGACATCCAGGGAACGGCCTGCGTCACGCTGGCCGGCCTGCACGCCGCCGCCCGCATGACGGGCCGCCGCCTGAGCGACCAGAAGATCCTCTTCCTGGGGGCCGGCATGGCCGGCACGGGTATCGGCGAACTGATCGTCAAGGCCATGGTGCGCGAGGGACTGGCCGAAGCCGACGCCCGCCGGCGCTGCTGGTTCGTGGACTCCAAGGGCCTGGTGGTCGCCGGCCGTGACGGCCTGGCGGCGCACAAACAGCCCTTCGCCCACGAGCACCCGCCTGTGCTCACTCTGGCCGACGCCGTGGAGGCCCTGCGGCCCACGGTGCTCATCGGCGTGTCCGGCCAGGCCGGGAAATTCGACAAAAAAATCCTCAGGGCCATGGCCGCGTACAACCAGACGCCCGTCATCATGGCCTTGTCGAACCCCACCTCCAAATCCGAGTGCACGGCCAGCGAAGCCTACACCTGGACCGACGGGAGGGCCGTTTTCGCCAGCGGCAGCCCCTTCGACCCCGTCACCTACGAAGGCCGCACCTTCGTGCCGGCGCAGTGCAACAACGCTTATGTCTTCCCCGGCATGGGCCTGGGCGTCACCAACACGCGCACGCGCCACGTCACCGACGAGATGTTCCTGGCCGCGGCCGAAACCCTGGGGCAGGCCGCGGCGCAGGCGGATTTCGAGCTGGGCCGGCTCTTCCCGCCCATCAGGGACATCCGCCGGGTGTCGCTGGAGATCGCCGTGGCCGTGGCGCAGGTGGCCTACGCAAGCGGCCTGGCCGCCGCGCCGCGCCCCGACGACCTGGAGGCCTTCATCCGCCCGCGCATGTACGTGCCCGGCTACCCTTCCTACGTGTAACCGACGCGGCTCATCCCGCGCCGTAGCTGTGCAGGCCCGGCAGGTAGTTCACGCCGAAATAGGTGACCATCACGGCCGCGAAGCCTACCATGGAAAAAACGGCGATGCGCTTGCCGCGCCACCCGCGCATGAGGCGGGCGTGCAGCAGTGTCGCATAGACAAACCAGGTGATCAGCGACCAGGTTTCCTTGGGGTCCCAGCCCCAGTAGCGTCCCCAGGCCGAGTTGGCCCACACGGCCCCCGACAGGATCCCGGCCGACAGGAACAGGAAACCGAAAAGCACCATCTGGTGGCCGAGTTCGTCCAGTACGCGCCGGGACGGTATGGCGGACAGCAGGGCGCCGCCCGATTCCCCGTCGTCCCGCCTGAGCAGGTACATGACCCCCAGTCCGAAGGCGATGGCGAAGGCGGCGTAGCCGATGAAACAGGTGATCACGTGCACCGTCAGCCAGTTGCTCTTCAGGGCTGGCAGCAGGGGCTGGATGCGGTCGCTGACCCTGGGGGACAGGGAGGCGTAGGCCAGGGAAAGGGTGGCCAGGGGAAGGGCGAAGGCGCCGATGACCGGCTGGTGGTATTTGTGTTCGATGACCAGATAGATCACGGCGATCATCAGGGAAAAGAACACCAGCGACTCGTAGAGGTTCGAAAGGGGAATGCGGCCGATGCCCATGCGATAGGACTCCACCCATCTCAGGACAAACCCGGCCGTGTTTCCCGCCACGCCCAGGACCACCACCCAGGAGGCCGGCCGGTTGAGGCCCCTGCGGCGAAACACCCAGGCCGCCAGGTACAGCAGTGCGGCCAGGCCGTAAACGAATGTGGTGACCGAAAGGATCCACGAACTGTTCATTTCGATTCCCCCTGTTGGGTTTCGGGTGACAGGCGACTCAGCTCTTCGCCCAGTTTACGAACCTTGTTTTCAAACCCGAGGCGGTTGCGGTTGGCGGCACCGAAAATCCTCACGCGGCTGCTGTGGGGACTCGGCCGCACGTCGACCACGATTTTCTGGTGGGACATGAAAAAGGCCACCCAGCAGCCCAGTATCAGCAGGATGAAACCGGCGTAGACCACCGGCACGCCGGGATCCCGGGTCACCTGGAGCCCCGTGTAGTAGGCATCCTCCAGGCCGGCCACCGACAGGATCCAGTCCCCCTTGCGCATCCGGTCGAACGTCGGAAAGCGCAGAGGCAGGGCGATGTTTTCCGGTGCCTTGCCCGGACGTTCCAGGACGCCCAGCACCGCCGCCCCGACCTGGACCCCCCTGAAGCGGTAATCGCGCCGGTATTCTGCGACGGTGAAGCGCCCGCCGCCCTCCGGCAGCGCCACGGACTGTCCCATGGCCACCTGTTGCCGCACGCTTCGGCCGGAATCGCGGGCGGTAAAGGTGAGCGCGATTTTCCTGGGCGGCATCGGGCCGTAGCTGGACTGGAAAAAGTTGATGCCCCGGTACCGCAAAGGATCGTTGACGATGATGTCCTTTTCCAAGACCTTGCGCCCGTTTTCGACGATGACCAGGCTGGAGCGAAATTCTTTCGGGGAACCCGATTCGTAGAAACTGACGTCGAAATCGTCGCACCGCACCTCGAAACCCAGCGGCAGGCTGGCATCGCTGTTGCGCAGGCGGATCCGGCTGATACTGCCGCCCTCGGGAATGTTGACGAACCCGTCAAACCCGAAAAACGAGCCGATCAGGGCCCCGGCCAAAATGACGACGATGCTCAGGTGGACCGCTGGAACGCCCAGCCGCGTCCAGCGCCCCCGTTCGGCCACCAGCCGAAAGCCGTTGCCCTCATGAAGGAGCCGGGCGCGCGGAAACTTCTTGCGCAAACAGGCCCGGTAGCGTTCGCGCAGTTCTCGGGGATCGTGCCGGTCCTCGAATTCCGCCAGCGGTTTCTTCTTCTCCAGCGCTGCGGTGCGCAGCCGGCCGGAGGCCACGATCCGCCAGATGGACGGCCAGCGGTGAAGGGTGCACACGGTGATGTTGATCGCCAGGACGGCGATCAGGGAGCGGAACCACCATGAGTAGTACATGTCGAAGATATTGAAAACGTGCAGCAGGCGATAGCCGAATTCCCCGTATGCCTGAATGTAGGCTTGCGGCGATGCATTCTGGGGGATCAGCGTTCCCACCACCGAAGTGGCCGCCAGCAGCAGCAGGACGACCACCGTGAGCCTGACCGACGTGAAGAAGCCCCAGAGGGAATCCAGCCGGCTTTTCCGCGGCGCATTGTTGTTCATCGGTGTTTCTCCTCGACCGTGAAAAATCGTTGAAAAATCGAAAGATTCCGTCAATCGCGGCGCCGTGCCGCGGGGCCTTCAGCGTGTTGCGCCCTTTCTGTCGTGACCTTCACGGTAGTGCCGGATCATCTGGTCCACGCTCTGGTCGGCGCTGGCCATGGCCAGCGGGTTGATCTCCAGCAGCGCCTCCCAGGTGCGGATGGCGCCCTCCCGGTCCCCCAGGTCGTGCAGCAGGACGATGCCCTTGTTGAGGCGCGCGGTTTCGTGCCTGGGGTCCACGGCAACGGCCCGGTCGAAAGTCTCGACAGCCCGCTGCGGCTGCCCGCTGCGCCGGTACATGATGCCCAGATCGGTGAGCACGTCGGCATTGTCCGGTTTCAGCGCCAGCGCCTTGCGGTAGGCATCGATGGCCCGGGCGTGCCTGCCCGTATCGAAGTAGACATGGCCCAGCTGAATCCAGGCCTGCGTGTTTTGCGGGTTTCGCGCCACCTCGGTTTCGAGCATCTTCGCCCGGGCCGCGTAATCGATGCCCGTGGATGCGGTGGAGGCACCGCCCGGGGACGGACCGCTGTTGTAGATCGCGAAACCCGCTCCGGCCAAAAATCCCATCAAAAACGTCGCCGCCGCGATGATCATCGCTGACCGCCGGGCCATGGTTATCCCTTTTCCTGGGCCTTTTCCCGCTGGACCGGCCGCAGCCGGCGTATATTCAGGGCCTGAAACTCTTCGGGCCCTTTTTCCTGCACTTTTCCTGCCCATGGCATTCCTCCTGTTTTCAAGATTCCCCTGGATACCCGCGGTGCCTGCCGTTTGTCCCCCGGGTGGGTTTCGCTCCGGCGGAGAAAAGGCACAAGCACCGCGGTCCTGTTCCGAGGGAAAAAATCAATAGAGGAAGGACTGGGTCAGGAGATAGATGGCCGGGGGCCTGGCGGGTGGGGATGGTTGTTCGACGGCCGAGGCATCCTGCACGGGAGCCGCCGCAAGGGCGCCGCCACCAGACCGGAGAAGGCAAGGATGTTCCTGGGAAGAGGGAAAACCGAAAAGGGCGGTCCGATTGTTCCGGTGGCCGGCCTTCGTGCGGCAGCATGTGTCCGGGGCACATGAGGCGGCCCGCAGCGTTTGGGCGCCGGACACCGTGCGCGTCCGGCCTTCACGGCAACAGGAGGCCCGCACGCGACGTGCTCCGTGGCTGCATTCCACGTGCCGCATCCCCCCCGCTGCGGGTGTACAGACGCTCGCCCGCGATCGGCAGCACGTCGGCACGTCTGACAGGCCGGCGTATCCGACGACCGCTGCAACGAGGATCGCCGCACAGGTCTGAAGAATCTGTTTGCGCATGTCTGTCATGGTTCTTCCAGATGAAGATGCGCTGGAACCTACCACATAGTAGTAAAACTGTCAACCATCGAAAAAGTCCGCCCGGGACAATCGCGGGCGGCGGTCGACATCCGTGTGACGCGTTCCCCGTCTTTCAGCCCCGTCGGCCGCAGCACCCCGCAGGGGCCCACGCCGCACAGACGATGCCCTCCCGGCAGGGCCATACGGCAGGTGTTGCCCTTTCGGTAAACCTGAAGTGCGGGCCAACAATTCCGCTGCCGTCGTTTTGAACGCGGCGAAAGGGATCGCACCTGTCTCCGAAAGCGCTGCCGGAAGCCTCGGCCATGGTGCTTGCATGTCGCACAAAACAACCGGCGTACGGATTTTGAACGGATGCAACCCTGTGATTCCAGGTCGTATTTTAATAATTGGCGGTGAATTGACCGCAATTCAGACAACCCCCGGTGATCCGCGGCAGGGCCTTTTCCCGACCGGCAATCCCCCCTCTCCCCATGGTGGAAACCTCCGGCTTACGATGAACCGGCAGGACGGGATGCACAGGCAACATTTCATATGATTTCCATCTCTTATCATACCCTCTCAAACAGCCGTGGAAGCCCGCCCCGGCGGTCCCGAATCTTTCCGAACTCCGATGCTCTTGGCATGGCAATTGCTGTTATTTTAATCCGGAGCCCTCCTGTCCCCTGCAACGCTTCTTCCCGCCTCAGGCGAAGGAGTACGAGTCGGATGACGAAAAAAATCGTTGTGATAGACGCCGACCACCAACAGCGCCAGGAGGTATGCACCATGCTGGAGGACCTGAATTGCCCGGCGACCCCGATTCACCGCCTGCGGGATCTGCAGCGGCTCCTGGAAAACGACGCATGCCGTTTGATTTTCGTCGACCTGGAGACCCTGACCGCCGATCGCAAACTGTTCCTCAAGCTGAAGCGGACGAAGCCCTCTGTGCGTATCATGGGCCTTTCCAGTCGTTCGTTTCACCCTGAATTGAAGGAATTCATGAGTCGGCGCATCTATGCCTGTCTCAGCAAGCCGGTGGACCAGGAGGAGCTGTCCTTCTGGATGAAAAGCCTGGCCTGATTTCAATGAACGTCCGTCAATACGTTGATCTGCATCCTGTTTATCATTTTGGTGCTGTCCTTTCCGACCACCGGTGCGCAGGCTACGGTGGGTCCCCCGAAGAATCCCAATTCGGCCAAGGCCTGCGCCCTATGCCATTACCGGTGGATCGACACCTTCTTTATCGAGGGCCGCGGTTCGGAGCTGGTCGCTTACACTTCGGAAAAGGTGGTCGCCTCTGCGCAAATGTGCTTTTCCTGCCACGACGGAAGCGTTGCGGATTCCAGGGCCCGGGCATACCGCACCGGGCAGCACAAAGTGGGGGTCCCCCCGCCGGCGGGCATGAACATCCCCGACATTTTTCCGCTGGACGAAAAAGGCAACATGCAATGCGCCACCTGCCACAGTGCCCACGGTGTCCCGAGCGGACCGGATTCGGCGGAAACCATTTTCATGCGGACCTCAAACCGGAATTCGGCCATGTGCCGCATGTGCCACCCCGGCAGAACGGGCGGGCTGCCGGCCGGCAATCACCCCATAAAAGCCGGCCGGAAAGGCATCCCCCAAACGCTGTTTGCCGGTTACGCGAAGGGCGGAGACAGGCCGGGCGAGATGATCTGCGAAACCTGCCACACCGCTCACGGCGCCAAGGCGGGGGGCCTCCTGGCGGCCGACAACGACGACTGCGGCCTGTGCCTGGCCTGTCACGGGGACAAGGCCGTTGTCACACCGCAAGGGCGAAAAAAGCCCTTTCACATCATCAACGCCGTTCCCCGCAATGCACGCATACCGGAAAGCGTCGTGCGGCGCGGGGCCCGGGTGGCCGGCAATAGCGCCATCGTCTGCCGAACCTGCCACAAGGTGCACAAAAACAACACCGAACGCCTGCTGGTGATCCCCATGGACGGCCGGGGGGGCCTGTGCCTGGCCTGCCATGCCGAAAAACGGGCGATCCTCGACACCCGGCACAACCTGGCGCGTTCGGCGCCGCAGGAAAAAAACCTGGAGGGCAAAACCGCGGCCCAGGCCGGCCCGTGTTCGGCCTGTCATCTGCCCCACAGGGCCGCACGCCGGATCGAAACCGGCCTGCAACCCGCCAGCGGCCTGTGCCTGAGCTGCCACCGCCGGGGCCGGGTGGCCCAAAAAGCCGTCCCCGCAGGGGTACAGCACCCGCTGAACGTTCCCCTGGTCACCGGTACGAATCGGGAAGGGGTCCCATTGCCCCTCTTCGACGACGCCGGCTTCGTGACCAAAAACGGGAAAATCGCCTGTGCCACCTGCCACGATCCCCATCGCCGGGGCGGGCAACCGCACTCCGACGGCGATGGCGAACCGAGCGACAGCGGAAACCGTTTCCTGCGCCGCGCCATCTCGCCGGCACCGGTGCTCTGTGCCGTCTGCCACCGGGACCAGGCCTTCGTGGAAAATACCGATCACGACCTACGCATCACCGCACCCACGTCGCGCAACATTCTGGGCCAGACGCCGCTGTCGTCCGGAACCTGCGGCGTCTGCCATCTGGTTCACAACGGGCCCAGCCGCCTTCGCCTCTGGGCCCGGGGGTTCGGCGATGGAAACAACATCATGGAAACCCTCTGCAATGATTGTCATTCCAGGGGCGGACCGGCTGAAAAAAAGGTTCCCCCGGTCTACCTGCATCCCCGGGAGAAGCGGGTCACCACAAACCCAAACACCCCAAGGACCAGCCCGGGGTATTTTCCCCTGTTCCACGGCCGTTCCGGGGAAATCGTGACCAGCGGCAATATTTCCTGTCCCTCGTGCCACAACGTTCACCAGTGGAACCCCGGGGCCCGGGTCAAGGGAGAGGGGCGCAATGTCGAGGGCGATGCCGGCAACCATTTTCTGCGGCCCAGGGCGGCTTTCGAGGTCTGCCGAAGCTGCCACAAATCGGACGCCGACGCGAGAATCAAATACTACCATGACGCCGACAGGCGAAAATTCAGGAGCATTGACGACATGTTTTTCCGGTAGAATGCCCTGACGCACCGGTCCTACGACGGGGCCTGCCAGGGGGTGTGCGGCGATCCGCCCGATGTGCTTTGAATTTGAAATGGAGAAAACAATGGTTTTTTCGCCTCGAACGTGTTTTGCGCTGTGCCTCGGAATCCTCATGGCGACCGTGTCCGGCTGTTCGTTTTTCACGGTGGCGACCGACTATGATCCTATGGTCGACTTCTCCCGCTACCACACGTTCACATGGATGCCCCGGACCGGCGGAAAATCCCGGGATTCCCTGGAAGTCAGTCCGCTGGTCGGAAAAAAAATACAGTACACCGTCAATCGTGTTCTCAAGGCCAAGGGGTACCGGTCCGCGGAGGCCGGCCGCGCCGACTTTCTGATCACCTTCCACATCGGCCTTAAAGACAGGGTCGAGGTCACCGATTATGGTTATGGTTACGGAGGGTTCCGGGGCCGATCGGCCCGTTTCAACAACTACTGGGGGGCGGGCTACTACGGCCGCGACATCGAAGTGTACAATTTCACCGAAATGCGACTGGTGCTGGATTTCGTCGACGCGCAAACCAATGAACTGATCTGGCGCGGTGTGGCCTCCGGTGTGGTCAGCAAGACCGGGGCCGATGACAAGCGCATCGATGCCGCGATTTCGAAGATGCTGGAGGGTTTTCCGCCGGGTCCGTAAATTTTTACCACAATGTGTTATTTTTTACTTGACTTTCATTCAGAAGGTATTTTATGTTTGACACAGTCGTTAAACCTCCATATCTTTTTTACCTCCTGCCGAAGAGTGGCTCCTCTCCCACCCGGCGTGTGCCCGGTGAGCCGCTCTTTTCTTTTTCTCCATCCCGGCGGGAGAAAATCCTGAGAGAGCCTTTCGGCCTTGGCGTCGTTGACAAAATTGCCACATAGTGGTAAACAGACGGCGGTTTGATTCTGTCCCTATCGTCTAGTCAGGCTCAGGATATCCCGCTCTCCACGGGAAGACAGAGGTTCAAATCCTCTTAGGGACACCACTTACAGCGACACACCCACGGCAGCGGAAAATGAGGGGCACTCTTTCAATCAACGCCGAAATGCAAAAACGGCGCCCGTGGTATGCTTTTGGGGCGCTGGTACTCGCCATGGGGATCGCCGCTGCGGCTGTGGCGCAGACACCCACGCGGCCGGTGGCCCGGGTGAACGGAACCGTTCTTACGGAAGCGGACTTGCAGGCGGCCCTAAACGAAATCATGCCGGCCGGCGTCTTCCACGGCGGTTTTTCTTCCGAAAAGAGAAACCGGTACCGCCCGCAAGCCCTTGAAAAAATGATTGAAAAAGAGCTCTTTTACCAGGAGGCCGTCAAGAGGGGATTGACCGTCGATAAAGAGATGATCGCCGCCCAGCGACAACGCACCATCCGTCGGCTGGGCGGTGAAAACAAATTCAGGGCCGCCCTGAAACGGGCCGGTCTGAGCGACCGTCAGTATCGGGAAAAACTGAGAAAAAAATTTTTGGTGAAGCGCCTGATCGCCGAGGACATCACGAACCGGGCGGTCCCCACCGATGAAGAAATACGCGCCTACTACGAGGCCAACAGAAGCAAGTTCATGCGGCCGGAGGCACGCCGCATCACCCACATCCTGATCTCCGTCAAGCCCGAGGCCGGTTCCGAAGAGCGCCGGAAAAGGAAGGAGAGGGCCCGGGAGGTCATTGACAAGATCCGATCGGGCGAAGACATTTCCGTCGTGGCCTGGGATTACTCGGACGGTCCTTACCGCGTCAAGGGCGGCGACATGGGCCTGGTGCACCGGGGCCGCCTGGATCCCGCGCTGGAAAAAAAGGTGTTCGCCCTGGAACCCGGCAAGCTCAGCGGCATCATCGAAACGATTTACGGCTACCACGTCATCCGCGTGGAGGCCGTCGAACCGCCGACCCAGCTGAGCCTGCAGGCGGTTTCCGACAAACTCAGGAAAGAACTGGCCCGGAAAAAAGAAAAACAGCTTCGGGCCGCTCTGGTGGCACGGTTGAAAAAAAAGGCGCAAATCGTCGTGTACCAGCCGCCCCTTTGACCTTCATTTGCCGACGCCTTGACCCGGCGAGCTTTCCCCGCCGGATCAAGGGCTACCTGCAGGCCGGTGTAATAACGATTCCTGACGGCGGCAACGGCAATCACCACGCGGTCCCTGCGCATCCGGTCGAAGTCTGGAAACTCCCGCGGCGATGAGCTTCACCACCCTGAAAAATGCCAAATCGGTCTACTGCGGTTCAGGGGGACACCTCCTCGGCGGCCCCAAGGGTGGCGCGCAGCTTCTTCACCATCTCCCTGACCCGGGCCGCCCTGTCGCAAACCGGCTCCCCGCCAGGGGCCTCCAGATCCCTCAGCGCACGGGAAATTTCCTCGTAACCATCTTCGAATTCCCGGCAACGGTCCGCGATCCGGGTCATCATTTCGTTGAGCACCCGGGCCGTCTCACCGAATTCATCCCTGCGCCGGAGGGCGATGCCGGCGGAAAAATCCCCCGCCGCCAGACGTTCAAGAGGTCGGATCATACCGGCAAGGGGACCGTTTATCCGGTTCATCATGCGCACCCACGTCAACAGCAGCAGGAGCCCGACGAAGAGGACGGCGGCCATTCCGACCCGGAGGAAAAGCGGCTGCACCGCCTCGACGACGGTACGGGCCTTGAGAAACACGCTCCACTGCAACTGCTCGAGCCGGCTCTGCGCCGGAAAATAGAAAAAGGCGGCGGCCGCAATGCTGCCGGCCAGGGTGGCCAGGACGAATCCAAGTATGAAGCGACCCTGGAAACCGACATCGACGACATAACGGCGTCTTCTGGATTTCACTTCCTTTACCTCCGTCATTTGATGTGACACGCCAGGCACAGCCGACTCCCGGTGTTGCGCATCACCAGCAGGTTCTTCTCCCGGGAGTAGGCGTTGTGGCAGGTGCCGCAACCGATTTTGCCGTCGAAAAGCCGGATTTCCGGCGGCAGGGTCACGGCCCTCTTGTACTGCCGTGGATTTTGACCGGCGACCCTGTCCAGCGATATTCCCACCGGGTGATTCAGGCGGGATGCGCCGCCGTGCCGCCACCTGCCGGCCCCCAGGGTGTCGCCGGGGTCGTTGATGCGCCTGTCATGACACTCGATGCACTGCAGGGTGTAGGCGTCCAGCGATGTGCCGCGATCGGAGACCTTATAGGATCCGCGGTGAATTCGCTCAAATACGAGGTGGCCCTTTTCATCGATCCCGTGGCAGGATGCGCAAAAGACCGCCCCCCTGCCGGGCCGACGCAGGAGGGAGTCGTTCAGGCGCCTGTTCCGGACAGTGACGGGGTGCACGACGTGACAGGTAATGCAGACCAGCCTTCCCGCGACCAACGGCATGTCCCCCGGAATCGCTTTTTCCGGAACCACGTCCACAGGGTGCGAGAGGTCCCGCCCGGCTTCGGCATGACAGTCGGTACACAGGGAACTCGGCACGGGTTTGAGTTCGCCGGGCCTGTTTTCGGCATCCCGGTGGCAGCGGCCACACTGGTCGGCGGCAAAATCATGCACCCCCTCCGGCAAGGGGCCGGAGGCCGCCAGGGCGAGTGCCAGCGAGAACAGCAGCAAAACCATCCAGGTGTGTTTCATCGTTTCACCCGCGGACAGGCCGCACAAATTTCCGCATCCAGTGATCCGATCTGTTGGATGATCCGGGATCTGTCCGGCGAATGTGCCGGCACCTGCTCCAGCATCCGGAGGTTTTCCTCCAGGGCGCGCAGACCGGCATCCAGCCGCCCGCTTCTTTCCGCACAGGAGGCGGCCACCCGGTTCAAGGCACCGGCCAGGTCGTGCACGGCATCTTTCCTGCGAAACCGGATACGCGCGTCGAAGCGGCCCTCGGCCATCTCCGAGGCATGCCGTCTGACCTTGTATAGGGGGCCGGCCACGCGGTGGGAGTACAGAACCCCCAACACCAGCACGCCCGCCGCCGCCAAGGCAAAAAAGATCAAATCCGTAAGTATGACGTCCCGGGCCAGCGTCTCCCTGACGCGGCTGATGACGGTGACGGCCGCCCCGTAGTGTGGACTCAGCGGGATCCGGAGCCGGAAATAGAGAACCGCTGTAGTGCCCAGGCCGAAAAAAACGAACAGCGCCAGCAGGACCGGCAGCAGCCGCCTGAATCCGGCGGTGGCCATCCCCCGATTCAACATGGTGTGCACCTCCCCGCGGTACCGCCCGGCCCGGACGCGGCATGGGGCGTCCCCGGGGCCGACAGGTGTTTCCTCCGCCGTTTCATATTTCCCCCTGAAGTGTCCTCGCGATTGGTCCGGCCATCTGCATTTCTCCTGAAAAGCCCTTCACATTCCGCCCCCGCCTCGCGGGTAAGTACTGTTGCCGCCGTGCCCCTTGCGGTGGCAGGACAGA
This sequence comes from uncultured Desulfobacteraceae bacterium, assembly GCA_964476595.1. GTDB lineage: Bacteria > Desulfobacterota > Desulfobacteria > Desulfobacterales > JALSRD01 > JALSRD01. The sequence continues at coordinate 17,564 of CAYZCL010000169.1, forward strand.
AAACACTGCCCGCTGAACCTGCCGGTGTCGACAAATTCCAGCCGGCCCATCGGCCCCCGGGAGACGATGGTCAGATCGAAGTTGATGAGGTGGCTGTTGTTGGTGGTACTGCCCTGGGTCCGGCTGATGCCGTGGGGGTCGTGGCAGGCGGAGCAGGGCGCCCTCTCCTTGACGATGTGCCGGCGGTGTTCGGAAAAGCTCTCGTCATTCAGGATGCTGTCACGACTGTGGCACTTGTAGCACAGGGCGTAGTTGAACGCGCTTTCATTGGTGTAGTCGCTGGTGTCGTAGCTGTCCGAGAGCAGGGGTTTGAAATTCGATCCATGCGGCCCCTGCGGTCCTGCCGGGTCGTCGCTGCCGTGGCAGTCGGTACAGGTGATCATGCTGTTGGGGGTCAATGGAGAAATCAGGCTGGGCACATCCGGGTTCACGCCGGGGGCGGCCACCGGGTGAAAGGAAGGATTGCCCGGATCGAACTCCAGGCGGGTGTTGAGCTGGTCGATCTGCCGGGTGATGTCAAAGGAAGTGATCACGTTGTTGTCGGCATGGCATTTGAAGCAGATCTGGTACAAATCCTGCGCCTGTGCCACCTGCTGCCCGGCAATATCGATGCCGGTGACACCCCGGTTGGCGCCGGACACCGCCGGTGCGCCGGGAGAAGCATCGTCGGCAATACGATGGGCGTTGTGACAGTCGGTGCACTCCACGTGTTCGGGCACACTGCCCAGCTGATAATCTTCGGTCGGGTCGTGCACCCCGACGCTCTCCTGCACCGGATGGACATAGGCCTTGAGAAGTTCCGCCTCGATGTTGCGCGAAGAGACGTTTCCGTTGTGGCACACCAGGCAGTTGTCCTCCTCGAAGCGCTGTTTCAGCAGCCACTGGGGGCTGTCTCCCCCGTGGGACGTGTGGCAGTTCCGGCATCCGTTCTCGGCCACCGTGGTGTAGTCGGAATTCGGCCAGGGGTCCGCCCCCTGTCCGTTCCAGCCGGCACTGGAGGTCGCATGACTGCTGGCGGCCCAACCGATGCGCTCGTGGCAGGAAGTACACAGATCCGAGTACTTGTTAGACATGACCAGGAAATTTCCGTAGGTGTCGTCGTGGGGATCGTGGCAGGCCGTGCATTGGAGTTGCTGGCCGGCGTCCAGCTTGATTTGCGAGGGCAGCTGTCCGGGGTCTGCCAGTTCTCCCCTGCGCTGTGCCAGGCCGGCGTCGTACACGAATGACACGGGGTGATCGTTGGTGAGGTCGGTGCCCAGGTAACTGGGCCGGTCGGCCGGCAGGAACCGGATTCCGCCGATGAAGGGAATTTCCGCGGGTTCGGAGACCACCGCTCCGAGGGCGATGGTTCCGTCGTGGCAGCTCAGGCACATCTTGGACGCGCCCGTGGGCTGTCCCACCGCCGCAAAGAGCGTCGCGCTCTGATATGGCGTGTAGCGCGCGGTGGAATCACTGCGATTCCACAGGTAGGGAATGCGCTTGACGGCCCCGTGGGGCGTGTGGCAGAAAATGCAGACCCTGTCCTCTCCGGAAGCCTTTATTTCACCTGGGCCGCTGGTGGAGAGGTTGTGCCGGGTGGTGAAAATACTGCCCCCGTAAACCGGAGCCGCGCCCAGACACACCGCCAGCAACAACGGCAACAGCAGCTTGAATCCTTTTTTCATCTCGATTCTCCCTTGAGATACTGAAATACCTGCACCCGTCTGTTGTAGGTGTCTGCCACATAGATGCGGTCGCGCGCGTCGATGAATATCCCGCTGGGCAGCCAGAAACGCCCGTAGCCGTGCCCGGGGCCGCCCCAGGCCATGAGCAGCCGGCCGTTTCGGTCGAAAACCTGGATGTTGTCGAACAGGGCGTCGACCACGTAGATATTGCCGTCACTGTCCGCGGCAACCCCCTTGGGCCGGGAGAAATAGCCCGGCGCGTTGCCCAGGCTGCCGAAGCTGTCGAGGTACCGTCCAGCGGAAGAAAAAATTTGTACCCGGAAATTGAGCGAATCGCTGACCAGGATGCGGCCTTCGGGGGTCACCCAGATATTGGTGGGATAGCGGAAGCGGCCCTTGCCGGAGCCCGTGCCGCCGAAGCCCCCCTTGAGACGATGGTCGCCCAGGCCGTATCGCACGACGTTGGCGCTCAGCGTGTCCACCACCAGAAGCTCGGAGGCGGCCCGGCTGACCGCGATGCCCGTGGGCCTTTCCAGAACCCCCTCACCGATCTCCCCGACATACGTCCTGCCCCCGCGGGTGAAGATCTTGACCACGCCCTGCTGGGAATCGGTCACATAGATGAAGCCGCGCCGGCCGTCGACGGCGATACCCACCGGAGACTGGAAGGGCCGCTCGGGGGGCGCAAACGTATAATATGCGCCGGCCCGGCTGTCGAAAACATGCACCGTTTTCAGAGAGGTGTCCACCACGAAAAGCCTCCCCTCCGCGTCGGCGGCCACAGCGCAAGGCGCCACCAGGCGCTTTTCGGCTTCCCCGAGGAAATAACGGATGAATTTCCGCAGGGCCCCATCGTCGATATCGAGATCCCGGGGATGGGTCACGGCGTTGACGAAACGTATGCGGGCCGTCTCCGGCGGTGGCGGCCACACGATTTCCGGCATCGGGGACCGCACCGCATCCCCGCCTCCGATGCAACCGGCCGTCAGCAGCATCGTCGCCAGGACCGACAGGGTGATGAATCTTGATGCACGCATTGGATGCCGTTCCTTCTGTGGGTGGTTCTGGCTCACCAGCGCAGCCGTATGATCTCCACAAACAGGTTGTGGGTCGTGCGTCGCTGGTCGACGAACGGGTTGTCCATGTCCGTGTACTGGTAAAAGATGGTGCCTCGCCAGATGCGGTAGGAAAGGTCCACCGAAGCCGTGAATACCGTGTTGACGGTGTCCTGGCCGGCCCCGGTGATGGTGTCCCGGTAGGCCTCCATGCGCAGGCGGCTCCATCGTGTCAGCGCCAGGGTCAGGTCGGTCCGCACACCGTGAAGCTGCTGGGTATCGTCGCGGTCGTCGAAGGCCGTCTGGCCATAGTAGCCCGAAAGCCTGAAGTACATGCGTCGAAACGGCCGAACCACGAAGGTCTGTTTGGCCCGCCAGGCGCGGGTGGAGGCTCCGGACTCGCGACGGGTGTCGTCGAACGTCAGCTGGGTGTCGGTCCACCCCAGATCGTAGCGCACCTCGGCCCGGTGGCGCGAGTCGTTCACCCGGTTGGCCGTGAGGACCGTTCCCGACAAAATCTGCTGTCTGGCCCGGCTGTAACTGTAATAGAGCCGCAGGGAGGACCACAGCAGAAAATCGATGCCGTAGGTCTGGCCGAAAATGTTGTCGTTGAAATCGGAATCGCTGAGGTAGCGGTAGCTGACCAGCACCGTCTGGCCGTCGGCGATGTCGCCGACGATGGTGCGGCTGATCTGCACGGAATAATCCACGTGCGTAACGGTGTAGTCGATGTTTTCGACGTACACCACCGATCCGGCCACGTTGGTGACCACGACGGACCCGGCATCCACGTTGTTGTGATCCAGGAAGGTGACCACCCCGGTGGACAGCACGTGCGGTTCGTCCACGACCTGGACGGGAACCCGGCCGCCCCCCCTGCGGAAAGTGGCGGTGTCGGTCCAGCCCGCGTGCAGGTTGAGCCAGCCCCAGGGAATCGGGCGCCGGTACTGGAAGTCGAGGTCGGCGTTGTAGACATCCTCGCCGCCCCCGGTAAAATCGCTCCACTCGCCCCCCCCGTTGAGCCGGGTGGTCAGGTTCTCGTAAAGCAGATGCTCCAGTCCGGCATTGGCGAAAATCGTGCGGCGGTCGAAGTCGCCGGAGGTCTGCCGGTTGCAGCCCAGCCGGTAGTTGGACCAGAAATTTTTTCGGTGCCGCCAGTTCAGCTGCTCAAGCCACCTCAAACCCGATGTGTCCAGGTCGTTCTGCTGCGACCAGCGGTAGGTCAGGAAGGAGTTGAGCATGATCTGCCTCTTGCCGGTGAAATCGAAGAAGTTGCGAATCTCGGAGTTGGACGTTTTCACCCGCGTGGGAATGCCGTTGCTGACACGATCGGAGTCGCTGTAGATCGTGTAGGCCTGGGTGTCGCTGCGGCCTTTCTGGTGGCGTGTGGTGATGCGGAAATCGTCCCGATCCTCGCCGGAATCGAAAAAACCCGTCTGGTCGATACGCGTGCGGCTGTAACTGAAGGTCGTGGGCAGCACCCGGTATTTCAGGTACAGGTCGCCCCCGTAGCTCTCGGTGGTGGTTTCGGTTTGGGCGGCAAAAGCGCTCGTCACGACGTCGTCGTACCGCTTGCCGTAGAGGTGCAGCGTGTAGGGCTTTACGGGTAGAAAGGTGAAATCGGCAAAATAGGCCGGCAGAAAAGGGTTCAGGTCGGAACCCGTGGCGATGTTACCGCTTTCCTCGTGCCAGCTCAAAGCGGGTTGAAACCCGAGTTTGTACCGCATGAAAGCCGGATGGTAAACCCACCCCCGGGTGCGGACATCCAGCACCGGACGCAGCTCCTGTGAGGTGTTATCGGTCCGGGTATCCGGCCCCGTGATCGTTTCGGACCGGAACTCGTAGGAAATGCCCAGCCCCAGTTTGGGCCGCTCCATGAAAAACCGGGCCGCCCAGGCACGCCCCGGTGTCACGAGGGCGAAAATCAGGACGCACATCAGCAGGAGGCCGGGATCTTTCACGCATTTCCTCTTGTAAGCCATCAATCTTCAACCATGTCCCCCCACCCTTTGTCAGACGGCTCGCCTGTGGATCCCGGCGGATACCGGACACCCTTCCCGCCATTGCCGCTCCGCCGCGGCTCCCCCTGCCGTCCCGCAGCCGGGACGGTCCCCACGGGCCGCTGCACCTCCCGGTAATCGGCCGTCAGCAGTTTCCGGTCGCGTCCCGCATGGGGGTTGTGGCACTGGAGGCAATCGTTGGACATTTGCCGGACTCCCTTGTGGGAAGCGGGGTTGGCCACAACGTCTTTCATGTGGCAGACGGCACACTGCCGTTCCGGAGGCTTGGTCAGGACATGGGGATATCGACTCTGGTGGGGAGCGTGGCAGGCCAGGCACTTGCCCTTGGCCGCCGGAGTGTGAAGCCACAATCCCCTGGCGGAGGCCGCTGCCTCGGATTTGTTCTCGTGACAACCGGCACACAGTTTTCGGACGGGCATCCGCAGTCGTGCCGGCGAGGCGGCCGAGGCGCCGCCCAGAATGCGGGAAGAGCCTCGACCGCCGGAGGCCGTCCGGGCACCCGAACCCGCCATCGTGGCGTGGCATGCCTCGCACCGCCGGGCCGCGTACAGCGGATGGGCGTATGAGAGCGCCTTGGGGGCCTCCCCTCCGGCTCCGCCTGTCCCCGGCCGGTCGGCGGTCTTCTTTTCCCCGGTTGTCCCGGCGGCCCGGGGTGCCTCCAGAGGGGGCACACCCGTAAAAAAAAACGTCAACCACCTGTGCCTGGTGCGGCGGTCGCACCCGCAGGCGGTCACGATCATCACGGCCGCCAGCACAGGCAGAATCCTATTCCGGCTTGGGGGCTTCACGTTCCCGCTCACCTGCGGCGTCCGGGCTTGCGGGCAGCGGCCGGCCCACCCACCTCCCGAACCCGTAGACGTTCAGTTTGTTCGGCCCGAAATAGTTTCCTACGTAGAGGACGTATTCCAGCCGGAAATCCTTGTCGGCGAAGCGCCGGAAAAAATCCACGTTGTCATAGTCAATGTGGATGCCGGCGGGCAGGTACATGCTTCCCGGCGTGATGCCGGCACCTCCGAAAAAAAGCATCAGCCGCCCGGAGCGGCTGTCGAAGATCTGAACGTTTTCAAAGGCGGCGTCCACCACGTACAGATAGCCCTGGCGGTCCACGGCGATGCCCTTGGGGCGGGCGAAGGCCCCCAGGTTGTCCCCGATGCGTCCGAAAGTCCGCACCAGCGTGCCCTGCGGGTCGAACTCCTGGATACGGAAATTGAAGGCATCGTTGACAAAGAGGTTGCCGCTGCGGTCCACGGTCACGTGAGAGGGCCTGTAAAACTGACCCTTTCCACTGCCCAGCTCCCCGATGGTCCGTATGAGCCGCCCGCTCCCACGCTCCAGGGCCAGGACCTGGTGCTTGTTCATGTCGCACACGTAGACGGTGTCCCCGAAGACCGCCACGTCCACCGGCTTGTCGAAGAGCGCCTTGCCCCCGTATGCCCGCAGGAAGCGGTTGTCAGGGCCGAAGACCACCACCTGTTTGCGCTGCATGTCGGCGATGTACTTGACGTCGTCGGCCGACACCCAGATACCCGAAGGGTCGCTGAGGGTCCCCAGACGCTCATCCCTGAGGTAGTCGAAGCTCCGTTCCGCCAGGTTCAGGATGAGCAGTTTCCGGGCCGTTCGGTCCAGCACGTAGATGCGGCCCTTTACCGCGGCGATATCGTAGGCCTTGCCGATGGTTTTCAGTGACTCGGGAGGTCCGAGCAGGAATGTCTCCAGGGCGCTCTGCTCGCGGCCCAGGTCCGCCTCGCCACTGAGGGTGGTGAGAAACTGCAGCCGCGGCGGCTGGGGCAGGGGCGGGTAGAACAAGACGGTTTTAATCTTCTCGGAAGGGGCGCCGGCACAGCCGGACAAGATCAGCAGACACAGGATCAGAACAGCGCTTTTTTTCATAGAGGCCCTTTCCGAATGTCGTTGCGCGACACGCACCCCCTTATTTGTCGGTGTGGCACTCCAGGCAGAGTTCCGAGCCGGCCATGCCGACCCGCAGCATCCCGCTGTCTTCGGCGCCGTTGTTGTGGGGGTCGTGGCAGGATGCGCACTCCACCCGGCGGTTGTAGAAACGCACCTTGTACGAGTAGGGATCACCGTGCGCATAATGGCAGCTTCCGCAGCCGGACACAGTCTGGTGGTCCCAGTAGATGCCCACGGGGTGATCGTCGGACAGGTCCAGCCCCTCGCCGACCACGGCCGGGCCGCTCATGAACATACCGCCGGTCTTGCCGCCGAAAGAGTCCATGGCCACTGTGCCGTCATGACACGACAGGCACAGCTTGGAGACTTCGCCGGGCTGCTCCACGTCCACGTCCATGGTGGGGCTGCTGTAAAGCGTGTAAGTTGCCGTGGTCACCTCGTGGTTCCAGAGCGGCGCCGCGGTCACGGCGGCGTCGGCATGGTGCGGCGTGTGGCAGGGTTTGCAGATTTCTCCTTCGGACCAGCCCTGGCTGGAAAAATCGTGGGGGCTGCCCGCGATCTGCGCCCGTACAGGAAGCGGCGACAAAACCATCCAGCAGGCGGCTATCAGGATCAGTGCCCACCCGGGTACGATCGACGGCAGGCCGCCGATCCGCCGCTCCCGGCTGAAGCCGTCTGTTCTCATTACAGCCATTTCCACCTCCCAACTGCGGCGACTGCCCTAGAAAAAGGGGGGCCGGGCCCCCTTTTGCGAAACACTTGTCTCTTGCGTCCTACTTGTTGTGACAGGTCAGGCACAGCGCCGAAGAACTATTGGCGATATTCAAGAGCTTTTCATTGTTGTGCGAGTTGTGCACGTCGTGGCAGGAAGAACACTCCAGCTTGTCGGCAAAAAGAAGGTCGTCCTGAATGGTGCCGCCCAGGGAAGTGGTCGTCGTCGACGGCGGGTGCAGCCCGGGGTCGGTGGTTGCCAGTGCATCGTCGTAGGTGAAAGAGATGGGGTGGTCGTCCGACAGGTCCGTGCCGATGAGCGCGTCGCCGGTGATCATCGTGGAACCGCTGGCGCCACCGAAAGAGTCGATGGCCACGGTGCCGTCATGACAGGACAGACACAGCTTGGAGACGCCGTCCGGCTGGCCCAGGTCGGTGGCGTCCAGGGTCAAACTGCTGTAAAGGGTGTAGGTGGCCGTGCTCACCTCGTGGTTCCACAGGGGGGCGCCGGCCACCGTGGTGTCGGCGTGGTGCGGTGTGTGGCAGGGCTTGCAGATTTCCCCGCCGGACCAGCCGCTGCCGCTGAAATCGTGCTCGCTGCCGGTGATTTCGGCCGTGGAAACCCCGCCGAGCAGGGCCACCAGGGCCAGGGTCATCAATACGATCGATACCTTTTTCATGAGTCTTTCTCCTTCTCCTTTGCATACCGGGTTTGACTGGAATTATTGAGCGCTCGAAACCGGATGACTTCCGCTGCTGATCTCCCCCCCTTTCCCTGAAATTTCGTAGTCGGCGCCTTGTCTCTTCGGATCGGTCGTGTAAGGAGAACGAAAAAAGCCGGGTCGCCCTCCTGTTTGCGCGGCAACCCGGCTGTCTTCTGTGAACGCAGTCACATTGGAAGATCCGTGGCTTTCCGTCCCCCGGTCGCCCGGGGTTTGGCCTTGACGCTGGATATCGCCTCGATGACGGTTATTGAAAATGCAACACTTGTGCCACATAGTGGCCCAACCCGGCAACCGGCCGCCGAAAGCCGCCCCGAGGCCTGAATTTCCCCTTAACAGGTTGAAATTTCGCTGTTAAATTGTTTGCCGGAAACCCATTTGACACCGATTTTCAGGCCGCGTCCGCATTCTCCCCGACAACCGCCGGCCCCGAAACCGGATCCGATTGTACGAATTCCGGACACACGAACGGTGGAGCTCCAAAATACCCATATGTAACAATGGGTTAGGCTCGTAAAAAAAATGGACGTCGATACTGACTGAAACGACATTCGGTGAAAACCGACGGTCTCCTATGGTTTGCGGAACGGCCTGAAGGTTCTGAAAGAAGGCGCCGTAGAACGTTTTCGCCCGGCCGAACGCGCACCGGGTTTGTGAAAAAATTTGTAGCGAAAAAGGGCGTCCGGGCCGTGGCAGTCCTTGCACAGGGTGTCGCGCGCCCGGCTCCTGAGAAAACTGTTGGTGGCGTCCCCCTCGACATTGTGCCCCGGATCGACGCCGGGTGTACCCGGTTTCCACTGGTGCGCGCTGTGGCAGGAAGCGCACGAAAGATTTCCGACGCGCACCGGTGTTCCGGAAACCCTGTCAAAGAGCGGCAGGTGCCCGGCCCGCGCGCGCAGGCCCTTTCCCGGGTCGGTGATGGCTGTCTGGGGATGCGTGGCAACGGGGGGGACCTTGTTCCCGGCCGGGCCGCCCTTCGTGTGGCAGGAGATGCACAGGCGGTCCATTACGGGCCCCCGCCCGGCCAGGCTCCGGGCCCAGAGCCGGACCGGCTGCCGACCGTTGTGGACCCGGTGGCACACCCCGCAGGTTCCGGACTGCGCCGGTGTCTGGCCCGCGTCGTTGGTGGCCTTCACGCCAGCGGCCAGCAGGTCGTGATCGGTCTTTTGCACCACGCCCTGCCACCGGTGACAGTTGGTGCACAGCAGGGGGGCAGGGGCGCTTTCCAGCCTCAGAAAACTGTTACGCGCGTCGCCCTCGGTTTTCAGGCGCTCTTCTGCCGTCCGCCGCCGAGGGTCCCAGCGATGGGGGTCGTGGCAGGTGGGACAGGACACCCCTCCCCTTTTAACCGAACCGCCGTGCGCGGCGTAAAGCGGCAGGGTGGTGGCCAGACCCTTGTCGGCGGGCGAGACGTTCAGCGGGTGGGAGCGGCCGCCAATCACTTTCTCGGCGGCCAAGCCTTTTGGCCGATGGCAGCCCACACACAGCGCTTCTACCGCTGTAGCGGCGGCACCGGCCTCGATCTTCCGGGCCCACAGGAAGTCTCTCTGGGCGTTGTGCACCAGGTGGCAGGTGGCACACAACCCCGATTCCGCCGGTGTCTGGTTTGCTATGTTGCGGGAGCCGGGGGCCACGCGGCCCAGGTCGTGTTTGGAACCGGCAATGTGGAACTTGTCGGCATGGCAGGCGCGGCAGATCTCCGGCGACTGTCGGCGCAGGAAGGAGGTGAAGGCCACGTGGCTCTTGCCGGCAGGCCGTCCGGACCGGGCGCGATCGGCGGGCGGCCGCCACTGGTGCGGATCATGGCAGGTGTGGCAGGTGATGCGTCCGTTGGGCCGGAATTTCCCGTTTTTGTCGAAAAGAGGCAGCCCGCGGACCCTGGTTCCCCTGTCGGCCGGCCGGATGTCCATGGGGTGGGAATAGCCGTGGTGGACTTTCTTGCGGGCGATGCCTTTTTCGTTGTGGCAGGAAAAACAGAGGCCCTGCACGACACCGTCCCCACCCGTCGTGCGCCGGGCCCACAAAAACCCCCTGCGGGAACCGTGCACCAGGTGGCAGCTGCCGCACAAGCCCGCCTGGGCCGGTTTCTGATTGAGGATGTTGCGGGCGTCAGGGGCGGTTTTGGCCAGGTCGTGCCGCGAACCGGCGATATTGAATTTGCGGCGGTGGCACTGCCGGCAGATCTCGGGCTGTGGTTTTCGGAGAAAAAACGTCGACCGCGTGCGCCCCGGGGCACCCCGGGAGCCGGTGTTTACGATCGGCGCCGCTGCCGGGCGGTGCGTGTCGTGGCAAGTGGCACAGGTCATGTTGCCGTTTTTGTCCCGAACACCCGAACGATCGAAAAGCGGCAGATTCAGCCGATCCCGCGTGATGTCCACCGCCGTGGGCCGGTTGGGCGCCCCGCCTTTTTTAAAAGGGTTCACGTTTAGCGGGTGGGTCTCCCCGCTCAGGTTGACCTTTTCGGCCACCCGGCCCCGGGCGTGGCAGCTGAGGCACAATCGGCTGGTGTAATCCCTGTTTTTGCCGACCAGCTTGCGGGCGGCCTTGTGGGGCAGATGACAGGCCGAGCACACCCCGGCCTGGGCCACGGTCTGGCCGGCCAGGTTTTTTTCGTCCGGCGCCGAGTGCGCCAGGTTATGCCGGGTGTCGGCGATGGATCGCTTGTCGGGGTGACAGGTGAGGCAGAAACCGGACTTGCGGTCCCTGGCGATCACCAGCAGGGGTGTGTCGATGTCGTTGTCGTGGACCTTGTGGCAACTCTGGCAGATCAGCGCGCCGGCGTCCCCCAGCCGGGCCCCGCGTTCGATCACCGCGGCGGGGATCCTGGCCTTGACCGGGACCACGTTGACGATGTGCGATGGGGTTTTGCGACCGCCGGCCGTGAAACTGCGCTTGTCGCGGTGACAGGCCAGGCACAGCTGGGAGCGGCCCGTGGCCGCGACCAGGAAGCTTTTTTGGGAAGACCCGTGGGCCGTGTGGCAGCTCTCGCAGATCACCTGGTTTTTCCGCGCACCGGTCTTGCCGTAGCCGGCAGCCAGCCGCCGGGGAAAACCCTTTTCAACGGTCCCCATGGAATGGTTGCCGCCCGACGGGCCGCCGGTCTTGTCCGCGTGGCACATGCGACACATGTTCGAATTCCGGTTGGACGTCCGCATGAAGATGGTTTCGTGGGAATCCGGCCCACTGGGCACCCCGTGGGCCGTGTGACAGGTGGCGCACTGCACCCGGCCGTTTTCATCCAGTGGGAAAATATCCGGTATCGTCATGCCAGCGGGTGGGCGCACGTTGGTTTTGTGCCCCGCGCCGCTGCCCATTCTCTGGCGTGAATCCACGACACTGCCGTCGTGGCAGGACATGCACATCTCCGGTGTGGCCGCGACTTTCTCGGAATGGTAGGCCACCAGGTCGGTCCCGCGCCCCTCGGTGAAAAACGTGTCGATCCACCGGTAGTGGCAGATGGCGCAGGACTTGGCCGAGTTGGGGTTTCGGGGGGGAGGTACCGTGGCCGCTGCGCCGGGCGGGAAGAGCAGCGGCAACACCACCAGCAGGACAACGAATGCCGGCGCTCTTGCCGGGAAGGCCGGCCCGTCGTGAAAACCCGAAGCCGCCGGCCGCAGCGGTGGGCCGGTCTCTGCCGGGATGATGTCGTCACCGGGAATCCGCACGCTCAATTCCGTCCCGACTCGCCCTCTATCTGGTAGACACCCACCCTGTCGGCGAACATCTCGACCACGTAGAGACGGTTACGGTGGTCGATGAACAGCCCCACCGGGGTCCTGAATTTTTTCACCGTGCCTTTTCCCATGTCCCCGACGGCCGCGGTAAATTCGGACGTGGCGGAATCGAAGACCTGTATGACACCCATGTAGCTGTCGCTCACGAAAACCCGGCCGTCCCTGTCGACGGCCACCCCCTTGGGCCTGAAGAATTCTCCTTTCTCGACCCCCCAACCACCGATGAAGGACACGAAGAGCCCCTCGGGATTCAGGACCTGCACGCGGGTGTTGATGACGTCCACGATGTAGAGGTACTGTTCCCGGTCCAGGGCCATGAGAAAGGGATAGCGGAAATTGCGTTTGCCCGTGCCCGGCGTCCCGTAGGTGGTCTTCAACCGGCGGGTGGCCAGATCGTAGACCAGGATGCGGTGGTTGTCGTTGTCCACCACGTAGCAGCGCCGGCGGTGGTCATCCACGGCCACGTCGGTGGGATCCGCGGGTTTTCCCTTTTCAGAGGGAGGTGCGTCCATGGCGGCCAAGAAACGGCCCCGGGAGGAGAAAATCTGGATGCGGTGATTTCCGGAATCGGCCACGTAGACCCGGCCCGCGCCGTCCAGGGCGATCCCCAGGGGAGACGCGAAAGCCCCCCGCCCGGAACCGGCTTTGCCGAAAGAGCCCGCCGGGCGTCCCTGGGGGTCGAACATGCAGACGCGGTTGTTGACGCCGTCGACCACGTAGATGCGCCCTTCGGCGGACACGGCCACATCGCTGGGCTGTCGAAGCTGCGCCGTCAGGTCGAACAGGTGGCGCACCGTCACCAGCCGGATGGCGTGAACCGGTGCGGCCACGCAGAACAGCAGCAGGACCAGCGCCAGGACGGAAAAGGATCGAAGGGTGGAGAGGTGCCGATTCATAGCGGATTCCGGCGGCATTCAGTTGCCGAACAGGTTGGGAAAGTAAAACACCTTGTATTTCGTCACCAGGCCCTTGACATTCAGGTTGATCAGCTGGTCGGCTTTCCTGTCGTCGAAACCAAGCTGCCGGAAATCGAGCATCCCGCGGGCGGTGTGGCATTCGTTGCAGGCCACGCTGATTTCCTTCTTCTCGATGTGCCGGTGGAAAAATTTCAACTGCGCTCTCCGCTGGTGGTCGTTCAAATCCTTCTCCTGCCGCAGAAAATCCCTGGCCTTGCGGGTATCGGCCGACTCCGTCACCAGCTGCCGGCGGCCGTCGGTATCCACGAAGAGGCCGATGCGGGAGATGTAGTTCCGGGTTTTGTGGGCGGTTCGGGTATGCGGGTTGAAGTAGGACCCGAAAGGCGTCCCGCTGAACCGCACGTCCTCGGAGTCGATCCAGTCGTAGGAGACGTGTTTGAGCTTTTCCCGTTTGAGATGGCAGACTTCACACAGCATGAAACCGGTGTGCATGTTGACCAGCGCACGGACCAGATTGTTCTTGCTGTGGGGATAGAGCGGATGGCAGACGCGGCACGACGTGTCGTCGTCCAGACGGGTGATAAAAGACTGCTCCTTTTTATGGAAGCCTTTCAGGGGGAAGTTCTTTACCTTTTCCGGATTTTTCATCTTGCTGTGGCAACCGCTGTTGCAGTTGACGCCGGTGGCTCCCGTGTGGGGCACCTTGACGACGGGCACATGGCATTTCCGGCAGCGGATTCTGCCATGGGCGGAGCGCATGTAGGCGGTTTCGTCGATATGGAGCACCTTGAAGCCGTCTTGTCTCTCATGGCGCACCAGGCCGGGATACTGGTGGCAAGTGAGGCATCCGTCCTCGTCGACGGCCGGGGCCGTCGAAACGGCCGGACCCGGCAGGAAGCCCAGGACCGTCAACAGGATGGCGAGTGCGGTCTTTTTCATGGCGGCAGGCAGTGGCTACTCGACATTGCCCTCGGCACCGAAATCGATCTTCGAGGGCATGTAGAACGTTCTGTATTTGTTGACCAGTCCCACCACTTCGGTGGAGACCAGGTGCGCCACGCGCGCCTTCGGGAAACCGAGGGCTGAAAAGTCGAGATACCCGCTTTTGCGGTGGCAGTCCGAGCAGAACACCGGTTTTTCCGAAATGTTGGCGTGCAGTTTGATCTTGGCCCGCGCGACCTGGTCGTGGGTAAACTTGTCTTTGAGTTTCAGGAACTGCCGGGCGGCCTTGTCGCTGATGGGCCGGAATATCCGCTGCGGTTCGCCCGAATCGGAGATGCGGACGGGAAAGATCTTGGCAGTGTACTTGCCGTACTGTCCCTTGACCCTGGAGACAATCCTTCCGGTCTCCCGGTCGACCCACATGAAGGTCACCCCGGCCTGGCCGGGCTTCTGACGGGCGTGGCAGACCGAGCAGGAGATGAAGCCGGTGTGAAAGTTCAGTAGTGAACGAACTTTTTTCTCCTTGCTGTGGGGGAACGTCCCGTGACAGGTCAGGCAAAGGGGCGGGTTGGCTTCGGGTTGTGAAACAAACGCGTCCACCAGGTGGAAATGGCCCCGGGGCACGGGCTGTTTGTCTTTCAGGATGGTGTCGAAGATATTCTCTTCGGCGGCCTCGATGATGGCCACGGCCCTTTTGGCTTCGAAGCCCGGGAAATAGACCAGCTTCAGGAGCCAGAGGCCGAAAAGCAACAGCGGAATCACCAGCAGCCCCTTCACCAGCAGAAGAAAAAAGCGGTTTTTCATGGCGTCTCTTTTCGCAGGTAGATTTTCTGCAGTTCGGGATCGGACATGATCTTCTTGTAGTGCAGTGCGTGATCCTCCCTGAACTCCTCTTCATCCATCAGGCCGGTCAGCCACATTCCGTTGAACGGGCTCTTTCCGGGCCGGAGATGAATTTCGTACATGTGCCATATGATGATCGCCAGGCACGCTAGGATGGCCTCCATCCCGTGAATGACGGTGGCGACATCCACCAGGAACTTGCTCCACAGGTATTCCGTCCACAGCAGCAGCCCGGTGATCGACATCAGGGTGTTGCCCATCAGCAGGGCACCGTACTCCATTTTCTGCTGATAGGTGAAGCGGTCGAATTCCGGCGGTTCGCTCCGGACACCGGTGAAGTAGAGGAAGTTGTCCCGCATGTCCAGCAGGTCTTTCCTGCCGGGGATCATGTCCCGCAGCCAGCGCCGCCCGGGTGCGGTCAGAATCAGATAGCCCAAGTGACAGAAACTGAGCACGATCAGCACGACCCCGGCCGTACGGTGCAGGAGGCTGCGGTAATAAAAAACGCTTTCGGCGGCCTGCCCGAAAGGTTTCACCAGATTCTCCGGAATCTTGAGCATGAAACCCGTGACGACCAGAACCACGAAACACACCACCAGTGTCAGATGCTGAACCTTCTCGGCGGTGTTGAGCCGCACGAAAAGGCGTCGTCCGGCAGCGGCCCCGTCTTCCTGCAGCGCATTCCCCCCCGCGACCGCGGCAATCGTATCGTTCATATCATTTCTCCCCTTGCAGATCGGTTATCGTCGGCCCTCATCTTCGACGCCCGGCTTGCCGCCGGAAGCCTGCCGCTTCCGGTGACGAGAGCCGGGTTTTCTCCTGCAGCGCAGGAAATGCAGTCCCTGGTGCAGCAGCATGAAGGAAATCACCCCGCCGATGAGCAGTTTGTAGAAAAGTTTCACCAGTTTCAGCACCCGGTAATGGAAGACTTCTTTTGCGGAAACGTCCATCCCGGCGCGCTTTATGACGGCCGACATTTCCGGCTTCTTTTCCTCCGGCACCCTTTCGCCCGCCAGGATCTGCGCCTTTACACCGTATGCATGCACCCTGCCGGAGGCGAACCGGGCCGTGGCGCCGGGGTGACACACCTGGACGCCGCCCTGGTTGCTGCAGGTGCGGACACGGTTCGACAGGTGAATGGGTGAAACCGGGTCCGTCCTGGGTCGGATGTCGTGGGTGGAATAGCCCACTGGTACATGGCAGCTCAGGCAGTCGGGGGCATTACGCACCCCGTATTTGACCTGGACCCAGTGGAAGGTGTCCTTGTAGGTGGAAATACTCTCCAGGCCGTGGCGGGCCATTTTCTTCTGGTCCTCATGGCAGCTGGTGCACAGTTTGACCACTTCATCCTGTGTTCTGCGTCGTCGCATGCGGTGGGTGAAGTGGGAATAAAAATTACGGGCCCATTCCTTTTTGGTGTGGCACCCGACACAACGGGCCAAGGTCTCATTGGACAGGGCTTCGCTCTTACCCCACAGCCCGTCGAGCGAGTTGTACATGCGGTTGCTGTGGCAGTACTTGCATGTCGGCAGGTCCTCGGGGAATGGTTTTGCGCTGCCGGCCGCACCCCGTCCGTGCACACTGGTTTCATACTTTCTGACCATGTTGATGTGCGAAAATTCCTGACCCGTAGAGGGCTCTTTGATGTGGCACTTGGTGGAACAGTCCACCTTGCGGACGTTGGTATGCGGAATCTGGTCCAGGCCGATGTGACAGTTCTTGCACCGCAGTTTTCCATGCACCGAGCGGGCGAACAGCTCATCGGCAATGTAGAAAATCCGCTTGCGGCCGGTCTTGTCGAAACGGCCCATGGCGGGATATCGATGGCACAGAAGGCAGTTCTCCGTATCGGGCATGATGCCGTTTCCGGTGGAGGCCGTGCCCGACCCGCAAAACAGCAAAATACCGACCGACATCAGAACCCACAGCCGGTTTCCTGTTGTAAAATACACGCTGATTTCTCCTCCCGCAGATTTACCGTCTCTCGCCACCGGCGCGCTATTTCCGTCCGCTTTCGCCGGGGTGTAATATTCTCGGCATGTAAAATTCAGTGTACTTGTGGATCATGCCGACGACCTCCGTGCTGACGATGGCGTTTATTCTCTCCTGAGGGTAGCCCAACTCCCGGAACGGCAGCAGGGAACCTTCCCGCCGGTGGCAGTCCCCGCAGAGGTACGGCTTCTTGCTGACGACTTTGTGAATGATCTTCTTGGCCTTCGATTTCTGGATATCCGTCAACGTCTTTTCGTTCTTCATGTAGTCGCGCGCAAAAGCGACCCTGTCGGGCGTGTCGACGCGCTGCAGCCGACCTTCGATCCGTTCGAACGGAATGATCTTGGCGTTGTAGGCACCCGGCTGGGTCCCCTTCTTCACCGGGCTGCCCACGATTTCTCCGCTGGTGCGGTCATACCACTTGAAGACACCCGTGCGGGCCGTTCCCTCGAGCCGCACATGGCAGGTCTGGCACCCGATAAAAGAGGCGTGCATGTTGCCGAAAGCCCTGAGCTCCTTGACCTTGTCGTGGGGCATGTCGCCATGACAGGTGATGCAGTAATTGTGCTGATCCGGCTTGAAATCGAAATCGATGTGATGAAAATGGCCCTTCAGCCAGCGCTGCTCCAGCACCCGGTATCCCAGGTAATGCTTGACCCGTTTTTCTCCCTCCAGAATCGCCTGTTTGAAAGTGGTTCCCGGCGCCTCTTTTTGGCCGGCCTTCATTTCGGCGACCTCCCGGCCTAGCTTGCGGTGCCGAAATTCCGCCACCAGTTTTCCCAGGGTGACATTCCAGATGACCACCATCATGAAAACGGTGAACACCATCAGCAGGAGCAGATACAGCTTCGAAAGTAGTTTCTTCATGAATCAGATCCTAACCCGCATAAACCGGACTGTGGTGGAAACGGCCCGCGCCACTTACGCCTCTGCCCCATCTGCGACCCCCTCCGGGCCATCGCCGGGCGTGCCGGTCCCGGGCGCCTCCTGCGCAACCGGTCCCCGGCGGGATCCCGGCGGCGGCAGCATCTCGTGCGCCAGGCCGGCCTCCTGCATGACCTGCCGGTAATAATCGTAGTGTTCTTCGACCATCAGGTGCTCCGGCAGGTAGCCCGTAATGAACACCGTTCCCATGGGAAAAACGGAAGTCGAAAAGTGAACGTTGTAAAAATGCCAGATAAACAGAAACAGCGTTGCCAGCAGAGCCTCGTCGCTGTGGGCGATCAGGGCGAAATTGATGATCTCGCCGGAAATGTAACGGGTGACGAGTTCCTTTTGCCACATGATGAAACCGGAGCCCACCATGACCACGATGCCCCAGAAGGGTGCCCAGTAATCGAACTTCTCCTTCCAGGTGAACTTTGCGCCTTCGGGCGGCTTGTCGGACAGGAAAAGGAGGTATTTCAAATAGGCGGCAAAATCCTTGACATCCCTGAAACCGGGCATGATGGGGTGCGTCAGGATCCCCTTCAGGACGGCCGCCAAGCTCAGCCGGTTCTTTTCGCGCAGGGGAACCACCAGGTCGGTGTAGATGCTGCGCGCAATATAAAAAAGGTGAAAGACGAACAGCAGAAACAGAATCGTCCCCGCCGTCTTGTGGATGACGGGCGCCATCTTGATGCCGCCGAAAAGGGCGTACAGGTAAGGAGCCCAGGGGGCGTCCGGAAACTTCAGCGGCATGCCGGTCAGGGCCAGCACGATGACACTGGATGCGATGGTGATGTGCTGCGCCCGCTGAATGGCGGAGAACCGGTAGAAGTATTTTTTGCCGTCCTTGATTTTGATGAGGGACTGTGTCGCCATGAACCTATCTCCTCCGTCTCAGCGAGGCATTGGGAAACATTCTTCTCAGCAGATCGAGGAACAGGAGACCCATGATGGGCAGAAGCACGCTGCCGGTCATGCCCAGGAAGAACACCTGGGCATAAAACTGGTAGGGATTGCGCTCCAGGTCGAACTCGGGGTGCACCCGGTATTCGGCCAGCTTTGGCGTCGCACCGGGGTGACAGTCCATGTTGGCGCATATCAGGCCTTTGTTGTTCTCGTTGGTGATGGCGTTCGGGTCTTTGTGGCTGAGCATCTGGTGAACCGAGCGGCCCGGATTTACGTGGCAATCCAGGCAGTCGGGAACCCGCTCATCCAGGAAAAGGGCCGCCTTGCCGTGGAAAGTCTCGCCGTAGGAGTAAACGGCTTTGGTCGACAGCCCGTGACGGGCCGCCAGCCGCGCGTCGTCGTGGCAGCGGGCGCAGATCTCCGCGATGTTCTTGGGGCTGCGGATCTTGTGCAGCCGCGTCGTCACGTGGTTGTAAAACCGGTAAATAAACTCGTCCTTCTTGTGGCATACCCGGCAACGCCCCAGGGCCGCCTTGGAAATTCCGGGATGAACCTTCTGTTTGAAAATGGAGAGCGGCCGGTAGAGGGGGTTGTCGTGGCAGTCTTTGCAGGAGGGCAGGTCTTCGGGGTGTTTTTTCAGCTTTTGGTCCTTGTCTTTCAGCCCGTGGACACTTTTGGACAAAAAGCGGGCGACTTCTTTGTGGGAAAATTTCTGTTCGCTGGTGGGCTCGACGATGTGGCACTGGGTCAGGCAGTCAACCTTTTTGGCCGGGTCATGGGGGATTTTCTTGATGTCCGTGTGGCAATCCCCACACTTCACTTTGGCATGCACGCTGCTGTTCATGGTCGTCTCGTTGATGAACAGCAGGCGCAGGCGTCCATCCTCGTCGATGCGGCTGAGCCCCGGATACTTGTGGCACAGCAGACAGTTGCCGATGTCGGCGGCAGGGACGTTCAGCGGGGCGAAAAGCACCAGTGCCAGCAAAGAAAAACTCCAACGCAAAACGGTATTCGCATTCAGTCTCAACACGTCTGCTCCCCTGTTTGAATCCTCACACCGGAGCCCTCGCCGGACCGGCTACATCTGATGGCATTCGATGCACAGCCTGCCCGGCAGGCGGTGCCTGAATTTCGAACTCGCCCCTTTGGACGAAGGCCTGCCGGCCGGAATGACCCCTTTTTGATGGGGGTTGTGACAGGTGATACAGGTCATTTTACCGTCACTGTCCAGTGGAAGTATGATACCGAATTTCTTCTCCATGTGCTTCATTCGGGCCAAACTTTCGGCCGAGGGCTTCACCATGTGATTGAAGTTTCCGGAGTGGTTGCCGCGAACCAGGTGACACCTGCGGCAGAGCGTCTCGATATCGGTGATGTATTTCAGGTCCGTGAACGTGGCGGTTTCCCGGTGCGGCTTTTTCAGGTGGCAGTACAGGCATTTTTCGGCCACGACTTGCCCCCTTGCGTCCAGCTGGTGATGCACGTCGAGTTTCCGGTAGTTGCGCCTGTCGTGGCACCTGAAGCAGAAATCGGTTCTGCGGGGGTATGGGGCACCCCTCAGGGAAACCTTGCGGACCGTGCTTCTGCGGCACTGGGCGTATATGTCGTGGCATGTGAGACAAGACAGTTTTCCCCCGGTCAGCGGAAACGCCCCGGGCATCCTGGCTTTCTTCCGGCTCGACGGCCGCATGCCTACCGGATGGATGTAATCGTCTCCGGAGCGGGTATGGCAACGGCACAGCCGGTTCAGGTCGCCCCCATACTTCAGTTTTTTGGGGCCGCCCGCTACGGGCGTTCCCCTGTGGCAAAGCCCGCAATACCGTCCGGTGTAGTGAATGCGGGTGGTGGGCCGCACTTCGGATCCCCGGCCCGCAAGCCGATCGGCTGTCACACCGGCCGTCGGCGGCGTTTCGCCGGATACGAAGAGAACGACCGCGACGACAAGGGCTGCCGGAAGCCGAACGGGTCGCCTCATGAATGCGCACTGTCTGCCGTGACATGTGTGGATGACTGCCCTATCATGGTGCCAAAAGCGCCGTGAAGGCGGATCCTCCCTCCTTTCAGTCCTGGTCTTCGAAGATGCTCTTCAGGCAGAAATAAAGCTCTTCCGGGTCAACCGGTTTGTTGATGCAGGCAAAAATATGGTAACAGATGGCGTCTTTCAGCTCGGGGTGGAAACGGTCACGGGAGAGGCACAGAAAATAGGTGCCCGGATTCTCCAGCACCATTTTCCGGATGGTGCGGTTGTCGATCTGAATCGTGTCGATGTCCATCACGATGACGGCGCCCGCCTGCTTCCCGATGAATGCGTTCAACTCTCCAAGGCTGTGTAAGGCAGTCGTCACAAACCCCCACTCTTCGATAGCGGCACAGGTTTCATGACACTGGCGTGTGTCGGCATCCAGCACGACGACGGCCTTTTTCATGGCCGGCAGGCCCCCTGCTCATGGGTTGTAATCGACGGCCGCCTCAGCAGCGCACCATACCACATAGTAGCAAGTGTTGTGCCGGACCGGCCCAGGTGGGCTGAAAATATTCGCCAACCTGTATTGCCGTCACAATACACTGTAATTACAGATAGATTTTAGATGCGGACGGGAGGCTGGCGAATAGGAAAGAGCGGAGCGCAACCCGGAACGGGGCCCTGTCAGAGGGGCGGGAGGGCGTCTGATTTATGGACAGAAACACCCCTGATTCCAATTTTCCTCTTTAATGCCGAGCCGTTAGTGCTGTACGGAATCTGAACAGATTCCGCTCGCCAGGACATTCCGCCACGCTGAAAAAAAGGAGGGAGCGTTGACAGACGGAAAAAGGCCGGTGTGCGGGCGACGTCGGGGGATGTCAGTTGGCATGCCGGACGATTTTGTATTTCCTGATCTTGTCGTAGAGGGTGCTGCGACTGATGCCCAGGCGCCGGGCGGCCTGGGTCTTGTTCCAGTTGCACTCCGTGAGGACCTCGATCATGAGTTTCTTTTCGTTTTCGATGATGGTCTTCCGGGACCGGCGGGCCAGTTGGGTCTGCGCCTCGCAAACCACTGTCGGAAGGTGCGAGACTTCGATGCGTTTGCCTTTGCTCAGTACGACGGCGTGCTCAATACTGTTCTCCAGCTCACGGACATTGCCGGGCCACCCATAGTTCAACAGGCTGCGCATGGCTTCCGAACTGAAGCCCTGATTCTTCCACCCCTGCTCCTCGGCGAATTTCTTCTGGAAATGACGCGCGATCAGCGGAATGTCGTTGCGCCGTTCGCGTAGCGGGGGCAGGTTGACCGGGATGACGTTCAGCCGGTAGAACAAGTCTTCACGAAAGCGTCCTGCTTTTACCTCTTCGAGCAAGTTCTTGTTGGTGGCGGCCAGGATGCGCACATCCACACCCAGCGTTTCCTCGCCGCCGACCCGTTCGAATTTGTGGGACTGCAGCACCCGCAGCAGTTTGATCTGGGCCGACAGCGGAATCTCCCCGATTTCGTCCAGGAAAACGGTGCCGCCGTCGGCCTGCTCGAAACGCCCGGCTTTCCGACGTGTGGCACCGGTAAAGGCCCCCTTTTCGTGTCCGAAAAGCTCACTTTCCAGCAGGGAAGTTGGATATGCCGAGCAATTGATCACCACAAAGGGCTTGTCGCTGCGCGGGCTGTTGACGTGAATGGCGCGCGCCACCAGTTCCTTTCCGGTACCGCTCTCCCCCTGGATCAGGACCGTTGCGTCGGTGGGTGCGATATCTTCGATCAGCTTGTAGATCATCTGCATCTTGGGGTCTTTGCCGATGATGCCGCTGAACTCGGTTTTCCGGTTGATCTGTCCCCTCAGGGCCCTGATTTCCTCCTCGTGGCGGGCGGCCCTTATGATCGCCCCGGAGGCCTGTTCCAGAATGAGGGTCACCAGGTCCAGCTCTTTTTCTTCACAGCGGCAGTCACGCTCACAGACGACGATCAAAGCGCCCGCCGTCTGGCCCTGCACCTGAAAGGGGATGACCGTCTGGCGCCCCTTGTCGGCATAGCGCTCCGGAATCAGGGGCGGGGCGAAGGTCCCGGCGCCGGCCGGGGTCACTCCCTGCAAACCCGTGAGCATCTCGACGGTTTTCGAAACCAGCTGAAAGTCATTGATGACCCGGGTTTGCCCCTCGCTCAGGGTAAACAGCACATCGTGCTCCCCGCTGAGCACGACAAGCAACATGTCATGCGTTTCCAGGATGTTGCCCAACTCCTTGATCAAAAAAGAACCGACGCCGTCCAGAGTCTGCTGTGCGCCGATTTCCCGGATGATGCGGCAGAAGGTCCCCATTTCATGGTGGGCCCGCAGCAGCTCGTCCTCCACCTGCTTGCGTTCGGTGATGTCGTAGGCGATTTCCAGTTTCACGACACGGCCGTCCACCCAACGGATGACGCGATCCCGGGCCTCGTACCAGCGGCCGTTGATCACGTTCTGCAGCTTGCGCACGTGGCCCTCCGTGGAAATGTCATCGACGTGTTCCGGCTTGATGCTCCTGCAGAACTCGCAGGGACCGCTGAGCCCCCGGTGAAGCACCTGCCAGCACTTCTTCCCGGTCACCTCTCCGAAAAGATCGCGCATGTGCTTGTTGATATACAAAATTTCGAAGGTCTGCAGGTCGGCCACGTATACCCATGCGTCCAGGCTGTCGAAAACGGTCAACAGCCGCTGGTGCGACTCCTGGAACTCGCGAACCTTTTCCCGGACTTCCTTCTCCAGGCTGCGGCTGTAACGGTTGGCCAACGCGATGGTGAAAAGCGATCCCACCAGAATCGCCACCACGACGAGGCTCACCAGGAAAAGCTGCTGCAGATAGGATGAGCGGATGAGCTTGTTGGCCCTCTCCTTGGGAGCCCACACCCCCAGGGACCACCGCGCCTCTCCAAGGTGCACCGGCACGTAGGCGATCAGTTTGGTTTCCCGCGGTCCCGTGAACCTCCCGGCGGCCTCGTCATACCGCCGGAAAACGAACTCTCCGGTGCCGGAGCCGCCGCTGTTCATGCGCCGCAGCACATGCTGCATGGAGGGAAATCCGGCCGCTTCCTCGAGCAGGTTTTTCCCGAAATAGTCCGCGTCTGGAGACCAGAGCACCTGGAAACCCTTCTCGATCAGAAAAACGTATCCCTCTCCGGACGATTGAATGGGTACCAGGAATTTATCGGTCAGGGTGTCCAGTTTCAGGACGCAAAAAACCATGCCGTGGGGCTGGCCGGTCCGAGACCCTCCCTGCGAAGACCGACCGTTCACCGAAACGCCGACGAGAAGTCCCTTCTCTTCTTTTTTTGCGCTGCCTTTAAATGCGACAAAGTCGAGAAAATAACTGCGATCCCCGGGTCGTTGACGGGTCCTGTGGAGATAGCCCCGCCAGGAGGCGTGTATTCCCTCCAGCTGGTGGGATGCACTGGTGCACGCCACCCGGCCGCGGGTGTCCATGACGGCGATGTCACTGATGCCCAGCCAAGCCAGCTCTTCGTAAGTGAAAGACAGGATCCGCCGGATCGCGTCCTCTTGAAACTGAATGACTTCCGGGGTCTTGCCGATGGCCTGCATGGCGGTCGCCAGGGTTTCAAAGTAGAATTCGATCCCCCCGGCCGCCTCGTGCGCCATGGTCAGCTGCCGCCTGTTGAATTCGGCTATGGTGGTTTTTTCGGTGGCTTTGTACGAGCGGTGGCTCACGATCAGAATAATTACCACCAGCAGCGATGCGACGGCTGAGATGAACGCCGGCCGCAGGAGGGACACGATCAGGCCTCTCTTGGTGCCCATATAACCCCCGGTCTTAGCAGTCAATTTTACGGGTAGGTTCTCTCCTTATAGGGCATAATGTTACAATGTGGTAGAAATGTCAACCGTTAATTGTGCTGTTTCCGCACACCGGCCCAACATGGCAAAAGACGGTGCAACGCTGCCCGAGACCGTCTTCCGGGGCGCTGATGTCAAATTATCGGACGGTGACTTTCCGGATTCAGGCGGCCCCTCGTTTCCATTGAAATCACGGTACGTCGACGCCTGGTGTGCAATTCGGCAGGGTTGCGATATGCGGTGAGTCAATCCGGGAGAAAGGGGCAACACGCTCCGTCGACCGCCATGAAACGCCAGAAAAAGGCCCGTCCGTCCCGGGGTCTCCGGGACGGACGGGCCATCCGAGGCTATCCAAGCAGAAAAAATCCCTAGACCTGGATAAAGCGGCTCATGGCCTCTTTGAGGGATTCCGCATTGAACGGCTTGATCAGGATGGCATTGACCCCCGCTTCCTTGGCCGCCTCGTGATCCTGAACATCACTCTGAGTGGTGACCATTATGATCGGCAATTCCTCAGCGG
The DNA here is from genome assembly GCA_964476595.1 of uncultured Desulfobacteraceae bacterium. Classification (GTDB taxonomy): domain Bacteria; phylum Desulfobacterota; class Desulfobacteria; order Desulfobacterales; family JALSRD01; genus JALSRD01. The sequence goes on from CAYZCL010000169.1 coordinate 42,219, forward strand.
AATATTTTTCCCGAATTTTCTCGCTGAGCTGGATACCGGATATTTCCGGCATATTGAGATCCGTGAGCAACAACGACGGCTTTTCCCGCTCAAGCCACTTGAGGGCACTGGCAGGAAATTCGAAAAGCACGGGCTCAAAACCCAGTTGATGAAGGGTGGTTTTATACACATTGAGTATCATTCGGGAATCGTCAACGGCACATATCCGGGCCTTTTTCTCTTCCCGTGCGGCATCCTCTCCGGCGGCCTGGGCTGCAAAAGATTCCAACCCGTGTTTTTTCAGCAACTCAATGTAATGTCGCCGGATATCGGGATGCGTGCGGGGAAAGTATTTCAACGCCATAGCCTGGAAGTCCGCATCAGGGGCCAGACCAAGAAATATATTGTCAACCTGTGCATCCACGATGACTTTTACAATCTGCCGGGCTTCTTCAGCGTCCCCCCGCACCAGGTTTTTAATGCCGGCCGCGAGGACCTCATTATAGTTGCGGTCAATGGCACGGGCCGCGGCCATGCAAACAAAATCCTCGGGATCGGTGAGTCCGGCCGCCAGGGCATAGGCCCCCTTGCGAAGGGGCAGCATCGCCAGCGCCTCATAAGCGGCAAAACGGACATTGGCGTTGGAAGGCTCCGTATTCAGCAGCTTTCTGATGGGCATAATGGCACTTTCATCGCCAATACTGCCCAGTACATTGAGTGTATGGATGACCAGATCATCGTCTTCATCCTTCAAATTTTCGAGCAGAATCGGAACGCATTTTATGCCAATACGAATCAGCGCTTCCTTGGCGTAAATACGCATATGGGCGTGATGGGAACGGAGGGTGTCATTAAGCTTCTCGAGGGCCACCTGGTCCTGCACGTCTGCAAAAATGCCAAGGATGATCAGGTCGAGCTCGTTGTCGGTTCCCATGCGTTCCGATAGCCTGTGCATGGCGGTTTGCGTGCCCACCTGTCCAAGAGCGCGTATGGCGGCCATGATCACTTCCCGATCGGCGGCATAGAGAAAGTCGGTCATCACATTGATGCTTTCCGGACTTGCGATCAGGCCAAGCGTCTCAAGAATGACGGTGAGGGTAGGGATATCCTCTGTCTCTCCCAACAAGGCCAAAAGGGCCGGTATGGCCGATTCGAGCCGGAGCTCACCGGCGGTTTCGATCAGAACGGTCTTGTCCTTGATATCCGCATCCTGAAGGCAGTCCACCAGCACCTCCGGGTAGGCGATCAGGTTCGAAATCAACATTTCACGAATCGCCGGCTGGCTTTCGGCCAGGGCGGGAAAACCTGCGAGAAGGTGGCAAAGCAGCGGAACGATGAAGCCAGGTTCGCCCTTGGACAATTCATAAAGCAACCGCCGTTGTCCCTGAGGGTCGATTTTTTCCATCTGATCGAGAACCAGCCGGGCCTTCAGCGCATCCCCGGTCTGCAAATTGGCCTTGATTTCTTCTATCATGTCGCTTGCTTTGATATCCGTCATGTGGCGCGTCCCTTCGATTGTCAGATTGGTTTTACATTTCTTGGACTCCAGGTACCCAGCGCTTTGTTTTCAGATACCTTATCGGTAGCCAAGCGGTCCGGCTAAAGACCGTCACCGGAGAAACCCCCAATTACCGTCTCAACTTTTCACCCGCTCTGCCGATAGCACCGTGTAGGTCACCCTTTTCCTATCTCCTAGGGTAACAGGTTTTTCATTCGTCAAACAAAGAGGTCTGTCTCAATGAGCATCAAACGCAAGGCAATCTTGATCACCATTGCATTTATTGTGGCCGCACTGGTCTTGGGCACCATCGAATACCAAAAGATCGGGCGGGTTTTCACAGTCTGGGAAAACTATCAAACCCAGGCCCTGCAGCGACAGCGACTGCTGGCCGAGATACAGAACCAGTTCGGCTATGGCGGATTCATTCACAACTTCAAGAATTACGTGTTGCGGGGCAATGATAAGTACATCAAACGCTTCGAAAAAAATGCATCCGCCATGAATCTCGCCATCGCAAAACTCTCCACCATGGCGTTGAGCGACAGCGAAAAGGAAGCCCTCAGACACATCAAATCCGTAGCCGGACAATACACGGATGCAATCAAAACCGCCGCAAAGTTGGTGGCCGCCGGCAAGACGCCGACCGAAATCGACCGCGTGGTCAAAATCGACGACTCACCGGCTTTTAAAGCTTTCAAGGTCATCCGTACCCATTTAAACGAAATGGAAGCCAGTTCCCAAAAGGCGATGCACAGTGCGCTCAAAGTCCTGGCGACCACAGCGGCGCTTACCTTCGTGGCCATGGCGGTATTCTTCGCCGTCTACCTGATCATGCTCTACGGGCTGGTCAAGCGCATCGGCGCCATGCGAAGTTTCGCACGCCAGATCGGCCGCGGAAAGCTGACGGCCCGCTCCGAGATCTCCGGGAAAGACGAGATTGCGGACATGGCCCGCGACTTTGACGAAATGGCGAACAATCTCCACCGCATGGTGACCGACATCGGCCATACGGCGGCCACCCTGGCCGAATCGTCCAATGTTCTGGCGCAGGTCTCAGCCGATGTGTTCAGCCGCACTGAAGACGTTGCCGGGCGATCCAACACCGTCGCCGCCGCCGCCGAGGAAATGAGCGCCAACATGTCTTCGGTGGCCACGGCTGCCGAAGAAGCCGCCAGCAACGTCACCATGGTGTCATCGGCCACGTCCGAGATGACGGCTACCATCAAAAACATCCAAAAAAGCACCGACGAGGCCCGAAAAATTACGGAAAACGCCGTCAGTCAATCTACCACGGCCTCCAGCCGTGTGGACCAGCTGGGGAACGCCGCCCAGGACATCGGCCGGGTCACCGAATCGATTACCGAAATATCCGAGCAAACCAACCTGCTGGCCTTGAATGCCACCATTGAAGCCGCCAGGGCCGGTGAGGCGGGAAAGGGGTTCGCCGTTGTTGCAAATGAAATCAAAGAATTGGCCAAACAGACGGCCCAGGCGACCCAGGAGATCAACGAACACATCAACCGAATTCAGGACTCCACCAAGGAAGCGGTGATGGAAATCGGTCAAATTGCCCGAGTAGTGCGGGACGTCGATGAAATCGTCACCGGCATTTCGCGCAACATCGACGAGCAGTCCGCCACCACCATGGAAATCGCCAAGAATGTCTCCCAGGCGTCCGAAGGAATTCAGGAAGTCACCGAAAATGTGTCCCAGAGCTCCATGGTGGCCGGCGAGGTAGCCCAGGATATTGCCAAAGTGGACCAAAATTCTACGCTCATAACCAACGCTACGGCGACTTTGAATACCAGCGTTGAGGAGTTGCAGCAGTTGTCACTTCAGTTGGAAAAAACGGTCAACCGTTTCGATCTATGATCCGCTTCAACCCATTACCGGCAACCGGGCCGGCGTGACGGAGTTTTATGGCAAATTGCATACCCACGCAAAACGGCACCAAACGGTAGCTTCCGGAGGAAAGTATGACGATTGAAATCGACGAAACTATGCAGATCTTTCTCGAAGAGTCGATGGATCACCTGGCGGATATCGAGAATGATTTTCTGCGCATCGAAGAAGCCGGCGCCGACATCGACGAAGATCTGATTAACAAGGTCTACCGGGCCGCACACTCCATCAAGGGCGGCGCCGGCTTCATGGGTTTGACCAACATTCAGAACCTGACCCATGCAATGGAAAACATCCTGGGCAAAATTCGAAGCCGGGAGATGGTGCCTGACAGCAACATTGTCAGCCGCCTGTTGGAAGCCTCCGATGTGCTGCGCGACATGATCCAGGATGTGGTCTCCAGCAACGAAGTCGATATCTCGGCGCAACTGGCCGCCTTGAAGGAAATCGACGAGGGTCAAATTGCCGCCCAGTCGGCGGATGAACCCCAGGGGGAAACAGAAGACGCCGATTCGGCGGACGGCACGGACGGATCTGTCGAGGTGGACCCGGAAACGGTCCACCAGTATCGCGAAGAAGGAAAACATATTTACGAGGCCCAATTCGATCTGGTGACAGACGTGCATGCCAAGGGGCTCGATATTCAAGAGTATATCGAGGACCTGCAGAAAACGGGCGTCGTCATCGCGTCATCCACCGATCTCGATGCACTGAAGTCTCTCGACAAAGAGAATCTCCCGGATCACTTGCCGGTGCATTTGGTCTTCGCCACCATTTTCCACCCGGACGACATCAACGACCTTTTTCAACTCGGCGAAGGGCAGGTGAAGCTGTTTGAAGAGGCACCTACCGGAGAAGGCGAGGCGGAAAAAAGAGACGCTTCTAAAAAAGAGACGACCGAAGACAGCGGCGGTGCTCCCGTGTTTACACCCTTGGCGCCCGCCGAGGATTCGCCGTCGGCCACCCAGCCGGAAACGACGGATGCCCACCCGGAGGAACAATCAGCCGCGGCGGCGCATCAAAACCCAACCCCCCAAAAACGCCCCGCGACGCCAAGTGCCAAGCCTTCGCCTTCCCGCAAAAAAGGCGGTACGCCCCCGGCCTCGGCTGCCAAGGGCGGCTCCACCAGCACCATGGAAACCAGCCTGCGGGTCCATGTCAGCCTGTTGGACTCGCTCATGGATCTTGCCGGGGAATTGGTGTTGGGCAGAAACCAGCTGATGCAGGCAGTCAACACCCATGACACCCGCCTTTCCGAAGCCGCGGCGCAACGCATCGACCTGATTACCTCCGAATTGCAGGAAGCCATCATGCTCACCCGCATGCAAGCCATTGGCAACGTCTTCGGCAAATTTCCGAGAGTGGTCCGCGACCTCAGCCGCAAACTTGGCAAACAGGTCGACTTGACGCTCGAGGGCAAGGAAGTCGAACTGGACAAGACCATCATTGAAGCGATCAACGACCCGTTGACGCACCTGGTACGCAATGCCGTCGATCACGGCATCGAACCTCCCGACCAGCGCCAGGCCGCCGGGAAGAACCCCACCGGGAAGATAGAACTCAAGGCCTATCACGAGGCCGGCCAGGTCAATGTGGTAATCAGCGACGACGGCAAGGGGCTGGACGGGGAGAAACTCGCCAAAGCAGCGATAGATAAGGGCCTGATTACAGAGGAGCAGGCTCAGCGGATGTCCGAAAAGGAGAAAGTCCAGTTGATTTTTCTGCCGGGGTTTTCAACAGCCAAGAAAATCACGGATGTTTCGGGCCGCGGCGTCGGGATGGACGTGGTCAAGACCAACCTGGACAAACTCGGCGGCCAGACCGAGATCGAATCCCAGCCCGGCCGCGGCACCACCATCCGCATCAAGCTGCCGCTGACGCTGGCCATCATTCCCAGCCAAATCGTTACCGTGGGAAATGAACGCTATGCCATTCCTCAGGTCAACCTCGTGGAACTGCTGCGCATTCCGGCCGCAAAAGTCAAAGAGCGCGTCGAAACTGTCGGAGACGCTGAAGTGGTGCGGCTGCGTGGGGACCTGCTTCCTCTGGTGCGGCTGGCGGACATCATCGGCGTCGAGCGGCGCTACCGAGAGCCCGGCAGCCCAAAAGAACATCCCGACCGGAGACGGCGCCTCGCCGATCGCCGTTCCCCTCACCGCCCTGCCGCCGGAGATCTCCCGGTCCAGGAACAGGAAAAGCCCGGAGACACCGCCCCTCATCGGCGTGAAGCTCCCTTCGACCGACGTCAACGTGCCGCCAGCGCCATGAATGTAGCCGTAGTGGCGGCAGGCAACATGAAATACGGTCTCGTCGTGGACGGCATGCTGGATTCCGAAGAAATCGTGGTGAAACCACTGGGGCAGCACCTGAAAGCGTGCAAAGGCTACGCCGGCGCCACGATCATGGGAGACGGCCGCGTGGCGCTTATCCTGGACGTGGGCTATCTTGCGCACATGGCCGGACTCAATCAAATCGAAAACCCCGACGGGCAAAGCGCCTCGGTTCGGAAAGAGGAGCAAGCGGCCGCCCTGGCCGAAGAGATGCAGTCCATGCTGGTTTTCCGATGTGGATTGAACGAGTATTTCGCCGTTCCCGTCAGCCTGGTGGAACGCATCGAGAAGATTCGTGCGGCTAAAATCGAAAATATCGGTCAAAAAAGAGTCATGCAGTACCGCGGTGGCAGCCTGCCCCTGTTCAGTATCGATCAGGTGGCCCAGGTCGAACCGCTGGCGGAAAACGACAGCCATCTGGCGATTGTCTTTAATTTGGCGGGTCGCGAACTGGGCCTGCTGGCCACCGGACCGGTCGATGCGGTCGATATGATCATGGAGGTCGACGGGCAGACTTTACGTCAGCCCGGAATCATGGGTTCCATGATTATCGACGGTCACACGACCATGATGGTGGATATCTATGAACTCGTGCAGACCTTGGAGCCGGAGTGGTTCTCAGAGCGGGAAGCCCTTCGGGAATCAGAGGAGGTAAAGTCGGCAACCATTTTGTATGCCGAAGATTCCGCCTTTTTCCGAAGCCAGGTCAAACGATTCATCGAAGAGGAAGGCTTTTCCGTGATTGAAGCGGAGGACGGCGTGCAGGCATGGGAACTGCTCCAGGAACATGCCGACGAAATTTCGCTGGTCGCCACCGATATCGAGATGCCCAACATGGACGGCTTTGCGTTTACCGAAGCCATAAGGGCCGACGAACGGTTTGCCCATCTGCCGGTAATCGCACTGACGACCCTGGCATCCGAAGCGGACCAGGCCCGGGGAAAAGCCGTCGGCATTGATGATTACCAGATCAAGCTCGATCGGGAAAAGTTAATCGGAAGCATCCATAGCCTGCTGCAAAGGGTAACCGCCTAGTCGGCGACGGTTTTGTTCTCACAACAATGGAAGGGATAAAAGGAAATGTTAAAAAGCCGCTCCATCACCTTTAAACTAGCTGTGGGCATCGGGCTGATCATCTTGATGTTGATCGTGGTCACCGGTGCAGGTATTTGGGGAATCGTAGCACTCAAAACCGATCTCAACGACGTGGTCGATCAGCTCGGTATGGATCAGATGATACTGGAACGCCAGATCGACCACTTGCACGGCGTCAACCGGCTGGGCGCCTATGTCGCCGACCAACAGATAAAATCGCTGAATCTCAGCAAGGATCCTATGAATTGCCGATTGAGCAAACTTCTCTATGGCCCCATGCGCAAACGCATCGAAGAACGGCAGCCATCCCTGGCGCCCCTTTTTAAAGAGTTGGAGGGGCCTCACAGCGCCCTGCATGCTTCATTCGCAGCGGTGGAAAAAGCCCGCCAGGCCGGTCGGCAGGATGAAGTCGAAAAGATTTTTGCCCAGCAGACCTTTCCCGCATTGACCAAAGTCGAAGCCGCCCTATCCGCTATCCGGAAACGGATCAGCGAGTATGGCGCCGCGCGCAAAGCAACCCTTGATCAGAAACTCACGGGGATCAAGAAGCTCATCCTGACAGCAGCGGCAATCGCGCTGATTTTCGCTCTGGCTACCGCAGTTGTCTTAATCCGATCGATCAAGGGGCCCATCCGACAGGCCGTTGACTTTACCAAAAAGCTGGCCGACGGCGATCTTGCCAGCCGGCTGAATGCAGATCGTAACGATGAAATCGGCGTGCTGGTAAAAGCGCTGAACCACATGGCCGCCAACCTGCAAAAAATGTTTCACGGAATCGACGAGGGAATCAAAACG
>CAYZCL010000170.1:0-2361 GCA_964476595.1 uncultured Desulfobacteraceae bacterium
CGTCTGATGATGACGTCAACGGGCATAAAGGCCTCCTCTCTGGTTGCGGGAGCGTCGGGAACCGGTGCCGCGCCGCCCGGGGCGGGCACGGTCTCCGGCCGATTTTTCAGTCGGAATCGGGAAACATCTCACCGTGGGGGACCGGCTCTCCCGGCCGCCAGGTGGCGAACTCCCCTTCCCGGACGTAATCGCCGCTGCTCACGTTCTTCTCCAGCCACACGACCCGTGTGTTGCACTCCCAGACCTTCTTGCCGAGTTCCTTCTTGCGCTTCTCCAGCGCCTTCTCGGCGTTCTCACGGGTTCGGTGCACGGAGATCACTTTTTTCTGCTGCGAAAGATCGTGTTCATCGTAGATCAGTGCGTACATCGGCTTCCTCCTTGGCTCTGCGGTTGTTCTGGTTGGGTCCAATCAGTACGGGGACGGGCAAGTGGGCGACGACCTTTCGGGCCACGCCTCCCATGTTGAAATCACCGCCCGCACCCTTACGGCACATGACGACCAGATCGATATTCCCGGCTTCGATGAAATTCAGAATTTCCCTGGCCGGCTCTCCCACGGCGATGTGCCGGAAATAGGTGGCGCAGTCTTCCAGGTGCCTGCGGCAGATCTCCATGCCGTTCGCCGGCCCGCTTCTGCTCCCACTGCATGATTTTCTTGACGCGCTCCGGGGCGAATTCACCGTACCACGACTCGTGGTGCATCAGGTCTTCGGCCACGTACAGCACGTGCACCTCGGCATCGTACTGCTGCGCCAGCGATTTCACGTACGGCAGCACCGCCTCCGAGCATTCCGACAGGTCGTTGGGCCACAGTATTTTCCTGGTGTGTTTGGCATGCAACACGGTTTCCATTGCTGAATCACCTTCTTTCTGCCTCTGCCCCATGCCCGGGGCCCTTGCCGGGCCCGCCGAAAACAGACGACCGTACCGTTATCCCTTGGCCAGCCCCGGAATCATGGACGGCGGCACCACCAGCACCGGACAGGGCGCCGCCAGCAGGGTTTCGGTGGCCGTAGGCCCCAGTTTGCCCGGCTGGGCCGCCTCGGCGATCTCCAGCGGCGTGTGCGTCGAGGTCCCCATCACCAGCAGGTCGATCCGGGCGTCGCGCGCCAGCTTCACCAGGCCCGCGACCACGTCCCCGTCGGAGACGTTGATCATGTAGTTGGTGAAACCGCTGGACTTCATCTTCTGGACATAGGCTTCAGCCACCCTGCCGGCAGCCGCCTTCTTGATGTCCTCGGTGGAGGTGCCGGGCCCCAGCCCGTGGTAGATCCACAGCCGGGCGTCATTCTCCCGGGCCAGGTTCAGGGCGAAGTTGAAGACGTGGTCACAATACTCGGTCAGACAGGTGCCAAAAAGAATCTTCTTAAACATTTCCGAGCCCTCCTTTGATGGATGTGTGCAGTGACGCTTCGGACGATGCAAGGGTTCGTCGCCGTCACCCCGATTTCAGCCGACACCCGGCGGGTGTCCACTGTGAAAAAATGCCCGCTTCCTGCCTAGTGACATCTGCACCAATCGTACCATGGGACAGGCGTGTCCGGAGGCTCCCTCCCTCGGGGCCTACCAGGGTTTGTTCGGCAGGCGCTTTTTTAAAATATTCACTTTATTTTTCGTTAGATAGATGAATTGATGATGTTGTTGGACATCCCTCCGGGTGACACTTCAATCCATCCAATACGACCCCGGTACGAATGATCGACGGGCGTTAAACGTTACCTTTCAATCACTGTAACGTTACATAACGGTGACGCAACCCCGTCTGAACGGTCAATCCCGGTCTGTACGCATCAGCGGCCGGTAATGGATTACCAAAAAAGCGCGGCAGGCGTTTCGGTGCAGGGGGATGGGTGCTCAAACGTCCAGGGTACCGGCACTTGCCGAAATGGGCTTTACATCTGCCCGCAGGCTCATTATTCTGCATGTGAGCCCGAAACTGCCGGATGCACCACACATTTCGTTCAAGGGGCGGGGAGAACCTTGCGGCCGCGCCGAAGAAGAACATGAAACCAAACCGGATCCTGATCGTAGATGACGAGCGGATCGTCTGTGACGGCTGCCGCCTGTGCCTTTCCGAAGAGGGGTATGCCGTGGACATCCGCCAGACAGGCGGGGCCGGCATGGACGCCGCCCTGACAGGGACCTACGACGTAATCCTGCTGGACATGAAGCTGCCGGATCTGGACGGCATGCAGATCCTCGAAACCTTTCAGAAGCAGGGACTTTCCGCCCTGGTCATCGTGATGACGGGGTTTTCATCGGTGCAAAACGCCGTGCAGGCCATGAAACTGGGGGCCTTTGACTATCTTTCCAAGCCCTTTTCCGATGACGAACTTTTCATGGAGGTGCAAAAAGCCGTGG
>CAYZCL010000171.1:0-1543 GCA_964476595.1 uncultured Desulfobacteraceae bacterium
CCAGAAGTCCGGAAAAATCGAATCCGACGAGTAAACCACGCCCTCCGCCCCAGTCCCTTCAAACTTCAAACTTCACACTTCAAACTTCACCCCCGTTTCCTGGCGAACAGCATGACCCCGCGCTTGTCGCCGTCCTTGTAGCTCAGGGCCAGCTGCAGCGCCGTGAAGTCGAAGTGAGTCACGCCGGACAGCTGCCGCTGGAAGCGCGACTCGGCCTGCGTCTCCTTGTCGGGACAGGCGCGCCGCGTGGCGCCGAGGGGACCGACTTTCACATCCCCGGGCATTTCGCCGGGCTTGACATCCGCGAAGTACTGGTTGCAGCCCGAAAAACCCGTGAAACGGCCGTCCTTGTACACCAACGTAATCTCAGGGGGCCTCTGGGCCGGCTGTCCGTGATTCCAGGCGCGCAGCACCCAGGTGACGCCGCCCATGGCGTCCGGGCTCAAGCGTTCGGATTTGCCAAGCGCGGGCTGTTCCTTCAGTCCCGCGGAGGTCAGCTTCCAGCCGCGCCAGACCAGTTGTCCCGGGCAGCAGGCCGCGTCCTTGGGGCCGGCCTGGACGAGCTGCAGCATGAGCAGTCCCTTTTCGATGCGGGCGTCGCGCAGTCCGAGGCGGTCGCCGAGTTCCCGGGTGGCCACGTTCTCGAGCTTGCCGTTGCGGCGGGCGACCACCGCCAGGTAGTAAAAACTGCCGCTGCCGCCCGAGTCCTGCACCAGCAGCACGGCGGCCTCGTCGCTGCCGTCGCCGTCCAGGTCGCCGGTCAGCCGGAAATCCCCCACCAGCGACACGGTCGGCCGCGAGGCCCCGCCTTCCACGAAGGGCTTGCCGGCCCACTGGCCGTCCTTGAGCGTCACGGGGCCGTCGGTGTCTTCGAGCCCACGGTAGGTGGCGTTTTTCAGCTCCTGCAGGGTGGGGGCCGACTGCGCCGCCCGCGCCGGCGGCAGTGCAATCGCCGCGAGACAAAGCCCCACAAACAGGGCGCCCATCATCGTCTTCATGTCACACATCTCCTTAATGGCCCGTGGTGCGAGACGCCTAGTCCTCCTGCAGTTCCGGGATGTCGGCGTAGTAGTCCAGGGCTTCAGGGTTGGAGAGGGCGTCCTTGTTGAGCACGGGTTTGCCCTCGATGACCTTCTTGACGGCCAGCTCCACCTTCTTCATGTTGAGGGTGTAGGGGATGGCCGGCACGGCGATGATCTTGGCCGGCACGTGGCGCGGCGAGGCGTTTTCACGAATGGTCTTGCGGATCCTGTTCTTCAGCTCGTCGGTCAACTCCACGCCTTCGGCCAGCTTGACGAACAGGATGACGCGCACGTCGTTCTTCCAGTTCTGGCCCACCACCACGCTGTCGTCGATCTCTTCCAGCTGCTCCACTTGGCGGTAGATCTCGGCGGTGCCGATGCGCACGCCGCCGGGGTTCAGGGTGGCGTCCGAACGGCCGTAGATCACCACGCCGCCGCGGTCGTTGATCTCGATGTAGTCGCCGTGGCGCCAGACGTTGGGGTACACGTCGAAGTAGGCCTTGTGGTACTTGCTGCCGTCG
>CAYZCL010000172.1:0-17920 GCA_964476595.1 uncultured Desulfobacteraceae bacterium
CTCCTGGGGAGTGGTCACGATGATGGCCCTGGCGTCGCTGATGGTCTGGGCGATGGTCAGCGGTTCGTCACCGGTACCCGGCGGCGAGTCGATGATCAGGAAGTCCAGCTCGCCCCACTCCACGTCGCCGATGAACTGCTGGATGGCCGAATACTTGATCGGCCCGCGCCAGATGATGGCCTCGTCCTTGTTGGCCGTCAGCGACTCGATGGACACCACCTTGAGGTTTTCCGAGTAGCTGATGGGGTTGAGCTTGCGGTTTTCATTGAGGTCCAGCAACTGCTGTTTGCCGAGCATGCGCGGCACGTCGGGTCCGTGCAGGTCGACATCCATGATGCCCACCTTGAAGCCCTTCTTGGACAGGGCCACGGCCAAGTTGACCGAGGTGCTGGTCTTGCCCACGCCGCCCTTGCCGCTCATGACGATGAACTTGTTGCGGATACGTTCCAGCGAGCCCTTGACGGCCGCCTCCTGCTGGGCCTGGGCGTTGTTCTGCTGCTGCGATGACGGGCAACCGCCGCCGGTGATCATTTCCATGGTTTCGCTCTCCTTTTTTACGGCTATGGCTGTAAGATGTCTTTATCGTTCCGCCGGACACGCGCCGGCGTCTCGTGACTCACTCGGTGCCGCCTTCCGTCTGCCCCGCCGGGGAAACGCGGTAAAAATCGTCGCCGCCGCATTGCGGACAGCCGGCCGGCCGGCCGGTACCCGGCGGCTCGCGCCACCGGTGGCGGCAGCTGTTGCACACGAAGACGCGCTCCTCGCTGACGATGCGGTAGCTCCCGCCCTCGATACGGATGGCCTTGCCGTTGATCAGGGCATCGGCCAGTACCCGGCGCGCCCGCTGGATGATGCGTCCGAAAGTGGCGCGCGACACGCCCATGCGACGACCGGCCTCCTCGTGGGACAGGTCGTCGAGGTCGGCCAGACGCAGCGCCTCTCGTTCGTCAATGGTCAGCTGCACTTCCTCGAGGTCCAGCATGGGGATCCCCCGGGGCTTGAAGTAGCTGACACTGGGGTGGACCGCCACCGTTCGTCTTTTCTTGGGTCTGGCCATGGCAACCGGTTATGAGAATTGTCTCAAAAGATTAAAAAATAGGGGCTCGCCGGCACCTTGTCAAGGTGCTATTGTGTCGGCGACGCGCGCTCATTGCGGGGCCGGTCGCACGGCGGCCGGCCGGTAGGGCACGGCCAGGCTCAGGTACTGGTCCCGTTCGCGAAAAACGAGTTTCATGGCAACCATGTTTTCCAGAAAAGCGTGTAGCTGTTTCTCCCCGACGCGTGGAAACCGGGCGGCGATGTTCTGGAAGGCGCGCCGGTGCCCGCAGAAGAGATACACCTGACGCGAGACCCCCTTGAGCCGGTGTACCATGGGCTTCTTCCCCGCCCGCCGCTGACGCAGCACGAGGAATTCGCTCCCATCGCGATAGGTCAGGATGGGGCCGGATTGGCCGTCTGCATGCAGTTCCCCGTAGGTCTTGCGCCACCGCCGGACCGCTTCGCGCACCGGACGCCAGAGGCGGCGCTGGCGCACCCGGTCGCCCCGGTAGGCCTGGATCATGAAATCCAGTCGGCCGGCCAGTTCTTCGGGAAAAAGGGTCTTCCAGTACCGATGGTTGCCCAGCCGGGTGATGCCGTATCGGCCGGGATCGGCCCACACCGGGCTGCCGAGGCCCAGCCAGAAGCCCACCACCCGCAGGGGCCGGAAAATCCGGGCGTACTCCAGGGCCTTCAGGGTTTCGGCCACGTCCCGTTCGTCGCTTCCCGGAAAGTGCAGGATGAGATTGGAGCGGCTCTTGATCCCCAGGGCCTCGCAGTTTTTCATGATCTCCAGGTTCTCGATGGCGCGGGTGCCCTTGTTGAGCTTGCGCAGCAGGCGCGTGCTCAGGGCCTCGATGCCCACCTGGACCTCTTCCACCCCGGCCGCGGCCATGGCGCGCAGGCTCTCGAAGGGCAGCCCTGCGCGGATTTCGGCGAAAATCTTGAAGTCCATCTCCAGGGACGCCAGCCTGGAGAACAGCTCCGCCGCACCGCCCACGGGCAGCACGTTGTCCATGAAGGCCAGCGACAGCAGCCGGTAGCGGCGCGACAGGTGCGCCACTTCCCCGGCCACCTGTCCGGCACCCTTGCGGCGATATCCCTCCCACTGCAGGTTCAGGTTGCAGAAGGCGCAGCCCGACGGCCCGTCGGCGCCGGTCCCGCGCCGCCACCAGCACCCCCGCGAGGCCTCCACCGGGAGGGTTGCGAAAAAGCGCCGCTCGGCGGGCATCCCGGAAAGCTGCGCGAAGTAGTCGTCGTAGTCGGGCACCGGCAGCCGGTCGAGTTCCGGCAGCTGGCTGAAAGTCGTCTCCCCTTCCGTGTGCCGGCGGGTGACGACGCCGGGCGGCACGGTTTTGAGGCGTCCTCCGGCGGCAAGCTGTGACGCGATGTCCGTAAACGGCAGCTCCCCCTCCCCCTGGACCACCGCGTCGATTTCCGGTACCGCCGCCACCAGCCGGCGGGCCGAGGCGCCGCTGAAGGTGGACCCGCCCACCACGATGAAGGCCCGCGGTGCCGCCCGGCGCACCTGTCCGATGAAATAAAGAGAAGAGGTCAGCTGGCACAGCGACAGCGAAAATCCCACCAACCCGAAGCGGCGCCAGTCGACTTTTTCCACCAGCGTTTTCGAAATGCGGCCGACACGCGCCACCAGCCTCCCGAAATCGACGCCCGCCAGCTCGGCGTTGCCGGCGGCTTGCCTGCGGAAAAGCTTCGCGATTTGCGGCCGGCGCTGCGGGTACATCAGCGCGGCGTACACGCTTTCGGCCAGCCAGGTGCGCTCGCAGAGCGCCTGGTAGCGTCCGTAGCCGATCCGGTCGGCCACCGGCAGGTAGAAGTGAAACGCCGACACCCTCACCTCGGGGAGTTCGCGCACCAGGTAAGCCTTAAGGGTGCCCAATTGAATGGAGGGCCGATTGAACAGCGGCCAAGGCGTGGAGACCAGCGCCACGTTCAGGCGCCCGGCTGCGTCGGCCGGCGTCACGACCGCTTCTCCAGCCGCGCCACGGACTCCACGTGATAGGTGTGCGGAAAGAGGTCCACGGGCTGCACCTCGGCCACCTCGTAGGTTTCGACCATCAGGGCCAGGTCGCGCGCCAGGGTGGCCGGGTTGCAGGAGACGTAGACGATGCGCTCCGGCGCCAAGTCCATCACCCGCGCCAGCACCTTGGCGTGCATGCCGGCCCGCGGCGGATCGATGACCATCACCTGCGGCCGCACATCCAGCTGCGCCAGCACCTCGCCGGCGTCCCCGGCCATAAAACGGCAGTTGTCGATGCGGTTGCGGCGGCGGTTGCGGCGGGCGTCGGCCACGGCCTCGGCCACCTGCTCCACCCCGATGACCTCCCGGGCCCCGGCAGCCAGGAACAGGGCGATGGTGCCAGTGCCGCAGTACAGGTCCACCACGGTTTCGTCGCCGCCCAGGCCGGCGTAGTCCCTGACAATGCCGTAAAGGGTCTCCGCGCCGCGGGTGTTGGTCTGGAAAAACGAGTTGGCCGAAATTTCGAATTCCAGGTCTCCGATACGGTCGGTGATTACCGGCAACCCGGCCAGGCAGACCTCGAATTCTCCCACGGCGATGCCGGCCTTGCGGGCCGTGACATTGTTGACCACCGAGACGACCCGGGGAAACGCCTCCCGCAGCGTATCGGCCAGGGGCTGCACCGCGTCGCGGTCCAGGGTCTGGGTGACCAGGTTGACCATCCAGCTGTCGTCGGACGCCGAGTGGCGCAGCATGACGAAGCGCCAGAAGCCCTCGTGGCTGCGCAGGCCGTAGACCGGCAGGTGCGAGGCGCGGATGTACTCGCGCACGTGCCCCAGGATGGCGTTTCCCATATCCGGCTGGATCAGGCAGGCCGCGATGTCGAGCACCTTGTGAAAGGTGCCGGGCACGTGCAGTCCCAGCGCCATTCCCATGGACACGTCGTCGCGCCCCAGTTCCTCGGGCAGCAGCCAGCGGCGGTCCGAACAGGAGAACTCCATCTTGTTGCGGTAGCCGAAAACCTGGGCCGAGGCCCGCGTGGGGTGCACCGGAACGTCGCGCAGCAGCCCGATGTGGGCCAGCGACTCGGCCACGTGCCGCCGCTTGTAGAAGATCTGTTTTTCATAGGCAAGCGCCTGCAGCGTACAGCCGCCGCAGTACCCGCTGTAGCGGCAGGGGGCTTCCACACGGTCGGCGGAGGGGCGCAGGATGTCGAGCACGCGCGCCTCGGCGTAGTTCTTTTTCTTGCGGTAGATGCGGGCCTCCACGCGGTCGCCGGGCAGCGCACGGTCCACGAACACGGTGAAACCCTCCACCCGCGCCAGGCCCCGGCCGCGAAAGGCCAGGTCCTCGATCTCCAGTACCAGCGTTTGACCCTTTTTGGGAACCATGGAAACAGTTTGTCCTTGACCTGCTTTCAAAGTTGGGTAATCAGGTAATGGGATCGACATCCTGATGGTTGATCCCCGCACACAATTAGGCGATAATGAACAAAGAAAATTATGGCTACAATACCTTCTGTCTTAAATCAAGGACACCTTTGAAAAATGAACAGCTCAGCGTCGGTGGAAAAAGTCGTGTTTCACGCGGACGGCCTGCAACTGACAGGTTTCCTTCATCTACCCCGCAGCCTGCCGGCCCCCTTGGTGATCGGCTCCCATGGCATGCTGAGCGACAGCAGTTCCCCCAAGCAGGTGGCCCTCGGCAACCGCCTTTCGGCAATCGGAGTTGCCTTTTTCAGGTTTGATCATCGGGGCTGCGGACAAAGCGAGGGAGTTTTTCGGGAAGT
The DNA here is from genome assembly GCA_964476595.1 of uncultured Desulfobacteraceae bacterium. Classification (GTDB taxonomy): domain Bacteria; phylum Desulfobacterota; class Desulfobacteria; order Desulfobacterales; family JALSRD01; genus JALSRD01. The sequence continues at coordinate 4,809 of CAYZCL010000172.1, forward strand.
CACCACCCTGGAGGCGCGCTGCCGGGATCTGCTGGCGGCCGAAGCTTACCTTGAATCCAATTTTAAGCTGCTCCCGGAGTTGGCGCTGTTTGGCAGCAGTCTGGGGGGAACGACCTGTATCGCGGTTGCCGATCGTTTCAACGATCGGCTGCGCGCCATGGTATGCCTGGCGGCGCCCGTGCGCAGCCGTCCGGTCATCGATGCCGCAAGGGCCCGGGCGGATGTGGCACCTGAGGACATCGACCTGCTGCAGCAGCGGCTTACTTTCGACGTAACATCGCGACTACGGTCGCTTCGTGACATCCTGGTCATTCATGGCGAACGCGATGAAATCGTTCCGCTGGAACATGGGCAGGCCATCTACCGCAGTGCAACCGAAAGCAAAAAGCTCATCATTTTGCCGGGCGGTGATCACCGTGTCAGCGATCCCGTCCATCAGGAGACGGTCATCCAGGAGTCGGTCTCCTGGCTCCTGGACCATCTGAAGGACAGTACAGCAGTGTAAATGAAACCGAAAGCGCCAGAACATACCGTCCCCGTTGGTTTTTCGGCAGACGGTAGTCTTGCTGCGCTGGATTTGCCGGCATCGAAAAAAATCCGGCCCCTGACCATCGGGTTGGCGGTGCCGCTGGTTGCCCTATCTTTTTTCATCGGCATCGCCTTTGTGCAGGGCGATATCGGTTTCCAGGTAGATAAAACGCAGCACGGCCTGCTCGTCACCAGGATAGTCACCCCCGTCAATCCGGTCCACAAAGGCGACTATATCGTGGCGCTGCAGGCAATTGCCTACCCGCAGGCCCTCGGTTATCTTTTTTCCCCCGCCCCCCGGGAAAAAGAGCTGAGCATCACGATAGAAAGAAACGGCACCGCCTTCAAAATTAGGCTTCACAGCGTTCCACTGACCTTGACCCGTTTGACGGTTCTGGCGGGCCCACGTTTTGCGCTTATCACCTTTTTCCTCCTGCTGGCCTCGGTAGCCCGCTTCAGGGCACCTGAAAGTATCCCGGCGCGCCTGTTTTTCCTCATGGTGTGCGGCCTATCCACTTCGGTGGTGGCAACGTTGCCTTCCTGTATAACGGTCCTGTACCCGCCGGTGCTATCTCTGAGCTTCCTGCTGTTGACGGTCTCCAACTGGTTCGGCTTCGGGACTTTGTTGCACTTCGCCTTTCGCTTTCCCCCCGGACATGATCTGCTGGTGGAAAAAAAGTGGCCCCTTTTCCTGATCTATCTGCTTCCACCTGCCGTCAGCCTGTCGGCATCTCTATTCGCAGGTGGAATCTCACCCGCTTTTTGGGGATGGCTGCAACGGCTGAGGAACGCATTCCTCCCTGCCATTATCATCGCAGTCTTTGCCAAAATGAGGTGGGACTACCGCCACATGCAAACCGCCCGGGAAAAAAAGCGCTTCCGACCCATCGTCCTGTCCTACTGGATCAGTTTCGGTCCATACCTTTGCCTGTACCTGCTACCCAATTTGGTCGCCGACCAGCCGTTCATTTCATTTCGGGCCGTGGTGCTCTTTTTCCTGGTATTGCCGCTGGCGTACCTTTACGTGCTCCTTCGTTACCATCTCTTCGACGTGGATCAACTACTCTCGCGTCTTATTTCCTACGGTATCCTGACCGGCCTCGTGCTGCTATTCTACGCACTCTTTCTCGTTACCGTTAAACGCTGGCTGTTTGGTAAAAATATACTTTCGGAGGAGCTTTTCCTGGCTTTTTTCACCATCAGCGTCCTGCTTTTCTGGCCGATCCAGAAACGTATGGAACGCCTGGTGGGAAGGTTGTTTTTGCGCTACAGGCCTGTTCCGGCCGAACTTCTGCATCAGTTCAGCAATAAAATTGTCGGTCTGCTGTCGGTACCCGAAATCATTGAAGCCATGGTGTGCGAACTGCCGACCAAAATCAATGTGCATACGGTTGCCGTCTTGTTGCTGGACCAAAAGCATTCTCGCCTATACCCCGAAAACCTGCGTTTTGGATCATCTCCCTGGCCGCAGAGCGAACTGGTATCCCGATTCGGTCATCTTCGGCAGATTTACATTCGGACGGACCAGAATACCGGTAACCCACGCCTCGAGCGGGAACTCCACGAGATCCGCAAAGAGGGGTTTTCGCTGGTCTTGCCCATGCGAACGGCCTCTGGCCTTTCGGCGTTGCTGTTGATCGGATTTCGTCAGGATGGCCGCCGTTTTTCCTGGGAAGACATTCAACTCATGTGCACCCTGGCCAACCAGGGAGCCGTTGCATTGGAAAATGCCAAGCGGCACGAATCTCTTCTTGAAAGCAAAAAGCAAATCGAGAAGCTTTTTAACACACGCATACAGCATGAAAAAATGGTCCTTATCGGAGAGATGACGTCCATGGTGGCCCACGAATTCAAAAACCCCCTGGGCATCATTCACAGCTCGGCCCAATACCTCCTCAGCGGCCATCGATCGCCTGATGTACGAAAGGAAATGCTCGGGTATATCGTGGACGAAGTGGAAAACCTCAACTTTTCCATTGAAAGCCTGCTACGGTTGGCGGGTCAACGGCCGCCCAAATTCTCCCGGGTTGACCTATCCCGGGAACTTCCCAGGCTGATCGACCAGTGGCTGCGCTCCAGCAACCATAACCCGTTGATCGATGTTAACTGCGAGGCTGATCCCCACCTAAGGCCACTGTATCTCGACCTGCGCCAGTTCAGGCAGGTGCTTTTCAACTTGATTCGCAACAGCGAGGAAATGATGCCTCGCGGTGGTTGGGTGCTGGTGACCGCCGAATCCCGTGGTGAACACATGACAATACGGGTCGTGGACAACGGACCGGGCATCGAGGAAGAAAACATGGACCACCTCTTCAAGAGCTTCTTTACCACCAAGGACGGTGGTATCGGCCTGGGCCTGGTGGTTTGCCATCAGATCATCAGCGCTCACAGGGGAACCATCACGTTGGGCAACAACCCGGAAGGCGGGACGACAGTGTGGATCCAGTTGCCTCTTGAGCCACTGCCCCTCTCCGGATTGTCGAAAGAGGAACAGAAACCCAGGCATGGTGAGGGCGAATTTCCATGACGGCGCGCGAAACAACTGATTTTTTCGCAACGCTTTCAGCGTAATTCGCGGAATACGAATGACTTCATAAAGCGTTCAAGAAAATGGCTGAAAAAGTATTGCTGATCGAAGATGAAGATCGCCTGCGTCGAATTCTGAAACTGGTCATCGAAGAGGCCGGATACGAGGTCCGCACAGCGGCAGAGGGCGGCGAAGGTATCGAATTGTGGCGAAGCTGGCAACCGCATGTGGTGCTGACAGATCTTAAAATGCAGCCGATAGATGGTTTGGCGGTATTGCGTTACGGGGTCGAACACCATCCGCGGACGCCTTGTATCATACTTACCGCATTCGGCACGGTCGCCAAAGCCGTTGAAGCCATCAAAAGCGGGGCCTACGATTTTCTGACCAAACCGGTCGATCATGCGCAGTTGCTGGACATCATCCAAAAGGTCATGGCGGAAAGATCCCAAACCAAACAGCCCGATTATGCCCTGATCGGTTCTTCGGAAGTCATGCAAGCCGTAAGGCGTGAAATCGAACTGGTAGCCTCCACGGACAGTGCAGTACTGATTCAGGGGGAATCGGGTACCGGCAAGGAGCTGGCCGCCAGGGCCATACACGCCGCCTCCGCCCGCAGCAAGGGCCCTTTTGTCCGGATAAACTGTGCCTCTATACCGTCGGACCTTCTGGAAAGCGAGCTTTTCGGCCATCGCAGGGGCGCTTTCACCGGGGCGACCACGGACCGTCAAGGTGTCTTTGTCCGTGCCCACGGAGGCGTTCTTTTCCTTGATGAGATCGGCGACCTACCGCTGTCGCTGCAGCCCAAACTGCTCCACGCCGTGGAGGAAAAGGAAATTACGCCGGTAGGCGGTAGCCAGGCGCGCTTGGTCTCCGTTAAGATCCTTTCAGCGACCAATATCTCCCTGGAGGAAATGGTTCGAAAAAAACAATTCCGAACCGACCTTTTCTACCGCCTCAACACCATGGTGGTAACACTTCCGCCTTTGCGCGAAAGAGGAGAGGATATCAGGATGCTCGCGGACCACTTCCTGGCACGGTTCTCGTCGGAACTCGGCCGACGGCCGCCCTCCATCGGTCCATCTGCGCTGGAGTACTTGAATGCCTACCCATGGCCCGGAAATGTACGTGAATTGCGCAACGCCATGGAACGGGCCGCATTGGTATGCACAGGCGATGTCCTGGATCCCAATCATCTTCCGCCATCTATCCTGGGATCCCAGACAGCTTCCCCGGGAACCGATGAGGCTTGTCTGGACCTGGTGGCACGCGAACAGGCCCTGTTACGCGCCGCCCTGGAACAGTGCAACTGGAATCAAACCCGTGCCGCCCGCAAACTCAATATTACCCGCAGCGCCCTCCGTTACCGTTTGAAAAAATACGGAATCGGGAGCAGCAAATAACACCGGTCGAAATGCCTGAAGTTCAGGTGGATCCGCAAATCGTAGGGGACACAACACGATCGGCTCAAAAGGTGGAAACCGTTCAACCCGGAACCACCTAATGCCATGGCCGTACTCAACCCGAAATCAGCTTCATTCCAAGAGTACCGGAAAGCTCATCCTTCCACACCAATTCCGCCAAAATCTCAACCGGCAGCGCCGACTCTTTGGTTTCCGCCTGTAAGGCGTAAACGTAAAAACGTTCCCCGATATCGAGGCAGCCGGCCGTGTTGACCATCACCCGCATACCGCCCACGCATACATCGCATATGTATCCTGCAAAAAGGAGGCTTTTGTCTCGTCCCAGTGGAACCAAGGTCGCTTGAAGGCGGACGTCTCGCCGTACATTTCGTCTTCGTTCTGTGGCTTGTGGATCCATCCCGGGATCGTCCTCCGCTCAATTTGAATTGCATTGCTGCCGGCACTTTCCAAAGCAAATTCCGCACCAACGAATCTTTAACACCGAATGCGGCGGGAAAATGGCCCACGGGGCCGCCTTCCAGATACCATCACAGGCCTATTCCTGCCCGCACGAGCCGGGGTGGCTGATATGGTGCAGCCAGGCTGGCTGATATCAGCCAGCCGCAGAATAAATCATCCTCACCCGTTAGCGCAGTGCGGCGCAAGTCCGGGGAGCCGCACCACGTAAAAAACATGCAGTGCCATGATTTTCAGACCCAATCCCGGACGGGGGCTCGCGATGATGCGTTTGGAAAGACCAAGCTCATTGAAATGGTACAGAGTTTGCAGGCACATGCTGCAAAACGGCTTGGCGGACGCCACCGTCCGCATTCGAAGGAAAGTACCTTTTTGCGAGAAACATTGGCAACAGCACCCGTGCGGATTCAACGTGGAAAGGAGAAGGAAGATGAAAAGACTATGTTGGTGTGTGCTATGCGCTATATTGTTGTTTGGTGCGGGGATATGCCAGGCGACGGACATCCGGATTTACTCAATAGCAGATGGGATGAGCAACTATTACAGAATGGCTCCCGACGGGAAAATGTCCATCATGTGGGCCGATCAGAGTGAATGGGGTCTACAGGCCCGGAGATCGATACTGAAATTCGACACCTCACAGCTCGGCGCCTATACAATGCGCGGCGCCGTACTGAATCTTTGGGGCGGAAGATCGCCAGACAGTCCGACCAGTTGGAGTACCGGCCCGGCCACTGTGAGCGTCTATCACTTTGTCAGTGACAGCTGGGACGAGGACCATATTCCAACCCCCTGGCCGTTGGGCTCCTTTCTGGCTTCACAGGTGGTCGATTACACCGGTTACGATCGGCAACTGTACCAATTTTCCATAGGCGAGCGTTTGCCCAATGATACCGACGGCTACCTCTCGCTGGTGCTGACGTCCTCGGGAAACAATGCATGGTTCGATACCCGCAATTCGGTTGCCTGGAACGGTTCCAAGGGTCACGAGCCGTTCATCGAGTTTCGAACCTGGAGCGACGACAATGCATCTATTCGTTCCGGCGACTTCAGGGACGTTTCGACCCTTGATTTCTGGCAGGTCTACGGTCCCGGATCCTTCCAGGTAGTGGACAATCCCTACCAGGAGGGTGACAAGGTGGCCGAATTGACCACCGGATCACCCGTTCAGATTTCTCAACTCTTGGATACCCCCCAAGACCCATTCTCCATTGCCTTCGACTACAGCTTCCTGACCGATACAGGCACCCTGGACGTGGCCCTTACCGACCGCAACGGCACCAAATGGGTGATTGGTCAATTGACCGCCGACAGCGCCATGGATTACATGGGTTCGGCCGCATTCAACGTAACGGATCCCGACTGGCTGTTCCTGGACAATGCCACCCTGTCTCTGGAATGGGACGGCGTCACCGGCTCGACCATTTTATTAGACAACATAACCTTTTCAGATATCGTCGCAGGTCCCCCCGATCCCGACCCGGACCCCGACCCGACACCGGTCCCCGAGCCAGCCACACTGCTCCTGCTGGTCATGGGCGTCGGCTGCCTGACGGCTTTCCGACTCCGGGTCGTTCCGATTTGAATAAACACACACTGCTGACAAGCAACGTCCAACGCTTCGGCCGGTGAAAACCGCCGGCTTTCCCGGCCGGCCCCCGAAAAATCATGATGTTTTCCCGATCAACTCGCGGCGCAGCACGTCCAGCGCCAGCGCGGAGAACATCAGTTTATTGGTGCCGCGGCTGTCGAAGAAGAACTGGTAGCGGCGGCCGAAGGAGGTCTCCGGCGTAGCCAGCCCGATGCAGACCGTGCCCACCGGCTTTTCGTCCGTACCGCCGCCGGGGCCGGCGATGCCGCTGGTGGACAGGCCGTAGGTGGCCCCGGCCAGGCGGCGGACGCCCGCGGCCATCTGGCGGGCGGTTTCCTCGCTGACGGCCCCCTCGGCCGCCAGGGTTTCCTCCGAAACGTCCAGCAACTTCACTTTGGCCTTGTTGGCGTAGGTGACGGCAGACAGCAGGAAATACTCCGAACTGCCGGGCACGCTGGTGACGTGGTGGCCGATCAGCCCCCCGGTGCAGCTCTCGGCCACCGCCAGCGTGGCCTTTCGCTCGTGTAGCATCCGTCCTACCACGGACTGCAGCGATTTTCCCTCCAGCGACACCAGGCGGCTGCCCATCCGTTCGGCAACCCAGCGGCAGGCCTCTTCCAGGCGCAGTTCGAGAGAGCGGGCGTCATCGCTTTGGCCGTACAGCCGTATGTGGATCTCGGGAAACTTGGCGCGCAGGCCCAGCTTGAGGTCGCCGAAACGTTCCTCGAAACCGGTCAGCTTCTCGTTGACCACCGATTCCGGATAGCCAAAGGTGGAGACGCTGCGGACACGGTAAACATGGCGGCTGCCCTGCAGCTTCCGGATACGCGGGATGACGGATTCGGCCAGCATGCGCCGCATCTCCACCGGAACTCCGGGCAGGAAAAAGAACCGGCATTTGCCGATCTGCACCTCGAATCCGGGGGCCGTGCCCAGCGGATTGTCCAATCGTCGGGCGCCCTTGGGGAAATAGGCCTGCTTGCGGTTTGAAGCGCTCATGGGCCGCTTGTGAGACCGGAACCAGGCTTCGATGGCCGCCAGCGCCTCTTCGTCAAGCACCAGCTCGACGCCCAGCGCCCGGGCGGCGGCCTCCGATGACAGATCGTCCACCGTGGGTCCCAGCCCACCGGTTACCACCGATATGTCCGCACGGCGCCCGATCTCTTTTAGAATATCCACCAGCACATTCAAGTCGTCCCCTACGCAGCTGTGACGGAAAACCTCCACCCCTGCGACTTCCAGTTCCTGGGAAATATAGGCGGAGTTGCTGTCGACCAGGGCACCGCTGCGAATCTCGTCGCCGGTGGCCAGAATCTCTGCTTTCATGAATTGCCCCCCTTATCGCCGCCCGCATCCGAGCGGCCGAAATACCCTCACGACGCATAACTCGACTTGAATCAGATCGCACGGTATCGGATTTTCCGCCGAAACGCCGCTCTGCCGCCGCACGTAAAAAGGGCGGTGGCCGCATCGTGGCCGAACCGCCCCCTCTATACCCGCATCTTCGGTTTATGACAAGTCGTTCATCCCATGGCGGCCCGCCCTCCCTGGCCCTCCAGGCGTGTCATGCGTGAGGCGCCCCCGCCGGATCCAAGTCGCCGGGCTTGAAGCTTTTGCCGCCGTAGGAAAGGGATCGCGCTTCAGGCAGTCGGTGGTGCCGTCATCAGCCCCCTGGCGTGGGGAGCAATAGGGTACATCGGTACCATTTACCGCCGTTGTGGTACCATTCAGGAAGCATCCGGCATGTCTACGAAAAGCGTCAGTGTACGGCCGTCTTTCAGATTGACCAATCCCTCCTCGCAGATACGCAGGTAGGGAATGGCGGCCCCGGTGAGGGTCACCAGGGTCAGCATGGGATCCGACGAGCGGGCCCCCAGGCGGGCGGCGGCCCGATTGAAGGCGTTGAGCTGGCTGGCCAGTATCTCCACCGGCTCGGTGGAAATGATGCCGAACACCGGCATGGGCACCTCGGCGGCCACCCGCCCTCCGGCGGCGGCCACGCATCCGCCCCCCATTTCGGCGATGCGGTTCACGGCCAGGGCCATGTCTCCGTCGTCGGCCCCCACCACGATGATGTCGGAGCTGTCCCAGGCCGCGCTGCAGGCCACGGCCCCCCTGCGCAGCCCGAAACCCTTGACGAAGCCCGTAAAGCGCCTGCCCGGGGTGAAGGTGCGGTCGATGGCGGCGACTTTGACGACGTCTTCCTGCAGATCGACGGTGACGCGCCCCTCCTTCACCGGAAGGTCCAGGTGCGCCTCGCGGGTGACCAGGTCGGTGATCAGTTCCATGACCCGCACGCGCACGCGGTCCGGTCGGCTGCAGGGCACCTCGAAATCTTCGGCGGCCAGGGGTCCCGCGAGGCGTATGGTGCGCCGACAGGCTTCGGGATAGACGTGGGGCCGCGGGTCGCACAGCAGGCGCTGGTCGTCCACCACCACGCGCCCCCGGCTGATCACCGTCTCGGGTGCGATGGTGTGTTCATCCGGTATGACCGCCAGGTCGGCCTGGCGCCCCGGGGCGATGCCGCCCAGGACCGCGCCCAGGCCGAAGTGTTCGGCCGGGTTGACGGTGGCCATCTGCACGGCGGTGACCGGGTCCCAGCCGGTGTCGACGGCCTTCTGCACCAGGTACTGCATATAGCCTTTTTCCAGCAGGTCCCTCGGACTGATGCCGTCGGTCACCAGGATCAGCCGCCGCGTGTCGATGTCGCTTCCGCTCAGTTCCGATATGGCCGCCAGGTCGCGCCGGATGCTGCCCTCGCGGATCATGACGTGGTAGCCCAGGCGCAGGCGCTCCATGACCTGCTGCGCGTCGATGGGTTCGTGGCAGGAGGTCATGCCGCAGGCCGTGTAGGCGCACAGCTTGGCGCCGCGGGCGCCGGCGGAATGTCCCTCCAGGGTCTTTCCGGCGCGCAGCGTTTCCTCCAGGTTGGGCAGCACCGCCGCCGGATCCTGGAGCAGCGCCTGCCAGTAGGTTTCCCCCATGCCCAGCACTTCAGGCCGCCGCAGCAGTTCACGGACGACCTCGCGCGGCACGCCGCGGGCCCTGCGGCTGATGGACACGTTGGCCGGCAGCGTGGCGAACAGTTTGACGGGCTGGTCGCGAAAAGAGTCCAGGAAGGCCAGCACGCCCTCGCGACCCATGATGGGGTAGGTCTCCAGGCTCTCGGTGATGATGGTGGTGGTGCCGCCCCACATGGCGTGGGGCAGAAACTGGTGCATGCTGAAGTACCACACCAGGTGGGTGTGCGACTCGACCAGCCCCGGGATGACGGTGCGGCCGCCCAGGTCCCGGCTTTCGTCCGCCGGGGGCAGGTCCTTTTCGCCGCGGCCCACGGCGGCGATCCACTCGCCCTTGAGCGCCACCCAGCTGTCTTCCAGGATTTCCCCGCTGTAGACGTTGACCAGGCGCGCGTTGCGCAGCACCAGATCGGCGGGCTCCCGCCCTAGGGCGACTTCCATTAAAAGGCGCGCATCGCGCCGTGAAGTCATCTCAACCATCGCCTGATGATTTTCCACTATTCCCTCATGTTTATTATGTTTTCTTTGTCGATTTATTCTCGAGAGTTTCCGCCAGCAGACGTGCTGTTGCCCGGGACGCCTCGATGACCGCCGGCAGCTTGGCGTCGTCCAGCGAGGCGGCAAAGCCCACCACCCACAACGCCAGGGTCAGTCCGCGGATTTGCCGGAGGCCCACGGCCACGGCCCGCACGCCGGGCAGGTACTCCTCGTTGTCGAGCGCGTAACCCTGCCGCCGCACGCGCGCGAGCTCCGCCAGGTAGGCCGCTTCGGTAGTGATGGAGTGCGGCGTGTAGGCCGGCAAGCCGTTTTCGGCGATCACCCGCCGTACGTGTTCCGTCTCCAGGCGGGCCAGAAATATCTTTCCCACGGCGCCCGCCATGAGTGGAATGGTGGTGCCGGGGGGCGATGAGATTTTCAGCGGCTTGTCCGCTTCGGCGGTGGCCACGATGACCCCCCGCCGTCGGCTGAGGATGCCCAGAAAGACACTCTCTCCGATCCGTCGGCACAGCTCGGCCAGCACCGGTTGGGCGTTCTCGTGGATCTCCAGGTAATTCCAGCTGTTGAAGGCCAATTCGGCGATGGTGCCGCCCAGGATGTAACGGCGCCGCTCGAGGTCCTGGTCCAGGGCGCCGGCCTGCACCAGGGCTCGAATGAGGCCGTGAATGGTGCTCTTGCTCAGCCGCAGCTGCTTGGACAGCTGCGACAGGCTGAGGCCCTGGGGCGCCGCGGCCACGGCCCGCAGCAGGTCGAAGGCCCGCACCACGGCCGGTGCCCGGTAGCCTTCCGACAACCGGCGCGCGTCACCCATGACGACCTCCCGTGAGGCGCAGGCGTCCCACCCTAGCGGAAATCCCCCGGGCCGCCGGCCACTCCGGCCCGGCGCCGCACGCGCGGACCGCTGCCGCCGCCGGGGCGCCAGTCGCGGGTGGGAAAGATCTCTTCGAGCAGGTGCAGCTTGTCCTGCTTCCGGAGGCGGTAGTAGATCAGGGCCCAGGCGCAGGGCTGGGTGCTGTCCACCTCGCAGCTGCCGTTGCTGGTGCCGCCGCAGGGACCGTTGAGCAGTTTCTTGGCGCAGCGCGCGATGGGGCAGATGCCGCCGGTGTAAGCCAGCACGCAGTCGCCGCAGCCGCGGCACTTCTCGCGCCACAGCCCGGCCTCGTCGGCCCCGCCCATGAAGGTGGTGTTCAGGGCCGGGAACACGGGCAGCGGCTCCAGTGCGTCGGAAACCATCTGCACCCCCACGCCGCAGGCCAGCGAAAGCACCGCGTCGGTTTCCGGCGGGGCCTCCAGGTAAGCGTCCAGCAGGTCCCGCTCGCACTGGCGCTCGATGGCGTCCACCCGGAACTCGGGAACCCCTGCGGGGAAAAATTCGGGATGGGCCAGGCGGCGCGCCAGTTCACGGGCTTCGGCCAGGCCGCCGGAGCGGCACACGGTCACGCATCCCCCGCAGCCCAGCACCAGCACCCTCCGGCTGCCGGCCAGCAAGGGGGCGATTTCCACCAACGGTTTCGAATCGGCGACGATCATGATGCCCTCTCCCTTTTCAGCCCTTTGCCGGCCGCCAGCGGGTAGGCCACCGCCAGTGATGCGCGCTGGGAGCGGTGACGGGCGCAAAGGTCCTCGGCCAGGGGTTCCAGCCGGTCGTCGACCGCCTCGGCCAGACGCGTGGTGTGCACGGGTTCGCCGCATACGCGGCAGCGGACCAGTTCCAGGGTCACCACCTCGTCCCAGCGGTTCCTGAGCAGGTACTGGAACTCGATGGCGTCCCGCGGGCACACCCGCCAGCAGGTGCCGCAGCGGGCGCAGCGGGTCATGTTGTGCAGCAGTGTGCGCTGCGGCCCCTCGTCGCGATAGTCCAGGGCCGAGGCCGGGCAGTTCCGGACACAGGCCAGGCACCCGGTGCAGCGGTCGTTCACCTGAAAATAAGCCATCTTCCCCCTCTCCCATGCCTCTTCCGGACGTGTCCCCAAGTCAAAAGGCAATCCGCATAACGTTCACCTCAATGAACACTCTGTTGCATTTCATAGCGGTTTGCACTCGACTTGTCAATCAGCAATATCCACAACTACCGCGTTTGATTCTAGAACCGACTTCTTTTTGCTTGACATCAGGCGCCTTTGAATGCAAAATGGCGGATCACAGGATGTTCAGCATAATGAACTCACTGAAGACCGAGAGAGAGGGAAAGGAGAGCGACCAATGGCCAAGGACAACCAACCGCTGTCGACTGCCGAGAGCCTTCGCAAGACGCGCACCTACGGTAAGTTCCGGTGCCATAACCCCAGCTGCATGGGGCGCCTGACGCCCGAGCCCGGACAGGACAAGGTCGAATGCCCGGAGTGCGGCATGCAGTACCGGGTGGCGTGGATTCGGCCGGATTTTCCCAGGGTCCGCGGGCCGGTCTGGGACGTCAACCGCAAACTCGCCGAAGAAGCACTGAAGAAAAAGGAGGTCCAATAGCATGGCACTGAACCGCAAGATCGCCTACATCGATCTGACCACCGGCAAAATCGACATCGCGCCCATCCCCCTAGAGATCCGCAAGAAGTTCCTGGGGGGGCGCGGCCTGGACGCCTACCTGCTCTACAATCACACGCGCAAGGGGTGCGATCCCCTGGGGCCCGGCAACGCCCTGATCATCAGCGGCGGCCTGCTCACGGCCACCTGCGCCTCGGCCACGGCACGCACCCACATCATGGCCAAGTCGCCGCTCACCGGCCTGCTGGGCAGCGCCAACATGGGCGGCTTTTTCGCCCCCGAGCTGGCCTGGGCCGGTTTTCACCACCTGGTCATCACGGGAAAGGCCGAAAAACCGGTCTACATCTTCATCCACAACGGCGAGATCGAGATCCGCGACGCCGGCCACCTGTGGGGCAAGACCACCACCGAAACGCAGTGGGCCATCCGCGAGGAGCTGGGTGACGAGGAGATCAAGAGCTGCGTCATCGGTCCGGCCGGTGAAAACCTGGTGCGCTACGCCAACGTCATGACCGGCATCAAGAACTCGGCCGGGCGCACCGGCATGGGCTGCGTCATGGGCTCCAAAAACCTCAAGGCCGTGGCCG
>CAYZCL010000173.1:0-35252 GCA_964476595.1 uncultured Desulfobacteraceae bacterium
GCCTTCATGGCCGCCCTGGCCACCAAGGGCGAAACTTTCGCGGAGCTGGCCGGGGCCGCCCGTGCCATGCGCCGCAGGGCCACCCGCATCCAGGCCACGGCGCCGGTGGTGGTGGACACCTGCGGCACCGGCGGCGACGCCGCCGGCACCTTCAACATCTCCACCACCTGCGCCTTCGTGGTGGCCGCCTGCGGCGTCACCGTGGCCAAGCACGGCAATCGCTCGGTCTCCAGCCGGTGCGGCAGCGCCGATGTGCTTGAGGCCCTGGGCGTGCTCATCGACGCGGACCCCGAGATCACCGAGGAGGCCCTTGACGAAATCGGCATCGGATTCCTGTTCGCCCCCCGCTACCACGGTGCCATGCGCCACGCCATGCGCGCCCGCCGGGAAGTCGGCCTGCGGTCGATTTTCAACATGCTGGGCCCCCTGACGAACCCGGCCGGAGCCAACTGCCAGCTGCTGGGCGTCTTCGCGCCAAGGCTCACCGAGATGTTCGCCCAGGCCCTACGCCTGCTGGGCACCCGGCACGCCTTCGTGGTGCACGGCCACGAGGGGCTGGATGAAATCAGCGTCTGCGCCCCCACGCGGATCTCGGAACTGCGCGACGGCCAGGTCCGCACCTACGACATTTCGCCCGAACGGTTCTTCGGCAAACGGGCCGACGGCGAGGCGCTGCGCGGCGGCACGGCCGAGGAAAACGCCGCCATCACCCGCGGCATCCTCAACGGCAGCCGGCAGGGAGCGGCGCGCGACGTGGTGCTGATCAACACGGGCGCGGCCCTAGTGGCCGCCGGGAAAGCCGCCGACCTGGCCGAGGGCATCCGGCTGGCGGCCGCGGCCATCGATGAGGGAAAGGCTGCAGAGAAGCTCGAACAGCTCGTCCAATACACGAGAGATAACGCATAACATGGCTGATTTTCTATCGAAAATAATTAAACACAAGAAAGCGGAAGTGGCGGCCCGACAACGCGAAAAACCCCTTGCGGCGGTGTCCGCAGAGAACGGCGGCGGCCGCCGGCGGCGGCCTTTTTTCGACCGGCTGCGAAGCCCGGGTCCCTCGGGTGTCAACATCGTCGCCGAGATCAAGCGCGCCTCGCCCTCCAAGGGTCCCCTGTGCCTGCAGCTGGACCCGGCGGCCATGGCGGCGCGATACGAAAGCGGCGGCGCCGCGGCCCTGTCGGTACTCACCGACGAGGCCTTTTTCCGGGGCAGCCTGGACGACCTGCGGACCGCCCGCGCCGCCTGCCGCCTGCCCGTGCTGCGCAAGGATTTCGTGGTCTCGTCCTACCAGCTCTACGAGACGGCCGCCGCCGGGGCCGACGCCGTGCTGCTCATCGTGCGCGTACTCTCCCCCGCACAGCTCTGCGACTACCTGGCGCTGTGCCGCGAACTGTCGCTGGACACCCTGGTGGAGGTTCACGCCGCCGGCGAACTCGAAACCGCCGTTGCCGCCGGGGCGCGGCTCGTCGGCATCAACAACCGCAACCTGGCCTCCTTCAACACCGACATCGGCCGCGCCGTCTCCCTGTCGAAACGCCTGGGCCCGCGGCAGGTACCCCTGGCGGCCAGCGGGATCGGCGGCCGCGCCGACATCGAAAGCAACCTCGCGGCCGGCATCTTCAATTTCCTCATCGGCGAAAGCCTGGTGAAAAGCGCAGACCCGGTCGCCTTCCTGAAAACGCTGCAGGGGGTGCCCGCATGAGTCTCTCCGGGCGCCGGCCGGCGCGCGTTCAGGTCAAGATCTGCGGTCTGAGGGATCCGGAACAGGCACGGGCCTGCGCCCGCCTGGGGGCCGATGCCGTCGGCCTGGTCTTCTACCCGCCCAGCCCGCGCCACGTGACGCACTCCCTGGCCCGGCGCATCACGGCGGCCCTGCCGGCCGGCACGGCCGCCGTGGGCGTGTTCGTGGACGCTCCTTTCGAAGAGATCCTGGAAACCGCCCGGGACTGCGCGCTGACGGCGGTCCAGCTCCACGGCCGCGAGGCGCCCGGACAGCTCGCCGAGCTCAAAAGGGCCGGCCTGCGGGTCATCAAGGCCCTCTTCGCCGACCGGGAACCCGGCTTCTCTCGGGCCGCCGAATACCCGGCCGACGCCCTACTGGTGGAGTGCGGCCGCGGGCCCCTGCCGGGGGGCAACGCCGCGGCCTGGAAATGGTCGCAGGCCGCCCCGCTGGCCCGCCGCTTTCCGCTGGTGCTGGCCGGCGGCCTGTCCCCGGAAAATGTGGCCGATGCCCTGGCCGCGGCCCGGCCGCAGGCCGTGGACGTGAGCTCCGGCGTCGAGGCCCGCCCCGGCGTCAAGGATCTCTCCCGCGTCCGGTCGCTGCTTGCAGCCGTTCGCAAAAACATCCATCCCGCGCAGACAAGGAGAATCTTCGCATGACAACAAAAGCTGTCGACTACGACCGCCTGCCGGACGCCGCCGGCCACTTCGGCCCCTTCGGCGGACGCTACGTAGCCGAGATCCTGATGCCCGCCATCCTGGAACTGGAAACGGCCTGGTCCGAGATCGCGGCAAAGACCGCTTTCCGGCGGGAACTGCAGACCCTGCTGGGGACCTACGCCGGACGCCCCACGCCGGTATACCCCGCGCGGCGCCTGAGCGAGCAGACCGGCGGGGCGGCCATCTACCTCAAGCGCGAGGACCTGGCCCACACCGGCGCCCACAAGATCAACAACACCCTGGGCCAGGGCCTGCTGGCCCGCTGGATGGGCAAGCGGAAACTGATCGCCGAGACCGGCGCCGGACAGCACGGCGTGGCCACGGCTACCACGGCGGCGCTGTTCGGCATGCAGTGCCGCATCTTCATGGGCCGCGAGGACATCCGCCGCCAGGCCCCCAACGTGCGCCGCATGGCGCTGCTGGGCGCAGAGGTGGTGCCCGTGGACAGCGGCACGGCCACGCTCAAGGACGCCATGAACGAGGCCATGCGCTACTGGGTGACGGCCGTGCAGGACACTTTCTACGTCATCGGCTCCGTGGCCGGTCCCCACCCCTACCCCGCCATGGTGCGCGATTTCCAGCGGGTCATCGGCGAGGAGGCCCGCCGCCAGATCACCGCCATGGCCGGACGCCTGCCCGACCTGCTGGTGGCCTGCGTGGGCGGCGGCAGCAACGCCATGGGGCTGTTTCACGCCTTCCTGCCGGACGACGTGGCCATGGTGGGCGTGGAGGCCGCCGGCCGCGGCATCGAAACCGGCAAACACGCCGCCACCCTGTCCGCCGGCACGGTCGGCGTGCTGCACGGCGCCAAGTCCTACCTGCTGCAGGACGAGGCCGGCCAGGTGACCGAGGCGCACTCCATATCCGCCGGCCTGGACTATCCCGGCGTGGGGCCCGAGCACGCCCTGCTGAAGGAGGCGGGCCGCGTGCGCTACGCGGCCGTCACCGACGACCAGGCCCTGGCGGCCTTCCAGGTCCTGTGCCGTACCGAGGGCATCATCCCGGCCCTGGAGAGCGCCCACGCCGTCGCCTTCGCCATGGCCGAGGCCCGTCGCCGGCCGGCCGACGACATCATCCTGGTGAACCTGTCCGGGCGCGGTGACAAGGACCTGGGCATCGTGTTTGAGGCGCTGCCGAAGGAGGAGGACAAGACGTGAACCGTATCCAGAATAAATTTACGCAACTTTCCGAATTAAAAGAAAAAGCACTGGTAGGTTTCATCACCGCCGGTGACCCCGACATGGACCGTTCGCTGGCCTTTGCAACGGCCATGTGCCGCGCCGGTCTGGACGTGCTGGAACTGGGCGTGCCCTTTTCGGACCCCACCGCCGACGGCCCCGTGATCCAGCGGGCCGCGACCCGTTCCCTGGCCGCCGGCACGACCCTGGCCGACGTGATCGGCCTGGCGTCGCGCATCCGCCGGGAGACTGCCGTGCCCATCATCCTCTTCAGCTACTACAACCCGGTTTTCAGATACGGCCTGGAGGCCTTTTATCGTGACGCCGCCGCGGCCGGCGTCGACGGCCTGCTGGTGGTGGACCTGCCGCCAGAGGAGTCTGACGAGATGACTTCGCTGTGGCACGGCGCGGACTTCGACCTCATCCGCCTGGTGGCGCCCACTACCCCCGAGGCACGCATGGCGCGCATCGCGGCATCGGCATCGGGATTCCTGTACCTGGTGTCCATGACCGGGGTGACCGGCAGCGACGGCCTGGATGTCCCGGCCATCGCCCGCCAGGCCGACCGGCTGCGTGCCCTCAGCGACATCCCCGTGTGCGTGGGGTTCGGCATATCGACCCCCGACGAGGTGGCGGCCGTCGGCGCCGTGGCTGACGGCGTGGTCATCGGCAGTGCCTTCGAGCGCATGATCGAGGAGAACATTGACAGCCCGGACCTACCCGCTATGCTGGCCGAAATGGTGCGCCAGTACAAGGCCGCGACCCGCGAAAAACAATCTCTATAGCCCTTCGACGGCGTGCATCTCTGAGACGGCAACACGACAGTTCACCTTCGGTGACCGGACCACCCCGACGGCCGGCAAGACAGTCGAAACGGCCAGGGGCTGTCATCCGATGAATCCACCGGACGGGCCGGCGGCCTTTTGGCGAAATGTTTTCTCAAAAGGCCGCCGATGAAATCGTGGCCTGCCTCCATCGTGTCGCATGGTCCCTGCAGTCGGTGCGGCCATGTCGGCATCAAACGGTTGACTTTCCGGCGAATGCGGTTTAGCTTACAGCTAAACCTTAGCAGGCCTCGCGATAAGCGATGTGTGCCCTGGCGATACGGACACCCCATGCCTGCACCCCCAATCATTCCCCAGGCTGAAAAACGGAGTTCGCCGTGAGCAAAGTCATAATGGAACCGGTTTCCAACCAGAGCAGGGAAGAACTTGTCGCAAGTTATAAGAAAATACTCCAAAAATATATCAACCAGCGACCATCCGGCACACGTATGAAAATTGCCAGGGCTCTGGGCAAAAACAAGAGTTTCGTCTCACAAATCACCAACCCGTCGTACACTATTCCGGTGCCGGCACGACACCTGAACATAATTTTCGAAATCTGCCGATTTTCCCCCAAGGAGCGTGAGACTTTCCTCAGGGCGTACACCGCCGCCCACCCCAACTACCAGTATCGTGTCGAGCCCAGCATCGCCCACCGAAAGGGCTCCCGCATCCTCTCGCTGCAGATTCCGGTCCTCGAGGACGCCGCAAAACAACAGCAGGTCGAGGGCATGATCAAGGAATACGCACGCCGACTTTTCGAATTGATTGATCCCGGAGAATAACCCGGTAAAACGTCAACGGCTGGACGGCCGGGTTCGCCGGTGCATGAAAGTTTTTCCGCCGCCGGCGAAATAGCACTTGACAGACAGTTTAGTTTAGTTATAAACTTAACTATACAACACAGCAAATCTTGGAATAATCGTCCGCAAAACCGCTTTTCTCATGGCACCTTTCCTCTGCAATAGCAAATATCCCCTCACACTATCCGGCAACGAGCACGCCATGGCGGCACCGGGACGCCCCGACACAACCGGGATAAATCCTCTAAAGAGGTGGAATATACCGATGGCCCGCTTTTTCCGACAGAACCACACCTGCGCCCAAGTTCAGATCCTATCGACCGAGTTTGCACCTGCTGCACGACGCCCGGCGGCATTCTGCCGCCACTTGCCGTGGCTGAAATGGACGCACCGGGCCGGATCCATTCTATCGCCTCGGTAGGCGCTTGATGGGAGCCATTCCTATAGGGATGGAAAAAATACATGGTGGTTTCCCGGGGCGCTTCGAAAATGCCCTCAAGCTGGATCTGCCTTTGGCTTCTTTCCGGCCGTCCAGTTTGTTTTCCCTAACACTCAAGCAGAGGAGGCAACCAATGAAGAAACGCAGAGTCGGTGTACTGATCGGTATTGTGCTCGCGGTTTTGGCCGTTGGAACGGCGCATGCCGGAGACAAGTTCATCACCGTGGGCTGGGCGGCCTGGGATCCCGCCAACGCGCTGGTCGAGTTATCCAAGGATTTCACCAAACAGACCGGCATCGAGGTGAAATTCGAATTTGTACCTTGGACCAATTTTGCCGACCGGATGCTCAACGAACTTAACCAGGGCGGCAAGACCTTCGACATCCTGATCGGGGATAGCCAATGGATCGGCGGAGGTGCGGTGTACGGCCATTATGTCAAGCTCAATGATTTTTTTGAGAAGGAAGGCATCAGTATGGATGATTTCCTGGCGCCCACGGTCTATGGCTACTCCACCTGGCCGAAGGGTACGCCCAACTACTACGCGCTGCCGGCTTTCGGAGATGCCAACGCCTGGGTTTACCGCAAGGACTGGTTTTCAAAGCCGGAACTCCAGGCAGAATTCAAGAAAAAATACGGCTACAAGCTGGATGCACCCAAAACCTGGTCCCAGCTGATGGACATCGCGAAATTCTTCCAGGGCCGGGTCGTGGACGGCAAAAAGCGATACGGCGTTGCGATATTCACCGAAAGGGGCTCCGAGGGTATCACCATGGGGGTCACATCGGCCCTGTATGCCTGGGGATTCCAATATGAAGATCCGAAAAAGCCTTACCACATGGAAGGTTTCGTCAACAGTCCCCAAGCGGTGGAAGCTCTGGAATTCTACAAAGAACTCTATGATTGCTGCACACCTCCCGGCCATTCGGATGCTTATATGGTGGCAAATCTGGATGCATACGATTCGGGGCAGGTGGCCATGCAGATGAACTGGTACGCCTTTTTTCCCGGCATTAACAAGTCGGAGAATGTCGGTTTCGGGAAAACCGGTTTCTTCTCCAATCCGGACCAACTGACTTCCGGCGCCACGCTGGGAGGACAGGGCATGTCGGTGGTTTCCTATTCCGACAAGAAGGATCTGGCGCTTCAGTACATCAAATGGTTCGCCCAGCCCGAAGTACAAAAAAAGTGGTGGGCCCTGGGCGGCTACTCCTGTCACAAGGCGGTGCTGAACGACCCCGACTTTGTCAAATCGCAGCCCTATGCCAAAGGGTTTCTCGAATCTATGGGCAAGGTCAAGGATTTCTGGCAGGAACCAACCTTCGTGGAACTGATGTTGCCCATGCAAAAACGCCTGCACGACTACGTGGTCGGCAACAAGGGCACGGCGAAGGAAGCACTGGATAAGCTCATCCAAGACTGGCGGGAGGTTTTTGAGGAGGAGGGTAAATATAAAAAGTAACGGCCGAACGGCTCAGGGGTCTGCGTCACCACGGAGCAGCCCCCCGGGCCCGGCCGGCCGGCGACAGCCTCCAATTCCGGCCTTTTGCGCTCGGTAACGCAACGTGGAGATCACCCTAGGGATATCCGGCGATAGCGGCAATGATAAAGAAAATAAATAGCAGATTGTTGAATATGTCTGACCGGGCAATTGCCTGGCTGTTTACCGCCCCCACGCTCATCCTTTTGATTTTTATAAACATCTACCCTTTGATCTGGTCTATCTACCTTTCGTTCACCAACTACAAGGCCAACCGCCGCGGGGTCGAGATCGCATGGGTAGGGCTGAAGTGGTACCGGAAAATATTGACCAACGAGGACGTGTGGGCCAACCTGCAGGTCACCGCCCATTTCCTCTTTTGGACCATTCTGCTGCAGGGAATCATCGGGCTGTCATTGGCGTTGCTGCTGAACAAGAAATTCAAAGGTCACGAAGCCCTGACGACCATCGTCGTCCTGCCCATGATGCTGTCACCTGCCGTAGTGGGTGTTTTCTGGACCTACATCTACCAGCCACAGGCGGGCATTTTCAACTATATCATCAATTTTTTCCATGATTTCGGGGACTTTTCGATGATTGCCGATGTTTCACTGGCGCCATGGAGCATCATCATCGTCGACACCTGGATGTGGACCCCGTTTGTCATGCTGCTGTGCCTGGCCGGCCTTCGATCCATACCCCACTATCTCTACGAAGCAGCCGAGGTGGACCGTGCCAGCAGGTGGCAACAGTTTATCCATATCACCCTTCCCTCGGTGCTACCGTTTCTTTTGCTGGCGATTTTATTCCGCGCCATCGAAAATTTCAAAATGTTTGACATGGTCAACGAATTGACCGGTGGCGGCCCGGGGTCTGTTACCGAGTTGGCATCCATTCACCTGAAAAGGGCGGCCTTCGAGAAGTGGCGCACCGGCTACAGCTCCGCCTTTGCGGTGATTCTTTTCGTCACCGTATTCGGAGCGGGCAATATCTACGTGAAATTCCTGAACCGAATAAAAGAGAAATAGCAAATGCCAGTTCATGCGGACACATCCCAATCACCGTTGGAACCTTCCTCACGCAGCAAAAAGATCGCCGCCGGGCTGATCATCGGCTATGTTCTGGTGACCATGATACCCTTGGTGCTGATCGTCGCCACGGCTTTCAAGAGCGTTCCCGACGCGATCACCTACCCGCCCAAACTGGTTTTCAAGCCTTCCCTGGAGGGTTTCGTCAATTTATTCACCCAGCGGACGCGACAACCGAAGTCGTACCTGGAATCGTTGCCGCCGGCGACCACATGGTATGAAAAAATTGTTCGCAAGCGCCAGATGGTCATCGCCGGACCTTCACGCTTTTTTCAGCGCTTCGTCAATTCCATTGTCATCGGATTCGGTTCGACGTTCTTTTCGGTTTTTCTGGGAACTCTGGCGGCGTACGGCTTTTCCCGGTTCAGGATTCCCGCCAAGGATGACCTGCTGTTTTTCATTTTATCGACCCGCATGTTCCCTCCCATCGCTGCGGCCGTGCCCATCTTTCTCATGTACCGTGCGTTGGGATTAAACGATACCTACCTGGGCATGATCGTACTGTACACGGTCGTCAACCTCAGCCTTTCGGTGTGGCTGCTCAAGGGATTTATCGATGAAATCCCCAAGGAATACGAAGAAGCGGCCATGGTGGACGGCTATTCGCGATTGAGCGCCTTTTTTAAAATCATCCTGCCGGAGGCGGCTACGGGCATCGCCGCCACGGCCATATTTTGCTTGATATTTGCCTGGAATGAATATGCTTTCGCCATCTTGTTGACCTTCAGGGAAGCCCAAACGTTGCCGCCTTTCATCCCGACTATCATCGGTGAAGGCGGGCTGGACTGGCCCGCCATAGCGGCAGCAACGATGATTTTCCTGATCCCCGTTGTCTTTTTCACCATCGTCTTGCGCAGGCATCTTCTCAGGGGCATCACATTCGGAGCTGTGAGAAAGTGACCGTCACATCTAAAAAGCATACCAAATCATGGCTATTGCGCCGGGGGCCGATGGAAAACATCGCCACCGTCATTATCGGGATGGGGGTGATCATGCTGATGCAGCCGTTTTCCCTGTTTCTGTACACCCACTCCTTCAAACTCATCCTGACCGGGACCCTGGCGTTTGTCGTCGTCAGCCATTTCCCCGACGAGTGATTCATCATGGCCGAAATCGTCACTAAAAATCTGGTCAAGCAGTTCGGTCATTTCACCGCGGTCAAAGATACCAACCTGCATGTCAAAGATGGTGAATTTTTCGTACTGCTCGGTTCTTCCGGCTGTGGTAAAACGACCACCCTGCGAATGATCGCAGGATTGGAGTTCCCCACCCACGGCCGCATTTTCCTCGACGGCATCGATGTGACCGGTCTGCGGGCATCCCAACGTGATATCGCTTTCGTCTTTCAGCTTTTCGCCCTCTATCCACACATGAACGTCGAGAAAAACATCGGCTACCCGCTGAAGACCCAGAAGGTGCCCAAAACGGAAATCAGAAGGAGAGTGCGGGAAGTGGCCGCCATGCTGCACCTCGAACATATCCTAAAATCGAATGTCTCCGGCCTGTCCGGTGGAGACCGCCAGCGGGTGGCACTGGGCCGGGCGATTATCCGCAGGCCAAAGGCTTTCCTGATGGACGAACCGTTGGGCGCCTTGGACGCAGAATTTCGGGAACGGATGTGCACGGAACTCAAGAAACTGCACACCGACATCGGGGCGACGACCATTTACGTTACCCATGATCAGAACGAGGCGATGGCCATGGGCGACCGGATCTGTGTCATGGACAGGGGATCGGTGCTTCAGGCGGACGACCCCCTGGTCCTGTACAGCAAGCCCAAAACCATGTTTGTCGCCAACTTCATCGGAAGCCCTGCGATGAATTTCCTGCCGATTCATTCACCCATCGAAAAGGGGGCCAGATGCGTCTCGATCAACGGATGCCGGGTGGAAATTCCCCAATGTCACGAAAACAGCCACACGGATTTCAACCATCTGGGTGTCCGGCCCGAAAACATCGAGATCGTCGAGGCCGGCAACGGCGGCTTCGAAGGCAGGATCTACGGTGTGGAATACCTGGGATCGCGAAAGATCGTCACCGTGGATACCGAAATCGGAAAAGTCAAGCTCAGGGCCCCCAACGACATCTCGGTCAGGATCAGGGACAATGTCTGTTTGAAATTCGATTCGAGACAACTGATCGTCTTTAACGGCGACGATGGCCGGGCCATTAAAAGCGCATTCATGCGGTAGAGAGGGCCAATGTCTGAAGTCAGGGTTGAACATGTTTCAAAACGATTCAAAAAGATCGAAGCCGTCAGGGAACTGTCTTTCACGGTGCGCAACGGTCAATTCGTTGTGCTGCTGGGCCCCACCGGCGCGGGCAAAACCACAACCTTGAGGCTCATCGCCGGCCTGGAAAGGCCGGACCAGGGCCGCATTTTCATTGATGAACGGGATGTTACTGATTTGCAGCCCGCCGAACGGGATGTAGCCTTCGTTTTCCAACAATACTCCCTGTATCCGAGATACACCGTCTATGACAACCTGGCTTTTCCACTGCGCTCGCCCCTGCGAAAATTGGACCGGCAGCGCATTGACAGGATTGTTCGACAGGTGGCCGAAACCCTGCACATCACAGACAAACTCCGGAACAAGGCCACCCAGCTCTCCGGAGGCGAGATGCAGCGCGTGGCCATTGGAAGGGCACTGGTCAGGGCGCCCAATATCTTTCTCATGGATGAGCCCCTGTCTTCACTGGACGCCAAACTAAGAGAAGAACTGCGGCTGGAGCTGAAAAACATTCAGCTGGATCTGGGGGCGACGATTCTGTTCGTGACCCACGATTATATCGAGGCCATGACCATGGCCGACCGGATCGGAATCCTGCAGCGGGGGTCATTGGCCCAATTCGACACGCCTGACAATGTGTACAACGACCCCGCATCCATCTATGTCGCCCGCAAACTCGGATCACCCAAGATCAACGTACTGCCGGCCCGCCTTTTTGACGCCCGCATACCGCCCGGCACCCGATTTATCGCCTTTCGGCCTGAAAATGTGATGCTAGGCGGCCGTGCCCTTTTCCAAGCGCGCATCGAAACGATCCAGAATCTGGGTGTAGAGCAGATCGTCACCCTGAGCTATCATGGCGAATCGATACGCGCTCTGACCAAACCAGGCACCCTTCTGGAACCAAACGCACGGATCGCCGTAGACGTTCCAGCCGCCCTAATGCTCTTTTTTGACGATCACGAGATGAGGATTTATCCATGACTGCAGCGACAAATCTCCCCAGCTCCCTGGTATCCCGCACGCTCAATGCCATTATCGCCCATGCCGACGAACTTACCCGGCTCGACCAGGCCATCGGTGACGGCGACCACGGCATCAACATGAAACGGGGAGCGGAAAACATCCTCCGAGACCTGCCGGAACTCTGCGCCAAACCGGCCGGCGATGCTCTCAAGGCCATGGGTATGGCCCTGGTCATGAGTGTAGGCGGTGCTTCCGGGCCCCTGTTCGGCAGCCTACTGATGGAAATGGGCAAGGTGCTGGGTTCGCGTCCACTGGACAGGGGCACTTTCACCGAGTGCTTTTCGGCGGGCATCGATGCCGTCAAGCGGCGGGGAAAATCAGATAGCGGTCAAAAGACGATGCTGGACGTGTTGGTGCCGGCATTGGAAATCTTGAAAACGAAACATGACCGAGACGGGCTTTACGCCGAGTTGAGACAGTCCGCCGGGCGTTCGGAAGAGGCCACCGTCGAAATGGTGGCCCTGAAAGGAAGGGCGTCTTATCTCGGAGAGCGCAGTATCGGCCACATGGATCCAGGAGCACGGACCTGCGGCTTGGCCATCAGAGAGATCTGCAACAGTTTGGAGGCGAATGAACATGGATGAAAACGTCGGAATCGTTATCGTATCCCATTCCGAAAAAATCGCCACCGGAACCGCTGAGATGGTTCGCCAGATGGTCGGTGATGAAGTATCTCTGGCATTTTGCGGCGGAGATGCCGATGGAGGTTTGGGATCGGATGTCAATAAAATCCTGGCCGCCATCAACACCGCCTGGACGGATAAAGGCGTGGCGATTCTCGTTGACCTGGGTGGCGCGGAAACTTACAGTGAAATCGCCATCGAGATGCTGCCGGCCGATAAGCAGCCAAGGGTGGTGATCTGCAACGCCCCTATTGTCGAGGGCGCCATCATGGCCGCCACCGAAGCCGCCGGCGGGGCTACCCTGCGGGAAGTCCGCTCGACGGCGGAAGAACTCTACAATCGGTAAGGGGATACGATTATCATGGCAGAGCCGCAGTCCCGGACCGATAGGCGCCCAGACCGCTGCAGGGTTCGCGTTGCGCTGACCAACAAGATCGGCCTGCACGCTCGACCGGCGATCCAGCTGACCAAACTGGCCAAGCGCTTTTCCAGCCGGGTACGCATCAAAACCTCGGCTGATTCCCCATGGATCGACGCCAAAAGCATCGTTCAGGTCATGGCGGCCAAAGCGCCACGGGGCACAGTGCTGGAAATCGAGGGAACCGGTGATGACGCCGGGAAGGCCTGCCGGGCCCTTGCGGAACTGATCCGGGGCAACTTCGGCGAGCAGCTGTCGGCTACCCGGGAAATGCCCGCCACCGGCCATATCGCCTCTAGGGGATTGGCCATCGGGAAAGTCGTGTTTTTCCACCAGCGCCGCTTCGGGAAGCGATCCGGGGGAACCGCCGAGCAGGAAAGGCGGCTGTTCGAACGATCGGTTGAGGCCGCCCGGGAGGTCCTGGCCGCGCTGCGCAAAAACACGGCCGAGGACATCGCCGAGGTGTTGGAATTTCAGTTGTCTCTGGTCCAGGACCGCACTTTTATCAATCAAACGGCTGCCGCCATTGCTGCCGGGATACCGGCGGACCTGGCCTGGACGCAGACCATGGATGAACAGATCCGGCGCTATGAAACATCCAAAGATTCCTATTTTCGCGAGCGTTCCGCAGACCTGGTCGACCTGAAGCTGCAGGTGCTTGCCCACATCCATGGTAAGTCAAAGGCAACGCCTGACCTGCCGCCGGAGTCGGTCGTAATCGCCGATGACCTGTCCCCCTCTGATTTTGCCCGCATTGACCTGCGAAACTGCACGGCGATCGTGCTGAAAAGGGGCAGCCTGAACAGCCACGTCGCCCTGCTGGCCCGGGCGCGGCGCATTCCCATGTTGGTGGGCCTGCCGACGGTGGCGGCCGAACCGGGTACGCCGGTGATCGTGGATGCGCTCGAGGGACGATTGATCCAGGCACCGGATGCAGACACCTTGGCTGACTACCGGCGCCGTATGGCACAAGAAGAGGCACGTGCCGAAAATGAGCGCAAATATCTGCCGGCCGTCCCGAGGATGCCGTCGGGCGACCGGGTCTCCGTGGGAATCAATGTTGGAACACTGGAGGATCTGCAACTGGTCTCGCCCGATCATTGTGACGGCATCGGGCTTGTCAGAACCGAGTTTCTGTTTCGCGGCGGTAAGGGTCTGCCCGATGAAGACACGCAGTTCCGGGTTTATCGCCAGTTGGTTCAGTGGGCCGGCGGCAAACCGGTCATCATCCGCACCCTCGATGCCGGCGGCGACAAGCCGGTGACGGGGCTGACCGCCGAAGATGAACTCAATCCTTTTCTAGGTGTGCGCGGCATCCGTTTGTCGCTGCTCAACGAAAATGTTTTTCGCGTTCAGTTGAGGGCCCTGCTCCGGGCCTCGGCTTTCGGCAACTTGAAAATCATGCTGCCTATGGTCACCGTCGCCAAGGAGTTGAACCGGGCCCGGCGCCTGCTGCAGGAGGAACTTGTACGGTTGCGCAGCGACAATCCGGATCTGACGGCGCCGCCGCTGGGTATCATGATAGAGGTGCCAGCGGCGGCCATGTGCATCGATGACTTCTCCGCCGATTTTTTTTCCATCGGCAGCAACGACCTCATTCAGTATGTAGCGGCTTGCGACCGCGGCGAACGCCGGCTGGCCCATCTCTATTCCGGCGTCGATCGCGCGGTTTTCGGGTTGATCCAAACAACCATCGACCACGGCCGTCGCGCCCAGAAACCGATCAGCCTCTGTGGCGACATGGCGTCGCAACCCGAGTATATCGGTGCCCTGTTAGAGATGGGGCTGCGTTCCCTGTCCGTTTCACCGGCGGACCTGGCACGCGTCAAAGCCCGCATTTCCGCCGGGAAATAGGAGACAGCAAGGGGGCACAGCCTCCGGCCCCAAGAACGCCCACCGCCGGCCGGCGTTCCGAAGGTAAAACGGGATGCATGCTACAGTCCGTCGGATCAGTCTGTCTTTTTACGCGATCACCAACCATGGCCGGTCAATCCGGCACAGCCAATCGGGGAGCTTCGAAATGAAAAAATTCATCAATGCCGTAGACGATGTGGTGGTGGAAAGCTTGAGGGGCTTTTGTGCGGCCCATGGCGATATTGTCAAGCTGGGAAAAGATGCCCGATTCGTCCGACGTTCCCGCCTGACCGAGGGTAAGGTGGCGCTGATCTCCGGCGGGGGCAGCGGTCACGAGCCGCTCCACGTCGGGTTCGTCGGGCGGGGCATGCTCGATGCCGCCTGTCCGGGTGCTGTCTTCACCTCGCCCACACCGGACCAGATGGTAGCGGCGGTAGAGGCCGTGTCCGGAGACGCCGGCTGCCTCTTTATCGTAAAAAATTACTCCGGAGATGTGATGAACTTCGAAATGGCGGCTGAAATGGTCGACGGCCATGTTGACACGATCATCACCAACGACGACGTGGCCGTGGAGAATTCCACCTACACTGCCGGCCGACGGGGTGTGGCCGGGACGCTGATCGTCGAAAAAATCGTCGGTGCCGCAGCCGAAAAAGGACTGGGCCTTTCCCCATGTGCTGACCTGGGGCGCCGGGTCAACGAACGGACCCGCTCCATGGGCGTGGCATTGAGCAGCTGCACCGTGCCGGCGGCAGGCGGCCCGACGTTCGACATCGGAGACGATGAAATGGAAATGGGGGTCGGCATACACGGTGAACCCGGCCGCCGGCGGATGGGTCTGAAAACGGCCGCCGAAATTTCGGAAATGATGCTCGACGCCATCGTGGACGATCTGGCGCCGACCGGCGCATGCAACGCCATTTTCCTCGTCAACGGGTTGGGGGGCACCCCCCTTATGGAATTGTACCTGCTGTATGAATGCGCCCGATCCCAGCTGGCAAAGAGAAACATCTCCATCGTCCGTCCGCTGATCGGCAACTATGTGACCTCATTGGAGATGGCCGGCTGCTCCTTTACCATTTCGCTGGTCGATGACGAACTGCTCAGGTGGTGGGATGCGCCGGTGCACACGGCGGCGCTGCGTTGGAATTGCTGACGGGGTCCGGCCCGGCTATGACCGCAGTGCCTGCATCACCGCCTCTCCGATCTGGACAAAGGTGTAGGGTTTGCGTACGAACCACCGGGCTCCCAGCCGCTGGGCCTCTTTGACCTCGCCGTTTGCTGAAAATCCGCTGACGATGACGGCTTTCTGTCCTGGGCAAATGCGGAGGATACGCTCGTAGGTCCGGCGGCCGTTTGCACCGGGCGCCATGATCATGTCGAGGACCACCAGGTCGAAATGCTCCTCTTTGACGCATGCAACCGCTTTCTCGCCCGACTCCGCGCAGACCACCTCGTAACCCAGCGAGGTCAGCATGCGGCTGGCCACGTCCCGCTGCTGCGCCTCGTCGTCCACCACCAAAATCTTCTCTCCGCGGCCCCGCAACGATTCCACGTCAACGCTCTCGCCGTCGGTGGCCAATTCCCGACGCGTGGCAGGAAAGTACAGTTCGAAGGTGGTTCCCTTTTCACTGGAATCGACCCGAATCCCGCCCCCGTGATCCTGAACGGTGTTCCAGACCACCGTCAATCCGAGGCCGGTACCGCTCTTTCCCATGATTTTTTTGGTATAAAAAGGCTCGAATATGCGGTCGATGTCTTTACCGGCGATTCCGGGTCCCGTGTCGGATATGCGTAATACAACGTACTCGCCCCTTTCCATGTACTGATTTCCGGCAAGCGGCTCATCGACGTACCGGTTGTGGGTGGAGACAACAACACGCCCGCTGCCCTCGATAGCTTCGGCCGCGTTGCTGAGCAGGTTCATAATGCATTTCTTGATATGAATCGGCGAACACATGATATTGAGCAGGTCAGGGTCCAAGTGGGTTTCGCAACGGATATCGGGATACGAGGCCTTGATTTTGCGGCATTCCGGCGAATCCAGGTAGTCTACTATCATCGTGTTGAGGTTGACAGGTTCGCGGGAAGCGGCCACCCCGCGGGCGATGGTCAGCAGGTCGGACACCACCTCGGCGGCGCGCTGGCCGGACTCCCTGATGGCTTCCAGGGGTGGACGCATGCGGCTGTCGTCCGGAAGGTTTATGAGCAGCAGGTCCGGATAACCAACCAGCCCGGCCAAGATGTTGTTCAGATCATGCGCCACGCCGCCTGCCATGAGCCCGATGGCCTCCATCTTCTCGGCCTTGCGAAGCTTGTCCTGCAAAACCTTTTCCTGGGTCACGTCGCGCCCAAAGACGAAGAGGCCCTTCCTGCGGCCGTCAGGGTGGAATAGCGGCACCTTGATGACGTCGAATATCTTTGCTCCGCCGTCGGGCGTGGTCACGATTTCTTGACTACGGGTCAGTTCGCCGGCTTCCCATGCCTGTTGGTCCGTTTCCTCACAGGAGAGAAAACTGTCACGAAAAGCGGGGTGAACGACGCGGGCCAGTTGGGCATCCGTCTTCCCGCGAAAGGCGATACCTTCCAGTTGGAACAGTTCCAGCTGGGCCCGGTTGGCCTCCAACCAGCGTCCTTTGGCGTCCTTGAAACAGATGACATCCGGCGTGGCGTTGATCAAGGTGCGGAGGCGCTCCTCGCTTTCCTGCAACTCGCGGGTGCG
Organism: uncultured Desulfobacteraceae bacterium; assembly: GCA_964476595.1. Lineage (GTDB taxonomy): Bacteria > Desulfobacterota > Desulfobacteria > Desulfobacterales > JALSRD01 > JALSRD01. Next base: position 17,126 of record CAYZCL010000173.1, read on the forward strand.
TTTGTCTACCAGTTCCTCGATTTTTTTCTGTCGGCGCCTGCTCTCCGCCTGGAAGGTGACGAACCATATCACCAGGAAAACACCGACCACGGTAATGGCGGACAGCGTGGCGAAAGAGACCATCCGGGCGGTCGTTTTACCGCGCTGCATGACATTCCGGGGAAAATCCGCCCGCACCAGCAGGACTGGCTTTCCATGAATATCGCGGATCAGACCGTATCCGCGCAGCTGCCCATCGCTGATTTCCCGAAACACGAACCCCTTGCCCCGCGACAATCGCTCACCGGCCTCTCGGTCCTCCGCAGAGAGGCCGGTGTTATTCAGTTCCTTTACGGTGAAGGCGATACGTGTTTGACGGGCAAGGTCGCGAATGGTCCTGTCCCTGAGAAAATGCCCCATCACCAGGGTTCCGCGTACCGGGCCAGCTCCCGTGCTGGTGAGAATCGGAAGCGCAGCCACCAGCATGGGGCCACGTTCCGTCAATAAAATACCCGAGGTTTTCGAACTGTCGGCGCCTTTTCCCGCGGCCAGCAGATCACCGGGGCAGAGATCTTCCGGAAATTCCGCCAGGGACACATCGCGGTCCAGGTCCGGATCGTGAATCCCGCCCCAGACCCGTCTGCCGTCGGTCGTGCAAACGTAAATCAGGTCGATCCCGCTGGCATTGAGACTCTCCCATTGGAAATTCGATTGTTCGAAGGCTTCGTTTCCGTCCCGGACATAGGCGTACATATCGTCCCACGACGCCCAGTCGGAGGCCAACTGCCGCAAATGATAGGCCTCCCGCAAAATGGCGTCCACGATGCTCTCGATTCCTCTGGCGTCCTCCTGACGCTCCAAAGCGGAAAATTCCGGCAGAATCAGGCGGGATCGCAGCACGTAGTCCGCCCCCAGGTACAACAGGGCGAACACCACCAGACAGGCGCCCCATACCTTCCACGCTTTTCGGCAATCACCTATCATAACTCCACCCCGCTCTCCGCCGATTGGTTCGGCACACTCTCCGGACGTCGGACCGGACTTCGCCCGAAAACGGACGCCCATCAATATAACGATCGACCGCCCGGGTTATTCCATTCGGGAAAACCGGGGCTGCCCCCTGGCTTCACGACGCAAACCGGTTGACTTGACATGCCCGTGCATGCGAAAAACCTGCTTTATCCGACAGGCACGTGAGGGGCGCATGAATCCGGATACACTAAAATCACTACTGGAATCCGTGGCCGGGGGCAAGACCGGTGTGGAAGACGCTCTTTCCAGGCTCCGGCACATGTTTTTCGAGGACATCGGCTTTGCCCGCATCGACCATCACCGCAGCCTGAGAAAGGGCTTTCCCGAGGTCATCTACGGCGCCGGCAAATCGGCGCGGCAGATCGAGGGCATCTTGGAAAGAATGATCATTCGGGAACCCGTGGTCCTCGTCACCCGCCTGGACGCCGGAATCGCCGCGGGCCTGTGCCGCCGTTTTCCCGAAGCCGACTACCACCCGGACGCGCGCATGCTGATCTGGCAAAAAGAAGAGCCTCCCGTCACGGGTCGCGGCGAAATCCTGGTGCTGACGGCGGGAACCTCGGATGTGCCCGTGGCCCGCGAGGCACTTTTGACAGCCCGTGCCATGGGCAACCGGGTCTCTGAGCTGTTCGACGTGGGGGTGGCCGGTATCCATCGGCTCCTGAGTCACCGCGAACGCATCGAAAAGGCGGCTGTGCTCATCGTGGTCGCCGGAATGGAAGGAGCCCTTCCCAGCGTGGTGGCCGGCTTGGTTTCCCGGCCGGTCATCGGGGTGCCTACCAGTGTTGGATACGGCGTCAGCATGGGCGGTCTGACCGCGCTTTTCGCCATGCTCAACAGCTGCAGCTCCAACGTCGCGGTGGTCAACATCGACAACGGTTTCGGCGCAGGCTATCTGGCTTCGGCCATCAATCACAACTGACCAGGCGCATCCTCCTTCGGCGGTGGAGAGAAAGCCGCCGTGCCCTCCCAGGACAATCCGGGCCACGCCAGCAAACTGACACAACGGTTCGGTCAACATTCGCCTGCGCCGCGTGAGCCCTGCAACCGTGTCCAGACGGCTTGACACACCTGCAGGCATTTGGGATAATTTAATTACATCGCATGTGCTCCCCATTCGGCACGAAGCGATGCTCCCACATTTTCGCCACTCGTACGGTGTCCACCCACGAGGAGATCAAGGCATGAGCCGGTACATGCTCAGCGGCCTGCTGGACTGGGGGTACTCCCAGGACGTCAGCACCATACAGGGCCCCCTGTTCGAAGCTTGGCAGCGTTTCCTGGAAGGCGATGCGCTGGAGGAGGGGCTCGTGCGCCCCGTCATCTTCGAGGCATGGAAGCGGTGCCGGACCAACCGCGTGGACTACAACCTCGATTCGGCGCCTGTGACGCACGGTTCGCCCGCCGGCGCCAATCTGCCTGCCCGGCCCTCGACGCTGGTCAAGGAAGCCACACCGGCGCTGATCAGCCTGGGCAAGGTATTGCACGACAACAGCAGCATTGCAGCGCTGTGCGACCGTGCGGGACGGATTTTGGCCATTGAGGGCGACCCCGTATTCGCGGCGCGGGTCGCCGAACGCAAGAATTTCCGCGTCGGCGCACAGTGGTCCGAGGAGGCCACCGGCAACAACGCCATCGGGACAGCGCTGTCTACGGGCCAACCCCACCAGGTCTTCTCGGCCGAACACTACTGCCGCGGCTGGCACGACTACGTCTGCACCGCCGTTCCCATCTACGACCCTTTCAGCGAGGAGATGCTCGGAGTCCTCGACATCACCGGCAGCATCTCCAACTTTCACCGCCACGCCTACGGACAGCTGCTGCACGTGGTGCGCCTCATCGAAACGGCCCTTTTTCGCAAGGGATTGGCGCGCGAGTACCTCTTCAGCCGTGAAGTACTGCAGACCATGAACGGCATGCGCTCAGAGGCGCTGGTGATCGCCGATGCCGCCGGTTCCGTGCGGGTGTGCACCGACGCTGCGCGCGAAGTGCTGCAGGACATTCCGCTGGCGGGGGAAGACGAACTGGCCGCCATGGTCCAGCGGATTTCCGACCAGCGTCGGCCGGCATCGGCCGGCACTTTCGAAACCGTGGTGCGCATCGCGGGCAGCGCGGTGCCGGTGCGTGTCTCGCCGCTGATCCACAACAAGGTGCTGTTGGGCACCGTCATTCGCTTTTCCGATTACACCCGCACACCGCCCCGCACCGTGGTGAGCATGCGCCGCACTCGTTCCCGACCGATCATCGGCAACAGCCCGGCTTTGGCCAAGGCGCGCCTCAAGGCCGAAAAGGTGGCCCCTTTCGACTCGACGGTGTTGCTGGAGGGCGAAAGCGGCACCGGCAAGGAGCTTTTCGCGCGCCTGATCCACGACAACAGCCGGCGCTCCCGCGGGCCTTTCATCGCCCTGAACTGCGCCGCCATACCGCCCGACCTGATGGCCAGCGAACTGTTCGGCTTCGAGGGCGGCTCCTTCACCGGTGCCCGGGCCGGCGGTCAGACGGGAAAGCTGGAAATGGGCGACCACGGCACCCTCTTTCTGGACGAAATCTCGGAAATGCCCCTGGCCGTACAGGTGATCCTGCTGCGCTTTCTGCAGGAGAAGGAATTCTACCGTGTGGGCGGCACCCGCCTGGTGCGGCCGGACGTGCGCATCATCGCGGCCACCAACAAGCCGCTGCGCGAGGAGATGGCCGCCGGCCGCTTCCGTAAGGACCTCTTCTACCGGCTCAAGGTCATCGCCATCGAATTGCCGCCGCTGCGCCGGCGGCGCGAAGACATCCCGCCCCTGGTGGACCACTTCCTGCAAAAGTTGGCGGACGAGACCGGGCAGCCGCTGCGCTCTCTGGACGAAGAAGCCACGGCGGCCATTGCCCACTACGCCTGGCCCGGCAACGTGCGGGAGCTGCAGAACGCCGTCGAACACGCCTTCGTCATGAGCGAGGGCACCCGGATCCACCTCCGGGACCTTCCCGAGGAGATTGTCTCGCCCGGCAACCTGGAAGCGGCCGTGCCCCCCGCGCCCCCCGGTGATGCGGAGAGGGAACGGCTGCTGCTGGCCCTGGAACGCAACGACTGGAATGTCAGCCTCACGGCCCGCAGCCTGGGGCTGGCCCGCGTCACCCTCTACCGCCGCATGAAGCGCCACGGCATCACCGTGGTGAAACACGTGTCACACCCCTGAAACACCTGTCCGCCCGCCACAGGCACCCCCGGCTTCATTGGCCAGCATTATTTCCTGAATACATTTCAGCGCGTTACATTTTGTGCTGATTCATTCCAAAACATGGCACACCTCTTGCTTTGAACCAGCCTGCGAGGAAACACGATACCCGCCGACGGGCCCGGGCGGCTATCACCGATCCTGCAACGACGCAAACCCAACACACCGCCGGGGGGAAGCGGGGCACCGGTGCGCGGCCACCCCTGCCGCCGGGGCACCCGCCGGTATTCCGCCGGCAGAAATCAGGGAGGTACTACCAACATGTCGACCAGAGATTTTATCATGTCCATCGACGCCGGGGGCACCATGACGGACACCTTCTTCGTGGACCGCACGGGGGACTTCGTCGTCGGCAAGGCCCAGACGACGCCAAAGGACGAGTCCATCGGGTTCGCCAACTCGGCCGCCGACGCCCTCAAGTACTGGGGCACCCGCCCCGAGGCGATCTTCCCCAAGGTCATCACGGGGATCTACTCCGGCACTTCCATGCTCAACCGCCTGCTGGAGCGCAAGGGGCAGAAGATCGGACTCATCGTCACCGCCGGCACCGAAGACTACCTGCGGCTGGAACGCGCCATCCAGACCTACCTGGGCTATTCCTACCGCGACCGGCTCAAGGTCATCACCCACCGCCACAACCAGCCCCTGGTTCCCCGGGAGCGTATCTTCGGTGTGCGCGGACGCATCGACCTGTTCGGCGACGAGATCATCCCGCTCTACGAAGACGAAGTCGCCGCGGCGGTGAAAGAACTCATCGCCCAGGAGGTGGAGGGCATCGTCATCAACCTGATGTTCTCCTACGCCAATCCCAGCCACGAAAAGCGGGTCAAGGAAATCGCCGAGGAAGTCATGGGCGGCAATGGCAACCGCACACCGCTGTTCCTCTCCTCGGAACTTTACCCGGTGATGGACGACTTCGCCCGCCTCAACACCGTACTGGTCGAGGCATACGCGGCCGAGCCATCCCGCGGACAGTTCGCCAAGATCGCCGAGCGGGCCCGGGACATGGGCGCCACCTACGACCTGCGGGTCATGGCCTCCCACGGCGGCACCATCTCCAGCGACGCCCAGGAACTGGCCCGCACGCTGATCTCAGGGCCCATCGGCGGGCTGGTAGGTGCACGCTACGTGGCCCAGAAGCTCAACTACCGCAACGTGATGTGCTCGGACATCGGCGGCACCAGCTTCGACCTGGGGTTGATCACCGACGGCGAGTTCACCATCAAGCCCAAGCCCGACATGGCGCGCATGGTCCTCAAGCTGCCGCTCATCGAGATCGACTCGGTGGGCACCGGCACCGGCTCCTACATCCGCCTGAACCCGGTCTCCAGGCGCATCGAAATCGGTCCCGACAGCGCCGGCTCGCGCATCGGCGTGTGCTACCCCGACGGGGGAGTGGACACCCCCACCCTGTCGGACTGCAACGTGGCCCTGGGATACCTCAACCCAAACAACTTCCTGGGCGGGGACGTCATCCTGGACCGTGACCGGGCCGTGCAGGCCATAAAGGAGCAGATCGCCGACCCGCTCAACCTGGATGTCTTCGAGGCGGCCGAAGGCGTGTTGGAACTTTTCGAGGACCACCTGCGCAACGAAGTCTATTCGCGGATCTTCGGCAAGGGCTACTCGCCCGAGGACTACCAGATCTTTTCCTATGGCGGCGGCGGCCCCCTGCACGTGGCCGGCTACACCAGCGGACTCAAGTTCCAGGATATCCTGATTCCCGCCTGGGCGGCCGGCTTCTCGGCTTTCGGCTGCGCCTGCGCCGATTTTGAGTACCGCAACGACTACACCCTCAACGTTCCCGTGGCCAGCCCGGATCTGGCGCCGGACCAGTTCGAAGCGGGGTTCGAGAATTTCGCCGGCGCCATCAACGCAGCCTGGAAGAGCCTCGAGGGCGGCATCGTCAACGAGTTCGGCAAGAGCGGCATCGACGCCGGCAACGTAAGCTTCGGCTACTACCTGCGCGTGCAGTACGTGGGCCAGCTCAACGACGTGGAAATCAAACTGCCTTTCTCGCAGGTCAGTTCCCACGACGACGTGCGCACCATCATCCAGTTGTTCGAGGAGGCCTACGCCAAGCTCTACTCGCGTTCGGCCTCCTCGCCGGAACTGGGCTACCTTGCCACCACGGCGGTGCTCAAGGGCGTGGTGGAAGTCGAAAAGCCGCGGCTGCCCGAAATACCGCTGGCTTCGGCGGCGCCGCCGGCCGAGGCCAGCAAGGGAACGCGGCAGGTCTACCGCCACGGCGAGTGGCGTGAGGCCCACATCTACGACATGGAAAAGCTGCTGCCCGGAAACAAGCTGGCCGGCATCAGCGTCATCGAGTCCCCCTCCACTACCCTGGTGGTCCCGCTGGGATTCGAAGTCACCCTGGACGAGCACCGCATTTTTCATCTGAAGGAGGAGCGTTCATGATTCCCGCACAGAAAACAGAAACGAAACCCATCGGCTGGGGCGGCCGCACCGTCAAAGAGATGCTGGCAGAATCCGAGCGACTGGTGGCCGAGACCGGGCGCTACTACGGCCTGGAGGAGCTGAGGTTGCGCGAGGGCAACCCGATCCTGTTCGAAAAGATCTTTTCGCACCTGCGCGGCGGCCTTGTCAACGCGCGTTCGACGGCGCTCAACATCTCGGCTTCGCCCATCGTGGCCGAGATCGGCGAACTGTGCTTCGCACTCTACACTCCCGAGGGTGACTCCATCGCGCTCTCGACCGGCATCATCGTGCACGTGCACACCATCAGCGACGCCATCAAGTACATGATCCGCAACAACTTCGAAGAGAATCCGGGCATCCGGCCGGGTTTCGTCTTCAGTAACAACAACTCCATGATCGGCGACGTGCACACCGCCGACGTTCACACCATCATCCCTATCTTCTGGGAAGACGAACTCATCGGCTGGGCCGCCGGCGTGACCCACGAGATCGACGTAGGCGGCATCGCCCCCGGGTCCATGTGCTACGGCCACCCGGACCGCTACGGTGACGGTCTGCTGCTCTCCACTGAACTGGCCGGCACCAACGACGAGTTCCACGAGGATTACCTGCTGCGCTGCCGCGAGTCGGTGCGTGCCGAAATGTACTGGGTGCTGGACGAGAAGACCCGTTTGACCGGCTGCCAGCTCATCCGCGACCAGGTGTACCGCACCATCGAAGAGGTAGGCATCGACGCCTACAAGCAGTTCATCCGCGAGGCCATCGAGGAGGGGCGCCGCTCCTTCATCGGAACCGTCAAACAGATGACCTTCCCCGGCGAGTACGAGGCGCCCTCTTTCATGGACGTCCCCTGGAAAGACGATCCCACCGTACACATGCAGTCGCGCAAGGACATGCTGATGAACTCGCCCGTCAAGATCACCATCGGCGCCGAGGGAAGGCTGGATGTCTCCTTCGAGGGCGCCAACGGGTGGGATTTCCACTCCTTCAACTGCTCCAAATCGGCCATGCAGGGCGCCATGTGGGTGCTGCTGACACAGACCCTGTTCAACAGCGACAAGGTCAACGACGGGGCCTATTACGCCACCAGCGTCCACCTGCCTTACGGCTCGTGGTGCAACCCCAATTTCGAGAAGGTCTCCACCACGCTGGCCTGGCTGTTTCTGATCCCGGGCTTTACGGGTATGTGGCGCTCGCTGAGCCGGGCCTACTTTGCCCGCGGCTTCCTCGAGGAAGTTTATGCCAGCTACCCGTGCACCTTCAACCTGCTGCAGGGCGGCGGCATCAATCACTTCGGCCAGCCCTCGGCCTTCACCAACTTCGAGCTCTCCTCCCAGGGCACCGGCGCGCTGTACTACAAAGACGGCGAGGCGTCGTGCGCAGCCATGTGGAACCCCGAGGGCGACATGGGCGAGATGGAGTCCTGGGAATTCCTGGAGCCGCTGCTCTACCTGGGCCGACGCATTAAGGCCAACTCCGCCGGTCACGGGAAATACCGCGGCGGCTGGGGCATGGAGTCGCTGCGCATGCTCTACAAGACCCAGCACCAGGTGCTCTTCACCGGCGGCGAGGGACACGTCTTCGGCACCGCCGGCATCTTCGGCGGCTATCCCGGAAACTCGGGCTACCGCCACGCCATGCACGGCACCAACATGAAGGAACTCTTCGACGCGCGCAAACCCTACCCGGTGGTCGACGGCGACCCCGAGGACTCCCAGATGAGCAACCTGGTCGAGGCGCAGCAGGAAACTTTCGACCTGCATGCCCTGTGCGGGCCGCACCCCTTCGGCGAGTACGACCTCTACGCTTCTATTCAGCGCGGTGGGCCGGGCCTCGGCGACCCACTGGAACGCGACCCCGCGGCGGTCGAGGACGACTTGAACAAGGGCGACCTGTCCCCGCGCTTCGCCACCGGCGTCTACGGTGTAGTGGCCGATCAGAACGGCGACGGCAAGTGGACGGTGGACCCGGATGCCACCGCGACGCGTCGTGACGAGATGCGCCGCGAGCGGTTGGAAAAATCCGTCGACACCCGCGAGTTCATCGAGAGCGAACGGGAGCGTATTCTGAAAAAGGATTTCATTGCACCGGTGTGCGACATGTACCGCAGTTCGCTTTCTCTGTCCGAGAGCTGGCGGGACAAATTCTACCGTTTCTGGAACCTGCCCGAGGATTTCCAGTTCTGAAAGGAGTGTGACCCATGAGCGTGACATACGACAAAGGAACCCTTAAACAGCTGAAGGACGGCGTGCTGCCCCACGACAAGGCACACCAGATGCAGAGCAAGTTCAAGGACTCCGACCGTTTCATGAAAATGCTGGAGATCTGGCAGGAATCGGTGGCATGGGACGACAAGATCCTGATGCCCCTGGCCGAACACCTTTTCGTGGTCGCCAAACCCGACGGCCGCCGCGTGATCAAGTCCACCTGGGGGCATGAGTACTGCGAGGCCCACGAGAACTGGAAGCTCTATGCCAAGGTCTTCGTACGCGACACGCCTGAACGGATGCGCGAGATCTTTCCGGACAAGCTGGGGGCGCACACGGACTGGATGGAGATCCGCGAGTACTACGATCCCGTCAGCGGAACACTGCTGGAAGTCGAGGCCGTGCCGCCCGGCTATCCCATCGTGCACGACTTCAAGCCGGACATCGACACCTTCTACAACGAGTGGCTGAAGATGCCGGTGCCGGAGGCATAGCAAGACGGCGGCGCGGATTCCGGCCCCGACACCGGACCGCGCCGCCCCTTGAAGGATTTACGAGCCAAAGCGTTTCTTGCGGGGATATGAAATGAGTGAAAAAATCGAAGAGGGAACACTGCTGTGGGAGCCTTCCGAGGCACTAAAACGGCAGAGCAACATACACGCTTACATGCAGTGGCTGCGCCAGCAGCGGGGAATGGATTTCGACGATTACGACGCACTCTGGCAGTGGTCGGTGACCGAGATCGAGGATTTCTGGAAATCCGTCTGGGACTACTACGAGCTGCAGTCGAGCGCACCAATGCGCGCCGTGCTGACGGACCACACGATGCCGGGGGCCGAGTGGTTTCCCGGCGCCCGCCTGAATTACAGCGAACATGTTTTCCGCAACGCCGACGCGCGCTATCCCGCCCTGATCTTTCAGTCCGAGTCCACGGACGCCGTTGAAATCGGCTGGGGGGAACTGCGCAGCAGTGTGGCCGCCGTGGCCGCGTCCCTGCGCCGCATGGGGGTGGGCCCTGGCGACCGCGTGGTGGGCGTGCTGCCCAACATTTGCGAGACGGTCATCGCCTTCCTGGCGACGGCCGCCATCGGCGCCGTGTGGTCGTGCTGCTCGCCGGATTTCGGCACACGCGGCGTGATCGACCGTTTCCGCCAGATCGAACCCAGGGTGCTGCTGGCCGTGGACGGCTACACTTACGGGGGGCGCCGCTTCGACCGCACGGCGGCGCTCAACGAGATCATCGCCGCTTTGCCGACCTTGACGCACACCGTGCTCATCGACCGGATCGGGGCCTCGGCCGGAGTTTCAGCGCGCGAAAACGTGCTGACCTGGGACGAGCTGCTGCGGGAACCCGCCGAACTGGTCTTCGAGCAGGTGGCCTTCGACCACCCCCTGTGGATCCTTTACTCCTCGGGCACCACGGGGCTCCCCAAACCCATCGTTCACAGCCAGGGGGGCATCCTGCTGGAACTGGTCAAGGTCCTGGGACTGCACGTGGACCTCAAGCCCGGCGACCGCTTTTTCTGGTTCACCACCACCGGCTGGATGGTCTGGAATTTCCTGCAGGGAGGCCTGCTGCTGGGGGCCACCCCGGTGCTGTTCGACGGCAACCCCGGATACCCCGACCTCAACGTCCTGTGGCGCATGATCTCGCAGGCCGGCGTCAAGGTCTTCGGCACCAGTGCGCCCTTCCTGATGGCCTGCCGCCGGGCGGGACTGGAACCGGGCCGGGAGTTCGACCTGAGCCGCCTGGAGGCCCTGGGTTCCACCGGATCCCCCCTCCCGCCGGAAGGGTTCCAGTGGGCCTACGACCACGTCAAGAAGGACATCCTGCTTTTTTCGGCCTGCGGCGGAACCGACGTGTGCACGGCTTTTCTGAGCGGCTGCCCGCTGGTGCCGGTCTGGGCCGGCGAGTCCTCCTGCCGCTGCCTGGGCGACAAGGTGGCGGCCTTCGACGACGACGGCAACCCGCTGATCGGCGAGGTGGGCGAACTGGTGGTCACCGAACCCATGCCCTCCATGCCGATCTTCTTCTGGAACGACCCTGACGGTCAGCGCTACCGCGAAAGCTATTTCGACATGTACCCGGGCGTGTGGCGGCACGGCGACTGGATCCGGATTACCGAACGGGGCAGCGCCGTGATCCTGGGCCGCTCCGACGCCACCCTCAAACGCATGGGGGTGCGCATGGGCAGCAGCGACTTCTACACGGCCGTCGAGTCCCTGCCCGAGGTGGCCAACAGCCTCATCGTGGGGTTCGACCGCCCCGGGGGCGCCTACTACATGCCGATGTTCGTGGTGCTCCAGGAGGGACTGGAACTCGACGATGCCGTGAAGGAAAAGATCCGGGATCGCATCCGCTCCAGCCTGTCGCCGCGGCACCTGCCCGACGACATTTTCGCGGTCCCCGAGATTCCCTGCACCCTGACCGGCAAGAAACTGGAGGTCCCGGTGAAGAAGATCCTCATGGGCATGCCCGTTGAAAAGGCCGTCAACTTCGGATCCATGGGCAACCCGCAATCCATAGACTACTTCATCGAAATGGCGGCCCGACTCAACGGATAGACATTGTTGATCGACCCCATACGGCCTCCGGGACCCGCGGGAAAACGGGAACCATCCGGCCGGGGTCAGAACGAAAGGAGTGAAACATGAATCGTGTAGCAGACAAAGTGGCCGTCGTAACCGGTGGCGCTCAATCCATCGGACAGGCGGCCTGTGAACTACTGGCCAGGGAAGGCGCGAAGGTTGCCGTAACCGACATCCTCGACGAAAAGGGTCGCCGGACCGCTGACCGGATCACCGCCGCCGGGGGAAGTGCCAGCTACTGGCATCTGGATGTCACCGATGAAGACCAGGTCCAGACGGTCTTTTCTCAAGTAGCAGACACTTTCGGCAAAATCGATGTACTGGTGAACAATGCCGGCATCGCGGATCTTCCCAGCACACCGACCCACGAACTGCCCCTGGACAAATGGCGGCAGGTAATAAACGTCAATGTCACAGGCGTTTTTCTGTGCACCAAACACGTCATTGCCCACATGCTCAAAGCAGGCGCCGGCAGCATCATCAACCTTTCTTCCATCTACGGGATCGTCAGCGCACCGGATGTGCCGGCATATCATGCCTCCAAGGGCGCCGTACGCCTGATGGCCAAAACCGATGCCCTGCTCTATGCTGACAAGAAGATCCGGGTCAACTCCATCCACCCCGGATTCATCTGGACCGACATGGTCCAACAGTATGTGAAAACCCTGGGACTGACCATGGAAGAGGGGCACGCGGTCCTCAGCGACGCCCATCCCGTGGGCCATCCGGGGGAACCCGAGGATGTCGCCTGGGGGATCGTTTACCTGGCATCGGACGAATCGAAATTCGTCACCGGCAGTGAACTGGTCATCGACGGAGGATACACGGCCCGCTGACGCCATCGCCCGGGGGGGCACGGCGCACCGATGTTGCGCCCATTTTTTCCCGCCCCCCGCGGGAGACGGTTCAAATACGCGAATACGCGGAAAAGAGGTCCCATGAAACGACTCAACGGCAAATCAGCCGTAATCACGGGCGGCGCCGGCGAAATTGGCATGGCGGCTGCAAAACAGTTTATCGCCGAGGGTGCCCAGGTGCTGCTGGTCGACAAGGATGAGGAACGCCTCCGCGCGGGGGTCGATGAGATGAATCCGGCGGCAGTCAGCTACCGCGTGGCCGACGTCACCCGGCCTGACCAAGTCGAGGGCTACGTACAAACAGCCGTCAGGCGGTTCGGGGGCATCGACATCTTTTTGAACAACGCCGGCATCGAGGGGCCGGTTAATCCCATCCCGATGTATGAGGTTGCGGATTTCAACAAAGTACTGGCCGTCAACGTGCAGGGCGTTTTCCTGGGCATGAAATACGTGCTGCCGGTGATGATGGAGAAAAAAGCAGGCAGCATCGTCATCAGCTCTTCGGTTGCCGGTGTGATCGGGTTCCCGGGCATGGTGGCCTACATGGCCAGCAAGCACGCCATCATCGGCATTATGCGTGTGGCGGCCATCGAAGCCGGCCCCCTGGGAATACGGGTCAACACCATCAATCCCGGCCCCGTGGAAAGCCGCATGATGGACTCTCTCGAAAACGGGGTGGACCACCTGCTGAAGGCCGGCAACCCCGATGTCGAAATGCCCTCGGCCAAAGAGATTCTTCTCATGAACACGCCCGCCGGCCGCTACGCCACGCCGGAAGATGTGGCCGCCATGATGCTTTTCCTCGGCAGCGATGAAAGCCGCCACTGTAACGGCGGCATCTACATGGTAGACGGCGGTTTTACCAGCACGTAAAACAGTGTCCCGAGGGGTCCGTTCCGGAAATGCGGTGAGGCCCGAAACCGTCCGGCGGCCCGTTCGGCAATGCGCGATAACTTCGGCACACCGGAAGTGGGTCCTGATTTTCCAAGTGCCGGCGGCATGCATTGCCGGATGAGTGCCATCGTATTGACGAATCCGGCCGCAGGATCGGTGACAAGCGCCTACCCGCACTCCGGGCGGTCGTCGGGAATCAACTCGATGCCGGGGATGTCCCAAATGGTGGACTTGGGCACCGGCGCGTCGACTTCGATGTACCAGCGGGTGATGGTCCACCGGCCGCCGCGTTTCTCCAGCGACGCGTTGTAGGTACCGCTGGTAAATACGCTGAAGCCGCCCTCGGCCGGTGCGTTGGAGATCGGCATGTAGGTGCGCACCTCGGCCGTTGTGTCGGTCTGGGCGGCCACGTGGATGTTACCCATGGAGTGCCGCTTGGTTACGGTGATTTTCTCGCTGCCCGGGCCGGTGCCGGAGCAGGGCATGGGGCCTCGAAGAGAAGATCGTTGGAGAACAGCACGAACCACTGTTCCCAGCTCCCCGTCGATGAGGTAGGAATAGCCCGCGACGTGGTTGATGATGGTCATTCGGTCGGCCAGAACCTGCAGTCCGGCCCTGGGCGGCATACCGGAATGGTCGGCTTCCATCATGGGAAGGCGCGAAGGTTGTCGTAACCGACATCCTCGACGAAAAGGGTCGCCGGGCCGCCGACCGGATCACCGCCGCCGGGGGAAGTGCCAACTACTGGCATCTGGATGTCACCGATGAAGACCAAGTCCAGACGGTCTTTTCTCAAGTAGCAGACACTTTCGGCAAAATCGATGTACTGGTGAACAATGCCGGCATCGCGGATCTGCCCAGCTTGGGGGATCGTTTACCTGGCATCGGACGAATCGAAATTCGTCACCGGCAGTGAACTGGTCATCGACGGAGGATACGCGGCCCGCTGACGCCATCGCCCGGGGGCCACAGCGCACCGATGTTGTGCTCATTTTATCCCGCCTCTCGCAGGAGACGGTTCAAATACGCGAATACGCAACCGCCGAAACGCATTGAGGACATGCGCAAAACATTACTTGTTACTGCAAGAATTAAACTTGTCCATGTCGAACCAGTAGCTCCTGGGAAGTTTTCTGGTCTCTGATGACAAGTATTTGTTGGGGATATTGAATTTGACCCTATTATCCAGGTTCGCTTTTTCTATAGCGGAACGTATATAGTGGTGACGGTAGAAAAAGCGGTCAAAGCGACCGGATTCGACGAGTTCTTGAAAGCTCCTCCGGAGCATCTCTGCAAGGCCAGGGTATTTGGGAGAGACGTAAAAATACATGGCGAACGGATACGTGAGGAAGATCCTCTTTTCGATGGCAATGTCGGGATAGGCCGTTTTAAGTGTTTGAAGCTCTCCCACCGCTTCATAAACTGCTCGTGAAAAGTAGTCCGCCCGCCCCCCCCTGTTGAGCATCCTGTAGATCGCGTTCCCGGAAACCTCCCTCTGGGGCAGACCCGCATCTTCCATTATCTTGATATCAGTCCACCCCTTACCTTCCATGCCGGTCAGTTTCCGCAGATCATCCAGCGTCTTGATCTTACTGAATTTTTTTTGATCTTTTTTGTTTATCAGAAATATCCTGTATCCTATCAATCCCTTGAAAATGGGGACCCTGATAGGAATAAGTTTTCTTTCCAGTTCTGCATAGGCTCCAAAAGACTGGATGGTAATCGTCCCCCTTTTCACTCTTTCTATCTGTATCGCGTGTCCCCCGGGCTTTTGATAGTAGTAGAGGCTGAAGTCCAGTCCGGAATTGTCCAGAATCTGCTTTATGAGGTCGGTCTTGTACTTATCCCGCTCGATATCGTGACCGCCCAAAGCAAATTTCACGACCGTGTTCGCCGCAGCCGCCTGTGCCTGGATCAAAAACAGGGCGGCACATCCGAAAAACACGATTCGCAGAAAAAATCTTTCCATATTCGGCTTATTTTGCATCCAGTACCCTCCGAACAATAGCGGACAACTGTCTCACGGAATAAGGTTTCGCCATAAAATGGATTCCTTTTTCCAGCATGCCGTCATGGGCCAGATGGTCATCGGTATACCCGGACAGATAGATGACCTTTCCGTCTGGATAGAATCCTCTGGCTTTTTCGATAAACTCCCGGCCGTTCATTTCAGGCATGATGAGGTCTGTAACGATGAGATCCACCTCTAAGCCGTGTTTTAGAAGATTCAGCGCTTCACGCCCGTTACTTGCTGAATATACATTGTAACCCAGGGATTCAAGGGCGATTACAGCAAAACGGCGAACATCCTCTTCATCCTCCACGACCAGGATGCTTTCCGTACCCGTCAGTAGCGCATCCCGGGAGGCGTGTTTTCTTGACACCTCCTGCTGGTCTTTCGTCACAGGCCAGTATATTTTAAACATGGAACCATTGCCCGGTTCGGAATAGACATAGATAAAACCGTTGTTTTGCTTAACGATACCATAAACCAATGACAGACCCAGCCCGGTCCCTCTGTGTTTTTCCTTGGTGGTGAAAAAAGGTTCGAAGATCTTTTGCCTGGTTTCCGCATCCATGCCGATGCCATTGTCGGAAACGACGAAATAAACGTACCGCCCTTCCCTGCTTCCGGGATGTTTCGAAACATAGTCTGAATCCAGGATCGTTTCGCCGGTCTCGATGGTAATCTTCTTGCGAAAGCCTGTTTTTGCAACCGCATTCAGCGCATCACGTGCATTAACCACCAGATTGACAAAAATCTGCTCGATCTGGGATACGTCCGCCTTAATCGTGGACAGTTCCCGATCGACGCGTGTCTCAATGTCGATGTCTTCTCCAATGAGTCTTCTCATCATCTTTTCCATTGAAAGAATGACTTCATTGATCTTCACTGTCTCCGGCTGATAGATTTGTTTGCGGCTAAAAGCCAGCAGTTGGCTGGTGAGGGTCTGGGCCCTTCTGGTCGCTTCCAGTACGGTAGCAATATGTTTACGCATCGGGTCCGCAGGGCCCATACGCATCAGCGTCAGCTCGACGAACCCATTGATAACGGTAAGCAAATTGTTAAAGTCGTGTGCGATGCCTCCAGCAAGTGTCCCTATGGATTCCATCTTCTGGGCTTGCCTCAACTGGTGCTCCAGCATTCTCTCCTTTGTGATGTCCAGTTTTGCCGCCGCATAGTTTATGACCTCACCATCCTGATTTTTCACGGGAAAAATGATGGCCCTTTCGTAATAGACAGTTCCGTCCTTTTTTAGGTTGGTGAATACGCCCTGCCAACTTTTTCCCGCGGTAATGGTCTGCCAAAGCTGTTTGTAAAAGGACTCGGAATGCTGGCCGCTTTTAAGAATTCTTGGGTTTTGCCCTTTGACCTCGGAGAATGTATAGCCGGTGATGTATTCAAAGGCCTTGTTTACGTACTCGATGTTCCCCTCCAGGTCGGTGATGATAATGGCTTGAGCCGATTGTTCAATGACCGTCGCCAGTCTGGAGACATCTCTTGCATGTTTTTCCAGTTCCCGGTGGATCTTTAAGCTGACCGCTATGCCATTGTTGATGAATGTTCCCATCCGACCGAATTCGTCGTTCGAGTGAATCTCGATCAGGTCGATTTTGTCGTCTTTATTGGTCAGAAAATTAAAGAAACATTTCAGGTTACGTTCCAGCTGTTTGATCGGCTGGCTGATGAGCCTTGAGAAAAGAAGGTAAATGGCGACATAAAGAACCGCAAAGATCAGCAACAAACCGAAAATCTGCTTTTTCAAGTTGTTGCGCAGCGTCTTTCTGGCAAACGCAAATTCCTGTTCCAAAGCCGTCGCTGCCTCCGAACCAATCCTTTGTATGTCTTTGGTAAACAGTGTCATATCATAATATACCTTCAAGTAACCGATGGGTCTCGATCGCCCTTCATGGTAAAGTTCAAGGCATATACACGGCAAACCCTCAAAATCAGGCAGGGTGTCGGAGAAGATCAATTCGCCTTCCTGGTTTTTAGCGCCGTTGATGAGGGGCTTGTTTACCATGGAATCGTAAAGCTCGATCCCCTTTACACTCGGAAATATTGCAAAATCCGAGATAATACGCCTGCATTTTTCCTTATCCACCGTGAACAGGGCTTCCGCCAGCTCCTCCCTGCGCCTCTCTGCCCTCAGTTTAATGAGTTCCAGACGGTTTTCGATGGCAGATCGCCTGTTCCTGTCGGTTTCTATTTTGAGCTGCTTCTTCCTGGCGCTGTAAATAGAATCGAGCATCTCGTATTCGGTACTGTGAATATGCCACAGAAAAAGAAGGAGGGAGATCACTAAAAGACCCAGAATACCGGTGGCGAACTTCAATAAAACGCTGCTTCTTATTTTCCTCAAAAAAGTCATGGTTCAATTTTTTCTTCGGAATGTTCGTGGGGATTCTCTTAACAGCCACCCTAACAGGCATCTATGAAATGTTGATCCAGGCGATCTGGTGGGGGGTGGAAAACGAAAATCCCGTAAAAATCCACTCCAGACCAAGAGAGGAGGCTGGGTAAGTCCCAAACAGGACCGGTTCATTAGCTCAAGGAATTCATTCGAAATATCGTTTCGTCGGACACCGGACGGGAATACGAATTTACCCCGTATCAGTGGGTGCGGCAATGCCTTCTAAATACCATACTTACGCAAACGAACAGGTCAATCCCCGGAGATTGCAATCCCTCAAAAGGTCAAACCAGCATTTTCAGATAACGCGTCAAACCCAAAAAAAAGCGACGGCCTCCTGCCTTTCGTAGAACCTTTCCAAGCTACGGCTTCATCCGGCAGAGAATGGAAGCCATCCCGCCACCGATCCGTGTCCGGTGGTTCAGGTGAGCCGAGGCGAATTCCACGAATGTCAACATCTCGGCAAGACGGTATTCGATATTGATCGGTCGTTC
>CAYZCL010000174.1:0-1660 GCA_964476595.1 uncultured Desulfobacteraceae bacterium
TCTGGTTTAAAACCCGGTCGCGCACCTCCCAGTAGCCGAAGTCGTCCGGTGTCACCAGGACCAGGTTCTTTTCCGAAAGGAAGGTCGGCACGGCCCCCTCGTAGGGCACGGTGCCGTCGCCCGTCAGGCGCCGCTGCAGCGGATCCTCGTCTCCCCACGCGTTGGCGCGGTCCTCGCTTCGCAGGTCGAAGAAGGGCCGGTTGCCGCGTTTGACGATGCGCAGCCGCACGCGTGTTTCGGTGTCGACGCCCACCACCGCCAGCCAGCGATCCGCCGCCAGGCCCGCGCTCGACAGCCTGAAACTCCGCAGCCGTTCACTGTGACGCCGGGCCTCGTCCAGCAGCGACTGGAACAGGGTGCGCGCCCGGGCGGTGCGATCCCTGGCCGCAGCGGCCCCGTACTTGCGGATAGACTCGGCGATGGACGCCACTACGCCGGGCTGCCACAGCGCCGCGTCGAAGAGCGAGTCGGGCAGCGATTCGTCGACCTCGATCCCGCGGGAGAAACTTGGCACCAGGTGGTAGAGTGCCGGCGTCATGCGTGCGGCCTCGCGCTCACGGGAACTGGGCGCCGCCGGGCCCAGGCTGGCCGTTCCGGTGATCACCTTGAGGACGGCCTCGAAAGACCCCTGGAAAGGCGCAGCCAGCGTCACTACCCTGTCCACCGGCGCTTGCTTCTTCTCCTTTTCAAGGTACCCGGTCACCACCAGCCCGCCCATGGAGTGCCCCACCAGGTTGACTTTGGGATTTTCCCCGTAGCCGTCCTGACGGTAGTGCTTCAGCAACTGGGTGCGGTCGATGACTTCCGCCACGAAGTCCGCCAGCTGCGCCTCGATGACCGCCAGCGGCCTGCGCCAGTCGTAGCTGAACGGGTAGACCGGCACCGGCCGGTCCGCCCGCGGCGACAGATTGTAGCGCAGCTCCTCGATCAGATCCTCGTAAACGATCGCAAAAACTTCCCCGGCCCGCACCCGCGCCGGCTCCCGCGCCTCGTAGCGCAGGTCGTCCGGGTGCATGGCAAAGCGTTCGTACCGCCGCAACGTGACTTTCCAGATGTCCTCAGGCGGAATCGGATACTCATCCCGCAGGCAGGTGGCTGTGATGCCGGGAACAACGATAACCGGATGCGGCAGAGACATATTTACCTCCGTGGTGTTTTCGCAACATCCATGCTCATAGCGCAGTATCACTCAGAGAATCAATCGGTTTCTCGATCCTGTGGGTTTTAAAGGATATGGAAGCTTTTGAGTCATGATGATATTCCGTTTCGCCCCTTCTAAACCCGGATATGCTATCTCGTGACATTTTTTATTTTTCGGAGACATATTCCCATTCATAGAAAAACCAGACTAGAGATCAGCAGCAGGGCGGTGGCGGGTTCTGGGACGGAATTGGGTTGACCGGCACTGGTGACACGGTACCGAACATCATCATTGGCCACCGTGTAGGGTTCTCTCCATTGTAAATGAAGAGCGCTGTCCCTTGTAATGTTTGGATTGAATTGTATGGGGGGTGAATCGACAGGAGTAGACAGGATTTCGATGTCAAACTGGTTTTTGACACTTGAACTGGTTTCTTTCAACCCGGATTTTGCATCGAGATTTGCACTTGACCAATAAAAAAGCACCCTTTTATAATGATCCTGGCAAGTTAATCGTAGA
>CAYZCL010000175.1:0-100432 GCA_964476595.1 uncultured Desulfobacteraceae bacterium
CGCGCTGCTGGTGACCTTGGCCACCGACGGCACCGACGGGCCCACCGATGCGGCCGGCGCCATTGCCGACGGTGCCACCGTCCGGCGCGCGCGACAGCGCGGCCTGGATGCCGGCGACTTTCTGCGGCGCAACGACGCCTACCACTTTTTCGAACCCCTCGGGGACCTGGTGATCACCGGCCCCACTCGCACCAACGTGATGGACACCGTTATCTTCCTGGTCGATGCGCGGTCCTGACGCAGCCGATCTTTACTCTTGACAAAAGCGGGAACGAAAGCCATAAAAACGCCAGCAAGGTGCCGCAAGGCTTAATAGGGAATCCCGTGAGAATCGGGAACGGTCCCGCCGCTGTAACCCCGCCCCTGCATCCGATAGGCAGGGGAACCTTTTCGGCCGCAGACGCCACTGTTTCGATGAATCGGGATGGGAAGGCTGCCGAACAGGCGGGGGAGTCAGAAGACCTGCCTCTGCTGCGAGCGCGCTTTCGACTTCGATGGTAAAGAAGAACGCGCAGACGGAAAAAGGGTCAAGTAAGCTGGGTGCAGCCCTTCATGGCACAAACGCCATGAAGGGCTTTTTTTGTGCCGTGAGTAGTAGGGAAAGGAGGTGGTAGCCGGCGGAACGCTATAATTTTTTTTTAATGAATACAACGGCCAACAAACCTTCGCTTACTTCAAACGAATTTTCAGGAGGTTTTTCAAGATGCAAAAATTTCGTGTTTTGACGGTAGTGCTGGCTTTCCTGTTCGCTGCAGTGCCCTCACAGGCGGCCGGCTGGAACTTTTACGGCAGCGCCCGTATGATGACCTGGTATGAGAGCGGCGACGCACCCGGTTTCCTCAACGAACACGACAACGGCAATCTGAACGAAAACGACAGCGAACTGACCTGGACCCTGCAGGGCAACTCGCGTATCGGCGCCAAAGTCAAGCACGGCGACATCGAGGCCCGCTTCGAGTACGGAACGGGCGTCAATCTCCGGCGCCTGTACGCCATCTGGAAGTTTGCCGAGGGACAGGAGTTGCTCATCGGGCAGGACTATGTGCCTCTGGGAGACATCGGGTACAGCAACATGGTCTATGCTGGTGACGAGGGGCTGTCAGACGCCGGAACCGTGGATGACGGCCGCCGCCCCATGATCCAGTGGCGATGGAACGGGCTGAAGGTGGCATTGATCCCGGTGCAGGACACCTTTGTTCCCGACGGTTATACGCAGGGGGCAGACATCGACGTGCTGCTGCCGAAGATTGAAGCCCATTATCGTTACGAAGCAGATACGTTCTATGCCGGTGTATTTGGGGGGTACCAAACCTACCAAGTGAACGCCGACGGCGTTGAAAGCCAACCGGACACGCCACCTCCCGGTGACATCGACGTCAACGCCTATGTAGCCGGTGTCGAGGGCGGCGTTACGCTGGGGCCGTTGTACATCAACGCCCAGGTCTACTGGGCGCAGAACGCCGGCGCTTTCGGCCTGGCGGCATTGGGGTTCAACCAGCCGGTCTATGTGAACAACGACCTGCAAGACGCCTCCACCTTCGGTCTGGGCGGTGTCATCGGCTGGACCATCAATGACATGTTCACCATGGAAGCCGGTGCCGGCTACACCGAAGAGGACAACGACGCCATCGGCAAGGCCGCAGGCTTTGTCACCAAGGACAAGACCGCGGCCTACTACATCCAGGCCACCATCACCTTGGCCAAGGGGGTCTACATCGTCCCCGAAGCCGGTTACTGGGACCTGTATGACGACATTGCCGGCAACGACGAAAAGGACTTCTGGTACGCCGGCGCCAAGTGGCAGATCAATTTCTAACCATTTCCACAACAGCGCCGTCTCAGGTGTGCGGTGCCAGCCGCTGCCTGACGGCCCGATGACAGAAAGGAAAATGAACCATGAAAAAAGCCATCCTGTTCCTGCTCGCCGCCGCCGTGATCACCCTGCCCTGGACCCCGATCGCCGGTGCTTCCGGCGCCAAGAAAAAATCAAGGGGAACGGCCATCGTACTGGCCAGTTTCGGCACCACCGTGCCATCGGCGGTGAAGGCCATCACCAACATCCAGGACAAGATCCAGGCGGCCTTTCCCGGGATCCCGGTCAAGATGACCTTCACCTCCAACATCATCCGTTCGGTGTGGAAAAAGCGTCAGGCCGAGCCCGAAAAGTGGCTCAAGATGGGGATCCCCAAGGAAGTGCTCTACGTCAAGAACATCATCGCCACCATCGGCGACCTGCGCGAGGAGGGCTACCGAGACATCATCGTGCAACCGACCCATATCTATTTCATGGAGCAGGCCCAGGACCTGCAATCGTATGTCCATGCCTTCGCCTCCATCAAAACCACCAAGAAAAAGTGGCGACCCTTCGACCATGTGGTCATGGGGCGCCCGGCTCTGGGCGGTCACGGCGACAGGTACGATTACCACGAAGACATGAAAAAGGCGCTCAAAACCCTGAAGCATGACGTGGAACTGGCCAAAAAGAACAACGCCCGACTGGTCTACATGGGTCACGGAAACGAGTACTGGTCCACCGGAATCTACGTAGAAGCGGCCGCCATGATGCGCGAAATGTATCCGGACGTCATCACCTACATCGGGTCGGTGGAAGGTTTCCCGCGTATCGAAGACGTGGTTCGCTACCTGTCCCACCAGAAGGGCGGCAAGATCGTGCTCAAACCGTTCATGATCGTGGCCGGCGACCACGCCACCAACGACATGGCCGGAGACGATGCAGACTCCTGGAAAAACATCCTGATCAAGGCAGGCTACGAGGTCATCCCGGTGCTCGAAGGCCTGGGGACCAACGATGCCTTTGCCGAGATTTTCGTGGACCACATCCGGGACGCGGCCCGCGATGCAGGCATCTCGCTGCATCAATAGCGTATATTCTTCCTATTAGGACGCTCGGCAAGCTCCGGGTTCTGCCGACCGGGGCTTGCTTTCTTTCCCAGACCAGTGCCTTTGACTTCGAAACTCAACTTTTCGTTTGCCTTGGGCAGGACGATTCGACTACAAATAGTTGAAACCAACCTACTGCTTCCTGAAGCGGGGAGAAAATGACGCCGAGCCGTTCAGTCAGATGCTTTCGGGCGGTAATCTTCACGTGCTGCCTGGCCCTTCTCCTCTGCCCGACGACCCAGTCGCGGCAAGTGACGGATCAACTGGGCCGCAACATGCAGATCGCCGACCATCCGGGTCGCATCATCGCCTTGGCACCCAGCATCACCGAGATCATCTTCGACCTGCACCAGCAACACCGCTTGGTTGGGGTAACGCAGTTCAGCGACTACCCTCCCGCCGCCCGCAAGCTCCCCAAGGTCGGTTCCTACGTTCAGCTGGACATCGAAAAAATCGTCTCCTTGAAACCGGATCTGTGCATCGGCATTCGGGACGGCAACCCCATCGCTCTCGTCCGGCGGCTCGAATCCCTGGGCATCCCCGTCTACGCCGTCAATCCCACCAACCTGGAACGCGTCATGGGAACCGTCGACGAGATCGGCTCCCTGCTGGGGTCTCAGGCGCAGGCCCGACGGCTGACGGCCGACATGCGCGCACGGGTGCAGGCGGTGAAAACGCGTATTGCGTCCTCCCGCTCGCGGCCCCGCGTGTTTTTTCAGATCGGCATCTCTCCCATCGTCTCGGCCGGCACACATACCTTCATCAACGAGCTGATCCGCCTCTCGGGAGGCGTCAATATCGCCGCAGGCCCGGTGAACTACCCACGCTACACCGAAGAGGAGGTCATCCGCCTGAAGCCCGACATCATCATCATCACCTCCATGGCGCGGGGGGTCCGGTTTGAAACCGTCAAGGCACGCTGGCTGCGCTGGAAGTCCATCCCGGCGGTGCGCAAAAACCGCATCCACCTGGTGGATTCCAACCTGGTGGACCGCCCCTCTCCGCGCCTCGTCGACGGACTCGAGGCCATGGCCCGCATCATTCACCCCGAACTTTTCGGAAATCCGCAGTGAGTCCCGCCCGCCCCGTCATCCTGCGGCGCATGCTGCTGCTCTCAGCACCGTTGCTGGTAGTCCTGATGGCAGCCGTCTACCTGGGCATGTCCATCGGCTCCACCGGTGTCGATCTGGGGGCCGTGGCCCGCAGCCTCACCGGGACTCCGGCCGAAGACGCAACCCTGGCCACCATCATCTGGCAGATCCGTTTTCCCAGGGCGTTGCTGGCGGCCCTCATCGGTGCCACTCTCTCACTGGGCGGACTGGTCTTCCAGGCCATCCTGCGGAACCCGCTGGCCGAGCCTTACATCCTGGGCATTTCCGGCGGGGCGGCCATCGGCGCCATCAGCGGCATCCTGCTGGGGCTCTCGCGTTTTCCCGGCGTCAGCCTGACTTCCTTCGCCGGTAGCATGGCCACCCTGCTGGTGCTGATGGTCATCGCGGGCACCCGCTCCATGGTCCAGAACGACCGGCTGCTGCTCTCCGGTGTGATGGTCAACGCCTTCTGCGGCGCGGTCATCATGTTCCTGATCTCGGTCACCCGTGACAACCGGCTGCACAACATCATTTTCTGGATGATGGGCGACCTCTCCCTGGCGGACATGCACCAGGTGACCATTCTGACCCTCACGGTACTGCCCTGCTTCGCGCTCATCTTCTACCTGTCCCACGCCATGAACGTACTCCTGCTGGGCCAGGAGATGGCTCAGAGCATGGGCTTCGACATCCGCATCATCGTATCCGTACTGCTGGTGGTGACCTCCCTGATGGTCAGCGCAACAGTCAGCCACTGCGGCCTGGTGGGTTTCGTCGGCCTGGTGATCCCCCACCTCTTCCGCCTGCTGCTGGGCGCCGACCATCGTCTGCTGGTGCCGGCCTGCCTGCTGGGCGGGGGCGCCTACATGGTGCTGTGTGACATCCTGGCGCGCACCCTGCCCAGCCACGGAGAAATGCCCGCCGGGGTGGTGACGGCGCTCATCGGCGCCCCCCTGTTCATCTATCTGCTCAAGAGGACCGAGCGATGAAGGCGGCCGTCGAAGTGCACCGGCTGGCCTACCGTTACGGCCGGTCTGCGATCCTGCAGGATCTTTCTTTCACCGTCGCCGCAGGCGCCTTTTTCATCATCCTGGGTCCCAACGGCTCCGGCAAGACCACCCTGATGAAAATCCTAGCCGGCCACCTGCGGCCCCGCCGGGGAAGGGTCCGTATCCTGGGCAGGAACATCCGCGGCTATTCGCGGCGACAGCTGGCCTGCCGAATGGCCTACCTGCCCCAGCTGGTGCACCTTGATTTTCCCATGAGCGTCCGGGACCTGGTGCTCATGGGGCGTTCGCCGCACCTGGGCATGCTGGGACTGGAGCGCCAAGAGGACCACCGCCTGGCGCAAAACGCCATGCGATACACCAACGTGCTGCACCTGGCCGACCGTCGCATGGACCAGCTCAGCGGCGGTGAGCAGCAGCGCGTGCTGATCGCGCGCGCCATCTGCCAGCAGCCGCAGATCATCCTGTTGGACGAGCCCACGGCGGCCCTGGACCTGGCCCACCAGGTGGCCGTCATGGACCTCATGGAACGGTTGAAACACGACAAGAGCATCACGGTGGTCATGATCTCGCATGACGTCAACCTGGCCGCCATGTATGCCGACCGGTTGCTGCTGCTAAAAGACGGCGGCATCCTGGGGCTGGGTCCGCCCGGCGAGGTGCTGCACCACGAGCGGCTGGAAAAGGCCTACGGCTGTCCCGTGCTGGTGACCGAGAGCCCCTTGGGCGGCTACCTGCGCATCACGCCGGTGCCGCGACGTTTTCTGAAGCAGCCGCCGGAGGCGCACACGCCCGATCCTCCGTGAGGTGTCACATTGGGTCGGGCGGCGGCGAACGGCCCTTTCGGAAATGCGTGAATCATCTTGACAAGGAACTGTTTTTTCAGTAAATGGATATCAGACATAGACCGTTCAGGTGCCGTTTTGGCTTAATAGGGAACCCCGTGAAATTCGGGGACGGGCCCGCCGCTGTAACCGGGGACGAAATCTGAGTTTACCACTGTTGACTTGGCGCAATGGGAAGGTTCAGAGAGTAGGATGATCCGCGAGTCAGAAGACCTGCCTGAAGGGTGGACGGCCGTTTCGCGGACGGAAAGGCCTCCCAATCCTGTGGATCAAAACGGGAAATCCCTGGATCGAAAAGAGTCGGTCCGGGGTTTTTTTATGGCCCCGGGCCGGGGACACATTCATTTCATGACAAGGAGGAGAGAAGCATGAAAAAGTTTCGTTGTCTCTGGGTGCTCTGCCTGCTATTGATCCCCGCACTGGTCGCATCGGCCCAGGAAGAATCCCCGGTGCAGACCGGAAAGGTCATCGTGACGGCCACCCGCAGCGCCGCCACACTGGACAAGATCGGCGGCAACTCGGCCTCGGTGATCACTTCGGCCGACATCGCGGCCAAGAAGCAGATGATGCTGCCCCAGGTGCTCAAGGGCGTTCCCGGGCTGGACGTGGTCTCCAACGGCGGGCCCGGGACCCAGTCCTCGGTTTTCATCCGCGGCGCCGACTCCAAAAACACGCTGGTGCTGGTGGACGGCATCATGCTCAACGATCCCTCTTCGCCCAACCGCAGCGCCAACCTCGGTGACCTCAACGTGGACAACATCGAACGCATCGAGGTGGTCCGCGGCGCCATGAGCGTTCTTTACGGCAGCAACGCCACGGCCGGCGTGATCAATATTATCACCAAGCGGGGCAGCGGCACGCCCTCGGTGTTCGCCGGCGTTGAGGGCGGCTCCTACGGCACCCTGAAGGGGTATGCCGGCGGCAGCGGCGCCTACCGGAACTTCAATTTTTCGGCCTCTTTTTCCGGCACCACCGTGGACGGCTACTCCATCGCCGACGACAACAACGACGATATCCTGCACGACGGCAACACCTCGGAAAAGGACAGCTGGAAAAACCTGACCGTCTCCGGCAAGTTCGGCTACGACTTCACGCCCGACTTCGACATCAACGGCGTGGTGCGTTACATCGATTCGGAAACCGACCTTGATGACTACTATTCCACCGGCGGTTTCGCCGTCGACCAGGTGGACTACGATCCCGCGACCTGGATGGAAACTCCCAATCCCCTGGGTCTGAAACAGCAGCGTGTCGACACCAGCCAGACCCTCTACAAGGTCGATGTCCACAACCGCTTTTTCGACCAGGTGATCGATTCGCGGCTTTCCTATGACGGATCCATCCTCGATCGTACGGGCTACGACGCCGCCGGTGACGAATACTGGGACTACAATGGAAAAACCCACAAAGTCGGCTGGCAGGGCTCTTTCAACTACCAGAACATGAATTATTTCTACGTGGGCACCAGCTACTGGAAGGAGGAGATGGACAGCGATTCCTCCAACATCAGCGAAAACGCTTACATTTACAGCCTCTGGGGCCAGGACCAGCTCTTCATCGGCGACATGCTGGACATCGTGGGCGGCGTGCGCTACGACAAGCACGAAGAATTCGGTGATGCCGTCACCTACCGCATCGCGCCTTCCTTCACCATCCCGCAGACCGGCACCGTGCTCAAGGGTAGTTACGGAACGGGTTTTCGTGCCCCTTCGCTCTACGAACTGTACTCTCCATACGGCAACCCTGACCTCAGCGAGGAAAAGAGCAAGGGATGGGATGCCGGGTTCGAGCAACCCCTGTGGGGGGGACGCGCGCGTTTCGGCGCCACCTATTTCCACATGAAGTACGAAGATCGCATCGACTACGACTTTGCCACCTGGCATTACAGCCAGATGCCGGGCGATACCATTACCAAGGGTGTCGAGGTTTTCGCGAACCTCTCGCCGGTTGAAAACCTGAAGCTGAAGCTCAACTACACCTACACCGACACCGAGGACCCCGAAGGCCGGGAACTGATCCGGCGCCCCAAGAACAAGGTCTTTTTCAACGGGCGCTACTACTTCCTCGAAAAAGGCATGGTCAACCTGGATGTGCTGTGGGCCGACGAGCGCTATGCCAGCCCCTCTTCCCACGACGTTTACGGCAACGCGGTGGACAAACTGGATGCCTACGTCGTCGTCAACCTGTCGGCCTCGTGGGACTTGCTGCCCTGGCTGCAGGCTTACGGCCGCGTGGACAACCTGTTTGACGAGGACTACGAAGAGGCCTGGAGCTACGCCACACCCGGCATCTCGGGCATCGTGGGGTTGAAAGCCACGTATTGATGAAATATCGAAGCTGCGCCGACCGAAAGACGGCTTTTTTCCTGCTGTTGGCGCTTCTTTGCCTCACCGGGCCCGGGATTTCCCGTGGGGAAACATCCCGGGCCACGGTATTCACCGACGACGCCGGCCGGCGCACCCGCCTGGCGCATTCGCCGGCGCGGATGGTGTCGCTGGTGCCGGCGGTCATTGCGCTGGTGACCGCCGGTGTTCACGGAAACGCCATGCGTGCATCGCGCGATGCGGGATCCTTCTACGAGCCCGGCACCATCAACATCCTCCTGCCGACCAGTGCCCGACTGACGTGGCGCGCCATGACCCGCGCCGTGATCACCGCCACCGAGGCCAAGACCGCCGCCCTGCAGGACCTCGATATCCGCAGCAGCTACCATCCGCGGCGCTTCGTGGCCACGGGCACCGGCACCGACAACAACATCGTGGTGCAGAGCGCCGGGGTGACCATCGACAACGCCGGCGGGCACACCCGCATGGGGGAACTCATCGCCGCGGCGGTCCACGACGCGGTGGTGGCGGCCGTCTTCCACCAGAACGGACTGGGAATCACGCGTAAAATCTTCCAGCGCCTCCAAGAGCGGCGTATCGGCGTGCACGACTTGGTCCGCCCCGCGGCCTGCGACGGCGCCACAGGAGACATCGCGCAGGAACTGGAGACGGCTCTTTTGGACCCCGCCAACGCCGCTTTTGTCGAGGCCGCCCTATCCCTCAGCGACGCCCAGCAGGCCGGGCGGCATCCGTGTCGCCCCCCCTGGGTGATCCGGCGCCATCTTGACGCGTGAAGCCCGGGCGGGCTTTGGTGGCGGGCATTTGAAGGATCGGCGAAAGGCGCGCAGACGATGCCCGGCCGCTCCGCTGGATCGGTTTTCACGGACACGGCAGGCCCTTCCTTCAGGTTGACTACGGGAGGGCAGTACGCCTGATGTGTCGGTCTTGAAAGCCTTTCGGATTCTGTGTTAGTTTGCCGTAACACCTTGCGCATCCGGAAAAGACACATGCGTTTTCTTTACCACGTTTACATTCTCGCAGCCCTGTGCCTCCCGGCGCCGATTTGGGCGCATGCGGCCGACAACACCGCCGCAAAAATCAAGCAGCAGGTTACCGGGGCCATCGAAACCCGCCGCCGCACCCAGCAGGCCGAAGACGACTGGGAGGCCCTGCGCCTCCGGCTGGAGGCCGAGTACGAGGCACTCGAAGAGGCCAACCGCCGGCTCGACGAGCAAAACCGCAGCCTGCAGGAACGCGTGGGCGCCGCCCGCCGGTCGGTGGAAGATATGCGCAGCGAAATCCAGTCCCTGCGGCAGGTCTCGGAGAAGCTTTCGCCGTACCTGAAGCAGGTGTGGACGCGCCTGAAGGCCTGCGTAGACCAAAGCCTGCCCTTTGACCTTCCCCGACGCCGCCGGCGCGTGGCGCGCATCGGACGAAAACTGGACCAGGAGGACCTGAGTATCGGGGTTCGTTTCCGCGAACTGACCGACGCTCTTTTGGTGGAGGCCCGCTACGGCAACAGCGTCGACGTGGGCACCCGCCGGATCACGCTGGATGGACAGCCCCTCATGGTGCGCGTGCTGCGCCTGGGGCGGTTGGCGCTCTTCTTCCTGACCCTGGATCAAAAGACCGCCGGCACCTGGGATCCGGCATCATCCTCCTGGCGGGTCCTGCCGGAAAAGGACACCGAGGAGGTGGTCAAGGCTTTCCAGATCGGCTCCCGCCGGCGATCGGTGGAGCTGCTCACGCTTCCGCTGGGAAGGATCGCGACGCCATGAGACGAATCCTGCCGCTGGTCTTGCTGCTGGTCGTCATTGCGGCCGGGGCCCACGCCCAGGACATGCGCGTGTCGGCGCGTGAGGCGGCCCGCAAGCGGGCCGCCCTGGCCGAGAAAGCCGCGGCCGAACTGGCCGCCGCCCGTCGTGAAGCCGCCCTGAGCCGAAAAAGGATCTTTGCCGACCGAAAGGCGCTCACGGCGGCCGTGGAGGCGCTTCACAAACGGCGCCGGGCGCTGGAAAAGCGCAAGCAGGAGTTAAGCGCGCAACTCACCCAACTGGGGACCCTTCAGGAGACCCTGCGTCCGCAGCTTTCTCAGGCGCGAGAGGCGTATCGTGACCTGCAGGGCTTTTTCCGCTCCGCCGCCCGCGATCTCGTGAAGCTGGTGGCCCAAAGCTACCAGACCGCGCTGAATCCCCGGCGATACCCGTCGGCCCGGCAACTGGCGGACCAGGAGGCCCTGCCCACCATGGCGCACATCCGCCGCCTGGAGGAACTGCTGACGGAGGAGATCGCACACGGCGGCGAGGTGCGCCTGGTGAAACAGGGGCCTTTTATCAGCCGCGACGGCCGGCAGCGTACCGGTGAACTGCTGCTGCTGGGCAATTTCACGGCGTTTTACCGGATCCCGGCGGAAACCGGCTTCCTGCTCTTTTCCGACAAGAGCCACCGCTTCTTCGCGCTTTCGCGACTGC
Organism: uncultured Desulfobacteraceae bacterium; assembly: GCA_964476595.1. Classification (GTDB taxonomy): domain Bacteria; phylum Desulfobacterota; class Desulfobacteria; order Desulfobacterales; family JALSRD01; genus JALSRD01. Next base: position 10,640 of record CAYZCL010000175.1, read on the forward strand.
CCGAGAAGCGCTGGCGCCGCAAAGTGCAGGCCTACATGGACGGCCGCAGCGAGGACGTGCTGATCGACATCTCCCGCGGCGCCGCCCTGCGCCAGTACACCCAGCGGCCGCGCCTGGCCGAACAGCTGCGCCGCGGCGGGCCCATCGTGTGGCCCATTTTACTGATCGGTGTGCTGGCGCTGGCCATCATTGTCGAGCGGATCGTCAACCTGCAGCGCAAGTCGCTGAACAGCGACGGTTTCATGAAGCGCCTGCTGGGGTTCACCGCCGAGGGCCGCTGGGAAGACGGCCGCCGCCTCTGCGAGCGCTATGGCGCCAAGGCGCTGCCACGGGTGCTGCACGCCGGCCTGCAATTTCACGACGCATCGCGTGAGGACCTGGAAAACGTTCTCCAGGAGGCCATCCTGAACGAAATTCCGTCCATCGAGCGCTTCCTGTCCACCCTGGGCATGCTGGCCGCCATCGCCCCCCTGCTGGGGCTGCTGGGCACCGTCACCGGCATGATCAACACCTTCCAGGCCATCACTTTTTTCGGTACCGGCAACCCGCGTGTCATGTCCGGCGGGATCTCCGAGGCACTCATCACCACCATGCTGGGACTGGCGGTGGCCATCCCCATCATGCTGGCCCACAGCCTGCTGTCGCGCAAGGTGGAGAAGCTGATCGGCGAGCTGGAAGCCCGCGCGGTGGCGTTCATTAACCAGGTGTCCAGGGGAGGCCGCAGCGCGCCATGAACGTTTTGCTGGAGCAGTTTGCGCAGATCCGCGACTACCTGGACACCGGCGGCATCGTCATGGTGCCACTGCTGGCCGTCTCGCTGGTCATGTGGGTGCTGATCATCAACCGGGCCTTTTTCTTCCGCCGCCTGCACCGCCGCAACATGCCGCGTGAAAGGGCCGGCCACTTCGTGCGCCGCGCGCAGCCGCCGCCATTCAGGCGGTACCGCGGCATCACCGCCATGTTCGTGACCGAGTTTCTCGCACGCCGCACCGGCGACCGCCGCCAGGACCGTCGCGCGCTGGACGAAACCGTGATGATCCTGTCGCTCTCCCTGGAGCGCTACCTGGGCCTGATCGGCGTGCTGGCGCGCGTGGCGCCCCTGCTGGGGCTGCTGGGCACCATCATCGGCATGATGCGCACCTTCACGATCATCTCCGTTTTCGGCACCGGCAACCCCAAGGCCATGGCCGCCGGTATCTCCGAGGCGCTGATCACCACCCAGACCGGTCTGCTGGTGGCCATTCCGGGGCTTTACATGTACGGATTCCTCTCCCGCAGGGCCGACAACCTCAAGCACCGCCTGGCCTCGCTGGGGATCTACCTGAAGAGGTACGTCTGATGCTCAACATCACCGCCGCGCGCCGGGCCCGGCAGCGCCAGCTGGAAGTCAACATGGCGCCGCTCATCGACATGGTGTTCATCCTGCTGATCTTCTTCCTGGTGACCACCAGTTTCGTGCGCGAATCGGGGGTCGACATCCAGCGTCCCCGTGCGGCCACGGCCGTTCGCAAGGAAAACGCCAATATTCTCATCGGCATCACGGCCGACAACCGCATTTTCATGGAGAACCGTCAGATGGACCTGTCCACGCTGCAGCTCAACGTCGAGCGCGCTCTGGCGGAGAACCCGGAGGGCGTGGTGGTGGTGGTGGCCGACCGGCAGAGCAGCACCGGCACGGCCGTGCAGGTCATGGACGCCTGCCGCCTGGCCGGGGCCGCCAATGTTTCCCTTGCGGCCCAGCCCGCGCGCCGCTGAGGCCGTTTCCGTTTCAACGGGGATCGCAGATGCCTGTCACCCCTAAAACCGCGAACGAACCCGCGACAACCGTGCGGGAATTGCGTATGACCGCTCACCGCGGGCACGCCGGGCTGCTGTGGGCGGCCTCCGTCGTGCTGGCCCTGGTGCTCAATCTCTCGCTTTTCGGCTTCATGCCGCGGCTCATCGGCCGGGTGCCCGGTCACCTGCCGCCGGCATCATCCGCCTGGCCGGTGAACATCGTCCACCTGCGACCCGACAAACCGCCGCCGCCCGCCGAGCAAAAGCCCCGCGCGCGGCAAAAGGCCACCGCCCCGCGTGCGGCGGTGCGGCCGTCTCTCGCCATGCCGCGGTTCACCCCCCGTCTGCCGGCGATCGACCTGCGGCCGCAGCTGCCCCCGCTTCCGACCGATCTGCCGACCCTGACCCTGCAAACCGTGCCCCTGGATCCGGCCGCCATACCGTCCCAAAGCCCGCTGAAGACAGCGCCCCCCCCCGGCGGCCGTTTCACCGAGGGACAGCTCGACGGCCCCCTGGTGCCGCTCTCCCGGGTGCCGCCGGTCTACCCGCTGGTGGCCCGTCACAAGCGCATCGAGGGATGGGTCAAGGTAAAATTCCTGGTCACACGCCGGGGTACGGTGGAGCGCGTCACCATCGTCGAGTCGCACCCGCCCGGCGTGTTCGACCGGGCCGTGCTGCGGGCGGTATCCTCCTGGCGCTTCAAACCCGGTACCGTCGGCGGGCGCACCGTGGACACCTGGGCCCAGAGCACCCTGGAGTTCAAGCTCAAATGACGACGCGACGCATCGCCGCCGGTCTCCTGCTATGGGCGCTGCTGTCGCTGCCCGCGCTGTCGCTCCGCCCGGCTTCGGCGGCCCGGCCCGCCGAAGCGCCCCTGCCGCCACCGGCCCACCGGGTACTGACGCGTGCCTACCGCCTGCTGGAAAAGGGCGACGCCGCCGGTGCCGTCAAAGCGCTGGAAGCCTTCCGCGCCGGCAGACCCGCCTGGCTGCAGCGCGGCCGGCGCGATCCGTCGGGATACTTCCACTACATGATCGATTTTACCCTGGCAAACGCCTACCTCTCCATGGGGAAAGCGGACCGGGCCATCACCGCATACCGTCACGTCCTGGCGGCGCGGCCCGATTTTTTCCCGGCCTGGGCCAACCTGGCCAAAGCCTGCTACGAAAGCCGCCGTTTCAAAGAAGCCGCGCAGGCCTTCGAAAAAGCCTTCGAGACCTCCGATCCCTCCGATCCCATTCTGCTTTACTATGCGGCCGTCTCGCAGGTTTCGGCAGGAGACAACCGTTCGGCGCTCCTGCTGCTCGAGAGGCTCCTTGCGCTTCGTCCGCAAGAGTTCAGGACCGAGTGGCGCGAACTTCTGGTGCACGTGCTCTTCAACCTCAAGCGCCGCCGCCGGGCCCTGCCGCACATCGAGATTCTGGCCGCCACCACCCGCGGCGACCGCCGGAAACGCTGGCAGGAGATCTGCCTCGACCAGTACATTCTGCTCGGCCGGCGCCGCAAGGCCCTGGCCTTCGCGCAGCAGCTCGTGCGGCAGGATCCGGTCTACCCCCTGTGGTGGAAAATGCTGGCCCGCCTGGACATGCAGCGCCGCCGCTACACCGCCGCGCTGGCCGACCTGATGCTCAGCGACTTCATCACCTCCGCGGAACCCGCCGACCTGCGGCTGGCCGCCGATCTGAGTATGAACCTGGAAGTGCCCGTGCTGGCGGTGCGTTTTTACCGGCGCGCCTGGGAACGCCACAAGGACGCGCGCACCCTCGAGGGCCTGGTGCTGGCCTGGCAGCGCCGCCACCGCCCCGAAAAAGCCCTGGCAGTGCTGGAGTCCGGACTGCGATTCTGTGCATCGGCCGACCTCGACCTGCTGCGCGCCCGGCTGCTCATCGCACTGGGCCGTTACCGCCAGGCCAGGGACGCCCTCGAAGCACTGAACCGCAAGTCTCCTGGCAACGGCCGGACCTGGCTGCTGCTGGGCTACACCCAGTGGGGTCTGGCGGACCTGGCCGCCGCCCGGCGGGCCTTTCGACGCGCAGCGGACTTCAGGGAACAGCGCAAAACCGCCCTGGAGATGCTGCGCCGACTCCGGCCGGAACCGGCTTCGGCTCCCGATCGCACCCAATCTCGCAAAAACTCGTAATCCCGCCTTTTTCTACAATATACAGCCATTTTTTCTTGACAATCATCAATATATTGGGTAGACAACGGCATCCTGCCCCAAAGTAGTTTACAGGACTGTCAACATCCCGAAATTGCGTTGTCAACATCATCCCGACCTCCGGGCGGACCCGCCGCCGGGGGAAGTGCGTGTACCGTATTTACAAAAGAAGCCTCAGCAACCGTACAGACGAGGAAAGTCAGCCATGTTTGAAGAAATCAAGAAACGCGACGGCCGGCTGGTTCCCTTCGAGCCCGCCAAGATCACCGCCGCCATTGCCGCGGCCGGCAAGGCCACCGGGGAGTTCACGGCCCGCGAAGCCCGCAAGCTCACCCTGCGGGTGCTCACCCTGGCCCATGAAATGCGCCTGGGGCCGATACCCGAGGTCGAAGAAATACAGGACATCGTCGAGCGCGTGCTGCTCGACTCGCCTTTCATGCAGACCGCCAAAGCTTACATCCTTTACCGCGACCAGCACGCCCGCATCCGGCAGATCACCACCAAAGCCTCCGTCGACCTGGTGGACCACTACATCCAGAAACTGGACTGGCGTATCAACGAGAACAGCAACATGTGCTACTCCCTGCAGGGCCTCAACAACTACATCTCGTCGGAGGTCACTTCGGAGTACTGGCTCAACTCCATCTATCCCCCCGAAATCCGCGAGGCCCACGTCGGCGGGGCGCTCCACATTCACGATCTCAGCCTGCTGTCGGTCTACTGCGTGGGTTGGGACCTGCTGGACCTGCTCGAGCAGGGCTTTAAGGGGGTCGAAGGGAAGGTGGCCAGCGCCCCGCCGCGCCACCTGCGCTCGGCCCTCGGACAAATCGTCAACTTCTTCTACACCCTGCAGGGCGAGGCCGCCGGCGCCCAGGCCATCTCCAACTTCGACACGCTGCTGGCGCCTTTCGTGCGCTTCGACGGCCTCTCCTACGAGGAGGTGCGGCAGTCTCTGCAGGAGTTCGTTTTCAATATCAACATTCCCACGCGCGTGGGGTTCCAGACGCCCTTTACCAACATCACCATGGACCTGAGTCCGGCGGCCACCCTCAAAGACCGGCCGGTGGTGGTGGCCGGGGAGACCCGGGACGTCTGCTACGGAGATTTCCAGGCCGAGATGGACATGATCAACCGGGCCTTCGCCGACGTCATGATGACCGGCGACGCCAACGGACGGGTCTTCACCTTCCCCATCCCGACCTATAACATCACCGCCGATTTCGACTGGGACAACCCCAATTACGAGGGCATCTGGCAGATGGCCGGCAAGTACGGCATCCCCTATTTCTCCAATTTCGTCAACTCGGACATGTCGCCCGAAGACGCCCGCTCCATGTGCTGCCGGCTGCGGCTGGACAACCGCGAACTGGTCAAGCGCGGCGGCGGCCTCTTCGGCGCCAACCCGCTCACCGGGTCCATCGGGGTGGTGACCGTCAACCTGCCGCGCATCGCCCACGAGGCCGACAGTGCAGGGGAATTCTACGCGCTGCTGAGAGAACGCGCCCTGCTGGCCCACGAAAGTCTGCTCATCAAGCGCAAGGTGCTCGAGAAGTTCACCGCTGCCAATCTCTACCCGTACTCGCGCTTCTACCTGCGCAACGTCAAGGCCTGCGGCGGACGGTACTGGAAGAACCACTTCTCCACCATCGGCATCATCGGCATGAACGAGGCCTGCATCAACCTGCTGGGCAGCGACATCACCACGGCCGAGGGTCAGGCCTTCGCCGTGGAGACCATGGATTTTCTGCGTGACCTGATCGCCTCGCGCCAGGAGGAGACTGGGGACATGATCAACCTGGAGGCCACCCCGGCCGAAGGCACGTCCTACCGCCTGGCCATGCTGGACAAAAAGCGCTACCCGGAAATCGTCTGCGCCAACGAGGCCGAGTACCGCCGGGGAGCGGCGCCCTTTTACACCAACTCCACCCAGCTGCCCGTCAACCACACCGATGACATCTTCGAGACCCTGACCCTGCAGGACGCATTGCAGACGCGCTATACGGGCGGCACCGTGCTGCACGTCTTCCTGGGGGAAAACGTCGAGGACACCGCTACCGTGCGCCGCTTGGTGAGAAAAATCACCGGCGGGTTCCGGCTGCCCTACTTCACCATCACCCCGACCTTCAGCGTTTGCCCCTCCCATGGCTATCTCAAGGGGCGGCAGGAGCACTGCCCACACTGCGACAGTCCTACCGAGGTGTACTCGCGGGTGGTGGGCTACCTGCGGCCCGTGCGGCAGTGGAACGTGGGCAAGCGGGCCGAATTCGGCATGCGCAAGACCATGCGCCCGGACCTGGAGCCCTGTTCGGCCGTGATGGAAGAAAAAGCCGGCCGGCCCGTGCGCATGGCGTCGTAACATCACGATCGTGCGTCTCGGCGGCCTGCACAGGAGCTCCATGATCGACTACCCGGGGGCGGTGTCCGCCGTGCTTTTTCTGGCGGGCTGCAACTTCCACTGCCCCTACTGTCACAACCCCTCGCTGGCACAGGGGATCTGCGTCGAAAGCCTGACGGAGCGGGATTTTCTGGCTTTCCTTAAAAAGCGCCGGGGATTCCTGGACGCCGTGGTCCTGTCCGGCGGGGAACCCACACTGGCAGAGGGTCTGCCGGATCTTTGCCGGCGTATTCAACAATCGGGGTATGCCGTCAAGCTCGACACCAACGGCAGCCGTCCGCAAATGCTCGGCCGCCTGTTGAGGGACGGTCTGCTCGACTACGTGGCCATGGACCTCAAGACCCTGCCCCGTCGATACGACGCGCTCTGCGCGGAAAAGGACATTCAGACAAAAGTAGAGGAAAGCATCGCGCTGTTGCGCTCTTCCGGCATCGACCACGAGTTTCGCACCACCTGCGTCAGGCCCTTCGTGGATGAGAACACCGTAGGGCGTATGGCGCAGCTCATTTCCGGTACCCGGCGTTATTTTCTGCAGCGCTTTTCGGCCGCCGGCGAAACGCTCGATCCGGACTTCTGCGCCGACGGCGCCTGCCGTTTTTCAGAGGATGAACTGACGGTCATGAGAGAAACGGCCGCCCGGCACGTCGGAGACTGCCGTCTTCGATGACCCCTGCCGCGTAAATGGGCTTCCGTATAACAGCGCCAGTCGTAGACACGCGGGACCATCGGCAACCGAGGGCAGGCATACCGCATGCGGTTTCCCTTCGAATATGCATTCAACCGTCGCCTGCCTTCCCCAAAAGGCATCTTAAGGCTTGACAGGAGGCAGAAAGCATCGTACTTGAAAATCAAGGTGCCCAACGGGCTTAATAGGGAATCCCGTGAAAACCGGGAGCGGTCCCGCCGCTGTAACCCCGCCCCTGCCGCTGGTTTCGCAGGGGAACCTTTTCGGCCACGTGTCGCCACTGTTTCGATGCATCGGGATGGGAAGGCCGCCGGAAAGGCGGGGGAGCCAGAAGACCTGCCTTGACGACATGCGCCTCTGCCCGCGGCAGGACGGGAAGCGGAGGCGGGCCAAGGGTCAAGTAAACTGGGTGCAGCCCTTCGCGAATGTATCGCGGAGGGCTTTTTGTTTTTCCGCCCCGGGCGGGTCGCCCGGGGGTGAAGGGAAAGACGGGCGGGTGTCCTGGCACCGCAAGGCCCAGGGGCTTCGGGATGAGCCTGACAGCACCCGCCCTCTTTTACCTTCGTTCGGCGTCATCTCATTCCTGCAAAGGAGGCCAAAATGGCAAAACTGTTCCGCATCACAGATCAGCCCCGGGAAAAAGCGGCCGAACCGGTCTACACCATCGTGGACGGCAAGCTGTACCGCACCGTCTTTCATCCTGCGGGATGGTCCCGGCACTGGGACTACGAACTTCGCGATGACGGCCGCGTTTACCGCAGCAAACACCACCCGCAGGGTGCCAGCAACTCTCCCGAGTTCGAATTCCGCGGCGACGGCAGGCTCTACCGCATCGTTTCCGGAAAAGGCTTTCCGGAGTACGAACTCAGCGACTGACGCGGCCGCCGTTGGGACCGATCGGCGGCGGTCGGGTCTACTCCCCTTCGGTGCCGGAAAGCAGCTTCTGGAGTTCTTCTTCCTTGTCCTTGGTCAGGGAAGTCTTGAGGACTTTTCCGCCGAACCCCTTGAGGCGCTCGGCCACCTTGTCCGGCGTGACCTTCTTGACGAGAATAAACAGCGCCGAGCTTCCCGGTTTGAAGCTCTCGGCCAGTTCCTTCATGAACTGGTCGTTGATGCCGATATCGGTGAGTTTGCCGGAGATGGCCCCGGCGCCCGCACCTACCGCGGCCCCGAGCAACGGATTGAGAAAGATCATGCCGATCAGCATGCCCCAGAAGCCACCGCCCACGGCACCGGCCGCAGTCAGGTTGATGGCTTGGTGCAGCTTGATTTTACCCTCCGCGTCCTTGGTGACCACGGCGGCGTCTTCCATCTTGATCAGGTATTCCTTCTGCATTTTGCCCAGTTCGGCCCGTAGTTCGAAGGCCTTGTGCTCGTCGTCGAAAGCGATTACGATCAGGTCGCTCATGGAAAATTTCCTTTCTCTGGTGTCGGTTGTCGGTTTTGTGGCTGGACCTCAGCTATTATAAGCACGCAACGCCCATTGTCACGCGCATGGTTGTGGCGCCGGGATCACAATTACGGTTGACAAACGGATCGGCCGAATCTATACAGGGCGACACAAGGTGTCATCAGACTTAATAGGGAATCCCGTTGGAGTCGGGAGCGGTCCCGCCGCTGTGACCGGGGACGAAATCCGAGTTTTGCCACTGTCGTGTATCAGCACGATGGGAAGGTTCGGAATATAGGACGATCCGGGAGCCAGAAGACCTGCCTTGTGGTGTGGACAGGCCGTCTGCGCGGTCACATCGGTTGCTGTCCATCGAATCAGGGTTAAGAAAACTGGGTGCAGCCCTTCATGAGATTCTCATGGAGGGTTTTTTTTGTCCGGCGCGCTGCCGGACGAAGCGGCCCGATTGCCGAATACGACGGCGCTCATGCGCCCATGCACCGCGTCCGGCTGTGTTGCGGAAACCACGACATCTTCCTGATGTGCCGAAATTTTCGCGTCTCGACGGACGACGCCCGGCGGTTTCGGTGCGTACCGTATTCGCGAACCGGACCGCTGAGGAAGGGCGCATCTTGTCGAAGGAAAAGGAAATGCCGGCCGGCGTGCGCTTCAGCGGATATCTCACGATCCCGCTGTTGCTCCTTCTGCTGGGGGCAACCGTGCTGGTCTCCACCGCCATGGGTTACATCCGCATCCCCCTCGGGGAGGTGGCCCGCATCGTGGCGGGCCGCCTGTTTTCCGCAGAGGCATGGCTGGCCGGCGTCCCGCCGGTGCACGCTACGGTGGTTTTCGATGTGCGCCTGCCGCGCATCCTGACGGCTGCCGTGGTGGGGGCCGGACTGGCCGTCTCGGGCACCGCCTTTCAGGGCATCCTGCTCAACCCCCTGGCGGACCCTTACACCCTGGGCGTTTCGGCCGGCGCCGCTTTCGGAGCTTCGCTGGCCATCATCCTGAACATCGGCTTCATGGGAGCCTATTCGGTGCCCGCCTTCGCCTTCGCCGGCGCCCTGTTGACGTTGCTGCTGGTCATCGCCCTGTCCTCGTCCGCTGAAGGCCTTTCCTCCAACAACCTGATCCTTTCGGGCATTATCGTGGCCGCTATCCTCTCGGCCGGCATCAGCTTTCTGAAGTACGTGGCCGACGAGCAGGTTTCGGTGATCATCTTCTGGCTGATGGGCAGTTTCGCCTCGCGCACCTGGAACGACGTCGGGCTCACCCTGGGCTTCGTCGGTCTCGGTTTCGCCGTGTTCGTCTTCTACGCCCGCGATCTCAATCTCCTCTCGCTGGGAAGCCGCACGGCCGCCTCGCTGGGGGTCGACACCCGACGTGTGCCGTTGATCCTTCTGGTGACGGCCTCGCTGGTGGCCGCCCTGTGCGTGGCGGTTTCCGGCATCATCGGATTCGTGGGACTGCTGGTGCCCCACATGATGCGGGCCGTCACCGGTCCCGACAACCGCCGCCTGATGCCGGCCAGCCTGCTGGCCGGAGCCGTGCTGCTGCTGGGTGCGGACACCATTACCCGCGCCGTGCTGCCCCACGAGATTCCCATCGGTGTCCTGACCGCGCTCATCGGCGGCCCCTTTTTCTGTTACGTATTCCGTCGGCGCCAAAAAGGGCGCAGGGGGTTTTGAAAATGCCCTTCGACCTGGACAACATCTGCTTTTCCCATGGCCGGCGTCGGGTCTTTTCCAACCTCACGCTGCGCCTGGAGAAGGGACGTTTCTACGGCCTCGTCGGCCCCAACGGGTGCGGCAAGACCACCCTGATGGACCTGCTCTGCCGGCAGCGCACACCCGCCGGCGGCAGCATCCGCCTTTCCGGCAGGGCCCTGGCGGAATACGGCCGTAAAGCGCTGGCCCGGCGTGTATCTCTGGTCCCCCAGGACTTTCGGATCAACTTCCCCTTCACCGCCGGAGAGGTCGTCATGATGGGCCGCTATCCCCATCTCCCCCGCTTTTCGGCGCCGGGGGACCGGGACCACGCCATGGTCGACGACGTCATGGAACGCACCGACACGGCACGTTTCCGCCACCGCCTGGTCACTGAACTGTCCGGGGGAGAGCGCCAGCGGGTGGTGTTCGCCCGTGCCCTGGCCCAGGACGCCGAGGTCATGCTGCTGGACGAGGCCACCTCCAACCTGGATGTCAACCACAGCCTGGCGTTGCTGAACCTGGCCGCGGAACAGGTCCGGCGGAGGGGGCGAACCGTTCTGGCCGTTTTCCAGGACATCAACCTGGCGGCCGCTTTCTGCAGCCACCTGATTTTCATGCACCACGGCGCCATTGCCGCCCAGGGTCCCACCGATGAGGTGCTCGACGCGGAAATCCTGCAGCGCGTCTTTGCGGTCCGCGCCAAGGTCTACTTCGAACCGTACACCGCCTCCCGGCAGGTGGTCTTCAAACCCACGGAGGAACATCATGCGTCTGTTGATTAGCCTGCTGCTGTCGGCGCTACTGGCCCTTTCGGCCCAGGCCGCCGATTTTTCGTTGCAGGCGGACGGCACCATCGTCGATCAGGCCGGCCGCCGCATCGTGGTCGAAAAGCCTTTCAAGCGCATCATTTCGCTTTACGCGGCGCACACCGAAAATCTCTACACACTGGGTCTGGGTGACGCCCTTGCGGGTGTCTCAACCCACGAGGACTACCCGCCCCAGGCCCTGCGCAAGCCGGTCTTTTCCTACCACGACGACGCCGAGAAGTTCCTGGCCGCCGCCCCGGACCTCGTGCTGGTGCGGCCCATGATCGACCGCGGCTATCCCGGGCTGATGCGACGCCTGGAAGACAGCGGCATCACGGTGGTCTCGCTGCAGCCGGGAACCGTGCCCGACATGAAAGTCTACTGGCGCATCCTTGCCCGGCTGGGCGGACGCCCGGATGCGGCTGAAAAGATGATCAAGACTTTCGAGCGGGCCGTGGCGGATTTTAAAGCCCTGTCTGAAGGCGTTCCGCCCAAGCGTGTGTATTTCGAAGCGATTCACAACAAAATGAAAACCTTTACACCCACCTCCATGGCTATCTTCGTCCTGGAGACCGCCGGCGGCGTTAACGTGGCCGCCGACGCACGCGCGGTGCACGGCACCAACATCGCGGCCTACGGAAAGGAGCGCATCCTGGCGCATGCCGACGAGATCGACGTGTATCTCTCCCAGGAAGGCCCCATGAACCGCGTCAGCGTGGATCGCATTGCCCGTGAACCGGGTTTTTCCGTCATCCGGGCCGTAAAAGAGGGGCGCGTTTTCATCGTGGCGGAAAGCATCGTGTCGCGTCCCACCCCGCGGCTGCTGCTGGGCATCAACCGCATCGGCGGCATACTTCATCCCCGGCGCTTCGCCGGGCGCGGTGCGCGCATCTTGAAGCGAACCGGTTTTTTCGAGGTCCCATGAGAGCCGGCGTAAAAGCCATCGTCATCGCCGGAACCCGCAGCGGGTCCGGCAAGACCACCGTCACCCTGGGCCTGATGGCGGCCCTGCGTCGTCGCGGCCTGCGGGTGGCGCCGTTCAAGGTGGGCCCCGACTTCATCGACCCGGGTCACCACCGCCGCGTCACCGGCCGTGACAGCCGCAACCTGGACGGCTGGATGCTCAGCCGGCCGACCAACCGGAAAATTTTCCAACGCCACGCCGCCGGATGCGACGTAGCCGTCATCGAGGGCGTCATGGGGCTCTTCGACGGGTTCAGCGGCACCAGTGAAGCCGGTTCCACGGCACAAATGGCCAAGTGGCTGGGCATTCCGGTGCTGCTGGTGGTGGACGCCGCCAGCATGGCGCGCAGCGCCGCCGCCCTGGTGATGGGTTTCGAGTGCTTCGATCCGGATCTGTCCTTCGCCGGCGTACTCTTTAACCGCCTCGGAAGCCCGGGGCATTTGGAATACCTGCGCCAGGCCCTGAAAGGGCACGTGCGTATGCCCTGCCTGGGAGGCCTGCAGCGCCGCCAGGCGGTGCGCATCCCCGAGCGTCACTTGGGCCTGGTGACCGGCGATGACCATCCCCTGGGCGCCGACACGCAGGCCCGGTTGGCCGACCTGGTGGAATCGTCCATGGACCTGGATGAGCTGCTTGCCCGCCTGCCCGTGCTGCCGGTTTCGGGGGCACCCGCCCTGCCGGGCCATCCCCCTCACGGCAACCGGGTCCCCGTGGCCGTCGCCCGCGACAACGCCTTCTGCTTCTACTACCCTGAAAACCTGGAACTGCTGGCGGCCGCCGGTGCCGACCTGCGGTTCTTTTCCCCCCTGGCCGGCGACCCCTTGCCCCCCGACGCGGCCGGCCTGTACCTGGGCGGCGGATACCCGGAACTGTTCGCCGCCGAGCTGTGCCGTAACCGGGTCTTGCGGGAACAGATCCATCTGGCCAGCCGCAACGGCATGCCGATCTACGCCGAGTGCGGCGGATTCATGTACCTCTGCCGAAGCATCCGGGATTTCGAAGGCAACCATTTCGAGATGTGCGGCTGCTTCGCCTTTACCGCCCGCATGGCGCGACGCCTGCGTTCCCTGGGATACCGCGAAATCCGGCTGCGACACGACTGCATGCTGGGCCCGGCCGGCACGCGCGTGCGGGGACACGAGTTTCACTACTCCGACATCGTGGGAAACGATCCGGCGGCGGTCACGCTCTACGAGGTTTCCGACCGCGGCGGGAAGCACCGCAGCCGCGAGGGCTTTCTCGTCGACCGGACGCTGGGCAGTTACTTTCACCTGCACTTCGCCAGCCGTCCGACATTGGCTGCGGCCTTCGTGGACGGCTGCCGGAGATACCGAAAGGAAAACGAACGCCATGACACCTGATGACATCGAACGCCGCAGTTTCGCCATAATCGACGCCGAAGCCGGCAACCACGGCCACCCGCCGGACCGCTGGCCCATTGTGCGCCGCATGATCCACACCACGGCCGACTTCGAATACGTGACCTCTGTCCGCTTTCACCCCCTGGCGGTCTCCCGAGGCGTCTCCGCCATCGCGGCCGGAGCGGACATCATCACCGACACCAACATGGCGCGGGTGGGCATCCGCAGCGCTTTGCTGGAGCCTTTCGGCGTCAGCGTTCACTGCCTGATGAGCGACCCCCGGGTGGCCGCCGTAGCCGGCGCTGAGGGCCGCACCCGAGCCGCCGTGGCTGTCGAAGCAGCCCTCGAACACATGGCCGACGGCATTTACGTGGTGGGAAACGCCCCCACGGCCCTGCTGCGCCTCATCGAGCGGATACGATCCGGCGACGCTACGCCGACCTTGGTGATCGGGCTTCCGGTGGGATTTGTCAACGCGGCCGAGTCCAAGGCCGCCCTGGCGGAACTCGACGTCCCTTTCATCACCAACGTCGGCCGCAAGGGAGGGTCCAACGTGGCCGCCAGCGTGGTCAACGCCCTGGCACTGATGGCGCAGGAAAGGGAGGCATCATGAGCTCACGGAATAAAAACGGCATTCTGTACGGCATCGGGGTGGGTCCCGGCGATCCGGAACTGGTCCCGGTCAAGGCCGCCCGGCTGCTGGCGCAGGTGGACACCGTTTACACGGCGGCCTCCACCAAGAATCGTTACAGCCGGGCGGTGGGTATCGCCCGGCGGTACATACCGGACGGCACCCGTGTCGAGATGCTGCACTTTCCCATGACTTCGGACCGCGGGGAAAAGGAACGCGCCTGGCGCCGCAACGCCGAGCGGATCATCGACGCCGTGCAGGCCGGCCGGCAGGCGGCGTTTTTGACCCTCGGCGATCCGCTGACTTACTCCACCTACGGCTACGTGCTGCGATACATCCGCAGTCACGCGCCGCATCTTGCGGTGGAGACCGTGCCGGGCATCACGTCGTACCAGGCCGCGGCGGCCTGCCTGAACGTGCCGCTGGTGGAAGGCGAGGAATCCATGCTGCTGGTTTCCGGCGCCCAGGGCGGCGACCGCCTGCGGGGGCTGTCGCAAAAGCCGGAAACGGTGGTGTTCCTGAAGGCCTACCGCAACGTTGCGGACATCACCGCCGCCCTGTCCGAAAGCGGGGCGTACGAACACCGTGTGGGCATCTCGCGCTGCGGGCAGCCGGAACAGGAAATCATCGAGGATATCGAGACCTTGAAGAGCAAGCGGCCGGACTACTGGACCCTGATCATCGCCAAGCGGAAGAAACCCGATGGGCCGTTCCCCGGCTAAACCCCGTTACCGCGCCCTGGCCGTTTCGCTGACCCTGGCTTTGGTCATGCTGCTGGCCGGCGTCGCCTGGATCGACGGCGTGACCTGGCCGCGGGCGGCCTCCCGGCTGCTGTGGCCGTTGGCCCGCCTGGTGTTTTTCATCACCGCCGGCCTGGCCCTGGGCCAGATCATCGAGGCCTCCGGCTGGACACGCTACCTGGCTTTCGCGGCCGCACCGCTTTTCCGTTTCGGGCATCTGGGCAGCCGCTGCAGCGCGGCCTTCACCACCGCATTCTTCTCCGGGGCGGCGGCCAACGCCATGCTGCTGGAATTCTACCAGGAGGGCCGCATCACCCGCCGGCAGTTGTTTCTCACCAACCTGGTCAACCAGCTGCCGGCCTTTTTCCTGCACCTGCCGACAACCTTTTTCATCGTCATACCACTGACCGGCTGGGCCGGGGGCCTGTATTTCATCCTGACCTTTGTGGCCGCCCTGTTGCGCACGGCTGCCTTTCTGTTGTACGGTCACCTGCGACTGCCGCCGCAGCCCACTCGCGAGACGCGTGTCGGCGCACCGCCCGACCGGGACACCGGGCGCGCCTCCCCGCAATCGGTCTGGCGGGCCCTGCGGCGCAAGCTGCCGGTACGCCTCACCGGCGTGATCATTTTCGTGGTGCCCATCTACGTGGCCGTCTTCATGGTAAACGCCGCCGGTTTGTTTGCACTGCTGCAGCACCGCCTGGCCGATTTCGTGGCCACCCGCTTCATCCCCATGGAGGCGCTGTCGCTGGTGGTGCTCAGCTTCGCCGCCGAGTTCACCTCCGGTTTCGCCGCCGCCGGCGCACTGCTGAAATCCGGCGTGCTGACCGTCAAGCAAACCGTCGCGGCGCTGCTGATCGGCAATGTGGTGGCCTTCCCCATCCGCGCGTTGCGGCACCAACTGCCGCGTTACGTGGGGATCTTTTCCCCCAAGATGGGCACCCAGCTGCTGCTGCTGGGACAGGGCTTCCGGATCCTGAGCCTCGTGCTGGTGGGTTCTGTCTACTGGATGCTGTTTTGAAAAAGAAAACCCGAAAACTTCGAACCGGGTTCACCACCGGAACCGCGGCCGCCGCGGCGGCCAAGGCCGCCCTGACATGCCTGCTGACCGGCGCCTGTCCCGAAAGGGTGCGCGTGCGGCTGCTGACGGGAGAGACGTTGTCGATTCCCGTCGAGAGCGCCGCCAGAGTCTCCGACGAACAGGCCGTCGCGCGGGTCGTCAAGGATGCCGGGGACGACCCCGACGTCACCCACCGGGCCCTCATCGGCGCCCGGGTGACGCTGCTGGACGCTGGGGCCGGCGACCCCGACACGGTGCGCATCGAGGGCGGACCGGGTGTGGGACGGGTGACCAAAGCGGGACTGGACGTACCGCCGGGCCGGCCGGCCATCAACCCGGGCCCACGGCGCATGATCCGCCGGGCGGTGAACGATGTCCGCCTGCGGTACGGCCCCAGCGGCCCCGTTTCGGTGGAGGTGTTCGTCCCCTGCGGGGAGCAACTGGCCCGCAAGACCCTCAACGCGCGGTTGGGCATCCTGGGGGGCATCTCCATTCTGGGAACCACCGGCCTCGTGCGCCCCATGTCCCACGAGGCTTACCGGGCCACCATCCGCAAGGCCATGGACGTGGCCCGTGCGGCGGGTGTGCGTTCATTGTTGCTGACCACCGGCCGACGCAGCGAACGTTTCTCCCAGCGACTGTGGCCGGATCTGCCGGAGGAGGCCTTCATACAGATCGGGGACTATTTTGCCTTTTCCCTGCGGGCGGCCGCCGATCGCGCTTTCGAGGGCGCCACCCTGGCGGTCTTTTTCGGAAAGGCCGTCAAGATGGCCCGTGGCGTGCCCCACACCCACGCCGCCAGGTCCCGCCAGAATCTTTCGCAGCTGGCCGCGTGGACCCTGGCCGAAACCGGCGATGCCGATCTGGCCGAACGGGTGCGGGGCGCCAACACGGCGCGGCACGCCTTCGACATGCTCTATCCCCGACACGCGGCCGTGATCCGCCGGGTGGGCCGCCGGGTGGTCTCCGCGGCCCGGCGCTTTGCCGGTGAGAAGCCGGACGTCAACTGCCTGATCTTCGACTTCGAGGGCCGGGTCATCTTCGACAGCAGGGAGGTGCCATGAGCACAGCGCAGACATCCTCCGTCGTTTCGGTGGTGGGAATCGGCGTGGACCCCCGGGATCTTGGCGAGGCGCAGCGGACGCTGATCCAACAGGCCGAAGTGCTGGTGGGCGGCAAGCGCCAGCTGGCCTTTTTTCGCGATCTTTCGGCCGAGACCCTCGAAATCGGCCGCAACCTCGAGGAGATGCTCGATGCGGTTGAAAAGCGCATGCAACACCGCCGGGTGGTCGTGCTGGCTTCGGGAGACCCGCTTTTCTACGGCATCGGGGCCCTCCTGGTCCGCCGCCTGGGTCGCGGGCGGGTGCGCATCTACCCCAACGTCACGGCCGCCGCAGCCGCTTTCGCCCGTATCGGTGTTCCCTGGCGACAGGCCGCCGTGGTGAGCCTTCACGGCCGGCACGGCCAAATGGAACTCCTCACCGCCCTGCGTGAACACCCGCTGGTGGCCGTCTACACCGACCCGCGAAACACCCCCGACCGGGTGGCCAACCTGCTGCTCGAGCGCGGTGTGGATGACGTCGACATGTGCGTCTGCGAGGAAATGGGACAGCCGTCCGAGAAAATCCGCTGGATGACCCCGGACCAGGCGGTCAGCCGGGTTTTCAGCGCGCTGAACGTGATCATTTTCCGCCGCCGGGAAAGCCGGAGGCCGACGTCCCCGGGCCACCTGGGATTGCCCGATGACTTTTTCGAGCACCACCACGGGCTGATTACCAAGTCCGAGGTCCGCGCTGTTACCCTGGCGCGGCTGGCCCTGCAGTCCGGGCAGACCCTCTGGGACCTGGGAGCCGGCAGCGGATCGGTGGCCCTCGAGGCCGCCCTGGCGCTGCGAAACGGTGCGGTGTGGGCCGTGGAGAAGAACCCCGTGCGCGTGGCGCACATCGAAGCCAACCGCCGCCGCCTGCGGGCCTGGAACGTGGGCGTCCTGCGGTCCGAGCTGCCCGACGGGCTCGAGAAGCTTCCCGACCCCGACCGCGTCTTCATCGGCGGCGGCGGCCAGCGCCTGCCGGACATCATCGCGGCCGCCGCCCGGCGCCTGCCCCCCGACGGCGTTCTAGTGGTCAACGTCGTCCTGCTGCAGAGCCTGCAGGCCGCCCGGCAGGCGCTGGCGCGCGCGGGACTGTGTGTCGACGTGACACAGCTGCAGGTCAACCGGCAGCGCACCATGGCCGGCGACGCCCGCCTGGCCGCCGAAAACCCGGTGTTCATCCTGTGCGGCCGCCGCAAACCGGAAGAGGAAGAGGTAATTCCACATGCAAAGTGAAAAACCGGAGCGTCACACGATCCACTTCGTGGGCGCCGGACCCGGCGACCCCGACCTCATCACGGTCAAAGGGCGCCGGGCACTGGCGCGTGCCGACCTGGTGATTTTCGCCGGATCGCTGGTACCCGAGGCCCTGCTGCGCTGGACGCAGCCTTCCTGTGAATGCATCGACAGCGCGCCGCTGCATCTGGACGACATCGTGGCGCTCATGAAAACGGCCTACCGCCGGGGCAAGCGCGTCGTGCGCCTGCACACCGGTGACCCCAGCCTCTACGGCGCCGTTTTCGAGCAGATGGCGGCACTGGCGGCGGACGGCATCCCCTGCGCCGTCATTCCGGGCGTCACCGCCGCCTTCGCCGCGGCAGCCGCCCTGGGCATCGAGTACACCCTGCCCGAGGTTTCCCAGACCCTGATCCTGACGCGCATGGCCGGGCGCACACCGGTGCCCGAAAGCGAAGACCTGGGCCGCCTGGCCGCCCACCGGGCCAGCATGGCCATCTACCTTTCCATTTCCATGGTGGATCGCGTGCAGCAGGTGCTCGCGGCGCAGTACGGCGCGGACGCGCCCTGTGCCGTGGTCTATCGCGCCAGCCACCCGGACGAGAAAACCGTGCGCACGGTCATCGGGAGACTGGCCGAAACCGTGCATGCCGAACAGATCACCCGCCAGGCTGTCATCGTGGTGGGAAAGGTCCTTTCCGTTTCCCTGGATCGTCTGGAGAAACGCTCGCGGCTCTACGACAAACACTTCGCCCACGGGTTTCGCGGTCATGACGACGGCTGAGAATCCCCCTCTGGCGGTCTGGGCCATCACCCCCGGCGGGATTGAACTGGCGCTGGCGCTGTGCCGCCGTTTCGCGGACGCGCGGCTGTACTTCTCCGGCCGCCTGGCCGCCCCCCCGGAATTGGCCTCCGGGCGGCGTCGGCCTTTCGTCCGCCTGCGGCCGGCGGTGGCCGAACACTTCACCGACCACACGGGCCACGTCTTCGTCATGTCTACGGGCATCGTGGTGCGCACCATCGCGCCGCTGCTCGAAAGCAAGACCCGCGACCCGGCGGTGGTGGTGGTCGACGAGGCCGGGCGCCACGCCGTCAGCCTGGTGTCCGGCCACATCGGCGGCGCCAACGCCTTGGCTGTTTCCGTGGCCCGCGCCGTGGGCGCGGACCCGGTGATCACTACGGCCACGGATGTCAACGCGCTGCCGGCGGTCGACGTCCTGGCCGTCGAGAAGGGCCTTTTCATCGAGAACCCCACCGCCGTCCGCCACGTCGCCATGGCCCTGCTGGAGAAAAGACCGCTGGGGCTGTACGACCCTCTCGGCCTGTTCCGGGACCGGCTTCCCGGCGCCGTGCCCGTCGATGCCGGAGGTGACCCGGCAGCGGCCTTGGCCGGGCTGCAGCCGGCCGTTTTCGTGGACGACCGCGTGGCGGACCTGCCGGAAAAGACCCTGGTACTGCGTCCTCCCAGCCTGGTGGTGGGCGTGGGGTGCAACCGCCACACCCCGGCCGACGAGATTCACGACTTCATCCTGGCGGTGCTTTCCGCCGCCCGCCTGAGCCCGGCCAGCGTGGACTGCCTGGCCAGCGTGGACCTCAAGCGCGACGAACCCGGCCTGCTTGCCGCCGCCCGGCGTCTCCGCCTGAAAATTCGTTTTTTCAGCCGTGCGCAGCTGGCGGAGGTCGAAAACATCCAATCCCCATCGCAGATGGTACAAAAACACATCGGAGTGAAAAGCGTATGCGAAGCAGCAGCCCTCAAGGCGGCCCCCCGGGGAAGCCTGATCGTCCCCAAACGCAAGATCCCCAACGTGACCGTGGCGGTGGTGCGCAGAGACTCTACATCGTAGGCATCGGCCCGGGCGGCCCCGAGCACCTGTCGCCGCGTGCGCGGGAGGTCCTGCAGCGCGTCGACGCCGTGGCCGGCTACACCACCTACATCGAACTCGTGCGCCCCTTCATCGCGGGCAAGACCGTCATCTGCACCGCCATGAAAAAAGAGATCCAGCGGGCCGGGGCGGCCATCGACACGGCCCTTGCGGGCACCTCCTGCGCCATGGTATCCAGCGGAGACGCCGGCATCTACGCCATGGCCGGCCTGGTGCTGGAACTGTGCCGTCGGCGCGGCATCACCATCGCGGCTTCCGACGCCGGAGAGATCCCGCCGGACGCACTGGCCGTCGAAGTGGTGCCGGGCATCCCGGCCCTGTGTGCCGGGGCCGCCCTGCTGGGCGCGCCGCTGACCCACGACTTCGCGGTCATCAGCCTGAGCGACCTGCTGACCCCTTGGGAGGTCATCGAAAAGCGGCTGGAGGCGGCCGCCGCCGCCGATTTCGTCATCGTGCTCTACAACCCGCGGAGCCGCAGGCGCCACTGGCAGCTCGAGGCCGCTTGCCGCATCGCGCTGCGTCACCGCTCGCCGCAGACGCCGACGGGAATCGTCAGCCGGGCGGCCCGCGAGGGGCAGCGCGTGCGCATCGTGCCGCTGTCGCAGCTGCCCGCGGCGACCGTGGACATGCAGACCATCGTCTTCATCGGCAACAGTACGACCTTCACTTACGGCGACCGCATGGTCACCCCCCGGGGGTACGCCGGAAAATATGACACGGCGTAGATGGCCGGGGATTCACACGGACACACACGAACGCAGAACATCGCCCTGGCGGCCGCATGAATCCGCGCCCCGCCCGCGTGCGGATCCGCATGGTCCCGTGGCGGAAAGACTGACATGACTCATCATTCAAGCGAAAGACCGCAAACGCCGCGCGCCGCCTGCCTGGCGGTGCTGGGCACCGGATCGGACGTGGGCAAG
Organism: uncultured Desulfobacteraceae bacterium; assembly: GCA_964476595.1. Classification (GTDB taxonomy): domain Bacteria; phylum Desulfobacterota; class Desulfobacteria; order Desulfobacterales; family JALSRD01; genus JALSRD01. Next base: position 31,453 of record CAYZCL010000175.1, read on the forward strand.
AGCGTGGTGGTAACCGCCGTTTGCCGCTTTTTCGCCAACCAGGGGCTGCGTGTGGCGCCCTACAAGGCCCAGAACATGTCCAACAACTCCGGCGTGACGCCCGAGGGACTGGAGATGGGCCGCGCCCAGATCGTGCAGGCCGAGGCGGCGCGGGTGGTGCCGCACGTCGACATGAATCCCGTCCTGCTCAAACCCACCAGCGAGGTGGGCTCTCAGGTGGTGGTGATGGGAAAGGCGCTTTCCAACCAGACGGCCGCCGACTACCACCGCCGGAAGCACACATTGTGGAAAACGGCCTGCCGGGCTCTGGATCGCCTGCGAAGCACCTGCGACGTGGTGGTCATGGAAGGCGCCGGTTCCTGCGCCGAGGTCAACCTCATGGACCACGACCTGGTCAACCTCCCCATGGCGGCCTACGCCGATGCGCCCGTGATCCTGGTGGGCGACATTCACCGCGGCGGCATCTTCGCGCAGATGGTGGGTACTCTGGCCTGCCTGCCGCCGCAGGACGTGCAGCGTATCCGCGCGCTCCTGATCAACCGCTTCCGGGGCGACATCGCGCTTTTTTCCGATGGGGTCGACTGGCTGTACCGTCGCACGCGCCGGCCCGTGCTGGGCGTGCTGCCCTGGTTCGACCACATCCGCATCGAGGCCGAGGACGCGGTGGTCATCGAAAGCCCCCGCCGACCGCGCCCGGCGGCAACGGACGCCCCCTGCATCGCGGTGCTGCGTCTGCCCCACATCTCCAACTTCACCGATTTCGATCCACTGGAGAACATCGACGGCCTGCAGGTGGTCTACCTCCAGGACCCCTGCGATCTCTCGGCTTTCGCGGCCGTCATCCTGCCCGGTTCCAAGAACACGCGCTTCGACCTGGCCTGGGTGCAGCGCACCGGCTGGCAGGACCTGCTGAAAGCCTACCAGCGCGCCGGCGGCCACCTGCTGGGCATCTGCGGCGGCTACCAGATGATGGGCCGCAGTGTGGCCGATCCCGACGGGCTGGAGGGCCGCCCGGGCAAGAGCCGGGGACTGGACCTGCTGCCCGTTGAAACCGTGCTGCAGGCCCCCAAAACCACCACCGTCACCGCCTTCAGCTGGCGGGAAGCCGCCGGCCGCGGCTACGAGATCCACATGGGCCGCACCCGCCTGCTGGGAGGCCGCCCGCTGCTGAAGGTCCACGAGCGCAATGGTGCCGCCTGCGCCGAGACCGACGGCTGCCTGGATCCGGGCCGGCGCGCCATGGGCACCTACCTGCACGGTTTCTTCGACAACCCGGCGGTCACGCGCCAATGGCTGGACTTTATCGGTCTGACCGGCCTCGCGGTGGACGAACAGGCCGGCCCGGCTTTCCGCGACCGGCAGTACGACCTGCTGGCCGAACACTTCGCCGCACACACCGACACCGATCTGCTCCATCGACTGCTGCATGAAGGGAGATGCCCATGAAACGCACCTGCCTGGTCATCGGCGGCTGCCGCAGCGGCAAGAGCGCCCATGCCCTGGCGCTGGCCGAAAATTTTCCCGGGGACCGCCGCCTGTTCCTGGCCACCTGCCGCCCCGCCGACGACGAAATGCGGCAAAGGGTGGCGCGCCACCGGCGGGAACGGGGCCGCCAGTGGCGCACCCTGGAAGAACCCCTGGCGCTGCCCGAAGCGCTGCGGGCCGAAAGCGGGCGCCACGATGTCATCCTGGTGGACTGCCTGACGCTGTGGATCAGCAACCTGCTGCAGGAAAACGGTGAGGAGAACGCCGTACGCCGCCGCGTCGAGGACCTCGTGCGGGTCCTGGACGGGTCGTCCTGCCCGGTGTTGCTGGTGACCAACGAAGTGGGCGCCGGCATCGTTCCCGAAAACGCGCTGGCGCGCCTCTTCCGCGATTGCGTGGGATTCGCCAACCAGCGCGTGGCGGCTGCGGCGGACCGCGTCGTCTGGATGGTGGCCGGTATCCCGGTGACCGTCAAGGGGGGTGCGGCGTGAAGCGCCTGCGCGCCGCCCTGCAGTTCATGACCACCCTGCCGCTGGGCAAACCGGTGCGCCTGGAACCGGCCGCCATGGCGCCCCTGTTTCCGCTGGCCGGCCTGCTGCTGGGACTCATCACGGCCCTCGCGGACGTGGCCTTCCGCCGCCTGTGGCCGCAAGGCGTCGCCGCCGTGCTGGACACCGTGCTGCTCATCGTTCTGAGCGGCGCCCTGCACCTGGACGGCCTGGCCGACACCGCCGACGGCATTTTCAGCCACCGCGGCCGCCAACGCGCCCTGGAAATCATGAAGGACAGCCGCGTGGGGGGGATGGGGGTGGTGGCCATCGTGTGCGTGCTGGGACTCAAGGCCGCCGGGCTGTCGGCCGTCTGGCAGCACCGATTTGTCGTGTTGACGGCCGTGCCGGCCCTTTCACGCAGCGGCATCCTGCTGGCCATGCGGACGCTGCCCTACGGGCGTCCGGAAGGCGGCCTGGGACACCCGTTCTTCAAAAAGCGCCTTTCGCCCGCATCCTTCTGGGGGGTGCTGCCGCCGGTGGCCCTGGTCCTTTCCTGCGGACTTGCCGGGGTGCCGCTCCTGGCGGGCTTCGTGCTGGTCACGCTGCTCCTGATCGGCTTTTACCGTAGAAAACTGGGCTGCGTCACCGGGGACATGCTGGGGGCCATGATTGAGACCAGCGAGGCCGTTCTCTTTCTGCTGGCGGCCGTGGGAGCCTGACCGCCATGCCGCCCGCAATCCTGTTCACGGTGATACCGGCGGCTTTCGCCCTGGACCTGCTGCTGGGAGACCCGCCGGGGCTGCCGCACCCCGTGCGCTGGATGGGCCGCGCCATCCAGTGGGCCGAGCCCCGCTTCCGCCACCTGGCGTTTCCCACCGTCGTTTGCGGCGGGCTGTTCACCGTCGCGCTGGTCGGCGCCACCTGGCTGCTGGCGGAGGCACTGCTGCGCCTCGCTTTGGCCGTGCACCCCGCCCTGGCCCTCGGACTGCAGGTCGTGATGATCTACTACTGCCTCTCGGCCCGCTGCCTGGCCCAGGCGGCCAGCGGAGTACTCGACCGCCTGCAGCGCGAGGGACTGACCGCCGCCCGGGAAGGGCTGGCCATGATCGTGGGACGCGACGTGGCGACACTGGACGCCGACGGCGTCCGCCGGGCGCTGGTGGAAACCGTGGCCGAGAACTTCGTGGACGGAGTGGCCAGCCCGCTTTTCTACGCGGCCCTGGGCGGCGCCCCGCTGGCACTGGCTTACAAGATGGTCAACACTCTGGACTCCATGGTGGGCTACAAGAACGAACGCTACGAACAGTTCGGCAAGTTTTCGGCGCGCCTGGACGACGTCGCCAACATCCTTCCCGCCCGGCTGGCGGTGCCGGTCATCGCCCTGGCCGCCCGGCTCCTGGGCGGCCCCGCCCGCCGGAGCCTTCGGACGGCTCTGCGCGAGGGGCGGCGCCACACCAGTCCCAACGCCGGCTTTCCCGAAGCCGCCTTCTCCGGCGCCCTGGGCGTGAGGCTCAACGGCCCCAACGTCTACGGCGGCCGCCTTGTCGAAAAGCCCTGGCTGGGGCGGGACTTTCCCGACCCCGGCCCGGAGCAGGTCCGCCGCGCCGTGCAGCTGATGGAAATCTCTGCGCTGTTGTGGGCGGGATTCTGCCTGCTGCTGCAGCCGGCGCTGCCGTGGGGGATGGGGCTGTGACACCGTCTCTGAAGGGCCGCTTTGCTTTCCGTCTGGCGACCACGTCGTTCATTTACCCCGCCGGGTGGGCCGAGAACGTGCGCCGGCTGGCCGCGCGGGTGGATGAAATCGAACTGCTGTTTTTCGAAAGCGCCCCCGGCAGCCTGCCCACCGCCGACGACATCCGGGAACTGGTGCGGCTGGGGCGGGACCTGGCGGTGGGTTACAACGTGCACCTGCCGCTGGATGTGTCCCCGGGCGATGCGGATGCCGCGCGGCGTCGCGAAGCGGTGCGGCGGCTGGCGGAGTGCCTCGCGCGCTGCTCCTCCCTGGCCCCGAGCAGCTACACGCTGCACCTTCCCGCCGGGAGATCCCCCACAGACGAGGCCCGCTGGTCAGCCTGGCGGCATAACTGCCGCCGCAGCATCGAGGCGCTGCTCGACACGGGTCTGAACAGCCGCCGGCTGGCGGTCGAGACCCTCGTGCACCCCCCTTTCGAAAGGGTGCAGGAGCTGGTGGAGGAATACGATCTCGGGGTCTGCCTGGACGTGGGCCACCTGCTGATATGCGGGCGAGACCCGGCGGCGTTCTTCCGGCGCCTGGCGCGGCGCATCGCCGTGGTGCACCTTCACGGCGTCGCAGACGGCCGCGATCACCTGGGCCTGGATTGCATGCCGCCCCGGCGGCGCAACGGCATCCTGGAGCTGCTCACCGGTTTCAGGGGCACCGTCAGCCTGGAGGTTTTTTCGCCTTCGGATCTGCAGGCGTCGCTGCAGGTTCTCGAACAATGGCGCAGATCATCATCGCCGTGATGCGCGACGCGGCTCATTTCTTGCGGTACCAGCGCCCGTTGGCGTCCTGGAGCCAGAATCCGGCGGGGCTCTTCCGGGCAATCTGCAGGGCCCGGCGTTTCTCCACCACCTCCACCGCCACGCCCTGCTGCTTGGCGATGGCCTGGTACACGGTCCTCCGGTCCCGGTTCTCGGCCTTCACCAGCGATTTGGCCCGGGCGTCGCCCGCCTTCTTGACGAAAGCCAGGTACCCGCGGTTGGTCTCACCGATGATCCCCTGCTTCTTGAGGGCCACGATCTGCGGTAGTCGCTTCTTGAAGCGCTCCTTTATGTTACCGGCGTAACCAGACGTACATACTAGACATACAGATAGTAGTACAGATACAAAGATTAGCGTCCGTTTTCGGTTCGGCATGGCAGTCGCTCCCGAGAGAATTGGATGGCCGCTAGGGCCTGGTCGTTTTCTGTTTCTCCAGTTTGGTGGCCGAGGCGTCGATGTCGCCGAAAAAGTCATCCAGCGCGCGGTCCACCTTGACGTTGACATCGATGGTGATGTGAATCGGCTTGACCTCGATGGGGGCCACCTGGACATTGTGCCGGGTGCAGCCCGCCATCAGCAGCAGCAGGAACAGGATGGGTAAGCGCTTTTTCATGCGTTCGCTCCTCGCAATCCTCATTGCATCATAGGCAGGATGTCGCTGTAGCGCAGCAGACGGTTCAGCGGCAGCCGGAAATTGACGTCCAGGCGGATTCCCTGAAAACGGGACCCCGGCGCGCCCTTGGGCACTTTCACGAAGCCGCCCTTTTCTTTTCGGTACTCGAAAGGCAGCACGCCGGCCGGCCGGCCGTCCAGCTGCAGGCGCATCAGCAAGTCTTCTCCCTCGGTGTTCAGGGTGAGCCTGGCCCATTTGTAATCATAATCCTTGAGCGCCTCGCTGGCAAGCGCCATCTGCCCGTACTGGGGTGTGCCCGGCGTCACGCCGGCCGTCAGAATGTCGCTCTGCAGGATGCGTATCTTGCCCCCTTCGCCCGGGGTGGAAAACAGGAAACCGTCTGCAAAGTCGATGCGCCCCCGGGACCAGTGAAGCGGTATGCGCCCGTTGAGGGTCCCCTCTCCCCGGGCGTCGATGCCCAGCTGGTCCAGGACCCGGGCCAGGTTCAGGCGGTCGCAGTACAGCGTCAAACGATAGTCTTCGGTCTGCGGGGCGATGCGAAAGGCGGGCACTTCGACGATGCCGCGACACCACTGCACGCGGCTTTTTTCGATGAGCACCGAGCGGGGGGACTCGAGCCGGTACTCCAGGTGCCCGTTTTCCACGACCAGGTCCCCCACGGCCGCACGTGTGAAATCGAGGGGCTGTGCCGGGGCGCTGCGCAGGTCCGGCAGTCGCGGCAGTTCCACGCGCGCCCGGATGCCCTCGATACGTACCTTCTTCTCCGGCATGCGCAGGCGGCCGTCTTCCCATGACGCCGTGAGGTGTCCTCCCATGCCGCTTCCGTCGTCACCGATTTCCGCCCGCACCCGCAGGGCGCCTCCCGCCAGCCAGCCGGCCGCCGCCGGAACCAGGGTGCCCAGGTCGATCTCCGGGGCCGTGGCCGGACGCTTCAAATCGAGCTTCAGGCGCAGTGCGGCAGGTCCTTGCGGCCGCCACTGAAAGCGCCCCTTCAGGGATGTTTTCAGCTGTGAGACCCGCTTTGTGCGGAAAACGGCCGAAAAATCGATTCCCGATCCCCGCTGTACGAGGCGGCCCTCGAGGCGGCCCAGCCGTCGACCGTTAAACAGGATGGCGCCGGCGGCAAACCGTCCGGGACGGTAACGGTCGGCGGACGGCCAGTGCAGCGGAAGGCTGGCGGAAATCCCGGAGACGCGCAGTCCCTGCGCCTTCATCCGCGCCCCGCCGCCGGAAATTTCCAGCACCCCCCGGCCCGAGACCGTCCCGGAAGGCGCCAGTGAAAATTCGCCCCGGCCGAGAATCTTCCCGGCGCTTGCGCTGCCCTGCGCCGATGCCAGTCCGGCATTGACCAGCACCACCTCCGCGCTCCCCGCGGCCGGCCGCGGCGCACGGCCGAAACGCACCCGGCTCTCCAGGGTCAGCGAAGCGGCCTGCGAGGACAATTTTCCGGCGTGCAGCCCGATCCCGGAAACCGCCATCCGCAGCCGTGTGCGGATCCCGTCGGCCCGTCCGTCGGCCGCAAACCGGATAGAAGGCGTTTCTGCGCGCAGGCCGGCCGCGCCATATTTCAGCGCCAGCGGCGCCGCCGTCTGCCTGTGCGAGTCGTCGGTCGTCAGGGAAACCCGCCAATCACGCTTTCCGGAATACGATCCCGCAATCATGATCGGCAAGGCGATGGGTGAGTCGACGTGCAGGTCCCCGGACAGGGGACGTCCCGCCGCAGCCCCCGGGAAGAGCACGGCCCGCAGCCGGCCGTCCGCCTTCCAGGTGCCCTGCAGCCCGTCGAGTTCCAGCTCCATTGACGCCAGCCGGACCGGAAACGGCGCCCGGATGGAGAGCCCCGAAAGGTTCACGCGCCACCGATGACCGTTCGGCGCCGCGATGCGTACAAGGCAGGGGTCCGCCGGCGACGGGTTGGCCAGCCGCAGGTTTCCGACCCGCACGTGCAGGTTTTCCACGCGGCAGCGGGCGGCCAGGTCCGAGAGGAACGAACGTTTCAGGTAGAGGTACATGCCGGCCGAGAGGGACAAACGTCCGGCCAGCGACAAATCGGCGGGCAGGATGCGAAGGCCGTTGAACACGCCCAGCGCCAGGCCGGGAACATCCAGGTCCACTTTCACACGCCGGCCGGTCGTACGCAGCTTCAGGTTCACCTCCTGTCCCCGCAGAAGCAACCGGGCGTTTGCGGTCGTATTCGGCAGGCCCTGGGCGAGCCCTTCGATGCACAGCGTGAAGGGCACCGCCTCCGGTGCGTCGGCCAGGCCGTCGACCCACAACATTCCCTCGACATCCAGCCGCCCGACGGCGGTGGAGAAGCCATCCGTTTCGGGTTTCGACGGTCCGCCGGCGCCGCCCCCCGCCGCGTTGAAAAGCGCCCGCAGCCCGGGGTCTTTGAGGCGCAGCCGTCCGCCGCGCAACTCGGTGAAAACCTGCAGTCCGCGCACGCGCACGCGGTCGATGCGCCTCTTGCGGTACAGCGTCAGCGGGGCGTAGTCCAGCCGCAGCGAATCGATTCGCAGCGCCGGCCGCCGCGCCGACCCCAACCGCATGGACGAGAGTTCCGCTCCGTGCAGCCAGGCGCTGCGCACCCTGAGATCAACGGGCATGCCCGTAAACTGTGCGAGCCCGTCGGTCACCCGCCGCGTGAGGTATTCCGACAGGTAACTGCGAGCGGCCAGCAGCGCCACCGCAACCAGCAGCGCCGCCAGCAGCAGGCCGACCACCAGCCCGCAGAGAATCTTGCGACCCGAAGGCATTGTGTTTTCCCCCGCTTGAACCACTTTTTCCGTGACGAAAAATGATTATTATGGGGCAGGATCTTTTTCAATGCAAAAATCGAACGCATTCAGGGAGGACGACATGCGCATCGGAATGATATCCACCTACCCGCCCATCGAGTGCGGCATCGCCACCTACACCCAGTACCTGACCGATGCCCTGCGAAAGGAGCGCAACGACATCTACCTGGTCTCGCACATCGGCAGCAGCGGCCGGCAGGTGTTTCCCTGTTTCGACTACGAAGACGGCGACCTGGCCGAAAAGGCGTATTCCACCATGGTCCGCTTCACCCCCGACGTGGTCCACATCCAGCACGAGTTCGGGCTTTTCGGCAAGTTCGCCGGCGTGTCGGTGGTGCCGTTGATTCTGCGCTTCCGCCTGACGGGCATCCCGGTGGTCACGACGCTGCACACCGTCTACCGGGATCCCCCCGAGGCCCACCGCCTGATCCTGCAGTCCGTCCTGCTGCACTCCAACAAGGTCATCGTACACGAGGATTTTCAGCGGGAAACCCTGCGGCAGTTGGCCCCCTTTGCGCTGTCGGACCACATTCGCATCATCCCCCACGGGGCCCGGGAACTGGATCCGGTGCCCGATGCACGGGCGCAGCTGCGACTGCCCGCGGACAAGAAGATCATCCTGATGATCGGCTATTTCCGGCCCAGCAAGAACTTCGATCTCATCGTGGACTTGCTGCCGGACATCCTGCAGGCCTACCCCGACGCGGTGCTGGTGATCGCCGGCAAGACCCGCGGCAACGAACACCTGCAGTACCGCAAGCACCTGTTCGGCAAGATCAAGCATTCCCCGGTCAACGATCACATCTACCTCATCCGCGGCCAGCTCAAGCAGGAGGTTTTCGACACCATCCTGTCGGCCGCCGACGTGGTGGTACTGCCGTACACGATCAACTCCCAGAGCGGCATCCTGGCCCACGCTATGGCCTTCGGACGGCCGGTGGTGGCCAGCAGCAGCGGGGCCATGAAGGGCATTCTGACCCGCTCCGGCGCCGGCCTGGCCAGCGAAAGCGAGCGCGAGTTCGTGGAGAACATCGCCCGTGTGCTTGCGGACGAGGATTTCGCCTCCCGGCTCTCGGCCAATGCCCGGCGCTACGTGCGGGAAGTCATCAGCTGGGCGCACATCGCACGGCAGCACATGGACATCTACCGGGGATTCATCGACAACGCTTTCCTGGATTCGCGCACCATCTGGGTGGAGTGAGAGGAGGGGCCATGAAACAGTCCGTTCTGCATCCGTTTACCCGATACCCCCAAAACCCCATTCTGAGCCGTGAGGATGTCCCGTACGCCTGCAACACGGTCTTCAACGCCGCGGCCGTGAAGTTCGAAGGCCGCTACCTGCTGCTGCTGCGCATCGAGGACCTTTCGGGCGTCAGCCACCTGACCCGGGCCTGGTCGCGGGACGGCTACCATTTCCGGGTGGACGCGCACCCCTGGATCACGCCGACCCAGGATGCCGATACGTCGGTCTACGAGGTCTACGGTATCGAGGACCCGCGCATCACGGTCATCGACGGCGCCTTCTACATCACCTACACGGCCTTCGGTCCCTACGGCCCGCGGGTGGCCATCGGACGCACCTACGATTTCGAGTCCTTCGAACGACTGGCCCTGGTGACCGAGGTGGACAACAAGGACGCCGTGCTGTTTCCGGAGAAAATCGACGGCAAGTATCTGCTCATCGACCGCCCCGCCGGCTTCGCCGGCAAGCGCGGCGACATCTGGATCCAGGAGTCCCCGGACATGATTCACTGGGGACGCGCCCGCGTGCTGCTGTCGGCCGAGCCGGGCTGGGCGGGTTCCAAGCTGGGCATTTCGACGCCGCCCATTCGCACCGAAAAGGGATGGCTGGCCTTCTACCACGGGGTGCGCCGGACGCCTTCGGGCAACCTGTATCGCCTAGGTTGCATGCTGATGGACCTGAAAGACCCCCGCAGGGTCATCGGGCACACGCCGCACTTCATCTTCGGCCCGGAAGAGATCTACGAACGCACGGGGGACGTGCCCAACGTCATCTTCCCCTGCGGGGTGATCGTCGAAGACGACGGCACCCTGAAGATGTATTACGGCGCGGCGGATACGCACATCGCACTGGCCGAAGCCTCGCTGGCGGACATTCTTTCGCTGTGCGACAGCTGCGCCACGCAGTAGGCACGCCGTCGCGCACGGCCGAAAAAGGGGCGTCGGCACCGCGCATTGCCCGCCCGCAGCTGCCGTTCCCGGTCGGCCATGGCCGCAATGAGCGTCCGCCGCTCTCAGCAGTCGTCGAGATGTGCGTCGACAAAGGCCGCCAGCACGCCGGGAAAAGCGGGATCCAGGCTGGCGCTGCTGTGGTCGGCGCCAGGGGCCACGAACAGTTCTGCGCGTCCCGACGGAAAACTGCGCTGCAGGCGCCGGGCATCCGCCACCGGAAAATTCTGGTCCTTTTCGCCGTGGATCAGCAGCACCGGACGGTCGATGCCGGGCGCCAGCCGCTCCGGGCTGATGCGGTCCATGCGGAAACCGTAGAGCACGTCCATCATGGCCACCACGGTGTAGCCGAAAAGAATTCCGAATACGGGGTTGTAGCTCCGGTAAAGCCTTGCGAGGGCCTCTTTGGTGCGCGCGTAACAGCCTTCCAGGAAGAGCAGGCGGATGTGCTCGGGGTTGCGCGCGGCGGCGATGACAGCCCCGGCCGCACCGGCCGAGTGGCCGTATAGCAGCACGGGCATGCCCACCCACGCCAGCACCGCCTCCACGTCCTCTGCGAAGCGGAAGGCGTTCATGAGTTTGAGCGGCGAGCTGTTGCCGTGGTCACGGGCGCTGTGCAGCACGGTGGTGAACCCCATGCGCCCGAAAAGCCGGGCGCGCGCCACCATGCGTCCGCGGTTGCGGCCCCAGCCGTGGGCCAGCACCACGGTGCCGCGCGACGGCCCGGCGGGTTCGACCCGCCAGACCTCCAGGAAGCCTCCATCGTGCGTCGGGATGCGCACATCCTGCACCCGCCCCCAGTCCGGCCGATCGTCCACGGGTCGGCGCGGGATGCGGTGCACCGCGTAGGTGAAGCAGGCGCTCAGCAGCAGGTAGCCGCCGAGGGCCGTGAGCAGGTAAGCCGCCATGGCACTGTCCGTTTGGCAAGGGTCGTCGGTTGATTTCGGTTGCGCAGGGTCATCGGCCATATAGGCGATCCCCGGCCAACTGTCAACGCATCTTGCCTCCGCACCGGGGACCCATCGGCGTAACGATCGGCACGGTCGATGCGAGGACCCTTCGGGGGTCGCGTGCAGCCGGCTCGGGGAGCGGGTCATGCGACCCGCGATCGCCCGCCCCCGGGATCCCGGAAATTGCATTATCGGTTGACAAACGGGCCGTTTTTATTTAATTCCCGATCCGTGACGGTATAAGGGAATCCCGTGAGAATCGGGAGCGGACCCGCCGCTGTAACCCCGCCCCTGCACCTTGCAGGGGAACCTTTTCGGCCCCGTGTCGCCACTGTTGCGGCCCACCGCAATGGGAAGGCCGCCGAAAAGGCGGGGAAGCCAGAAGACCTGCCGTCATGCAAAACCCACGGGGAGAAGGCAAATCCTCAGGCAAACCTGTTTTGCTTGGGGATTTTTTATTTTGAGGCCGGGACCATCCACAAAGAACCCGCGAAGAGGAGGAAAACATGACCGCAGCCAACGACATGCACCTGCAGGAAGTTATCGACACGATTGAACCGATCGACCCCGATTGGATCGAGAAAGCCCGGCGGCACACCGCGCAGCTGTTGATGCCCACCCGCGCGCTGGGGCGGCTGCACGACATCTCCGAACGCCTGTGCGGCATCGGCCGCACGCTGAACCCCGCCGTGGGCCGCAAGGCAGTGCTGGTCATGGCCGGCGACCACGGCGTGGTGGACAAGGGGGTCAGCGCCTACCCCCAGGAAGTCACCGTGGGCATGGTGCAGACCTTCGTGGCCGGCGGTGCCGGCATCAATGCCATCGCCCGTCTGGTGGGGGCCGAAGTGCGCGTGGTCGACATGGGCGTCAAGGGCGACATCGTGATCGAGGACCCTGAAAAGCGGCGTCTGTTGCGCACCGTCAAGATCGGCCGCGGTACCCGCGACTTCACCGAAGGGCCGGCCATGTCCCGCCATGATGCCGAAAGCGCCGTCATGGCCGGTTTCGTCCAGGCCTCCGAACTCGTCGGCGAAGGCGTCGAGGTGCTGGGCACCGGCGACATGGGCATCGGCAACACCACGCCCTCGGCGGCCATCGGCGCCGTCATCACCGGCGCCGACCTGGACACCATGGTCGGTCCGGGAACCGGCGTGGACGCCGAGGGCCTGGCGCGCAAGAAGGAAGTCGTGGCCCGTGGCATCCGCGTCAACACACCCGATCGCAACGACGGGCTGGACGTGCTGGCCAAGGTGGGCGGTTTCGAGATCGGCGGCATCGCCGGCGTCATTCTTGCGGCCGCTTTCCACCGGCGTCCCGTGGTCGTCGACGGCTTCATCTCCACGGCTGGCGCCCTGGTGGCCTGCGCCCTCTGCCCGGCGGCCAGAGACTATCTCTTCGCCGGCCACCGTTCCGAAGAACCGGGCCACGCGGCCATGCTGCGCCACCTCGGCCTGGACCCCATCCTGAACCTGGGCATGCGGTTGGGCGAAGGCACCGGCGGTGCGCTGGCCATGAACATCCTCGAGGCCGCCGCGCGGGTGTTCGGAGAGGTCATGACCTTCGAGCAGGCCGGCGTGCCTGGGAAAGAGTGACGTCTGCGGCGCTACCCGTGCATTCCCTTCCGCTGCCGAATCTGCTATGGATCTGTTTCCGGTTCCATCGCAGGCGCGGTGCCGTATCGTTCACGAAACACAGGAGGTTTGCATGGTACGCCTGATGGATGCCTACCCGGGGCTGGAGATCGAGCGCCGCCCCAGGCTGCTCGTCGCGCGGCTGACCGCCCCCCACCGCGTGCTCTCCAGCTGCCCGGTCAACGGCGGGCTGCGCGACGACCTGGCGGCCGTCGTCAATCACCAGTGCTGCGAACCCCGCGGCCATTTCCCATCGGCGCTGGAAGCGGCCGTGAGCGATCCGCCCGGCTATCTGCGGGACTTCTGCCGCCGTCGGGGCCTGCCTGAAAACTGCGCCCTGCTATCCACGGCGGTCAACGTCAACAACGCCGGGCTGGCGCGCCTCACGCACCGGGGGCTGGAAGTCATCACGCTGTGCACCGCGGGCGTCGAGTCCAACGCCGCCGCCGCCGGCGACCCGGCGACGGTTTTCGAAAGCGACGGCCGTTTCGTTCCCCTGGTGCCGGCCGACACCCCCCCGGCCGGCACCATCAACCTGATCGTCTGCATCGGCCGGCCGCTGACGCCGGCCGCCATGGTGACGGCCGTCATGACCGCCACCGAGGCCAAGGCCGCGGTGGTGATGTCGCTGGGCATCGGGTCACGCTACTCGGACGCGCTGGCCACGGGCACCGGCACCGACCAGATCGCCGTCGCCGCGCGGCACGGCGGGGAGCCCCCCCTGACCGGGGCCGGCAAGCACACCAAGCTGGGCGAACTCATCGGTCGCACGGTTTCGGACGCGCTGCGCGAAGCGCTCTGCTTTCAAAACCGCCTCACGGCCAGCGGCCGCTGTTCGACCCTCATCCTGCTGGAACGATTCGGCCTGGACAGCAAGCGCCTGCAAGAACGGGTCGCCTCGGCCCTGCCCGCCGATGCGGCCGCCCTCATGTCCCGCAATTTCGAAGCCTTCGAGGGGGATCCGCTGACCGTGGCCGCCGTTTCGACCCTCGTCCACCTGCACGAAGCCTTCCGCAGCGGCATGCTGCCGCCCGCCTGCCGGGCCGACGTGTTTGCCGCCGCCGGTGCCCGCCTGGCGGCGGCCGTCAGCGGCCGACCGGACCTGGTGGACGACTTTCGGGAACATCTTCCGGCGGCGACGCTGAAGGGTTCCAACGAGGCTTTCCTGGATTACGTGTGCCGCTGCCTGTCGGTAGGATTTGCCGCGAAATGGAGAGATTGAAATTGCGGAAAAAGAAAAGGGGGGATTTCCGGCCGGGAGGCAACGGCCGAAAACTTTCCGCTCCTGCCGCAGGCCCCCCTTCCCTTTTCCCGGGCTTTCCCCTGCCGGTAATCAGGGGAAAACAAAAAAGCCCTTCACGACGTTTCGTCATGAAGGGCTGCACCCAGCTCACTTGACCCTTTCGGTTTCGACCGCCCTCCCTTCTGCCGCGGGGTGATTGCGGTCGTGCAAGGCAGGTCTTCTGACTTCTCCGCTCTTTCCGGCGGCCTTCCCATCCCGATTCATCGAAACAGTGGCACACAACGGCCGAAAGAGTTCCGCTGCGGCATGGCCGGCAGCGGCGGAGTTACAGCGGCGGGACCGTTCCCGACTCTCACGGGATTCCCTTTTAAGCCCGGCGGGCACCTTTCTTTTCTTTTAGGACAGCGACGCGTTCGTGTCAAGGCGTTATCGCCGCTATTCGGTTGACGGCCGGGGTTCACTGTCGTATAAGCTGCCATCGGGCAGGGGCGGTGCCGGCGCCTCTGGGGACCGCTCGTGGCGCGTTGACAAGCGGTTGGCGCCGCCTTATCTTTTAGCCCTGACACAATGTGTCCATGTGGCGGCGGTGCCGCCCGGGGAAAGGCACCATGAAACCGGTTCATTCCGAAGAGAAAAAGCAGTTCCGCAAGCTCTTCCAGCAGGAGCACGTCGATCGTTTCGAGGACCGCTTCAAGGTGCTGCAGGTCTTTCTGGAGACCGAACACCACGTCACGGCCACCGAACTGCACCGGATGCTCAGGGATCGGGGTGTCGACCTGGACGTCAACTTCGTCCGCGAAACCCTGCAGTTCATGTGCCGCTTCGGGTTTGCCCGCCGCAACCGCTTCGACAACGGCCAGCAGCGCTACGAGCACCTCCACCTGGGCCAGCACCACGACCACATGATCTGCACCAAGTGCCGCAAGATCATCGAGTTCAAAGACAACCAGCTGGAGCTGCAGCAGTCCCGGGTGGCCGAGTCTTTCGGTTTTCTCATGCTGCAGCACAAGATGGAGATCTACGGCATCTGCGCCGACTGCCTGCGCCGGCGGGTTCCCCTGATGCCGCTCTCGTCCGCCCGCCAGGGCGAGAAGCTGGTTATCCGCGAGATCAGCGGCGGCCCCACGGCCCGCCTGCGGCTGCTGTCCATGGGCTTGCGTATCGGTGACCGGCTGGAGGTGCTGACCAACAACGGCCAGGGGCAGATTGCGGTGGCCGTGGATTTCACGCGCTACGTGCTGGGCCGCGGCATGGCGCAGAAACTGCTGGTCGCACCCGTTGAGAAGGACACGGCCGGTACTTCGGCACCCGCCGCCACCGACCGCACCGCCGCCACGGAGCCGTCATGCGACTGAGCGAACTGCGCGAAAAACAGCGCGCCGTCATCCGCCGGGTGGGCGGCAACGGCATCCTGCGGCGGCGCATCCAGGAGATGGGCATCGTGCGGGGGACCGAGATCCGGGTGGAAAAATACGCCCCGCTGAAAGATCCCCTGGAACTGGTGGTCAAGGGCTATCACGTGTCGCTGCGCGTGGAAGAGGCCGCCCGGATCGAAGTCGAACCGCTGCCCCCGGAAGACTGATCATGTCCGCCGAAAAAAAACTCACCATCGCCCTGGCCGGCAATCCCAATTCGGGCAAGACCACCATCTTCAACGTGCTCACCGGGACCCGCCAGAAGGTGGGCAACTGGCCCGGCGTAACCGTGGAGCGCAAAGAGGGCCGCATCCGCCACGGCGACTACGAACTGCGCATCGTCGACCTTCCCGGCACATACAGCCTGACGCCCTTTTCCATTGAGGAAATCGTAGCGCGCGATTTCGTGCTGGAGGGCCACCCGGACGTGGTCATCGACGTCATCGATGCCTCCAACCTGGAACGCAGCCTGTACCTGGCCACGCAGCTGCGTGAACTGGACTGCAAGGTCATCTTCGCCCTCAACATGGCCGACATGGCCCGCTCGCGGGGCATCAAGATCAACGCCGAAAAGCTCTCCGAGCTGCTGGACGTGCCGGTGGTCTTCACGGTGGGCAACAAGGAAGAGGGCGTGGCCACTCTGCTGGAGCGCGCCATCGAAACGGCCGAGGCCGAGCGGCGTCCTTCCCCGCGCCGGCGCGTCAAGTACAACAACGATATCGAGGCCGCCATCGCACGCCTGCAGGCCATCATCGAGGCCCACCCCCAGCTGGGGCTCTCCTACAGCCCGCGCTGGACGGCCATCAAGCTGCTCGAAGACGACCGCATCATCCGCGAGCGTATCGCCGCCCTGGCCACGGCCTGCTGCAGCGAGATCCTGACCGCCGCCGCCGATGAACGCCGGCGGCTGATGGATCTTTTCGACGAGGATCCCGAAATCGTCATGACCGACGAGCGCTACGGGTTCATCGCCGGCATCATGAAGGAGGTGCACACCACCTCTTCCAAGCAACGCGTGGACATCTCGCGCAACATCGACCTGGTGCTCACCAACCGCTTCATCGGGTTTCCCATCTTTCTGTTCTTCATCTGGGCCATGTTCCAGATCACCTTCAGCGCCGGCGCCTATCCCATGCAGTGGATCGACGCTTTCGTGGGGATGCTGTCCACGGGCGTGTCGCGGTTGCTGCCCGACGGCCTGTTTCGCGCGCTGCTGGTCGACGGCATCATCGCCGGCGTGGGCAGCGTGATCGTGTTTCTGCCCAACATCCTGATTCTCTTTTTCTGTATCGCCCTGTTCGAGGACACCGGCTACATGTCGCGGGCGGCCTTCCTGATGGACCGCATCATGCACCTCATCGGCCTGCACGGCAAGTCCTTCATCCCCATGCTGATGGGCTTCGGCTGCAACGTGCCGGCCATCATGGCGGCGCGCACCCTGGAGAGCGAAAAGGACCGCATCCTGACCATTCTGATCACACCCTTCATGTCGTGCTCGGCCAAGCTGCCGGTTTACATCATCCTGGCCGGCGCCTTCTTCGGCCTGCGTGCCGGCGGCGTCATCTTCGCCATCTACCTGCTGGGGATCGTGCTGTCCATCGTCACCGGCCGGCTGATGCGCTCCACCCTGCTCAAGGGCGCCGACGCGCCCTTCGTGATGGAGCTGCCGCCTTACCGCCTTCCCATGCTCAAGAGCCTGATGATTCACATGTGGGACCGCAGCAAGATCTTTCTGCGCAAGATGAGCGGCGTGATCCTGGTGGGGTCCATCGTCATCTGGACCCTGTCCTACTTTCCCACCAACGTCCCTTACAGCACCGACTACGACCAATCCGCGGCGGCCATCCGCAGCCGTTACGCGCAGTCCATGGAGGGAACTGCCGGGGATCGCCGTCTGCAACTGGAAGAAGAGCGCGACCGCGCCCTGCATGGACTGGAACTGAAGAAGAAGGCGGAAAAGACGGCCGGCTCCTACCTGGGGCAACTGGGCCGGCTGCTGGCGCCGGTGTTCGCCCCGCTGGGCATCGACTGGCGCGGAGGGGTGGCGCTGGTGTCGGGTTTCGTTGCCAAGGAGATCGTGGTCAGCACGCTGGGCGTGCTGTACGCCGCCGGGGACCGGGACGAACCCGACGCCCTGCAGCAGGCGCTGCGCAAATCGGGGATGACGCCCCTGGGCGCCCTTTCCATGATGGTCTTCGTGCTGCTCTACCTGCCCTGCCTGTCCACGGTGGCCGCCATCCGCCGCGAAACCGGCTCCGTCAAGTGGATGGCCTTCAGCATCGCCTATTCCACCGCGGTGGCCTGGCTGGTGGCCTTTGTGGTCTACCAGGGCGGCCGGCTGCTGGGCTACGCCTGAGCGCCGTCGGTCCGGCGCAGGCGCGAGGCGAACTGTTGCACCCGGAGCAATCCGCCTCCGGCGCCGCAGTCCCTGAATAACCGTTCCGCGCGCCGCGTGAAGTCCAGCGCCTGCGCCCCTTTCCCCCTGCTTTGGAAAATCTGACCCAGCAGGGCGTAGTCCCAGGCCAGCAGAAAGAGCGTCCCGCCGGACTCGTCCAGCGCGACAGCCTGGCGCGCCCAGCGCTCGGCTTCGTCCAGCCGTGACGACCCGCCGTGCATCAGGATCTCGGCGATGTGCCGGCTGGCCCACCCCCTGGCCGCCTGCACGCGAATGTTCCGATACCACTCGTAAAAGCTGGAATGGCTCTCAGCCTGCCCGCCGCCCAGTACCCGGGCACGGGCCTGCGCGATGCGCAGCTGGCTGGACCAGGACGGCAGCAGGCGGGTGCTCTCCAGGGCCACGATGGCTTTTTCGTAAAACCGCACCGCGGCGTCGAATTTCTCCTCTTCGGCGTACATGTGCGCCAGGAAACCGGCCGCCCAAGCCTCCCAGGCGGTCATGTGGTTCTGCCGACTGAACTCCAGTCCCCGGAGCAGGTGGGTCTCGGCGGTGGCGTAGTCCCCGGCGAAGAAGCTGGCCGTGCCATAGCTGGAACAGGCCATGCCCTTAACGTAGCTGTCGCCGCACTCGCCGGCGATGTCCATGGCCTGCCGGCTGGTGTGCAGGGCGCGCGCCAACTTTCCCTGGAACAGGTGCCGGAAGGCGCTCTCGGTGCCCTTGGTAAAGGCCTGCCCGATGCGGTTGCCGCCCGCCTCGGCCAATTTCAGACAGCGCTGGAAGCACTGTTCGGCGCGGTCAAACTGCGCATTCCAGGAGTAATGGCAGCCGAGGTAGTAGCTGGTCAGGAAGACGGAGACGTAGTTGCCCACCTCTTTTCCGATCTGCAGTGCCCGGTGGAGGTAGTCGGTGGTCTCCGGAAAGTCTTCCTTGACCCACAGCGTGTAGAGGCCGATGGCCGTGTAGATAGCCGGCAGGCGGCGGCGGTAGTCCAGCCGGCGGGCCGTTTCCTCCACCGGCAGGACCGCTTGACGGGCCTCCACCAGCCGTCCCAGGCTGGTAAAATAGCCGGACAGCACGGTGCGTGCATCGATAATCTTTTTCTGGATTTCCGGGCGCTCCGGCATCTTCTCGTAGCAGTCGATGAGGGCCTGCGCCCACTTGATAGCCTCCTTGAAGAGCCCGGCTTTCTGGGCCTTCTTGCCGGCCATCTTGGCGTACAGCGCCCCCTTTTCGTAGTTGCGGCCGCGGATAAAGTGGTCGGCGACCACCTCCACCATCTCCTGGATCTGCGGCCCGTGCAACGACTCGAGCGCCAGCCCGATGCGGTTGTGCAGTTCCCTGCGCTGTCCCTCCAGGATGGACGCC
Source organism: uncultured Desulfobacteraceae bacterium (assembly GCA_964476595.1). Classification (GTDB taxonomy): domain Bacteria; phylum Desulfobacterota; class Desulfobacteria; order Desulfobacterales; family JALSRD01; genus JALSRD01. The sequence goes on from CAYZCL010000175.1 coordinate 50,556, forward strand.
AGCACCACGTCGCGGGTCAGGTTGTGCTTGAAAACGAAAGTGGACTGCGGGTAGATGCCGCGCTCATAGAGCAGCTCGGCCTCCTTGAGAGTCGTCAGGCGTGTCAGCAGGTCCTTTTCACCGCAATCCATGAGCGCCGCGATCAGCCGGTAGCTGAATTCACGCCCGATGACAGCGCCGGCCTGCAGGATCTCGCGGGCGCCCTCGGCCAGGCCGTCCACGCGGGCCATGATGACATCGTAGATGGTGGCCGGGATGGTGAGCCGGTCGACGCTGCGGTAAAGATTCCAGCAACCTCCGCGCCGGTCGATGATCTTCAGGTCCACCAGCGATTTGATGAACTCTTCGATGAAAAAGGGCACCCCTTCGGTCTTTTCCAGGATCAGCTGTTCCAGTTCTTCCCCGATCCGTTCGCCGCCCAGGAGGGAAGAAGCCATCTGCAGGCTCTCGCGGTTGCACAGCCGGTTGAGGATCACCTGGTTATGATAGGTTCTGGCTCCCCAAGTGTGGATGAACTGGGGGCGGTAGGTGAAAATCAGCAGCACCGGCGACAGGGAAATGGCCTGCAGCAGTTCTTTAAGAATGTCCTCTGAATAGCGGTCGGCCCAGTGCAGGTCCTCGATGGCGACCACCGTAACCCCCTTGTCGGCCTGGTTCAGCGCCGTGCGCTTGAGGGTTTCAATGATGCGGTCGCGTCGGTCGTCGGGACGCAGGACTCCACGCACACTGCCGTTGGCGGCGATGCCGAAGAGCTCCAGCAGCACCGGCAGGTTGGCCTCCTCGTCGCTGCCCAGCCGCCGGAGGCCCTGGCGCACGCGGCGGATGTTCTGCTTGGGCGGGTCTTCGCGGTGCACGTCGAAGTACGCCCCCAGCAGGTCGGCCAGGGGAAAATAGGGGAAAGCGGCGCTGTAGGAAAAGCAACGCCCCTCCAGAAAGGCGGCAGCCTCGTTGGCCACGGCCTTGCGAAACTCGTAGAGCAGCCGGGATTTTCCGACGCCGGCTTCCGAGACGATGGAAAAGGCCTGGCCCCTGCCCCGGCGCGCGCGTTCGAAACCGTCCAGCAGCAGTTCCAGTTCGCGCTCGCGCCCCACCAGCGGCGTCAGTCCCCGTTCGGCGCCCACGTCGAAACGCGTGCGGTGGGTGCTGGCGGCGATCACCTGGAACACCCGCACGGGTTGCTGCCGGCGGTGCACCTTTTTCTCCCCCAGCGCCTCGAAACGGAACAGCCCCTCGGTCAGCTTGAAAGTATCGCCGGACACCAGGGTGGTTCCGGGCTCCGCGAGCCCCTCCACGCGCGAGGCGAGGTTGACCGTGTCCCCTACGGCCTTGAACTCCAACCGCAAGTCGTTGCCCAGCACCCCCACCACCACCGGACCGGTGTGAATGCCGATGCGCATCTTGAGCGGCAGGGTGTTCCATTCGGGACGGTTTCCCAGGCGAGCGATCTCCTGGTGGATGGTCAGCGAGGCCCGAATGGCCCGCTGCGGGGCGTCCTCCAGCGAAATGGGGGCGCCGAACAGCGCCATGACTCCGTCGCCGGTCATCTCGTTGATGGTGCCGCCGTACTGGCTGATTTTTTCGATCAGCACCTCATAGACGCGCTCCATGAGGCGGTAGGCCTCCTCGGCGCCGAGCTTTTCGGCGATGGCCGTGTACCCTGCCAGGTCGCAGAACATGACGGTCACCGTGCGCCGTTCCCCCTCGATCTTTCCCCGCTGGGCCAAAATGCGGTCCACCAGCCCGGTGGGCAGCTGCTGCCGGATCCGCTTGAGGCGGTTTTCCATAGGAACGGTCTCCGAACGGGGGGGCGGGGCGCCGTCCAGCCGCTGGCCGCACTGCCCGCAGAACTTGTCGCCGGGCTGATTTTCGGCACCACAGCGGCTGCAGCGGGACGCCAGCGGCGTGCCGCATTCGCGGCAGAATCTGCGCTCGGGCAGGTTGTCGGCGCTGCATTGCGGGCAGATCATGGCTTTTCTCGCCTGACGTCGGGTAAGGCAATGTTTTGTCTGGGGGAATCTTGACAGGCCGGATGCGTCAAGATGCTGCCGTATTAAACATCAGCACGGTGGGATTGTCAACTGCATTGCTCTTCCCGCCGGGGCAACCGCAGGGTCACGATTCGCCTGCGGCGGCGCTTCGCAACGCTTGATCCGTGGTCCTTCTTTCTGCTACTAAATATCCGACCGGCATGAAGACGAAACCACCTCCCACGGACGAACGCCGCATTCACAGCCGCACGCCTTCCCTCGACGCGCTGGCGGACGAGTATCTGAACTACCTGCTGGTGGAAAAGGGACTGTCGCAGAACACATTGGCCTCCTACAGCCGCGACCTGATGCGCTATCTGGATTTTCTTCGCGCCCGGGGAACGGAGACGGTTTCCGAGCGGGACACTTCCCTGATTCTCAAATACCTCATCGACCTGCGCAGGGCCGGGTTGGGAAGCCGGTCGCGCGCACGCCACCTGGTGACGCTGCGCGGTTTCTACCGCTACCTCGCCAAGGAAGGCATTCTGCCCAAAGACCCGGCCCGGCTCATCGATCTTCCCAAGAGCGGCCTGAAGCTTCCCGATGTGCTCTCCAGCGAGGAGATCGCCCGCCTGCTGGCCTCCGTCGGATCCGAACGTCCTGCGCAACGCCGCAACATGGCCATGCTGGAACTGCTTTACGCCGCCGGGCTGCGGGTGTCGGAACTGGTGAACCTCAGGGTCACGGACGTCAATCTGGAGGCCGGGTTCGTGCGCGTCATGGGAAAGGGCGGCAAGGAACGCATCGTGCCCTTTGGTCAATCGGCGCGCCGCTGTCTTGCCGAATACCTCTCCGAGGCCCGCCCTTGCCTGTTGAAGACCCACACCTCCGACGTCCTCTTCGTGGCCCGCGCCGGACGCCCCATGACGCGCCAGGGATTCTGGAAGATGCTCAAAACCTGCGCGCGCCGGGCAGGCCTTTCCAAGAAGGTGACCCCCCACAGCCTGCGCCACTCTTTCGCCAGCCACCTGCTCGAAGGCGGCGCGGACCTGCGCGCGGTTCAGATCATGCTGGGTCATGCTGACATCTCCACCACCCAGATCTACACCCACGTGGCCCGTGAGCACCTCAAACGGTTGCACCGGAAATTCCATCCCCGGGGGTGATATGACGCAACCCTACACTGCGTCATGAAAAATCATATCCCTGATAAGCTTTGTATTTACAATCTGTTGCCAATTCGCCCCTCCTGTTCCGCTTCCCCTCCGCTTGCCGCCGTACCCGGCGGGGGACGGTTCCGTTGGCTTCCGGGGCCGTCTCTTTTTCGATTGCCGCCCCCCGATGCCCCCTCCGCGCTGCGAAAGTCTCTGATATCCAAAAAATAAGCTTGTTTCTTGACACGCTTTTTCAGCTTGAATATATTGGCAGTTTACAGTTACGAAAAACCGGACACTACGGTGGGTCGATCGGCGCCGCAAACCGCACCCCGACGGCCGCACCGAGAGGGAACTGCTGCTTGTCATATTCGTCTCAATCGCAACAATCTTCTTGTGAAACAATGTGTTGGATCGGTGGAGGACGTGAACCGAAGGTCGGTCCGAGGGCCTTCCGGGACGCACTCATGTCGCTGAACCGCCCTTTTAGCGCAGTGCGTCATAAAGGAGAGCCGGCCGTGGCCGCCGGCGGACACGTGCTGCCGGAGAGCGCCGCCGGTGAAAACGGCGCGCTGCCGGTGTCGGCCTGGGTGCCGGCCCTGCCGCTGGAGAACCTGGGGTCCCCCGACGCCCGCCGTCTGCTGGGCCTGCGTTACGCCTATGTCGTGGGAGCCATGGCCAACGGCATCACCTCGGTGGAAATGGTGACCGCCATGGGAAACGCCGGCATGCTGGGCATTTTCGGCGCCGGCGGCCTGCCGTTGGAACGCATCGAAGAGGCCGTCGTCCAAATGGAACGGTCGGGGCCCATCCCCTGGGGCATCAACTTGATCCACAGTCCCGCCAACCCGGAACTGGAAAAGGCCACCGTGGACCTCTTTCTGCGGCGCCGGGTTCCGCTGGTCAGCGCCTCGGCCTTCCTGGGCCTGACACTGCCGTTGGTCTACCTGCGGGTGAAGGGGTTCCGCCGTGATGCCGACGGCAATCCCCTGCCCGGCCGGCCGCTGATCGCCAAGGTCTCCCGTGTCGAGGTGGCGCGCAGGTTCCTGTCGCCCCCTCCCGAAAAACTGCTGCGGGAGCTTCGAAACGCAAATCTCATCACCGAGGACGAAGCGCAGCTGGCCGCCGCCATGCCCATGGCCGACTGCATCACGGCCGAAGCCGACTCCGGCGGCCACACCGACAACCGGCCGGCGCTGACCCTGCTGCCCACCATGGTGGCCCTGCGCGACGAGCTGCAGCACGAATTCGGCTATCGCCGGCGGGTAGAAGTGGGCCTGGCCGGCGGGATCGCCACCCCCGAGTCGACGGCCGCCGCCTTTGCCATGGGCGCCGCCTACGTGCTGGCGGGCAGCATCCACCAGTCCTGCCGTGAGGCCGGCACATCCGCCGCCGTGCGCCGCATGTTGGCCGAAACCCGCCAGGCGGACATCGCCATGTGCCCCTCGGCCGACATGTTCGAGATGGGCGTAAAGGTGCAGGTCCTCAAGCGCGGCACCATGTTCCCGCTGCGTGCCGCCCGCCTGTACGAACTCTACAGTGCCTACGAGTGCTGGGAAGACATCCCGGCCGACCAGCGGGCCACGGTGGAAAAAGAGATCCTGCGCAGCGATTTCGACGCGGCCTGGCGGGAAACCCGCGCCTTTTTCGAAACCCGCGAACCGGCCCAGATCGCCAAAGCCGAAGCGCAGCCGCGGCACAAAATGGCCCTGGTGTTCCGCTCCTACCTGGGCCGCGCCTCGGGCTGGGCCGTAAGCGGCGACGCGGACCGCCGCATCGACTACCAAATCTGGTGCGGGCCGGCCATGGGCGCCTTCAACCAGTGGGTCCTCGGCAGTTTCCTGCAGGGACCCGAGCGGCGCGACTCGGTGACGGTGGCCATGAACCTGCTGTTCGGCGCCGCCGTGCGCATGCGTGCCGGCTGGCTGCAACTGCAGGGCGTCGCCCTCCCGCCGGGCAACGACGCCTTTCGCCCGTTACAACTGGAAGAAATCCGGTCCCGTATCGAAACATGACCACATCATCGACATCAGAGGAACGTGCCTTGAAACCCGCCTCCGAAACACCCGAACCGCAGCAGGAAGCCGTTGCCGTCATCGGCATGAGCTGCCTGTTCCCCCGCTCGCCGGGGCTGGAAGCCTACTGGCGCCTGCTGTACCACGGCCTGGACGGCATCGGCGATGTACCCGAGAGCCACTGGTCCATCGAAGACTATTTCAGCGAGGACCCTTCCGCAAAAGACCGCGTCTACGTCAAGCGCGGCGGGTTCCTCTCGCCCGTGGATTTCGATCCCATGGCGTTCGGAATTCCGCCCAACCTTCTGGAGGCCACCGACACCTCCCAGCTTCTGGGGCTGGTGGTGGCCCGTGACTGCCTGCAGGACGCCGGCTACCCGGCGGAGCGGGAAGATTTCGACCGCGACCGCGTCAGCGTGATCCTGGGCGTCACCGGCACCCAGGAACTGGTCATCCCGCTGGGCGCGCGCCTGGGCCATCCCCACTGGCGCCGGGCCCTGGCCTCCGCCGGCATCGAGGGGGACAAGGCCCGCGAGATCATGGACCGCATCGCCGACAGCTACGTCTCCTGGCAGGAGGGCTCCTTCCCGGGCCTTCTGGGCAACGTGGTTGCCGGCCGCATCTGCAACCGACTGGACCTGGGCGGCACCAACTGCGTCGTGGACGCCGCCTGCGCCAGCTCCATGAGCGCCCTGCACCTGGCGCTGCTGGAGTTGCTCAGCGGGCGCAGCGACATGGTGGTCACCGGCGGGGTGGACACCCTCAACGACATCTTCATGCACATGTGTTTCGCCAGCACCCAGATCCTGTCCCCCACCGGCGACGTGCGCCCCTTTTCCCGCAAGGCCGACGGCACGCTGCTGGGCGAGGGCATCGGCATGCTGGCACTCAAGCGCCTGTCCGACGCCGAAAAGGACGGCGACCGCATCTACGCCGTCATCCGCGGACTGGGCACCTCCAGCGACGGCCGCAGCCAGAGCATCTACGCGCCCCGCGCCGCCGGACAGGCCAAGGCCCTGCGTCAGGCCTACCGCTCGGCCGGCGTGACGCCCGACACGGTGACGCTCGTCGAGGCCCACGGCACCGGCACCCGCGTGGGCGACCGCACCGAGGTCGAGGCCCTGCGCGAAGTCTTCGGCGGAGGGGACCGCGAACGCCCCTTCTGCGCCCTGGGTTCGGTAAAATCCATGATCGGCCACACCAAGGCCGCCGCCGGCTCGGCCGGCCTCATCAAGGCCGTCCTGGCCCTGCACCACAAGGTGCTGCCGGCCACCATCAAGGCCGAAGACCCCGACCCCGGACTGCATCTCGAAGACAGCCCCTTCTACCTCAACCACCGCTCGCGGCCCTGGTTCGGCCACCCGGACCATCCGCGCCGGGCCGGGGTGAGCGCCTTCGGCTTCGGCGGCAGCAACTTCCACGCCGTGGTGGAAGAGTACCGCCCCGCCAAAACACACACCTCCTGGGACCCTGCGGTGGAAATCGCGGCCCTGTCGGGGGACACGCGCGAAGCGCTGCACGAGGCGCTGGACGCATGGCGCTCCTTTTTCGAGAACGACCCGTCGGCCGACGAACTGGCCCGCCGGGCGGCGTCCTCCCGGGAAGCGTTCTCCCGGTCCGACGAACAGCGCCTGCTGGTGGTGCTGGAAGACGCCCTGCAGGACCCGCAGAAAACGGCAGCCCTTTTCGCCCGGGCGGCCGATACCCTGGAAGAGCGCGCCGACCAGCGCCGCTGGAATTTCGGCAACGTGTTTTTCGGCAGCGGCCCCCGCCCGGGCAGACTGGTGTTCATGTTTCCCGGCCAGGGCAGCCAGTACGTGGGCATGGGCAGCGACCTGGCCTGCACCTTTCCCGAGGCCCTGTCGCTTTTCGAGGAGGCCAACCGCCGCTGCCGGCTGCCCCGGCGGTTGAGCGATTACGTCTACCCGCCGCCCGCCACCGACAAGAAGACGCTCCAGCGGCAGGAGGCCGACCTGCGCAGCACCGACATCGCCCAGCCGGCCATCGGGGCCGTGAGCCTCATGATGGACCGGGTGCTGGCGGCATTCGGGGTCCGTCCCGAGATCACCTGCGGCCACAGCTACGGCGAGCTGTGCGCCCATTTCGCCGCCGGCTGGATCGACCTGGAGGCCCTGTTTCACCTCTCGGTCATGCGCGGCCGCTACATGGCCGCGGCCGGCAGGAGCGGCGGCGAGGCCGGCGGCATGCTGGCCGTCAAGGCCCCCCTGGACGATCTCCAGCAGCTGGTGGAGACCAGCGGCCTGGACCTCATCCTAGCCAACCGCAACAGCCCTTCCCAGGGCGTGCTCTCCGGCACGCTGGAAGCCATCGACCGGGCCGCCGCCCTGTGCAAGCAGCAGGGTTTCCGGGCCATCAAACTGCCCGTGGCGGCCGCCTTTCACAGCCGCCTGGTGGAGGACGCCCAGCGCCCCTTTGCCCGGGAACTGGAAAAGGTGCGTTTTTCGCCGGGTGAAATCGGCGTGTATTCCAACACCACCGCCGGGCCCTACCCCGAGGATGCCGCCGAGGCCCGTGAAATCCTGGCCGGGCAGATTCTGCAGCCGGTCGACTTCGTCAACGAAATCCGTCACATCTTCCAAAGCGGGGCCGCCACCTTCGTCGAGGTCGGCCCGCGTGTCGTGCTCACCGGCCTGGTGAAAGCCATCCTCAAAGGCGAGGACATCCACTGTTTCGGCGTGGACGCCTCTTCCGGCAAGAAATCCGGCCTGGCCGACCTGGCCCGCTGCCTGGGGCAGCTGGCCGCCCTGGGCCACGGCGTCAACCTCAACCGCTGGGGGGGACCTCCGCCCCCGGCGCCGCGAAAGAAGCCCGTCATGAACATCCCCATTTCCGGAGCCAACTACCGCAAGCCCGCCCCCGGCGCCTCCGGCACCGGCAGCCGGGACGCCGCTGACCCCGAACCTGTTTCCGCCGAACGTACCGCCGCACCGGCGAGGCCGGCGCCGACCGCGGCTCCGACGGAACCGGCGCCCGCACGGATCCCGCCGGACGATCCGCCCACCGCCGAAAGCCCCCCGGCGCCCGCGTCGCACCCGACCCCCGACGGCTCCCTGGCCGCCAGCGCGCTGCAGGCGGTCCGGCAGGGCCTGTCCGCCATCGAACGCCTGCAGCAGGAAACCGCCCGCACCCACCAGCTTTTCCTGGAAAGCCAGCGGGAGGCCACCGTGGCTCTGCAGCGCATGATGGCCCAGACGGCCCTGGGTTTCCCGGAGGGTGAAGCGCCTCCGGCCACGGTCTCCCCGCTTCCCGGCATGTCCGAATCCCTTTCGCCCGCGGTGCCTTCGCCCGCAGCGCCTCCGGTCGAGGCCTTTCAGCCACCGACGGCGCCTGCTCCAGGGGCAATCACGGCCGCACCGGCCCAGGCGCCGACGCCCGCCGTCGAAACGCCGCCGGCGCGTTCCGCGGCGTCGGATGCACCGGTCGTCGACACACCCGCCGCCTCCTCCGGGGCGCCGAACCGGCCGGCGCCGCACAACGCGCCGCCCATGGAGAAGGTTCTGCTGGAGGTGGTGGCGGAACTGACGGGATACCCGGCCGAGATGCTGCGCCTGGACATGGACATCGAGGCTGACCTGGGCATCGACTCCATCAAGCGCGTCGAGATCCTCTCGGCTTTCGAGGAAAAGCTACCCGACCTGCCGCCCATCAGCCCCGACAAGGTCGCCACCCTCAAAACCCTGGGCCAGATCGTGGACCTGCTCACCGAAACCGGCGACATGCCTTCCGCCCCCCCCGCGGATCCGGCGCCCCCGGCAACGGACACCCCGACGACCCGGCCGTCATCCGTCCCGGCCGCCGCACCCGCCATCGAGAAAGTCCTGCTGGAGGTGGTGGCGGAACTGACGGGATACCCGGCCGAGATGCTGCGCCTGGACATGGACATCGAGGCCGACCTGGGCATCGACTCCATCAAGCGCGTCGAGATCCTCTCGGCCTTCGAGGAAAAGCTGCCCGACCTGCCGCCCATCAGCCCCGACAAGGTCGCCACCCTCAAAACCCTGGGCCAGATCGTGGCGGTGATCGCCCCGCGGTCGGCCGAAACGGAGCCGGCCGCGGAACCGCCGAAGCCCGACAGCAAACTGGTGGTCTTTCCGGGGCGCAAAACGGATGACGCCGCCCCCCTGCCGGCCGCCGGCTGGCCGGACGGGATCCAGCGCCGCTGCGTGCGCTTCCGGGAGGCATCCTTTCAACCGGGCGCTTCGCTGTCGCTCGCGCCCGGACGGCGGGTCTTCATTGCGGGCGCCGAAGACGACCCGCTGGCGCAGGCGCTGAAGGACCGCTTGCAAAGCCGCGGCGTCGCGAGCGAGGTCCTTTCCCTTGCGCGCGCCGCCGATCCCGCCTTCACGCCCACGCGCGCCGCCGGCCTGGTCCTGATCGCACCCGAGGACCTGCCCCGGGAGGGCGAAGCCCTCTACCGGAGTGATTTCGCCGCCGAAGCCTTCGCCGCCCTGCACCGCTTCGCCCCGCACCTGGCGGACGCCGCCCGCGAAGGCGACGCCGTGCTGGCCACCGTCTCGCGCCTGGACGGCCGTTTCGGGTTCGGCGGCGAGGCGCAGGGTTCTCCCTTGGGGGCCGCCCTGGCCGGGATGACCAAGACCGCGTCCCACGAGTGGCCCTCGGTCACCTGCCGCGCCTTCGATGTTCCCGCCGCCGGCGGCGGCGAAAGCGCCACGGCCGACGCCGTGGCGGCGGAACTGCTGACGCCCATGGACACCGACGGCGTGGAAATCGGCCTGCTGCCCTCCGGCGGCGCCATTCGCCGCATGGTGCCGGTGCTGGCCGATGAGCCCCTTCCGGTGCAGGACGAAGAACGGCTGGCGCTCTCCGCCGGCGAAGTGGTGGTGGTCAGCGGCGGCGCCCGCGGCATCACGGCCGCCGCCACCCGCGCCCTGGCCGACGCCGTACGTCCCACCCTGTTGATCCTGGGCCGCAGCCCGGCCGTTTTCGAAGAGCCCGCCTGGCTGAAAAACGCCGTCGAGCCCGCCGAGATCAAGAAGGCCGTCTTCGAAAACGAGTTCGCGGGCCGCGCCGCACCCGCCGAGGTGGAAGCCGCCTACCGCCGCTACCGCGCCAACCGTGAACTGGCGGCCGCGCTGAAGGCCGTTGAAGAGGCCGGGGCGCCCGTTTTCTACCACAGCGTGGATATCCGCGACCGGCTGGCCGTGGCCCGGATCATCAACGGTGTCCGGCAGCAGCACGGTCCGGTGCGGGCCGTCATCCACGCCGCCGGCGTGCTGGAGGACCGCTTCATTGCCGACAAGACGCCCGAACAGTTCCGGCGGGTCTTCGACACCAAGGTCGGCGGCCTCGGTTCCCTGCTGGAGGCCGTAGACCCCCGGCAGCTGCGCTACCTGGTGCTCTTCTCCTCGGTGGCGGCCCGCATGGGAAACCCCGGCCAGGCCGATTACGCCGCCGCCAACGAGGTGCTCAACAAGATCGCCCAGCAGGACGCCCGGCGCCTTCCCGACTGCCGCTGTCTGTCCATCAACTGGGGTCCGTGGGACGGCGGCATGGTGACGTCTTCCCTCAAGCGCGCCTTTGCCGATCGCGGCATCGACCTGATTCCCGTGGAAACCGGTGTGCGCTGCCTGCTGCTGGAGATGAGCCGCCCGCCGGGCGGTGACGTCGAGGTCGTCGTCGGCGCACGCCTGGTTTCCGATGAAAAGCAAACCGCGGCCCCTGCCGCACCCGCCGGGCCGCGGCTTTCACTGGCCTTCAAGCAAAAGGTCTCCACCCGCACCACGGGCATCCTCGAGGCCCACGTCATCGACGGGTCGCCGGTGGTGCCCCTGGCGCTCATGACCGAGTGGATGGCCCACGGCGCGCTGCACGAAAACCCGGGTCTGCTGCTGTGCGGCCTGCAGGACGTGCGCCTGCTCAAGGGAATCCGGCTGGTGGGCGGGGAGGAAAAAGTGGTGCGCCTGATGGCCGGCAAGGCCCGTCCTCAGGACGCGCTTTACGAGGTGCCGGTGGAGGTGCGCGACGGCATCGTGGACGGCCGCGAGGACATCCACGCCCGCGGCAGCGTCCTGCTGTCCGAGCGCCTGCCGCAGGCACCGCCGGACTTCGACCTGCAGGCGTATCCCGCCGGCCAATCCTACGGCAGAAGCACGCGCGAGATCTACGGCCAGATCCTGTTTCACGGCCGGCCGCTGCAGGGTATCCGGCGCGTGGCGGCCGGAACGCGCAAGTTCATGGCGGCGCGTGTCGCGGCCGCTCCGCCGCCCGCACGATGGATGAGCAACCCCCTGCGCAGCCGCTGGATCATGGACCCCCTGGTGCTGGACTGCGCCTTCCAGATGGCCATCCTGTGGTGCTACGACCACGAGGGCATGGTGTCGCTGCCCTCTTACATCCGGACATACACCCAGTACCGACGCCGCTTTCCGGCGGACGGAGTCACGGCCGTGCTGGAATCGGTTTCCACTTCCGGCCGCCGCTTCACGGGCGACTTCACCTTCGTGGACGCCGACGGCGCCGTGGTGGCCCGCATGGAAGGCTACGAGGCCGTCATGAGCCCGACGCTCTTCAACGCCTTCCGCGCCAACACGGCGGCTTGAATCACTCTCCGTACACCCGCCGCCGCGCACGGGCGGCGGCGGCCAGGGCGGGTACGCGCTCGTCCACGTAGTCGTAGACCACGGCGCGGTTCTTTCCCGGAAGCGGCCGCAGCACCCTGCCGAGGTACTGTACCAGGCGGCCGCTGAAACGGATGGGGGTGGTCAGAAAGAGGGTCGTCAGCTCCCCGCAGTCGATGCCCTCTCCCATCAGCTGCCCGGTGGCCACCAGCACGCGGCATTTGCCGCGGCGCACCTTCTCCAGTACCCGCCCCCGCTCTTCCCGCGTCAGGTCGCCGGTGAGCAGCTCGGCGTCGATCTTGTGGCCGAAGGTCAGCAGCGCCCGCAGGGTCTCGCAGTGGCTCTTGCGGTCCGACAGCACCAGGCAGACGCCCCGTCCCCGACGGGCCTCGCGGGCCACGTCTTCGGCGATCATGCGGTTGCGCCGATCGTCGCAGGTCAGTTCGACCAGCATCTTGCTGTACTCCTGGACCGGGTCGTGAAAGGGTTCGAAGGTCGTGGGGCGATAGACGATGTGCACCGGCAGCACATCGCCGCTGTCCACCAGGTGCTTCTTGTCCACCCGGTGGTGCAGGCTCCCGAGGTGCCAGAAAATGAGATCGTCCAGCTTGTCGCGCCGCCAGGGGGTGGCCGTAAGCCCCAGCATGTAGCGGCTGTCGAAGGCGCTGACCGCCTCGGTGAAGGTCCGGCTGGGGCAACGGTGGCACTCGTCCACCACCAGGAAACCGGTCCTGCGGGCGACTTCGTCGGCGCATTTGTAGAGGGTCTGCACCATGGCCACTGTGATGCGGTCGCCCAGCCGCCGCCGCCCGCCGCCGATGCGCCCCACCTCTTCGGCCGGCAGTCCCAGGAAGTGCCGGATGCGTTCCACCCACTGGCGCGCCAGGTCGCTGGTGTGCACCACGATGAGGGCCGGCTGGCGCCGCCGGGCCACCAGGTGCAGCGCCATGACCGTCTTGCCGCTGCCGGTGGGCGCGCACAGGGTGCCGAAGTCGCGCGCCGCCATGCGCGTCAGGGCCTCCTGCTGAAAGGGTTTGAGCTCCCCGTGGAACGTGAAATTGACCGGCTTCAGGCTGCGTCGCCGGTCGTCGATGGTCCAGCGGAGCCCCTTCTCGCGGCACAGCAGCAGCAGTTGCCGCATGTATCCGCGGGGAAGCCGCAGGCCGCCGTCGGAAATTCTGCGGTAAAATTTCAGCCGCCGCGGAACGCCGCGGTTCCAGCGTCCCATGCGGTGGTTCTCGAGCCACTTGGGATTGGTGAAGGAGAGACGGTCTTCCAGCTCATCGCGCAGCTCCGCCGGCAGTCCTTTCACACGCAGGCTGCGGGACAGGATGATCCGCACGCGATCGCGGGACGTTTCGGCCGTGGGGGCACTCATGGCGATGGGCGTTTCCGCCACTTTCGTTTGAGCATCAGCATGCCGGGGCTGTTGTGCAGGTACATCAGGGGAGACGACAGGCCCTTTTCCAGAAAGAATGCCTCCAGCCGGTCGAAGAGCACGGGGCGGTCCGGCCAGGTAAAGCCCCTGCGCCGCACCTCCAGTTCGCGCCAGGCCGCCGCCGCCTCCGGACGATCGGCGAAAACCTGCTCCTGCGCCGCGTCGCACAGGAACATGGCGCACACGATGGGCCGCACCCGCCAGCGGCAGCCGTCGGGCCCCAGGTAGACGCATTTGGGGCCGCCGGGGTCCTCCCGCAGCGTTTTCAGCAGCTCTTCGAGCGACGCCGGTTCGGAAACCAGCGCATTGACGACCACGTCGGCGAAAAAGGCGATGACACCCTCCCGGGAACAGCAGGCGCTGCGCGCACTCCGGTAACAGCGGTGCGAACAGACGACACTGAAGTTTTTCTTCAGGTAATCATCTACATCTTTTCGGAATAACAGGTAAGGCTGTATTTCTTCACGCAGGACTGCAACGCTTTCTTCGGGGAGTACGGCCAGTTGCCGCCTCACGGCCGCCAGGGTTTCGAACTGTTCACGGTTGTAAGGGTTCATCGCGGGTCTGTCCCCTCTGGTTCCGGTGGACACGATGCATCCTGCGGTCGGTCTCTGCACCCGGTAAATCAGAATCATATCATCTTCGTCCGCCTTCGCAAAGGACAAACCCCGGCCGAAACGGCGCAGGCACGGTCACCGGGGAGCCCGGATGCGGCATTCCCCCTTCAGACGGCGAATTCGTTTCCGGCTGCCGGATATGCTTGCCATTGCCGCCCGGCTTCTGTATATAGAAAGGCTTCGTTGTGGTAAATTTCCGGGGTCACCTGCGGACACCCGGCCTGCAAGCAGACTGCCGTCAACCGGAAACCATCTTTACATACGCGAATCGGGAAACCCCCTTTCAGGGCCGAAGCGGGATAGGCCCTGCGCGAGGCTTCCCCCAAAGCCGAAACATCCAAATGCCAGATTTTTCGCCCATCGCCGTCACCGACATGGCCGGCATCTTTCCCGCCGCACCCGACATCCGGCGTTTCTGGGAAAACATCGTGGCCGGGGTCGACGCGGCCGCCCCGGTGGATGCCGCGCGCTGGCCGGCCGCGCCGGACATCATGGTGCGCCCCGGGCCGGTGCCCGACCACGCTTACGGCGACCGTTGCTGCCTGGTCCGCGAACCGGACCTCGACCGGCCGCCGGAAGGGCCTGTGCCGGCGGACTACGACCGCCTCGATCCGCTGCACAAGCTGGTGCTGCACACCGCCGCCGCCCTGATGGAAAACGCGCCGGACTTTTCCGGGCGGCGTGCGGGGCTGGTGCTGGCGGCCATCGCCCTGCCCACCGACGGCGCCTCCCGGCTGGCCGACGGCGTGGTCGGCGACCGTTTCGAGGACCTGCTCTTTCGACGTCCCCCCGCATTCGAGCGGCGACAGGTGCGGCGGCGCTGCGCCGCGGCCCGCGTGACCGCCTATCCCGGGGTGCTGGTGTCGCGCCTGCTGGGACTGGGCGGCGGAAACCTGACCCTGGACGCGGCCTGCGCCTCTTCGCTGTACGCCGTCAAGCTGGCCTGCGACGCCCTGGCCGAAGGCCGCGCCGACGTCATGGTGGCCGGCGGCGTGTCGCGTCCCGACTGCCTGTACACTCAGGTGGGCTTCAGCCAGCTGCAAGCGCTTTCGCGTTCCGGGCGCTGTGCGGCCTTCGACGCGCGCGCCGACGGCCTGGTGGTGGGCGAAGGCTGCGGCCTGTTGGTGCTCAGGCGACTGGACGACGCCCTGCGCCGGGGTGACACGATCCACGGCGTGATCCGCGGCATCGGTCTTTCCAACGACATCCACGGCAGCCTGCTGGCCCCGGCCGGCGAAGGACAGCTGCGTGCCATGGGCCGCGCCTATCGCCTGGCGGGCTGGTCGCCCGACGAAGTGGACCTCATCGAGTGCCACGGCGCCGGCACGCCGGTGGGCGACGCCGTCGAAATCGGGAGCTACGTGCGGCTGTGGCGCGACCTGTCCTGGCAAAAGGGCCAGTGCGCCATCGGCTCCGTCAAGACCATGATCGGACACCTGCTGACGGCCGCCGGCGTCGCCGGCCTGATCAAGACCCTGCTGGCCCTGGAACACGCGACGCTGCCGCCCTCGCTGCACTTCCGGCGTCCGCCCGCGGACAGCCCGCTGCCGGAAAGCCCCTTCCGGGTCCAGATCGATGCCCGACCCTGGCGGCGCCGCGCCCCGGGTGTGCCCCGCCGTGCGGCGGTCAGCGCTTTCGGCTTCGGCGGCATCAACGCCCACCTGCTGCTGGAGGAGGGACCCGTCCGCGGGGAAGAGCCATCGCGCGGGACCCGCATCGGGGTCTGCCGTGCGCCGGCTGCAGCGCAACCCGTGCCCCGCGTCCCCGAACCGGTGGCCGTCGTGGGCCTGGGCGTCCACATCGGGCCCCTGGCCTCGCTGCAGGTTTTCGAAAGGGCCGTATTTTCAGGCCGGCCGGCTTTTGTCCCCCGGCCGCCGGACCGCTGGTTGGGCCTCGGTCCCGGCGCAGAGAAAATGCTGGGCCGGGCGGTCCGGCGCGGCGCCTGGGTGGAGCGCTTCGACCTGGACCTCAGCGGGTTCGGCACACCGCCCCGGGAAATCCCCGCAATCCTGCCCCAGCAGCTGCTCGCGCACCGGGCCTGCGCGGCGGCCATGCGCGACGCGGGCCTGCCGCTGCGGGGCCGCCGCCCCGACATGGGCGCCGTGCTCGGCATCTCCTTCGACATGCAGGCCACCGATTTTTGCCTGCGCTGGAAGCTGCACCGCCGCCTCCGGCGCTGGATCGCTGAACTTCACCCGCCCCTTTCCGATGAGGAAAGGGAACGCTGGCGGCGCCTGCTGCAGGATCACCTTGCGCCGCCCCTCGACGCCACCCGCACCCTGGGCGCCCTGGGATCGGTGGCGGCCAGTCGTGTGGCCAAACACCTGGGCCTGGGGGGACCCAGCTACGTGGTCTCGGCCGAGGAGGCTTCGGGCCTGGCGGCGCTTGAAATCGCCGTCGGCGCCCTGCAGCGCGGCGAACTGGCGGCGGCCCTGGTGGGTGCCGTGGACGTGGCCGGTGACCTCCGCAATGTGCTGCTGCAGGACTCCCTGCTGCGTCTGGCCTCCGGGGAGGAGGTGCGCCCCTTCGATGCCCGCGCCGACGGCACGCGCATCGGCGAGGGCGCCGTGGCGCTGGTCCTCAAGCGCCTGTCCGATGCGCGTGCCGACGGAGACCGCATCTACGCCCTGGTGCGCGCCGCCGGTTCGGCCGCCGGACTGCCGTCGGAAACCGTCGCGCAGACCTACCGGCGCTCCCTGGAAGAGACTTTCAGGAGTGTCGACGACGGCCCGCGGGGCATCGGCCTGGTAGCGGCCCACGGCTGTGCAGACCCCGCCCTGGACCGCGTGGAGCTCGAGGTGCTGCAGCGCTTCCTGGCCCCCGTAGCCGATCCCTGCTCGGTGGCCCTGGGATCCCTCGCGGGCCTGGTGGGCCACACCGGCGCCGCCGCCGGACTGGCCGCGGTCGCCAAGGCCTGCCTGTGCCTGCACCGCTGCCTGCTGCCGCCCCTTGCCGGCTACCGCAGCGCCCCCGAGGGCACGTGGTCGACGGAGGTTTTTCACGTGCCGCGCGGGGCCCAGTACTGGCCCTCGGGCGGCGGCCCGCGCCGGGCGCTTTCGGCCGCCGTCACCGTCGACGGCCACTGCGCACACGTTCTGCTGGAAGGTGCGCCGGCGCCCGGTGAAAAGACGTCGGCGCGCAGGGCCGTCACCCTCGAAAGCCCTGCCGGCGTGCGCACGGCGGCCCTCTTCGTGGTGGACGCCGTCGACCGCGACGAGCTGTCCCGGGCCGTGCAAAGCCTCGGGGACCGGCTGCGCGTCTGGGCCGCGGACGGACTCTCGCCGGCGCGCGCCGCGGCGCGCTGGCGGTCCGAGTGTCCGCCCGACCCGGACCGTCCCGTGGCCGCCGCGCTGGTGGCTGCCGACCACCAGCGGCTGCAGTCACGCCTGGACGACTTCGCGTCCGTTTCCGGCGACCGGCCGATCCCGGGCATCTATGTCACCCCGCGCGATCCGCTCCCCCGGGGACGCATCGCCTTCGTCTACCCGGGGTCCGGAAACCAGTACCTGGGCATGATGCGCCGCCTGGGCGCCTGCTGGCCGGAGGTCTTCCGGCGCCTGGAGCGCGACAGCCGTGATTTTACGCGCCAGCTGCGTCCGGCGCAGGCTTTTCCCCGCCTTCGCGACTGGCCCCCGGACTGGGAGAAACGTGCCGCCGGGGGGCTCGACGAACCGCTCAACGTGATCTGCACGCAGATCATATTCGGGTCGGCCATGACCGAAATCGTGCGCCGCCTGGGCATCGAACCGCACGCCGCCATCGGCTACAGCCTGGGCGAGACCGCGGCCCTTTTCGCCCTGGGATTCTGGCGCCGGCGCGACGAGATGATGGACCGCGCCCTTTCCGGGGACCTCTTCACCCGCCAGCTGGCCGGTCCCTGCCTTGCGGCCCGCAAGGCCTGGGGCGTTTCCGAACAGGCCGATTTCCGCTGGGCCACGGCGCTGGTCAACCGTCCGGCGGAGGCAATCAAAACGCGGCTTGCCGATTTTCCCCACGTACGCCTGCTGATCGTCAACACCGACCGCCAGTGCGTCGTGGGCGGGGCGCACGACCAGGTGCGCCGCCTGATCGCCGCCCTGGACTGCGACGCCGTCTTCCTCAGGGGCGTCACCAGCGTGCACTGCGACGCTGTGACCCCGGTGCGCGATGCCTACCGCCGGCTGCACCTGATGGAGACCCACCCGGTGCCGGGAGTCGATTTTTACGGCTGTGCCCGGGCCGGCGTCTACGTCCCCTCCCGCGCGTCGGCCGCCGACGCCATCCTGGCGCAGGCACTGCACGGTTTCGATTTCCCCCGCCTGGTCCGCCGGGCCTACGACGACGGGGTGCGGTTTTTCCTGGAGATGGGGCCCCAGAACTCCTGCACGCGCATGATCGACGCCATCCTGGCAGACCGGCCGCACCTGGCGGCCTCGGCCAGCACCGCCGGCCGCGACGAATCCGAGTGTGTGCTTCACCTGGCGGCGCAGCTGGCGGCCTGGCGCCTTCCGGTCCGCGTCGAGGCGCTTAACGGCCGCGGGGCTGAAGAGACCGAGACGGCGGCGCCCGGCGTAACGGTGCGCGTGGGGCGGCGCATCACGGTTTCCGACGAACTGCGCGCGCCCCTTGAAAAGCGCGTCCCCGCGACCGATCCGCAGCCCCCGGTCCCGCCGCAGGCAGCCGGCGACGCCCCGGCCGCCCAGGAGCCGCCCCCCGCCGCCGCAGACCCCCTGGTGGAGGACCTGGTGGAAGCCAGCCGCGCCACGGCCGAGGCCCACCGGCGTTTTCTGGACCTTTCCCGCGAAAACCTCCGCATCTACAGCGAAAACCTGGCCCTGGAGGCGCGGCTTTACCGGCGTCTGCTGCGGGAAGGATCTTCCGGCGAAGCCCCGGAAACATCCCGGCCGGCTCCGGCCTTTACCCGCGAGATGTGCATGGAGTTCGCCGTGGGCAGCGTGGCGCGCGTGCTGGGACCCGAGTTCGCCCGGGTGGACGGGTACCGCGTGCGGGTGCGCCTGCCCGATGAACCCCTCATGCTGGTGGACCGCATCCTCGAAGTGGAGGGCGAAAAGGGTTCGCTCGCTGCGGGCCGGGTGGTCACCGAACACGACGTGCTTCCGGGCGCCTGGTACCTGGACGGCGGACGCGCACCGGTGTGCATCTCGGTGGAGGCCGGGCAGGCCGACCTCTTCCTGTGCGCCTACCTGGGCATCGACCTGGCCGTACGCGGCGAGCGCGCCTACCGCCTGCTGGACGCCGAGGTCACCTTTCACCGCGGCCTGCCGCGGCCCGGCGAGACCATCCGCTACGAGATCCACATCGACCGTTTCGTCAAACAGGGCGACACCTGGCTGTTCTTCTTCCGCTTCGACGGTACCATCGGCGGCCGTCCCCTGATCACCATGCGAAACGGCTGTGCCGGGTTTTTCACGGCCGCCGAAATCGAGGCTTCGGGCGGCATCGTGCTCACCGCGGAGGAAAAGCGCCCCCGGCCCGGCCGCCGCCCGCCCGGGCGGCACACGCCGGCACCTTTCACACACACCGAGGCATGCAGCGACGACCAGTTGGAGGCCCTGCGCCGCGGCGACCTGGAAGCCGCCTTCGGCGGCGCTTTCGCCGGCCGCCGCCTCGCGCCCGGCCTGCACCTGCCGGGGGGCCGCATGAAGCTCATCGACCGGGTGCCGGAGATGACGCCCGCCGGCGGTCGCTACGGCCTGGGCCTGATCCGCGCCGAGGCCGACATCCACCCCGACGACTGGTTCCTGACCTGCCACTTCGTCGACGACCGCGTCATGCCCGGCACCCTGATGTACGAGTGCTGCGCGCACACGCTGCGCGTCCTGCTGCAGCGTATGGGCTGGATCAGCGACAACCCGGAGGCCTGTTACGAGCCGGTGATCGGCATCCGCAGCCGGCTGAAGTGCCGCGGGCCGGTGACCCCCGACACCCGCAAGGTGCTCTACGAGGTGGAAATCAAGGAACTAGGCTGGGACCCGGAGCCTTTCGCCGTGGCCGACGCCCACATGTACGCCGACGGACGCTGCATCGTGCGCTTCGAGGACATGTCCATCCGCATGACCGGGGTCGGCCGCGCCGACATCGAAGCGGGCTGGCAGGCGCCGGCACCGTCGCTCGTCTGCGACCGCGGACAGATCGAAGCCTATGCCTTCGGAAAGCCCTCGCGCTGTTTCGGCGAGGCTTACCGGGTGTTCGACGAAGGGCGCTTCCTGGCGCGGCTGCCGTCACCGCCTTTTCTGTTCGTCGACCGCGTCACCTCGGCCGAACCCCCGCCCATGGAACTGGCCCCCGGGGGATGGATCGAGGCTTGTCACGACCTTTCGGCCGACAACTGGTATTTCACCGCCGAACGCACCGGCGTGATGCCCTACAGCGTGCTGCTGGAATGCGCCCTGCAGCCCTGCGGCTGGCTGGCGGCCTACCTGGGATCGGCACTGCGCAGCCGGCACAAGCTGCAGTTCCGCAACCTGGGCGGCACGGCCGTCATTCATCGCGACGTGCCGGCCGGCGACGGCCTGCTGCGCATGCGCGCACGCCTGACCCATGTTTCCGAAGCCGCCGCCATGATCATCGAGCACTTCGATTTCGAGGTGTTCCTGGGAGACGACCCGTTGTACGGCGGAACGACCTACTTCGGCTTCTTCACGCCCGAGGCGCTGTCGCGCCAGAAGGGAATCGCCGACGCCCCGGGGCGCGCGTGGCAGCCGGATCGAGAAGCCTGCCGCCGCGCGCCGGTCCCCGACCTGCCGGACGATCCGCCTTTCACACCGGCCGACGCCGCCTCCCGGCAGCCCCCCCCGGGCGGCGCGCGACTGCCCTCCCGGGCGCTGCGCATGCTCGACCGCATCGACTGTTTCATTCCCAACGGCGGTCCCCACGGACTGGGTTTCATCCGCGGGGTGAAAACGGTCGACCCCGACGAGTGGTTTTTCAAGGCCCATTTCCACCAGGACCCGGTGTGGCCGGGTTCCCTGGGCATCGAGGCTTTCCTGCTGCTGGTGAAATGTGCCGCCCTGCAGCGTTGGCCGCAACAAGCCGCAAGGGGCCGGTTTTCGTTGGTCACCGGTCGCAAGCATGAGTGGATCTACCGCGGCCAGGTGACACCGGAGGCCCGCAGCGTGACGGTGGAGGCCGTCATTACGCGCGCGGTGCAAAACCCATTTCCCATGATGCTGGCCACCGGGTTTCTGAAAGTCGACGGCCTCTACATTTACGAAATGCGGGACTTTGGCATCGCCCTGCTTCCACCATCACCGGATACCGATTGAAACGTTATGCGATTTGACCATGTCCACATCGACAGCTTCGGCTACGAACTGCCGCCCAACGTTCTGCTGAGCGAGGACCTGGAGGAGCGGCTGGAGCCCCTCTACCGCAAGCTGCACTTCCAGAAGGGCCAGTTGGAGGCCCTCACCGGGGTGCAGGAACGCCGCCTGTGGGATCCCGGCTTCACCATGACCGAAGGCGCCGTCCGCGCCGGGCGCAAGGCCTTGGCGGCATCGTCGGTGGCGCCCGGAGACATCGGCATGCTGGTCTACGGCGGCGTCTGCCGCGACTGGCGCGAACCGGCCACGGCCTGCGAGGTCGCCCACCGCCTGGGGCTGCCGGCCGACAACCAGATCTTCGACCTGTCCAACGCCTGCCTGGGGGTGCTCAACGGCATGCTGCAGGTGGCGGCGGCCATCGAGCTGGGCCACATCCGCGCCGGGCTGGTGGTCTCCTGCGAGTCTTCGCGCGACATCATCGATGTTTCGGTGCGCCGCCTGGTGGAAAACCCGGACATGGAACTTTTCAAGAAGACCATCGCCACCTTGACGGGCGGCTCCGGGGCCGTGGCCGTCGTCCTGGCGGGCGGCGACGCCGGCCGCGGCCACCGACTGGCCGGCGGCGTGGTGCGCAGCGACCCGGCGCGCTACGGCCTGTGCCGCTGGGGTTCGGGACCACCGCTCTCGGAGCCCGGCGAGCAGGTCATGGAAACCGATTCGGTGGCCGTGCTGACCCACGGCGTGGCCCTGGGCAGGAAAACCTACACGGCCTTCACCCGCGAACTGGGATGGAACGCGGGCCCCGACAAGGTCATCTGCCACCAGGTGGGCGCCACCCACCAGCGCACCATCCTGCAGGAACTGGGCATCCCGGCCACCCGGGACTTCTCCACCTTCACGTTCCTGGGAAACATCGGCACGGTCTCACTGCCCGTCACGGCCGCCATCGCCCACGAGCGCGGTTTCCTGGCGCCCGGCGACCGGGTGGCCTTCCTGGGCATCGGCAGCGGTCTCAACTGCCTCATGCTGGGCATCGAGTGGGGCCGAACGGCGACGGCATGAGCATGATCAACGGCATCGACACGGCGCCTTTCCGGCACCTGTACCCCTTCGAGTCCCACTTTGCCGAGGTCAACGGGTGGCGGATGCACTACCTCGACGAAGGCCAGGGGCCGCCGGTGGTCATGCTGCACGGCAACCCGACTTGGTCCTTTTACTACCGCAAGCTGGTGCTGCGCCTGCGGGACCGCTTCCGCACCATCGTTCCGGACCACATCGGCTGCGGCCTGTCGGACAAACCCACGGCCAGCCGCTACCCTTTCCGCCTGCGGCGCCGGGTGGACGATTTTGCGGCGCTCATGGCGCATTTGGACATCGACGAGAAAGTCTTCCTGGTGCTGCACGACTGGGGGGGCATGATCGGCATGGCCTGGGCCGTCGAACACCCCGAACGAGTCGCCGGGCTGGTGGTCACCAACACGGCGGCCTTCCTGCCGCCCGCCGGCAGGCGTCTGCCCCTGCGCCTGCAGGTCATCCGCCGCGGCGGCCCGCTGGCCGCCGGCCTGGTGCTGGGATTGAACCTGTTCGCCTGGCCGGCGATCTACATGGCGCCGACCAGGCGCCTGGCGCCCGATGTACGCAAAGGCCTGCTGGCGCCCTACGGCCGTCCCCGCCACCGGCTGGCGACGCTGTGGTTCGTGCGCGACATCCCGCTGGCACCCGGAGACGCCGGTTACGAACTGGTCCGCGGCGTGGACCGGCGGGTGTCGCGTTTCGCCGCCCTGCCGGCCCTGATCTGCTGGGGAATGCGCGATTTCGTTTTCGACCGCCACTACCTGGCCGAGTGGCACCGCCGCCTGCCGCAGGCCGCGGTGCAGCGCTTCTGGGACGCGGGCCACTACCTGATGGAAGACGCCGGCGACCGGGTAACCGCGCACATCCGTGATTTTCTTTTAACCAGCGGATCTGAATGACCTTCTTTCTTCAGACTTCCGAATCACCATACGGCAGGTTCTCATGACGGATCTTTTCAACATCGCCCAGCTGCTGCGGCGGCGTGCCGCCGAACAGCCCTACACCCGCGCCGTGGTCACCCCCTGCGGCCGCGATTCCCTGGGTCGCGTGATCTACGGACAGCTGACCTTTGCGCAGCTGGACCGCGAGTCCGACGACCTGGCCCGCGGACTCAGGGCCGTCGGCATCACGCCCGGCAAGCGCACCATCCTGATGGTGACGCCGGGGGCCGATTTTTTCATCCTGACGTTCGCCCTCTTCAAGGCCGGCGCCGTGCCGGTGGTGGTCGACCCGGGTATGGGGGTCAAGCGAATGCTGAGCTGCCTGCAGTCCAGCCGCGCCGGCGCCTTCATCGGGATTCCCAAGGCCCATCTGCTGCGCAAGCGCTACCCGAAATTCTTCGTCGGCATCTCCACCTGGATCACGGTCGGCCGGCGGTGGTTCTGGGGCGGTCACACCCTGGACGCGCTCTTTCGCCCGTCGGACGAGCCGTTTCCCATGGCCGAGACGCGCGCCGGGGACACGGCCGCCATCCTCTTCACCACCGGCAGTACGGGGCCCGCCAAGGGGGTGATCTACACCCACGGCAATTTCCGCGCCCAGATCGAGGAGATCCGCCGGGCCTTCGACATCCAGCCCGGGGAGATCGACCTGCCGACATTCCCGCTGTTCGCCCTCTTCGATCCGGCCCTGGGCATGACCGCCGTGATTCCGGACATGGACTTCACGCGCCCCGCGCAGGTCGACGCCCGCAAGATCATCGAGGCCGTCGAAAACCAGGGGGTCACCAACATGTTCGCCTCCCCCGCCCTGCTCGACCGCGTGGGACGCTACGGCCGGCAGCAGGGTATCCGCCTGCCGCCCCTCAAACGGGTGGTCTCGGCCGGGGCGCCGGTGTACCCGGACAACATCGCGCGCTTCGCCGCCATGCTGA
Organism: uncultured Desulfobacteraceae bacterium; assembly: GCA_964476595.1. Classification (GTDB taxonomy): domain Bacteria; phylum Desulfobacterota; class Desulfobacteria; order Desulfobacterales; family JALSRD01; genus JALSRD01. Next base: position 74,555 of record CAYZCL010000175.1, read on the forward strand.
CCGGGGGCGCCCAGATTCACACGCCCTACGGCGCCACCGAGGCCGTTCCGGTGACCTCCATCGGCAGCGACGAGATCCTGGGCGAAACCCGCCGCCTGAGCGAGCAGGGCTACGGCATGTGCGTCGGCCGGCCCCTGGAAGGCCTCGAGGTGCGCATCATCACGGTCACAGACACGCCCATCGAGCACTGGTCGGAGTCGCTGGCCCTGCCTTCCGGCGAGATCGGCGAGATCGCCGTGCGCGGGGACCTGGTCACCCGCCACTACTTCCGCAACGCCAAGGCCGACGCACTGGCCAAGATCGCCGACGACGACGGCTTCTGGCACCGCATGGGAGACCTGGGCTGGCAGGACAAGAAGGGCCGCATCTGGTTCTGCGGGCGCAAGTCCCACCGGGTCGTCACGGCCTCGGAGACGCTCTACACGATTCCCTGCGAGTCGATCTTCAACGCCCACCCCGCGGTGTTTCGCAGCGCTCTGGTGGGCGTGGGCCCCCGCGGCCGCCAGAAACCCGTGATCTGCATCGAGATCGCCCGCACCGGGGAGACGGTGGACAGAAACGAACTGCGCGACGAACTGCTGGCCCTGGCCGCCGAACACCCCCTGACAGCGCCCATCCAGGTGGTGCTTTTCCACCCCGACTTTCCGGTTGACATCCGCCACAACTCGAAGATATTTCGTGAGAAACTGGCCCGCTGGGCCGAAGCCGAGCTGTCCTGACGGCCCGCACGATCCGGCGCGTCGCCCATTGCCAACGCAAGGAGGTTGCCCATGACCCGTCCCGTGCTTATACTGATTGTCATCGTTATGGCCGTTTTCACCGGCTTTCACATTCTGGGGAAAGTCAGGGGGCGGCCGGCCGCGGGTCCGCGGGACCTCCTCTCGCCCGCCGGCGCCCACGCCGCTTCGGTACGCCGGGTGACCGGCACCGCCACCGAAGATCCCCTGGTCGAACTTCGCCGCGAGGTCAAGGCCCTCAAGGCCGCCGGCACGGCGGCCGGCGATCCCGTGGTCAAGAGCTTGGACCTGATCACAGCCAAGCTCACGGATATCGAACGCCGCCTGCGTGCCCTGGAGCAGCGGGCGGCACGCGAGGACTACCGGCAGAAGATGCTGGACAAACACTGAAAGAGGAGCCCGTCATGGAATTGCAAGGCAAAAAAGTGCTCATACTGGTCGAAGAGATGTTCAACATTCACGAGTTCTGGTACCCCTACTACCGGCTGCAGGAAGCCGGGGCCCGGGTCACGGTGGTGGGATCGGGCAGCGCCATGATCTACAACGGCAAGGACGGCACCACGGTCAAGCCGGATACCGAAGCCGGCAAGGTCCCGGCCGCGGACTACGACGGCGTCGTCATTCCCGGCGGCTACGCCCCGGACATGATGCGCCGCCACCCGGCCATGGTCAAACTGGTGCGCGAGATGTTCGATGCCGGCAAGGTGGTGGCCGCCATCTGCCACGCCGGCTGGATGCTGGCCTCGGCCGACGTGCTCAGGGGCAAAAGGATGACCTCGTTTTTTGCTATCCGGGACGACGTGGTCAACGCCGGGGCCGAATGGGTGGACGAGGAGGTCGTGGTGGACGGCAACCTGATCACCAGCCGCACCCCCGACGACCTGCCCGCCTTCCTGCGCGCCATCATCGCGGCGCTGAAAGGCTGACGGCCGCCGGCGTCGTTCCGAAAGAACCGAAATCCTTCCGCGCAGCGTGCAGAAACCCCGCCGGGCGTGCCCATCCGCCCACTGCGGGGTTTCTTTTGCGGCGATCTGCCACCGCCCGTCGGCGGATCACGCCGACTCGTAGTAGTCCAGCCCGGAGTGATCGATGACCTCCTCGCCGCGGATGATGCGCAGCGTGTTGCGCAGTTTCTTGTCCTGGGCGAAGAGGTCGTTGACGGGCGACAGGTCCGGGCGGCACATGGGGGCCTTGAAGTAGAACGAGAGCCACTCCTGGATGCCGCCCATGCCGGCACGGGCGGCCAGATCGAGGAAAAGCACGATGTCCAGCGCCACGGGCGCCGCCAGGATGGAGTCGCGGCACAGGAAGTTGATCTTGAGCTGCATGGGCTGTCCCAGCCAGCCGCGGATGTCGATGTTGTCCCAGCCCTCCTTGGCGTCCCCCCGGGGCGGGTAGTACTCGATGCGGATCTTGTGGTAGTAGTCGCCGTAGAGGTCCGGGTAGAGGTCGTCCTGCAGGATGCTGGTCAGCACGGACCCCTTGGTGACCTCCTTGGAACGGAAGGAATCGGGATCGTCGAGCACCTCGCCGTCGCGGTTTCCCAGGATGTTGCTCGAAAACCAGCCGTCCAGTCCCAGCATGCGCGCCTTGAGCCCCGGCGCGATGATGGTCTTGATGAGTGTCTGGCCGGTCTTGAAATCCTTGCCGGCGATGGGCACGTTGTTGCGGGCGGCCAGTTCAGTCAGCGCCGGGATATCCGCCGACAGGTTGGGCGACCCGTTGGCGTAGGGCACGCCCATGCGGATGGCGGCGTAGGCGTAGACCATGGAGGGCGGTATGATGGAGAGGTTTTCCCGCAGCGCGGCCTCCAGCCCCTCGATGGTCTGGAAGGCCTCGTGGTCCATGACCTCCTGGTAGCTCTCGGTGGACCCGCACCAGCACATCACCAGGCGCTGCAGCCCGTGCTTTTCGCGAAAATTCTCGATGTCGCGCATCACCATCTCGGCCAGTGCCATCTTGTTGTCCGCCTTCTTGACATTCGGCCCGTCGAGCTTCTTGACGAAGGCGTGGTCGAAAACGGCCGGCCACGGCTGGATGGCCTCCAGTTCCGATTGCACGGCGGCCAGCTCCGTCTCGGGAATGACCCCGCTGGTCAGCGCCGCCTGGTAGCAGTTGTCTTCGTAGATGTCCCAGCCGCCGAAAACCAGGTCCTCGAGGTTCGCCAGGGGCACGAACTCGCGGATCAGCGGGTAGCGGGGGGCGTCCCTCTTCCCCAGCCGGATACGCGACATCTGGGTCACCGAACCGAAAGGCTTGGATCTTCCGGCATTGACCAGCAGAACACCGGCGATGAGGGTGGAACTGACGGCGCCCATGCCCGGCAGCAAGACGCCCAGCCGCCCCTCGGCCGGCGCGATTTCCTTTTTCAGTCCGCGATACTCGTAGGTGGCTTCATTCATGACACTCTCCGCTTGTGTGGGATGAATCGGATCTCGCTGATTTTCCGCGGTATTCCGGCGCTGCCGGCCCGAGAAAAATCCGCCGTGACGCTTCCCACCCTTTAGCACATTGCCCGTTGGTATGCCAGTGGCAACTGGGGTCGACCCGGGGCTCTTGCAGGTCGCCGCCGGCATCTCGGATGGGTGCCTCCTTTCGGATCCGGGTCCCCCCGTGGAGGAGGGCCGGACAGGCATGTATTCCACCTGTAACGATTGCCTTCGACTGCCCGGGAAGCCGGGACAAAGTTTCAGTCTGGGCGGTAGCGGGCGTCCAGGATGACCACCCGGCCGCGGTCGCGGTCGCTGCGGATCAGGCGGCCGATACCCTGCTGCAGCTTGATCTGCTTGTCGTAGTGGTAGCGCCGCCAGTAGCGTTCGGGCGTCAGCAGCGCCCGGCGGGCCTGCTGCACCGGGTCGCGGGGGGAGGGATACGGGATGCGCGTGATGATGACCTGCGTCAGGGTGTCGCCTTTGAAGTCCACGCCGTACCAGAAGGTGTCCACGCCCAGCAGGACGCTTTGGTGCACCGAGCGGAACGCTTCGCACAGGCCCACCGTGGGCATGCCTGGTCGCTGGATCAGCAGGGGGAAACCGTCGGCCAGCACGCGGCGCTCGATGCGCCCGGCCACGTGCTGCAGGTCGCTGTAACTGGAAAACAGCACCAGGGTGCGCCCCTGGTTCTCGCGGATCAGCCTCGGGAGGATGTCGACCACCCACTCGAGCCAGGCCGCCTTGTTGCCGTACTTGCCGTTCAGGGCGCCGTCGGGCACCACGATCCGCCGGTGGCGGTCGTCGAAGGGTGAGGCGATGGTTTTGAAGACCACCGGGTGCGACGTTCCGTCATCCGCTTCCCGGTCCGCCTCCCGGTCGATCCCTACGATCTCGGCAAAGGCGTCGAAACGCTCCTTGTAGCGCAGGGTGGCGGCGGTGTAGACGATGGCGCGTCGAAGGCGGTGAATGTTTTCGCCGATAATGTCGCCCACCTCCACCGGCGCGGCGCCGAGGATGAAGTGCCGGCGTCGCAGATAGCAGGTCAGCACGCTGCCCTGCAGATCGGCGCGCCGCCCGATGAGCGCCATGTTTTCGCCGTACTCGGTCAGCAGGCGCAGTTCCGAACGGATCTTGCCGGCCGTGCGGTAGACGATTCTAAGCTGCCGGCGACGCTCCTCGGTGAGCAGTTCCTCCACGGCGTCGCTCACGCTGCCGGCGGCCGACGCGATGCAGGTGGTGTGCCGTTTCAGCCGCCCCTCGCGGTAGCGGGGGTGTTCGGCCGGTACCGCCACCTCCTCCATGCGCCGCGCGCCGCGCATGACTGCCGTCAGGGCGTCGCGCAGTTCGGCGATGCCGTCGCGCACGTCCGCCAGTCCCTGCAGGGCCGTTTCGACGGCCGCGGCCGCCTCCCCGGCCGCGTGTCGCTGAAAACGGTAAAGGGATCGTTCCAGGTAGTTTGCGGCGCGCACGGCCTGGCCCGAGTCGGCCTCGGTGCGGAAGGCACCGCGCACGGCGGATTCGAAGTGGTTGGCCTCGTCGATGATGCAGTAGGGATACAGGCCGTTGAGCATGGTGTCCTGGTCCATCAGCGCCAGCTTGTGATGATTGGTGATCACCAGGCGGGCGTTCTGGGCCCGGGCGGTGGCCACCTGTGCGGGGCAGCGACGGTGCTTGACGGTGCAGCCCGTGCGCGCCGACACCAGCGCCACCGTCTGGGACAGCTGCCCGCTTTCGTCGAGTACCTCCCGGATGCGCGCGCCGACAGCGTCCAGGTCGGTTTCGGGAAAGTGCAGCACGGTGTTGAGCAGGTAGAGCCACACCAGCAGCTGCCGGCCGTCGCCGCTCTCCTCGTAGGTGTAGTCCAGCTTTTCGGCGCACACGTAGCTGGACTTGCCCTTGAGCAGGGCGTAAGGGATGTCAGCGTAAATGCGGAACTTCTCGCGGCTGAAGGTGATTTCGCGCTGGAAGATCTGTTCCTGGAGGCTCTTGGTGTAGGTGGAGATGACGATCCGCGTGTCGGGATTGCGGCGCAGAAACTCCAGCGAAGGGATCAAGTAGCCCTGGGTCTTGCCGGTCCCCGTACCGGCCTCCAGGCACAGGATCTGTCCTTCGTTGAGGGCCGTGGCCACGGCGGCCGCGAACTCAGCCTGGGAGGGCCGAAACTGGAAACCGGCCTCGGCCTCCGCCAGAGACCGGAAGCGCTCTTCGACCGTCTCGACGGGCACCGCCCGGCACTCGGCGGGCGGCTTCCTGGAGCGCGAAGCGAATTCGGCCAGGGGGAGAAACGCCTGCCAGTTGCCGGTGTCGGGCAGCGTGCAGGGGTCGAACAGGCCGCCGAAATACGCCCGGTAGCGCCGCGCGGCGTGGACGAAAACGTCGCCGAAGAGCGTGCGGCTCCTTTCCAGGAAGTAGCGCAGGACCGGAGCGCTGCGGCACTGCCGGTCCGACAGGCACCGGCCCGCGATGTGCCGCAGCAGGGCGATGCCCAGGTCCACCATTTCGGCGGCGGAGAAGCTGACCCGGCGGCGCGGTTTGCCCATGAGGTGTTCCCACAGACGCTTGGGGGTATGGGCGTCGAGCTGCGGCAGGAAGAACTCGGCGGCAAAGCCCAGGTCCACGCAACGCGGTACCCGGCAGAAGGCCGTCAATTCGCGCTGCTGCCGGCGGGGCGAGAAGGTCAGCACGAACGGCTGCCCGTTCAGGAATTCAGCCGTGGCCTCCCGGGCTTCGGCCGGATCGGGCGCCCGGGCCAGTTCCCGGCGCGAAAGTCCGGACCGGTGGCGCTCGCGGGCACCGAAGGCGCCGAAACGAACGTGCGTGGCAAACCGTCGGGGGGGCTTGCCCGGTTCGAGAACGGCGGCCGCGATGCTGTAGATGCGGTTGCCGTTCCGGCTTTCGCCGCCCAGGTGGGCGAAAACCAGCGCCAGGGATGAGATCGGTCCTTCGCCGGGCGCCAGCATGTCGTTGGAAGGGCTCTTCACCCGCCGCTGGATTCGAGGATTTCTTCGATTTTTTGCACAGTGACCGGGATGTTCCCGCCGGTGACGTCCGGGAATCGGATCCGCTGCGGGTAGATCACCACGTTGGCCCCTCGGGCGCACAGGCCCAGGCAGCCGGACCGGGACAGGCGCACCCGGGGTTTCCCGCCGCGTTGGGCGATCTTCTTTTTAAGGGTCGCCCGGATGGAAGGTCTGTCGACGTCGGCACAGGACTTGCGCACGCCGCCGCGGTCGTTGGTGCACACGAAAACGTGGCAGATGTACGGTGTCTGCCGCAGTTCGGTCATTACACGCTCCTTTGCGTCCGCCCGTCACCCCTCCGCGCCGTGGGTCACCTTCCAGCACCCGCCGTAGTAGTGCAGGCTGGAGAGAAACAGCGCCCCGCCGATGGTTTCGTAGATCAGGGCCAGGGCGAAGCGGGGCATGGCGGAGTGGCGCAAAAAGATGCCCAGTGCGATCATCACCACGATGATCAGGTAACTCTTCCAGGCCTGGAAAGCGAAAAGACAACGCTTCTCCGAGAAAGCGCACACGCGGGCAATGTTGCGGCGCGCAATCTTCACGAACCCGAAGCGGTAGACCGTCACGGCGGCCACCGCCCCCAGCAGGCCGAGCCACAGCGCGTGGCGCCCTCCGATGCCCGACAGCCAGTGCAGCGCCAGGCGGCAGAGCATGACCCCTACGGCGCTCCACATGAGCCCACCGATCACGAGGTGCCAGTGCTTGGACACCGCCGGCTTGAGGCTTTCGATCTGCATACCTGCTCTCCGTGAATACGCCGGGTGCGACAACGGGCGCCCCGGCGAAAAGGTGCCGCCGCGGTTTGCCTTCCTCCGGTTTTTCAGACCAGTCCCATTTTAGCAGAATTCACGACATTTGTGGAGTGGATTGGAATTATTTTTCATCTTTTGAGAAACTTTTCTCCCAATTCGGTGCCGCGGCTGTCGGCCAGATATTTTTCAACTGACTGTTATTTCAATTTTTTCGATTTCATCGTTCAGGTGGCACACATTCTGCATAAACTTGCAGTAATTCCGGCCGAACCGCGGGCCCCATCCTTGCCGGGCAGCACCGGCCGACTTTACGAACGTCATCCACCTGAACATATACGAACGGATTTCATTGGGAGATTTCCCTATGCCGCTGCCCTTGGGACATACCGCCATCGGACTGGCCAGCTTCGAAGTCAGCGATCCCCGCTCCGGGGGGTGGCGTCGGATGAAGACACTGGCCTTCATCACCGTGCTTTCCAACCTGCCCGACATCGACGTGCTTTTCGGGCTGCTGCTGACCGGAAACGGGGACGCCTTTCACCGCGGACCGACCCACAGCCTGGTATTCGCGGCTTTGGCCGCCGTTGTGGCTTCTCATGCCTGGAAACTGTGGTCGCGCATTCCCCGGATTTCGTTTGTCAGCGCCTTCGCCATCGTGATCTCGCACGTGGTGGCCGACTTTCTGTTCACCCCGTCGCCGGTTTCCTTCCTGTGGCCCCTGGAGACCCACTGGAGCAACGGCGTGGTGGGCTGGTCGGACGTGATCAATTCGATTATATTCCAAGGGTTTCAGGATGCGGGGATCGTGGTGGCGTGCGGCATGTTCATCCTGCTGGTGCGCCTGGTCAGAACCCGGGCGGCGGGGATCGGGGATCACCCCTGAGAATTTCAGGCCACGGCGCCCTTTTCGGTCTTCACCGGACCGTCGGCGCCGCCCCCGGACAGAACGCGCTCCACGGTCTTGATGATTTCACCGGCGTCGGCGCTCTTGACCACCACTTCATCGGCACCGGCCGCCAGCGCGCTTTCGCGGGTGTCCGCGCGGCTGCTGCCCGTGAAGAGCACCAGCCGGGTTCCGCGGCAGCGATCATGCGCGCGCACCTGCCGACACAACTCGATGCCGGAGAGCTCCGGCAGTTCGTAATCGACCACCGCCACACAAGGCGCATGCGCGACGATGCGTTCGACCCCTTCCCGCCCGCTGGCCGCCGTCAACGGCAGAAAACCCGCTTTCTGAAACAACCGCGTGTAGAGCCTTAGAATAACGGGGTTGTCGTCCACGATCACCACCTTGCGGACCGCCGGCTGCGGAGCCGACGCGTGTTCTTGCGCCCCTTCCAAGCCACCCAGGACCAGCAGGCGGTCTCCGTCACGCAGCCGCATTTGCGTTTCCGGGTAGATCACGTCGTCTTCGCCGCGCCGCAGCCCGATGACCCTCGCCTCCAGGTGTTCGGCGGCGGCGGCGATGGTCCTGCCGACGAGCCCGGATGACTCATCGACGGCTGTCCACACCGGTTCTGCGTCCATGGCGATCCGGCATGTGTCCGTTGTCTCGATCTGGCCGGTAGCCTGCAGCAGATCCTCCGCGATCTGTCTGCCCGTCACGGCGAAGGGGGACACAACGGTGTCAGCGCCGGCCCGGATGATCTTCTTTTCGGCCGTGCTCTCGTCGGCGCGCGCCACGATGTGCAGGGTCGGGTTCATCTCGCGTGCCGTCAGGGCCAGGAAGAGGTTCTCGGGATCCGAGTCCAGCAAGGCCAGCAACCCCCGCGCCGCCTTGATGCCGGCCTCCATCAGGACGCTCTCGCGGGTGGCGTCGTTCTGGATGTACAGGAAACCCCTCTCCTGCACCAGGTCGATTTTTTCGGGACTGCTTTCGATCACCATGAAGCTCGTGCCGGCCGACGCCAGCCGTTCGGCGGCGGCAGCGCCCACCCGGCCATAGCCGCAGATGATGTGATGTCCCTTCAGGTGTGCAATCTTACGCTTCATTTTACGGATCTCCGATTTTCCACTCCATACCCGGGTGAGCAGCGACTCTACCAGCGCGTGGGAAGCCAGCGCCAGGCTGACGAAGCCCACCACGATGAAAGCGGCCGTGAAGAGGCGGCCGGCACCCGACAGCGGCCGGACCTCGCTGAAGCCCACAGTCGAGAGCGTGATGACGGTCATGTACAGCGCTTCGGGCAGCGAGTAATGCTCCACGGTCATGAAGCCTGCCGTGCCGATGGCGGCCACAGCCAGGCACAGGGTCATCAACACGGCGATGCGCTTGTGGTTGTTCATGGTCGCAGGAATCCTGTTCTTTCGATCGGCGTGCCGGGGATGCAGGGGAAACGCCTGCAACAGCGGCAGCCGGTTCTCCCTCTATTTTCGGCCCTTCCCCGTCAGCACTTGAGCCCCGACCCCGTCGGCCCCGGCAAATCAGGCGGTCTGCCATCGTGCTGCGCCGCCGCCCTTCCCCGCTTGACGCGCTGCCGTGCTTTTGGCATAGTGCAGGTTGGGGCCTGCGCGATCCCTGCAACGCACCGCACGCGACCACCCTCATTCCGCAACAGGAGGAATCCATGCGTTGGAAGCAGTTCCTGACGCCCGTAAAGTCCATGAACTCCCGGCAGGTCCGCGAGTTCATGCAGCAGCACGCCGCAGATGATGTCACCATCCTCGACGTGCGCCAACCCGAGGAATACCGGGAAGAACACCTTCCCGGCGCCAAACTGCTGCCGCTGCCCGAACTGTCCGAACGCCTCGATGAGATCGACCCCGCCAAGCCCACCATCGTGTACTGACGGGTGGGGGGGCGCAGCCGGGTTGCTGCGCAGATGCTGGCCGGCAGGGGGTTTGAGCATGTGATCAACATGTCCGGGGGAATTCGCAAGTGGAATGAGCCCGTGGCCGTCGGGGACGTGGAACAGGGACTCGAGCTGTTCACCGGGAACGAAAGCCCGCTGGACACGCTGGTGACGGCCTTTTCGCTGGAAGAGGGTCTGCGGGAATTCTACCTGTCGATGATCGAACGGGTTGGCAGCCGAACCGTCAGGGATCTTTTCCGCAAACTCTCGGACATCGAGATCCTCCATCAGCAGCGCATCCTCAAGGAGTACAACGCGCTTTCCGGCGAGAAATGGAGCGTGGAGACCTTCGGGCCGCGCAAGGCGGCGCCGGCCATGGAGGGCGGTCTGACCACCGAGGAGTACATCGGCATGTTCGACCCGGACCTGGAGTCGCCGGCCGACGTGGTGTCGCTGGCCATGTCCATCGAAGCCCAGGCATTCGATCTCTACGAGCGCGCCTCGGCCCGCAGCCAAAACGACGAAAGCCGGGAAGTCCTGCGGCGCATCGCCGAGGAGGAACGGGCGCACATGACCCAGCTGGGCAAACTCATGGCACAGCTGTAAAGGACGGATGACCCGTGGACAAACACCTGGTTCTCATCGGCGGCGGCCACGCCCACATGGTGACCCTGGCCAACCTGCGGCGTTTCGTGGAAAAGGGTTTCCGCGTGACGGTGGTGGGCCCCTCGGAACATCACTACTACTCGGGCATGGGGCCGGGGATGCTGGGCGGCACCTACGCCCCCGAAGAGATCCGTTTCGCCACGCGCCGCGTGGTGGAAAGGCAGGGCGGCACCTTCATCCTGGACAAGGGCGTACGGGTGGATGCCGAGAAACGCATCATGCACTTGGCGTCCGGCAAACCCCTGCCCTACGACGTCATCTCCTTTAACGCCGGCAGTTTCGTGCCCCGCGACGTGCTGTCCCCCGACAGCGGGGAGGTGTTCACCGTCAAACCCATCGAAAAGCTGCTGGACGCCCAGCGGCGCATCCTGGAACTGTCCGCCGCGGGGCCGTTCCGGGTGGCGGTAGTGGGCGGGGGGCCATCTGCGGTGGAAATCGCTGGAAACGTCTGGCGGCTGGTCAAAGAGCGCGGCAGACATCCCGCCGAGATCACCCTTTTTGCCGGACACGGTGTCATGTCGCGCTTCCCCGCCGGAATCGGCCGCATGGTGCGCCGCTCCCTCAGGCGGCGGGGCATCCGGGTGCTGGAAAAGGGCTATGTACGGCAGGTCGGATCGGACGGCGTGGTACTCGAGTCGGGGGAAACCCGGCCCTGCGACCTGGTCTTCCTGGCCGCCGGGGTGCGGCCCTCGCCCATCTTCAGCGCTTCGGGTCTGCCCACCGGGCCCGACGGCGGATTGCGCGTCAACCGTTTCCTGCAGTCGCCGGAGCACCCCGAGATCTTCGGCGGCGGGGACTGTATATACTTTGAGCCGCAGCCCCTGGACAAGGTAGGCGTCTACGCCGTACGCGAAAACCCCGTCCTGTACCACAACTTGATGGCGTTGCTGGAGGGCGGCCCGCTGCAACCTTTCGACCCCGGGGGCGACTACCTGCTGATTTTCAACCTGGGCGACGGCACGGGCATCTTTCGAAAGAAGATGCTCCTGTTCGGCGGGCGCCCGGCTTTCCGGATCAAGGACTACATCGACCGCCGTTTCATCCGCACCTTCCAGGCCATTGAACAGGAATGAATGCATGAAAAACCTCATCAAGGTCATGAAAGCGCTGGCCGACCCCAACCGGGTCAAGATCCTGAAGCTGCTGCAGCACAAGACCATGTGCGTGTGCGAATTGCAGGGAGCGCTGAACATCTCCCAGCCCAGCGTGTCCAAGCACCTGAAGATCCTTGAAGAGGCCGGGCTGGTGGACTTCGTCAAGGATGGGCTGTGGGTCAACTACTTCCTTACCGACGGACGCCAGAGCCCATACGCCGCGGTCATGCTGGAAAACCTGAAGCGTTGGCTGGACGACGACGAGGACATCGCGGAACTGGTGCGCAAGGTTCCCTTCCTGGACCGCGAAGTCCTCTGCGGCCGGAACCGGAAAAATGCCTGAGCCGGGGGCCGCGCCACCCCTCTCGCCGCGGGCCGGCCGCGTTTCCGCATCGCCCACGGCGGCCTTCAGCGACCTGGCCGAGCGCCTTCGGCGACGGGGACGCGACGTGATCAGCCTGGCCGCCGGGGAGCCGGACTTCGACACTCCCGCGTCCATCGTGAAAGCCGCGCACGAGGCCCTGGACCAGGGCCGCACGCGCTACGCGCCGGTGCGCGGCCTCCCGGAAATGCGCCGCGCGGTACGCCGCAAGCTGGTCCGCGACAACGGCCTGGCCTGTGAAGACGAAAACATCATGGTCACGGCCGGCGCCAAGCAGGCGGTGGCCCTGGCGGTGGAGGTGCTGGCGGGACCGGGGGACGAGGTCGTCGTGCCGACGCCCTACTGGGTCAGCTACCCCGAAATGGTACGCCTGGCCGGTGCCCGGCCGGTGGCGGCCGCCACCGGAGACGGCTTCAAGCTGGATGCCGACGGTCTGTCGCGGGTCCTCTCGCCGCGCACCCGGGCGCTGATCCTCAACTCCCCCTGCAACCCCACCGGTGCGGTTTACAGCGCCGAAGAGCTGCGGGCCATCGCCGATGTCTGCATCGCCGCCGGCATCGCCGTCATCTCCGACGAGATCTACGAGAAAATCGTCTTCGACGGGCGTCACGACAGCATCGCCGCGGTGGATCCCCGCATGCGTGACCACACCGTGGTCGTCAACGGCTGCTCCAAGGCCTATGCCATGACCGGCTGGCGCATCGGTTACGCCTCCGGCCCGCCGCGCGTCATCGCGGCCATGGCCGCCCTGGCCAGCCAGCGCACCACCAGCGCCTGCACCTTCTCCCAAGCGGCCGCGGCGTTCGCCCTGGAAAACGAGCCGCCGGAGGTCGGCCGCATGTGCGCGGCCTACCGGCGGCGGCGCGATCTCATGGCCGCGGCCCTGGCGGACATGGACATCGCCTGCCCCCTTCCGCCGGCCACCTTTTACCTGCTGGCGGACATCCGCGACCGGCTGCCCGCACGCCTGGGCGATACCGACATCCCGGACGCCCACCACTTCGCCCGCGTATTGCTTGAGCAGACCGGCGTGGCCGTGGTGCCCGGGGAGCCTTTCGGGGCGCCGGGGCATCTGCGCCTGAGCTTTGCCACCTCGCGCGCCCGCATCCGCCGCGCCACAGAGCGCCTGGCCGCCTTCTTGCGCCGGCTGCGCTGAGAGCGCCCCGTCGTCTCGCCTGCAGGAGTCGCGCCGCCGGAAAGCGTCCCGGCCCCGAAAAGGCGCCCCCGCCGGTCCCGTCCCGCAGCCCCATCGGCAAGACCGCAACAGGACCGCAGAAAAAATCCATGAACCCTCAGGCGGCGGCTTCCCGCACCACCGCGACGACGCGGTCCAGCTGTTCGAAGGAATTGTAGACGTGGGGTGAAAGGCGCACGCGTCCCAGGCGTTCGGCGGCCACGATGCCCGCCGCCTGAAAGCGCTCCAGTGTCCGGGAGGCGTTTTCGGAGGGGCTTTCGAACACGCAGATGGCCGTACGCTCCGCGGCGAAATCATCGGACAGCACCCGGCAGCCGGCCTCCCGCAGGCCGGAGCAGAGGTGTTCACTGAGCTCCCCCAGCCGCTGCCGGACGGCTTTGAACCCGATCTCTTTCAGCATCTCCAGGGCGGCCAGGAAGTAGACCCAGTCGTTGAAGTTGGGGGTGGAGATGGTGAAGCGGTCGGTGGTGGGCTTGAGTTCGTCGCGGTAGGGAAGGTAGCGCTCGTCGTCCACCACCGACTCGGTGCCCACGAAGGCGGGCTGCAACCCCTCCAGCCGGTCCCGCCGGACGTAGAGAACCCCCATTCCCAGCGGCCCCATCAGCCACTTCCAGGTGGGAAAGGCCATGAACGCGATGTGGCAGGACCGCACGTCGATGGGGCGCATACCGACCCCCTGGGCGCCGTCGACCGCCAGGTCGATGCCCCGGCGGCGGCAGACACCGCCGATGTCCTCCAGCGGCAGGGGCATGCCGGTGCACCAGTGGACGGCGGAAAGGGCCGCCACGCGGGTGGCGGGCGTGACCGCCTTGCGGAAATTTTCCGCAAAGCCCGCCGGTGTCGCGGCCATGGGAACGGTCTTCAAAACAACCCCTTTCCGAGCCCAGTGCCGCCAGGGGTACACGTTGCTGGGGTACTCGTTTTCGAGCAGCAGGATCTCGTCACCGGCCTTCAGGCGCATCCCGTGGGAGATGAAATTCATGCCCTCAGCGGTGTGGTGGATCAGCCCCAGTTCATCGGGGCGGCAGTTGAGCAGCGGCGCCAGGATGGCCTTGATGCGCCGCCGTACGTCGTCGTAACGCGCGGTGCGTGTCAGCGTACCGCGTCGGGCGTAGCCCTGCAGAAAACGGGTCATGGCATCCACGATGTGGGTGCCCGCGGGGGTGGTGCCGCAGTTGTTCAGCCAGATGAGGTGCCCGTTGACCGGGTAGCGGTCGTAGACCGCGCGCCAGTTCATGACTTGACGCGCTCGACGTACTGTCCGGTGCGCGTGTCGATGCGGATGACCTCGCCCTCTTCCACGAAAGGCGGCACCTGCAGCACGTGGCCGGTTTCCAGGGTGGCCGGCTTGGTATCGCCGGAGGCCGTGTCCCCCTTGACCCAGGGGTCGGCCTTGACGATCTTGAGTTCCACGAAGTACGGCAGGGTGACGCCGATGGGTTTCCCCTTGAACATCAGCACGGTGCAGACGGTGTTGTCCTTGAGGAAGTGCCGGGCCTCGCCCACCTGCTCCTCGCTGAGAAATTCCTGCTCGTAGGTCTCGGTGTTCATGAAGCAGTAACTGCCGCCGTCGTTGTACAGGTACTCCATCTCCTGTTCCATGAGGTCGGCTTCTTTGAACTTTTCACCCGAACGGTAGGTGCGGTCGACCTGCACGCCGGTGAGCATGTTCTTCATACGGCACTTGTAGAGCGCCTGCCCCTTGCCGGGCTTGACGAATTCGAACTGCACGATTACCCAGGGTTCGCCGTCGATCTCGAGTTTCAGACCCTTTCTCAGGTCACCGCTTTCATACATGTTTTCGCTTTCCTCCTCTCGGGTTGACTGCCGTTCAGCCGGACCGCCGGGCGGCCCGCAGGTATTTCGATCATCGCCCAGCGGCGCCGGACGCTTCCCGCTCCCGTGACGCCCGCCGGGATTCGGCCACAAACCGTGCCACCTTCCGCAGGTCCTTGCGGAACCGCACCGGGCGTCCGCACGCATCGCGCAGATTGGTACCCGTGCAGCTGTCCACCCCCCACGGTCTGACGGCGGCGATGGCGCCGGACACGTTTTCCGGGCCGAGTCCCCCCGCCAGAATCACCGGAATGTCGCTCTGCGCCACCAGTTCGCGGGCCATCGGCCAGTCGCAGGTGCGCCCCGTGATACCGATGAATCCGCTCACGGGCTGTTCTGCACCGTCTTTTCCGGTGATGCGCGTGTCGGTGAGAAACAGGTCGCTGTATGGTGCGAAGATGCGCGCCAGCGCCAGCGTGGGGCACTTTGCCGCCTGTCCCGGCAGGCCCACCGGAATGCTGCGCATGATGCGGATTTCGGGAAAGGCCCGCCGCACGGCGCGCTGCAGGGTGATCATCTTCTCCAGGGCGCCCCCTTCCTCGTCGGGATGCGGCAGGTCGTCGCAGAAATGCACGATGTCGGGCCGGTGGTAGTCCAGGGATTGCAGCACGCTCTCCCGATCGCCGAAGAGCGGGATCAGGCTGCTGACCGCGCCCGCCTCCCGGACGGTGCGGATGGTGGCGCGGATTTCCGGCCGACGCCACCGGCCGGCGCCGAGCAGCACGCTGCCCACGTGCTGGACCCCCAGGCGGATGAGCGCACGCGCCTCGTCGGGTTCCTGGATCTCGTAAATCTGGATGATCATGGGCGCCTTTCACCGCCAGGGCGCGCACCCTGCAGCCCCTGCGGAAACTTAAGCATTGACATTTGGGGCCGTGTTTACCATATTCAGTCTGCTTTCGCAAATCGTTTCACCGGGTTGCATTCGGTTCGGCAACCACTGCCAAGGAGTGCGCATGATCCTGATCATCGATTTCGGTTCCCAGTACAACCAGCTCATCGCCCGCCGCGTGCGGGAGTGCCATGTCTACTGCCAGATCGAACCTCCCACCGTCGACGTCGAACGGGTGCGCACCCTGGCCCCCGAAGGCATCATTCTGTCGGGGGGACCGGCCAGCATCTACGAGAAAACCAGCCCTCGCATGGACCCCGCGGTGCTGGAACTCGGCATTCCGGTGCTGGGCATCTGCTACGGCATGCAGTTCATGATCCACGCGCTGGGCGGCAGCGTGAAGCGTGCCGAAAAGCGGGAATACGGATTCGCTTCACTGACCGTCCGCCGCCGGAGCGGACTCTTCGCCCACGTGGACAAACACACCGACGTCTGGATGAGCCACGGCGACGCCATCACCGCCCTGCCCCGGGGATTCACGGTCACGGCTTCGACCGCCAACACCGAGATGGCCGCCGTGGCCAACACCCGCAGGAAGCTCTACGGCCTCCAGTTCCACCCTGAAGTTCACCACACCCCCCAGGGAAAGCGCATGATCCGCAGTTTCCTGTTCGACATCTGCGGCTGCAAGCCTTCGTGGACGATGAAATCCTTCGCCCGCACCGCCGTGCAGGACATCCGCGGCGAGGTGGGCGACCGCAAGGTAATCCTGGGGCTCAGCGGCGGCGTGGACTCTTCGGTGACGGCCGTGCTGCTGCACCGCGCCATCGGCCGCCAGTTGACCTGCATCTTCGTGGACAACGGGCTACTGCGCCTCAACGAGGCCCAACAGTTGCGCGAGCGGCTCAGCCGCCACCTGGACATCCGCATCCGCTTCGTGCGCGCCCAGGGACGCTTCCTTAAGGCGCTCAAGGGAGTCGTCAACCCTGAGAAGAAACGTAAAATCATCGGCCGCGTTTTCATGGAAGTTTTTGAGGCCGAAGCCGCTAAAATTAAGGGCGCTGAGTTCCTGGCCCAAGGAACACTCTACCCGGACGTCATCGAATCCGTCTCGGCTTTCGGCGGCCCCACCTCGGTCATCAAGTCGCACCACAACGTGGGCGGCCTGCCCAAAAAGATGAAGCTCAAACTCATCGAGCCTCTCAAGTACCTGTTCAAGGACGAGGTGCGCCAGCTGGGAAAAACCCTGGGCCTGGCCGACGAACTGGTCTGGCGCCAGCCCTTTCCCGGACCGGGCTTGGCCATCCGCATCATCGGCGAAATCACCCCCAAGCGCCTGGCCGTTCTGCGCAAGGTCGACGATCTTCTGCTTGAAGAAATCCGGGCTGCGGGTTATTATAAACGATTGTGGCAGTCCTTCGCGGTGCTGCTGCCCCTGAAGAGCGTGGGTGTCATGGGCGACCGCCGTACCTACGAAAACATTGTCGCCATCCGGGCGGTCACCAGCAAGGACGCCATGACGGCCGACTGGGCACGGCTGCCCCACAAGTTCCTGGCGGCCCTGTCCAACCGCATCATCAACGAGATCAGCGGCGTCAACCGGGTCGTGTACGACATCAGCTCCAAGCCGCCCAGCACCATCGAGTGGGAATAGACCTCATGAGCGACGACAAGACATACGGCTTCAAACTGGGCGACGACAAGCTGCCGGAACCCGACGAGCCGCCCGTGGACGATCTGCTGCTGGCCGAGGAACTGCCGCCCCCGCCTTACGAACGCCTGCGCCGGCGCATCACAGTGCTGGGCGTGCTGATGCCGCTGCTGCTGGCCGGACTGATCGTGGCCGGCTACCTGGACATCAAGCGACGCGTGAGCCAAACCGAAAATACCGGCAGCATGGAAGTGCTCAACCTCTCCCGCGACCTGGAATCCAGCTTCTCCTCGCTATCGGTCCGCCAGGCCAAGCTGGAAGAGGCTATGGGTAAGATGGCCGCCGAGGTGGAGAAGAAAAATACGGCCCTCAAGACCAGCCTGCAGGCCGACCTCCGGAAGACCGCAGCCGAAGTGCGGGCACTGAAGAAAAGCCTGGCCGAAGTGAAGCAGGAACTGGCCGGTGCGCAGCAGAAGCAGCGCGCCGAAGTGAACCGGCTGAAGGCGGAAGTCAAAAGCCTCAGGGCGGAGTTGAAGCGTGTTGGAGGGAACTCCGAGTCGGCCGACCGCAAGGCGGCCGTACGCGTGGCGAAGCTCGAAAAGTCCCTTGAAGAAGTGCAGGGCTACGTGGGCGAACTCAAGACCATGCAGGGGCAGCTGGCCGACCTGGCCGAGGCCATGCGCCTGTCCGCCGTGACCACCATGGAGGCCAAGAGCCGCGCCATCGAGGTCGAGAAAAACCTGCAGAAGCTCAGGCAGGAGCTCGAGCAGCGGCTGGCCGCCAAACTGGACCGCCAAGCGCTGGCCGACGAACTGAAAGCCGAGGCGCAGCGCAACCAGAAGCGCATGGCCCTGCTCACCGCCCGGCTGAGTGACCGCATCGTAACCCTCGAAAAAAAGGTCTCCCTGCTGACCACCCAGGTCAAGCGGCTGCACAAAAAGCTGCGCGTGCCCGCGCGCACCTCCCGCAAGGTGCAGGAGCAGGACATCAAGGAGTAGGTCCCGTTTCCCGCCAGCCGCTGCGGATCAGTGCGGCCTCCTGCTCGGTGGTCAACGGCGCTCCCGCCATCAGACGGTCCAAGACCCCGGTCATGGCGTCGTCGCCGGCCGCCGGGACGTACGTGTCCGCGCGTTGCGTGGCGGCCTGTTGCGGCATGGGGGGGACGTAGACGCGCGTGTGCCAGTCGCCCCGGCGGTCGCGGCAGGCCACTCCCTGGGCCCACTGCCCTTTCGCCCCGCGCAGGATCTCCACCTCGTATTGCCGGCAATACCGGCGGGCCCTGTCACGGAAAGTGGCCACCGGCGTGACTTTCAGATTGCCGTCGGCCAGATAGAAGGAATTTCCGCTGGGGATCGTTTCCAGCCCCCGGCTGAACTGCCTGCCGGAGGGCACCCCCGTAAACAAACCCGAACGCGAAGTGCCGAAAAACAGGTAGCCGGACAGCAGCCCGCCGAGAAGCACCACGGCCAGGGCCACGCCAAATGCCGGCGACAGGACGGGGATGCGGAAAAAACTGCGCCACGAACCGGTTCTGCGCGCGGCGGCACGGGGCGTCCCGTGCGCCCGGATGGTGCGGATCAGTTTTTCGGGTACGGCCTCGTGCAGGGGATCATCGAAGGCGGCTTTCAGCATCGCGGTGCTGCCGCGAAACACCTCGGCCTTTTTCTGCGCCTCGGGATCCCCCTGGATGGCCCGTTCGACCTGCCGGGCCTCGTCCTCCGGAAGTTCCCCGTCGACCCAGGCCATGATCTGCTCATCACTCGGTGTTTTCATCTCACCCCCGTTACCCGTGTTCACGCCGCTACCCGTTGACCATGGCATACAGCCGCTGCCTTGCCCGGGCCAACCGGCTCATGACCGTGCCCAGCGGTACCTTCAGGGTCTCGGCCGCGTCTTTGTAGGACATCCCGTCCACGCAGACCAGTGACAGGATCAGCCGGTCTTTGGGGGACAGCTTCTCCATGGCCTGCACCACTTTTCCAAGCATCAGCCGGGCTTCGATTTTTCGTGCCTTGCCGTCCGCGGAAGCCGGCAGGCCGACCTCTTCCAGCGGCAGGTGTGCCTTGCGGTTTCTCATGGCCCGTGCCTCGTCGATCCAGAGGGTATAGATGATCCGGAACATCCAGCTGTCCAGCCGGGTTCCGGGACGCCACTGATGCTCCCGGCTCAGGGCCCGCTCGCAGGCGGCCTGAACCAAATCGTCGGCCCTCTCCACGCTGGCGGTCAGGGAGTATGCGAAGCGGCGCAGGCGGGGCAGAATGGCCACCATCTGGTCTCTGAAATCGCCGCTTTTGTCCATTTTTTCGACACCCTTTTTCGGCACGCATTTGCGGTCCCTGCGACGTGACCGTTATCGCGCTCCTGCGCAGGACCGGGGGCAGTGCACCAACCCCCATCCGAACAGGTTGTCCCGGCCTCGCGGGCCGAGGTCCAGGCTGTTTTCCTGCAGAAGCCGGAACAGGCGGGCGGCGCGTTGCGCGGCATCCATGCGGCACAGCATCTGCGCCCCCACGGCCGTGCAGTAGGCCGCGGCATAGGAGGTGCCCTGACGGTACCGGACCTTCCCCTTCTTTCCGGGCACCCGGATCCGTACCCCGGGTGCGGCAAAATCGATGTACGGCCCCTGGTTGGCCCTGCGGTACAGCCGCTTGAAACGGTCCACAGCGGTCACGGCGATCACCTTTTGGTATGCCGCGGGAAAAGCGGGCGGGGCCTGGGCGCCATTGTTCCCGGCCGCGGCCACCAGCGGGGTTCCCCTCGCCAGCGTCCGGCGCACCGCGGCGTGCAGCAGCCGGTTGTCCGGACCGGAGAAGCTCAGGTTGACCAGCAGCACCTTTTCGGCAACCATCCAGTTCAGCGCCCGGGCGATGGCCAGCGCACCGGCGTGCGGCTTGCCGTCCTCACCGGCGGAGAAAGCCTCGGCAGCCAGCAGGCGTGCACCGGGCAGTAATCCGGGGAAAACACTGTTTGCGGCGCCTACAAGAATAGCGGCGATACCGGTGGCGTGCATTCGCCCGCCGGGGAGCGCCTGCCTCGGCACGAACGACCGCCGGACGACGGCCTGACCGTCGAGGGCCGTTAAATCGGTGGCCACCGCACCGTCCACCATGCCGATGCACATGCCTTTTCCCATCCCGCGGCGGTTCCGCGGCCACCCGATCATCCTGCACGCAAAGGCATTGAAAGCCCGGCGGCCGTCCTCTATGTTCTTCCCGGCGATGGAGTAGTAGTGATTCAGATCGAAGGATCCCGCCCCGACTTCCCTTTGCAGCCGCGCCAGCATTTTCCAGGTGTCCATCCCGCGGGGCACCCTGAAGCGTGTCACCGACAAGTCCAGGTTTTCCAGCACCATGTGCCGCTCGACGAGCAGACCCAGTTCCCGGGCCCTGCGCCAAGATGCGGCGGTGGGGTTGATCGCCAGGATGACACCAGGCTCGAAAGTACCGGCCGATGGCCGTGCGGTCTCGATTCGCGGCCGTTTCGGGGCAGGTGTCGGTTCGGGCGACTCGTTTTCGGCATCCAGGCTGTAGCCGCCCCCGGACCCGCCGCCGTCCGCACCGGCACCGACGCCCCCCCCGCCGGAAGATGCGCCGGCCCCGCCGCCAGAAGAGGCGCCTCCCGCTCCGGAACCGGATCCAGAAGATGCACCGCCCGTACCCGTCCCGGACGCCCCCGAACCGCCTCCGCTGTCTTGTCCGCCGTCTACGCCCCCGGACATTCCGCCGGACGTATCTCCCGACATCCCGCTGGACGTATCTCCGGACATGTCCCCGGTGGCAGCGCCCGAGGTTCCGCCGGACATGCCCCCGGATCCGCTGTCGCCGCCGGCGGTCCCTCCCCCGTCGCCGTCTCCGCCCCGAGCGAAAGCCACGGCGGTCCATCCGCCTGCCGGACCGGTCAAGCCTGTAAAAGGAAGTCCCGCCCAGTAGCCGACGGCCATCGCTGCTGCCAGCAGGAAAGCACAGACCGCGATGAAAAGTCTCTTCTTGGGTGTCGGCATGGCAAAAAAGTCTGAAGCGGCAAAACGTCAATTTCAGGCGGATCCGCATCCTCCGGCGGACCGCTATTCTGTCTACCAGGATACCGGGCATTGGAACCGGCTGTCAACAGGTTGCCGCCTTCGTCAGGGTTCCGTTCGGCACGCCGGGCCGCAACCCTAGTGATGCTTGAGGAAAATGTGAAATTTTCGCGCCATGTGATGCGGACCGAGCGCCAGCTTGGCTTTACGCAGTCCTTCGATCCCGAGATCCTCCATGCGGTTGATGTATTCGCAGTCCGCCCAGACCAGCCGGCAGAAACGTTGGGTCAGCACCTGGTTGATGCCCAGGTAACCGTGGTCGCATTTCTCAATGTGGATCAGTGCCGTGCGGTCGTTGAGTTTCTCCCCCACCGTAAAGGCGCGGATGTCCCCGTCGATGCGGATGGCCAGGCCACGCAGGTCGAGCGTCTCGAAGTGCCGCAGAATGTTTCTGGCCGTCTCCACTTCGGCCCTGAGAAAGACGACCTCCTCGGACGAATCGTCGGGCCGTTCTCCGTGTCGCCGCGCCAGCAGATCGAGCTTTTTCCGCAGCCACCGGTCGCAGAACCGGACACACGCTTCAAGGTTCCGCTCGCTCAGGAATTCCGTTTCGTGACGAGGGAAATTTTTCTCGAAGCGCTTGATGTAGTTGCGCTGACCGTGGTAGCGACGTCCCCGAAGGTGGATCATGTCCTCGCTGCGGTAGACATAGTCGGAGATGTCCGGGTCTTCCCGCACGTCGTAGCGTGGATCGCCGGAGATATGCCGCGAAACGAATTTCTGCGACGCTCTCCGAATGACCGGTGTGAAGTTTCGGGAACGCAGGTAGTCGAAACAGTCCGCCGCGCACTGCGCAACGTTTTCATCTCCCAGCGGCGGAAAGAAAAACGGCTTTTCGGGCGTCGTCTCGCTGGCGCACAGGATGCAGATGTTGCTCCCGTGGCGACTGATCCGGATGTCGTAAAAGTCGCGCCACAGAAAGAGGTTGGTGAAACAGCGGTCCGAAATCTCGGGCTGCAGGGCGCTCATACGGGGCTGCAGCAGGGGACGGTCCGTCAACGCCAGCGGGCGGAACTCCGGAAACGGCGGCAACTGTTCCAGGGGGGCAGCCTGCCGCCGCACGCCCCCCGCCGTCCCCGGTTTGTAACGCGGCTCAGCAACGGCGGTGTCGTTCAACAGGCAATCCGATGCGGGCATTTAGAGCACCTCCTGAAGTGAGTAGTTCATCTGTTTGCAATATGCGTCGTTATAGTACTTGATTCCTCTTTTGATCAGATTGGTTTCCGCCTCCCGGTAGGGATAGAACTCTCCCACGAAAGACAGGATTTCCGGAATCATTTCCTCCCCGATGAAGGAGCAGGTGTACAGGTCGACGCTCACGAACCCTTGATCGGTCAGGGTGTGCAGCTGTACTCCGGACTCCACCAGCCCCACCCAGCCCGAAAGGCCGCCCTTGCCTTCCCACTGTTCGGGGGTAACGTAGATGTGGGGCAGGCTCTGCTTGTGCATGCCGATGTGTTCCGGCAGCCGATTGAGGAAATCATAACCGACATTCAGGTCCCGGCACCGTTCCGGTTCGACCCCGTAAAGGTCCATGGTCAGCAGGTATCCGAAAACATGTTCCTTTTTCATTTGCCCCTCCTTTGGTGTGATTGCCGGGCCGCTACGGACCCGTGCCCCATTCCGGCATCAGGCGAACCGTTCGATGATGTCCCGGAAGGCATCGATGACCGCCTGCAGTTCTTCCCGTGTGGCGGCAAAAGTCGACACCTTGAATTTGCGGGTCTGTCCCGGACGGATTCCCCAGATGCGGCGTTTCTTGAGCTCCTTGTACAGAAAGTAGCCTTTCTGCCGGCGCGACTGGGAGATCTCGTACAGCCGGGGGGATTCAAAGGCGATCAGGTCGTGCCGATGCTCTTTTTCCCCCAGTTGTCTGATCCCCAGCTTTTCCATCTCGCGGCAGAACCAACGGGCCTTGGCCACCTGCCGATCCCAGGTCCTGACACGCTCCACCAGGCGCGGCATGGAGGCCATGAGGGTGACGACGCCGGCCCCTCGGGCGGTGCATCCAAGAAACTCGATTTCCTTGCGGGGATACTTTTCGGACGTCTTCAGCAGCACCCCTTCCCATTTCTTTCGCATGCCCAGCAGCCCTAAGGGGCCGGTGGACGCCATGCTTTTGTGGGCCGAGGCCACGATGAAATCGGCGCCCGTCTCCGCAAGGCTCACCGGCAGGCGACCAACGGAGTATGCGCCGTTGATGAGAAGCGGCACGCCGTACCTCCGGGCGATGGCCCCCAGCTCCCCGGCATCGGGCAGGTTTCCGTAGTTGCCGTCCGGATAGGTCAACAGCATCAGCGCCGGTCTGTGCCGCTCGATGAGCGGGATGTAGTCGCGCACATCGATGCGGTACTCCGGGTAGCCGGAGTTGGGCACCTCAACGATCCGCAGACCGGTTCTTTCTGCGGCCACATGCGTGCTGTAGTGCCGGTTGGCATCGACGAGAATGGTGTCACCGGGACGCGTCAGTGCGTGAAAAACGATGAACTTGCCCTCTCTGGCGCCGGTGGTCAGCCGGACGGTGTCGCAGCCCAGGAAGGACGGCAGGATTTCACGTGTCAGGTCCTTGACGGGCGGGTTCGCGATGGTGTCCAGGCAGCCGTTGCAGTAGTCGCATATGGCATAACCGTCGCCGTAGGCCGCCAGCGCCGTCATGGCGGCCTCGTCGAGCATCCCGCCGGTTTGCAGCGGGTGAATGTTGATGGCATCCCGGTTTTTGCGGAGCGGCGGACAGCCCTTCTGACCGGATCGGATCGTCAGTGGCGTCGTCAGCAGCATCACAGCCCTCTCTTTCTGATTCTGTATTCAACCGTCAGGAAAACCGGCCCGGAAACACGAATTTTCTTTTTGCGACCCTCGAGGTACTCCCGTATGCCGGTCGGCAGCCTGAGGTTGACATCCGAGAGGCTTTTCACCATTTTTACATGGAATACGCCCGGTTCCGTCCCCTGCGGGGCCCTTTCGATAACGGCGGCGGCTCTCAGGGAAATCGCCCGCATGAAGTCCGTGGGTGAAACCACTCCTGCGGGAGCGGTTCCCGACACGATGCGCCCCTTACTCACCCCGATGCGGTTGAAACCCGCCGGGCCCACCAGGCGCTTGCCATGCTCCTTTTCCACCAGCCTGACCTCGAGATCCGCATCCTCCCAGGCCTTCACCGAGCAGGGGCCCATCTCGTTTCGGAATCGGCGGGCGGCGGTTTCGATGGCCTTTGCGATGCGCATTCCCCTGGCGCCGGCAGGCCGGTCGATGGGGTAGACGGAAGCGGCGATTTCTTCGTCCGTAAATTGGCGCCTGTAGAACTGCGGGAAAACGAGTTCCCGGATATCCCCGTGCCCCTGCAGCACCATGAGCAGCCGTTCCATTCCGAATCCTACGTTGAAGACCGGGTGCCGAATGCCGAAATTGGCCAGGGATCGGGGGGAGTACATCCCCAGATCGGCGATCTCAAACCACTTTCCCCCGTATTCGGCAAATACTTCCTGTTCCTGTCCCGGTGCGTAGTAGTTGGCAGTAGCTCTCTTGACTTCGAAGCGGACATCCTCGAACCCAAAACGCTTCAGGATTTCTTCCGTAATCCGCTTTCCCCTCTCCAGCGATATGTCGCGATCCATGATCACGACCGACGCCGAGTGGTGAACACACAGATGCGTGGCATCCTCTTTCTGTTCGTTACGATAACGGGTGCCCACCGAGAACAGCGCCAACGGCAGCGCCCGCTGATCTTGCAGCGCCGCCAGGGTGTGGTACCAAGCCCCTGTCATGTGGGACCGCAGGGTCAGGTCGGTCGCCACCGGCCTCAGCTCCCTGAATTCGGGGAATATTTTCTCCAGCAACGCCACTGCCGCGCTTTCTTCGATGCCGAGCCGCTCTACCAGCACCTCCACGAAATCATCGGATTCGATTTCCCCGCGCTTGTAGGAGCGCAGAATCGACTGCAGCTTTTGGATATCGAAAGCGCCGATCAGCCCCTCGATGCGCGCGATCTTTTCACTGCTCAGCCCGATGTCCGGCCGCGGCAGCCTGGCCAGATAGAAAGCCCGATCGAGAATCACCGGCGCTTCCGGCCCGTACTGCCGGTAAACGTCGGCTTCCGGCAGCACGGTGCGGTTCTCGACTTCATCGAGGCCCAAGCCCAGCAGTATTTCCCTGGAACGCTGGATGATGTCCCGCAGGGGGTGCGAGGCGCCCCGTGTCTTGAGAACCGGCCTCGAAACCGCTCCGGAATCCGTCTCCACCGGATGCGCCTGTTCCGATCGGGGCCGGTGCAAATCAACGACTGCCGCCTGTGTTTTGAATGTCGGCATCCTGTCTCCTGCTTCTGTTGAGGTTGAATGAATCCGCGACGGGATACGGGCGGGCGGGATCGCTGTGGTGCTTAATGCTGGAGACGGCGCCAGGACTCGAACCT
>CAYZCL010000176.1:0-9345 GCA_964476595.1 uncultured Desulfobacteraceae bacterium
GCAGGGCGAAGGTGTCGATCCACCCCAGGGCACCGCTCTTGGGCGCCACGAAGTCGATGTCCGGGTTTTCGGCGTGCAGTTTCCACCCGCCGCCGTCCCAGGCCATGGCCACCCATACCTCGCCGGAGCGCATGGACTGCAGCAGCTGGTCGCCGTTGCTCCAGTAGTTCTTGACCAGTTTCTTGCCCTTGATCAGGGCGGCGCCGACCTTTTCCATCAGGGCCTGGTAGGCGGCCGCGTCATTGTATTTGGCAAAGGGGTCGTCTCCCAGGGCGAAAGCGATGGCGATGAGCGTCGGCCGTTTCAGCCGGTAGCTGATGCGGCCTGCGTACTTCTCGTTCAGCAGGTCCGTGTAGTCCGAAGCGCCGGGCGCCTTCTTCTTGTTGACGATCAGCCCCGACGTGCCCCAGCAGAACGGCACGGCGTGGGGTTTGCCGTCCACCATGGTGTTTTTCTTGACGGCTTCCAGCATGGAGGGAATGATCTGGTTGATCTTGATCTTGCCGAGGTCGATGGGCTGGTAGATCTTGAATTTTTTCTGCACCGAAGCGATGCGGTCCTGGCTGGGTTGTGCCAGGTCGAAGCCGGCACCGCGGGTGGCCCGCAGCTTGGCGATCATTTCCTCGTTGTTGGTGTAGGTGATTTTCACGGGGATGCCGGTTTCCTTGGTGAACTTGTCCACCAGCACCTTGGGCGCATAGCCCTTCCACGTGAGCAGGCGAAGCGGTTCGGCCGCCGAGGCTGTGGTGACAAGCAGAAAAGTAGAGAGCATTAACAGGATACACAGCGATTTTTTGGACATGACGAACCTCCTTTTTCGGTAAGAAACCAGTGAACGGTTCAGGGGGGGAAGACAAACTGAATCATTCCTACCGCCGCGAGGGCGCTTTGTCAAGTTGGATTGCGTCCCGCACCGCCTCTGCGCGGCGGCGTCCGGCGACGCGTTGGCAAATCCGTAAGAATGCCCTTCCGTAGAAATGCCTTTTACGGACGAGGTTGTAAAATCCGCGGGAGTGTGCCAATAGAAAGACATGGCTGAAAAAAGCGTGAAAACCAGCGTACTGGTCATCGGCGGGGGGGCCACGGGAACGGGCGTGGCCCGCGATCTGGCGCTGCGGGGCATCGACTGCCTGCTGGTGGAGCGGCGCGACATCACGGCCGGCGCCTCGGGGGCCAACCACGGTCTGCTGCACAGCGGGGCGCGGTACGTGTCCAGCGACCCGGTGTCGGCGAGCGAGTGCGCCCGCGAGGGCCGCCTGCTCAAGAAGCTGGCCGCCCACTGCATCGAGGACACCGGTGGCCTGTTCGTGGCGGTCCGCGGAGACGAGGAGAACTACATCGCCGACTTTCCCGGCTTGTGCGCCGGGTGCGGCGTCGACTGCCGCGAGCTGGACGTGGCCGAAGTGCTCGAGATGGAATCGGCGCTCTCGCCGAACACCATCGCCGTCTACGCCGTGGAAGACGCCGCCGTGGATCCGTTCCGCCTGTGCCTGGAGAACATGGCCCATGCCCTGGACCTGGGCGCCGGCCTGCAGCGCCACACCGAGGTGACGGGTTTTACGGTCCGCAACGACCGCATCGCCGCCACGCACGTGCAGAATCACCTGACCGGCGAGGCGCTGCGTATCGAGTCCGACCTGGTGATCAACGCATCGGGGGCCTGGGCCGGGCAGATCGCCGCCATGGCCGGTGCCGAGATCCACGTGCTCTATTCGAAAGGAAGCCTGCTGATTGCCGACCACCGCCTGGCCCAGCGCGTGATCAACCGCCTGCGCCCCTCGTCGGACGCCGACATCCTGGTGCCGGGCGGCACCGTCTCCATCCTGGGCACCACTTCCATCCGCATCCAGAGCCTGGACGACATCCGGCCCACCATCGAAGAGAGCGATTTCATCGTGGACACCGCCGCCCAGATGCTGCCCGAACTGCAGAAGACGCGCTATATCCGGGCCTATGCCGGGGTGCGGCCGCTGGTCGGCTCCCAGAAGGGCGAAAACGACCGCAGCGTGAGCCGCAACTTCTCGCTCTTCGACCACGCCGAGAGCGGTGTCGAGAACTTCATCACCATCACCGGCGGGAAACTGACCACCTACCGCCTGATGGCCGAGAAGGCCGTGGACCTGGCCTGTGACAAACTGGGGATCGACGCTCCCTGCCTGACCGCCGAGCAGCCCCTGCCGCCCTGCGAGGATTTCCAGTGGACCGAACCGGGGCTGGCCGCCAAACAGTGGCTCCAGGACCACGAGGCCGGCGATCTCATGCTGTGCGAGTGCGAAATGGTGCCCAGCAGTGTGATTTCGCGGGTGATGGCGTCCATCCGTAAGCAGAACGAAAAGCCCGACCTGCGCAGCATCGGCCTGCGCAGCCGCATCGGCAAGGGCAGCTGCCAGGGCGCCTTCTGCGGCGTGCGCATCAGCGCCTATATGTCGGACCTGCCCGAGATGCGGGACTACGACGCCGTCACCGATCTGCGCCGTTTCCTGGAAGGCCGCTGGAAAGGCATCCGGCCTGTGCTGTGGGACGCCTCCCTGGCCCAGGAAGAGCTGCAGGAGGCCTTGCACTGCGGCCTTTTCGGATTGGAGTTGTGAGTGAAGTGCCGGACACCCGCCGTCGTCAGGGGCGTCCGGCGTCGGCGGCCGGCGAAGCAGTGCGGTCGTCTGGACACGAAGGCCGCTGTTGAGTGTGACGGGGTCGCCGCAATGGTCCCGCTTTGTCCGACAGCAGATATAGGATTTTCATTGCCACCCACCGGGAAAAAATCGTGACCGAACACGAAAAGACAGAAGCCGACAGTCCCCTGGAATGCGACATGATGGTGATTGGCGCCGGCATGGCCGGTATGGCGGCCGCCCTTTTCGCCGCGCACCGCGGGTTGTCCACCGTGCTGGTGGGCGAGAGCAGCGAGGTCATTTTCTCCAGCGGCCTGCTCGACCTGCTGGGGGTGCACCCCGTTGCCGAGAAGAAAACCTGGGACGATCCCTGGGCGGCCCTGGCGGCCCTGCGGCGGGACGAGCCGCGGCACCCTTACGCCCGGATCGCCGACGAGGATATCCGCGCCGCCTTCGGACAGGTGACCGATTTCCTGTCGGAGGCCGGTCTGCCCTACAGCCTGGGCGGCGATCGTAACCGGCGGCTGCTGACGTCCCTGGGCACCGAAAAAATCAGCTACGCCCTGCCGCGTACCATGGACGCCGGCCCGGAGGCGCTGGCCGGCAGGGGCGCCTGCCTGATCATGGACATCCGCGGGCTCAAGGGCTTTTCCGCCCGCCAGATCGCATTCGCCCGCCAGGCGGACTGGCCCGGCATCCGGCCGGTGCGCATCGCCTTCCCCGGTACCGAAGAACAGGCCGAAGTCTACACCGAGCCCCTGGCGCGTGGGTTGGAAGTCGATGCGCAGCGCGAGACCTTTGCGGCCGTGCTGGATCCCCACGTGAAGGACGTGGATTTCGTGGGCCTGCCCGCCGTGCTGGGTATCTACCGCTGCAGCGAAGTGCTGGCGCACCTGGAATCGCGCCTGGGGGTCAGGCTGTTCGAGATTCCCAGCTTTCCACCCTGCATTCCGGGGCTGCGCCTCAAGGAGGCCTTCGAACAGTACCTGCCCCGGCGGGGCGTGCGCATGATCACCGGGCGCCGGGTGCTGTCGGCGCGCTTCGAGGGTCGGGAAGGATTCTTTTTCGAGGTGGGTGCTTCCGACGTGCAGCTGCGGGTGCGCTCCCGGGCGGCGCTGCTGGCCAGCGGACGCTTCCTGGGCGGCGGGCTGCGCTCCGACCGGCAGCGGGTGCGCGAGACCCTCTTTGGCCTGCCGGTACACCAGCCCGCCGGACGGGCCGAGTGGCACCGGCGCCGTTTCCTGAACCCGGCGGGCCATCCCCTCAACCGGGCCGGCCTGGCGGTCGACGATGGCTTCCGGCCGCTGGGCGCCGACGGGCGTCCGGCCCACCCATCGCTTTTCGCCGCCGGGACCATCCTGGCCCACCAGGACTGGATGCGGTCCAAGTGCGGCTCGGGGCTTGCCATGGCCAGCGCCTTTGCGGCCGTGAAAGCTTTCTGTGAAGCGGACTCCGGCGGAACGCGCTGAGCCGCCCGCCCCGCCGGTATCTCTAGCGGTTTCCTACTTCGCCCCTCTCAGGGTGGCCGTGATCACGCGGTAGCCCTCGCCCGCGAAGGTGTCGGCGATCCTGCGCTGCACCTGCTCGTCGGGCACCAGGGCCGCCATGTAGCCGCCCCGGCCGCCGCCGGTGACCTTGGCGCCCAGGGCGCCCATCTCCACGGCCTTGTCGCACAGGTAGACCAGGATCTCGTGGGAGAGGTCCATGTCGATGAGGATCTTGTGGTTTTCCGTCATGAGGCGGCCCACATCTTCCAGGCGGCCGGCCTCCAGGGCGGCGCGCATGGCGTCGGACTGTTGCCGGATGGTGTCCAGGCGTTGGGCGAACAGGTCGGGATCGCGTTTTTCCAGGGATTCTACGTAGTCATCCAGCTTGGAGGTATCGGCCGTGACGCCCGAGTTGGCCTCGACCACGTATAGCGGCACCGGCACGTTCAACTGCTCGAAGTGCTTCTCGTCGTTTTCGATCCAGTAGCGCAGGATGCCGCCGTAGGTCGAGGCCGTGTTGTCCACCCCGCTGGGGACGCCGTGGTAGGCGAACTCGCCCTCCCAGCCCACGCGGTTGATGTCCTCGATGGCGTAGCCCAGGTCGAATTCCGCGTTCAGGGCCCGCGCCAGCGACACGCAGCTGGCCGCGCTGGCACCTACGCCGCTGCCGGCCAGCAGGTCGCCGCCGTAGGTGATTTTGATGGGCGTCTTGCGGACGTCGATGCCCATGACCTCCAGGATGCGGTTGATGGAGTCCACCTGCTGGTGCTTCTTTTTTTCCTTGTAGCCCGGGACCTCCCTGCGGTTGTCTTCCAGGACCCACCCTTCGCCGTCGGTGCGTTCCACGGTACAGACGGTTTCGTAGGGCAGGGCCGCCACGATGGCGGGCACTTCCTTGAGGACGAACTGGTCGCCGATGAGAATGGTTTTGCCGAATGCGCTGCCTATGGCCATGATGTGTCTCCTTGTGTGATATTAGGATCGACTGAGAATTTTTTCCATTTCCGCGACAAGCGCCGCCTCCTTGCCGATGGCCACGGTGGTGGCCGCCGTCAGTGAGTGGCAGGCGTCCGAGAAACCGCCCAGGCGGCCGGTGGCCTCGGGCAGGAAGGTGTCCAGCCCGGGCGCGCGGCCGGACTGGATGTCGGCCTGCAGGCGGTCGGACACCCGCATGGAGATCTTGACTTCGTCGAAGCGGATGTCGCCGAAGCCCGGGATGTGGTTGGGGATCACCTGGAAACCGGCGATGAAGCGCGACGGATCGAAGAAATCGGCGTTGCGGTACATCTCGCAGAAAACGCCGATCATCTTGACCCCCATGGGCGAGAATCGTTCCCCCACCTGGAACCACTGGATGTGGTCGGTCTTGTGAAGCTCGCCCCCCTTGCGGAGCCGCCGGATCTGGTCCCGGAAAACCCGCTCCTGGGTGGCCTCCAGTTCCTCGAGCATCCTGTCGGAGGCCTCGTCGGCGCCCTCCAGGCACACGCGGATGCCCATGTCGGGTCCGTTGCGGTAGTAGCCGGCGCCGCCCAGGGTGTCCAGGTAGGCCCCCAGTTCGGCGCAGCGCACCGGCCCGCGTGCGGTTTCGAGGATGTAGTCCTCGCCGTCGCCGGCGTCGACGATTTGCAGCGCGCCCTGGCGGGTGGCCTCCTCGGCCACGCGCCGGTTTTCCGAGGCCAGGCGGCCGTCCACGAAGAATCCGTCGCCCACCGCCCCCAGGGCGGCCACCGGCGCCAGGTCCCGGTTGGCGGGGTCCATCCGGCAGGCGAACAGGTAACAGGTGGTGGAAGCCGTGATGTCCCGGTCGCCCTTGAGCCCGAACAGTTCAGGATCCAGGTTGCGCACCATGGGGTCGGTGGCGGGACTGGCCTTGTGGTGGTCCAGGATGACGGTCAGATTGCGGCCGGCATTGAGATCGGAGATCATGGGCGCGATGCGGCCCGCGAAATCCGCGAACACGATCAGCTCCCCCTCTTCTTCGAAAACCCGTGCCAGTACCTTGGGATAAGGCTTTTCGAGGCACGAGCGACGCACCTCGAATCCGGCGCGCTCGAAAGCGCGCGTCAGGATGGCGCCCGAGGTGAGGCCGTCGGAGTCGTTGTGGTGAAAAAGGCGGACGCGTTTGCGGGGCCATTTCGCGATGTCCGCCGCCGTCGCCCGCATGGCTTCGTTGAGTGCCTGGATCATGGTGGATTCCTTTATCCTGCTTGTCTGCCTGTCCGGCCTGGGTGGTCACCGCCACCCGTGTCGTGGTTACCGGCTGCACCTGAGCCCCCCTTAACCAAGGCCCCACCCAAAGTCAAGCACAAGCGGCGGCTTGCCGGGGGCGGGCTGTTTTTTTTGTCGGGGGCGACTTTTATTGTGAAAAATGTGAAGATTTGTCTTGCTTTTATATTTTACGGTGTTATTTTACGGTCAATCAATAAAGGCCCGTTCTTCATTGACGGGCCGGTTTCGTTCTGAAGGAAAGATCCATTTGTCAAAGTGGCGCCTGCAGTTTGGAACCATGAGAATTTTTTTAGAAGGGAGGGTGTCACCATGGCTGATGGAATTGTAAAATGGTTTAACGACAGCAAGGGCTACGGCTTCATCGAGCAGGAAGACGGACCGGATGTGTTTGTTCATCATTCCGGCATCAATGCGACCGGCTTCAAGTCTCTGAATGAAGGCGACCGGGTCACTTTCGACCTGGAGCAGGGCCAAAAGGGTCCCGCCGCCGTAAATGTTACGGTAGTCTAGCCGCATTCGGCTCATTTGAGGGGCGTCCCGGGATGACAGTCCGGGGGCGCCCTTTTTACGTTCAAATTCGGCATTTTTTTGTCAGTTCAAACGGTGAAATTTTGAAAAACGATTCCCTGCGCAACATCGCCATCATCGCCCACGTCGATCACGGCAAGACCACCCTGGTGGACGCCATGTTCCGCCAGAGCGGCCTCTTCCGGGCTAACCAGACGGTCGACGAGCGCCTCATGGACAACCTGGACCTGGAGCGAGAGCGCGGCATCACCATCGCCGCCAAGAACTGCTCGGTGCTGTGGCGGGGCGTGCGCATCAACATCATCGACACGCCCGGACATGCCGACTTCGGCGGCGAGGTGGAGCGGGCGCTGTCCATGGCCGACGGCGCCATCCTGCTGGTGGACGCCTCCGAAGGCCCCCTTCCCCAGACGCGCTTCGTGCTGAAAAAGGCCCTGGAGGCCGACCTGCGCATCATCGTGGTGATCAATAAGATCGATCGGGCCGACGCCCGTTGCGACCAGGTGCTGGACGAAATTTACGACCTGTTGATCGACCTGGACGCCACCGACGAGCAGCTGGAATTTCCCCTGCTCTACGCCGTGGGTCGCGACGGCATCGCCCAGCGGGACCTGGACACGCCGGGAAAGGACCTGGGGGTGCTTTTCGAAGCCATCCTCGAGAAAATTCCCGGTCCCTCCGGCGACCCTGAAGCGCCTTTCCAGATGCTGGTGTCGGACCTGGGGTATTCCGACTACCTGGGGCGGCTGGCCGTGGGCAAGATCGCCAACGGCACGGCCCGCTCCCGCGACGGCCTGGTGTGCGTCGGCGCCGACGGCCGCGCCGTGCCGCTGAAGGTCTCCAAGCTGCAGGTCTACCAGGGGCCGGCCCTCAGGGATGTTGAGGAGGTGCGAGCCGGCGACATCGTGGTGCTGGCCGGCATTGAAGACGTCAAGATCGGCGACACCATCTGCAACCGCGAGACCCCGCGCGCCCTGCCGCGCATCACCGTGGACGAACCCACCGTGTCCATGAAATTCACCATTAACAACTCGCCTTTCGGCGGCCAGGAAGGCAAGTACGTGCAGTCCAGCCGGCTGCGCGAGCGGCTGCAGCGCGAGACCCTGCTCAACGTGGCCATCCAGGTGGAAAAGACCGGTGACCGCGACAGCGTGCTGGTCAAGGGGCGCGGCGAGTTCCAGCTGGCCATTCTCATCGAAACCATGCGCCGCGAGGGCTATGAGTTCTGCGTGGGCCGGCCCGAGGTGATCTACCGCTACGAAAACGGCCGGCGGCTGGAACCCATGCAGCGGCTGCTGGTGGACTGCGAAGAGGCGTACATGGGCGTGGTCACCGAAAAGCTCTCGCAGCGCAAGGCCCGCATGCTTCACCTGGCCAACGACGGCAAGGGCCGCGTGCGCATCGAATTCTCGGTGCCGGTGCGGGCGCTGATCGGCTACCGCGACGAGTTTCTCACCGACACCCGCGGCACCGGCATTATGCACACGCTTTTCGACGGTTACGAAGCGTACCGCGGGGACTGTCCCAGCCGCTTCACCGGCTCCATCGTGGCCGACCGCACCGGCCGGGCCGTGGCATACGCCCTGTTCAACCTCGAGCCCCGCGGGCGGCTCTTCGTTTCGCCCGGCGATCCCGTCTACGAGGGCATGATCGTGGGCGAACACAACCGCGGCCAGGACATCAACGTCAACCCCTGCAAGGAAAAGAAACTGACCAACATGCGCGCGGCCGGAAAAGACGACAACATCCAGCTTTCGCCGGTCAAGCCCCTGACCCTGGAGCAGGCCCTGAGCTTCATCCGCGAAGACGAGCTGGTGGAGGTCACCCCGCTTTCGGTGCGCATGCGCAAGACGGTGCTGTCGGCCCAGGCCCGTCACACCCTGCGCGGCGCCGACCGCAAGAAGGCCGCCCGGGCCGCCTGATGCCGCAGGAGACGACATCCATGAAGCCTTTCTCCCGGTTTTCCGCTGCCGAAAAGCGCAGCATCCGTTTCGTGCTCACGGACATCGACGACACCCTGACCATCGGCGGCAGGCTGCCGGCGGCCGTTTTCGCCGCCATGGAAGCGCTGCAGGAGCGGGGCATCCGCGTGGTGCCCATCACCGGCCGGCCGGCCGGCTGGTGCGACCACATCGCCCGCATGTGGCCCGTGGACGGGCTGGTGGGGGAAAACGGGGCCTTCTACTTCCGCTATGATCTCGAGCGCCGCCGCATGGTGCGCCGTTACTGGAAGGACGAGAACCAGCGCCGAAAAGACCGCGCCCGGCTGGAGGCGCTGCGGGATCGCATCCTGGCCGAGGTGCCCGGCTGCCGCGTGTCCGCCGACCAGGCCTACCGCGAGGCTGACCTGGCCATCGATTTCTGTGAAGACGTGCCACCGCTGCCCCGGAGCGCCGTGGACCGTATCGTGGCCATTTTCAAAGAGGCCGGCGCCCGTGCCAAGATCAGCTCTATCCATGTCAACGGCTGGTTCGGAGATTACGACAAGCTTG
>CAYZCL010000177.1:0-17897 GCA_964476595.1 uncultured Desulfobacteraceae bacterium
GATTGCCGATAAAGTACTAGATGGTATCAATCTTTTTCTCGAGTTTCTGATGGGCATGCTAATGCTGGTGCTGGTGGTCGTCGTGACCTCCGAGGTGATTCGTCGCTATGTCTTCAACGATCCCACCCACTGGGCTTCTGAGTTTTGCCGCTTCCTGTTGATTTGGATGACCTTCACCGGGGCCAGCATTGTTACCCGGCTGGCCACACACCTCAGCATGGGTTTTACCATTCACCGGTTCATCAACAAGACGCTGAGCCGGCTCATTAGAATTTTCGTTGTGGCTTCGGTAGCCGTGGTCATGATCGTACTCACCTACAACAGCGGCAAGGTCACTCTGCTGGCCGGCTATCGCTCGGCCCCCATGACCGGTATGCCCATGTACATTCCATGGGTTTCTCTACCCTTGAACGCCGGGATCATG
Organism: uncultured Desulfobacteraceae bacterium; assembly: GCA_964476595.1. Classification (GTDB taxonomy): domain Bacteria; phylum Desulfobacterota; class Desulfobacteria; order Desulfobacterales; family JALSRD01; genus JALSRD01. Next base: position 425 of record CAYZCL010000177.1, read on the forward strand.
TCACTTTACATGATTGCGGAGCTGATCAAGGAAATATTCGGCAGTGAAGAAGCGGAACAGGAGGTGCCGGCATGATCTTCATTTTCCTCGCCATGTTCATCTTCTTCTTTTTCGGCATGCCCATCGCTTTCGGCATTCTTTCTAGCACGGTGTACTACCTGCTATTTACGGACCAATCACGGGAACTGCTGTCTTTTTCAGCAAGGGTCATATCGGCATCGGATTCTTACGTGCTGCTGGCCGTTCCCTTTTTCATGCTGGCGGCCGAACTGATGAACGAGGCCAAGATCACCGATCGCATCTTCGATTTTGCCAAGTCGCTGGTGGGACACATCCCGGGCGGCCTGGGGCACGTCAACGTCATGGCCAGCATCATCTTTGCCGGTATGTCGGGCTCCGGCTTGGCCGACACCTCGGGCCTGGGCAAGGTGGAAATCAAGGCCATGAAAGACGACGGCTACGACCCGGCCTTCAGTGCCGCCGTGACCGCCTCCTCGGCCATCATCGGCCCCATCATCCCGCCCAGCATCTGCATGGTGGTAGGTGCCGTGGTGACCAACACCTCGGTGGGGCGCATGCTGGTGGGCGGCATCATCCCCGGTTTCATGATGGGCACCGGCCTGATGCTGGTGGTCTACTTTCTCTCCAAGAAGCGCGGCTACCCCAGGGGACCCAAGCCCAGCCTGAATACTATCTGGACTTCCTTTCTGAGCACCGGACCCGCCCTGCTGACACCTCTCATCCTGGTAGGCGGCATCATCACCGGCATTTTTACCCCCACCGAAGCTGCGGCCATCGCCTGCCTGTACGCCATGATCCTGGCCATGGGGGTCTACCGTGCCTTCGGTTTCCGGCGCTTGTTCCGTATCTTCATCAACGTGGGCACCGGCACCGGGGCGCTGCTGTTCGTCATGTCGGCCGCCGCCGCTCTGGGCACCCTGGCCGCCCGCGAACAGATTCCCCAGCACCTCATGCGGATGGTGGCCTCGGTGACCACCAACCCCACGGCCACCATGTTCATCATCGTGGGCGTACTGATCTTGCTAGGCATGATCATGGAGGACCTTTCGTTACTGGTGATCATGGGGCCCCTGTTGCTGCCGGTGGTGCACCGCCTCGGGATCAACCCGGTGCACTTCGGCGTCGTCATGGTGCTGACCCTCCAGCTGGCCATGATCACCCCGCCGGTGGGCATGGGGTTTTACATTACCTGCTATTTGGCCGAAGTCGACGCGGTGACCTACTCCAAGGAAATCATCTGGTTCGTGATGATTCTCATCGTGGTGGTGGTGCTGATGTGCCTGATCCCGTCACTGGTGACCTTTTTGCCGGACCTGGTGTTTGGCAAGTAGGCCTGATACGAGAATCGTTATGCAGAAGGAAGAAAGAGGCGCAAACGTGTTCACACATGTCCTTTATCCCACCGACTTTTCGGACACCGCCGGAAAGAGCCTGGCCTATCTGAAAGCCCTGCACCCCGCTGGTGCGCAGGAGGTGCTGGTACTGCACGTCATCCACCAGCGTATCCTCGACACGCTTGACACCCTGCACGCCGTGGTCTACTTCCAGGACGGGCGCTACCAGGAAGATCGCGAAAAGGCCGAACGGCAGTTGACCGCAGACCGTAAGGAGAAACTGCGGAAGGTCGCCGCCGAGCTGGAGGAATCCGGCTATGAGGTGAGAACCGTTTTGCGGAAGGGCTACCCGGTGCGCGAAATCCTGAAGGTCGAAAAGGAAGAGGAAATATCGGTGATCGTGATGGGTTCGCACGGTCGCAACAACCTGGGCGGCACCCGCATCGGTTCCGTTTCCGAGAAAGTCGTCCGCAGGTCCGCCTCACCCGTACTGCTCGTCAAACGCTGAACGCAGCGCATCCTGAGCGGCAGGTGACGTGCGCCGGCACGGTCAAAGGAGGGTGACTCATGAAGATTCTGCGAAACTGCGCCGTGGTGCTCTTGTTGTCGTTTCTTTGCTTCCACCCTCCGGCTGCCGCTCAGGGAAAAGCGGGTGCCGGCGAAATCCGTATCGGGTATACCGCGCCGTTCACGGGCGCGGCCGCCGAATTCGGCAACAACGGCTGGCGCGGCATCCTGCTGGCGCTGGAGGAAATCAACGCCCGGGGCATCCGCATCGGCGGAAGATCCTACCGGATCCGTATTTACAAGTACGACAGCCGGTGTACCCCGGACAGCGGCGCGGCCCACTTCCACCAGATGGTGACCGAGGACCACGTGGTGGCCGTCCTCGGAGACCACTGCAGCAGCGTCTGTAACGCCATCGCCCCCCTGTGTGACCGCTACCGCATCCCGGGAATCACCATCGAGTGCGCTGTGGACAGTGTCACCAACCCCGGGCACCCTTTTTACTTCCGTATGCGGCCCACCGTCAAGATGATGATCCCCTCGGTGATGCCCAAGATTTTCAAGGCCTTCGATGCCCGTACGGCGGCGTTCCTGGTGGTCGACGACGGCTACGGCGAACTGTTCGTTAAGACGGCGCGCAACGAGCTGGACTGGCGTGATGTGAAGACCGTGGCCGTGGAAACCTTCACCCGCGGCAGCACGAATTTCCGGCCGCAGCTCAAACGCATCAGGAAGGCCGAGCCGGACATCGTTTTTTACGTGGGTACGGCTTCCGAAGGGGCCGTGCTGCTCACCCAGGCCAAGCTCATGGGGCTCATGCCGCGCACCATCTTCATCGGTTCGGAGGAGATGGGCGAGATGGAGCTTCCCATGCGCGCCGGCCCGGATGTGGTGGACGGCACCTATGCTATTTCGCTGTGGGGGCAGGTGCCGCCGGCCTTTGGAAAAAGGGTGCGTGAGCGCTTCAACAAGCCCATGCACTACGCCATTATTTTCGGCTACGACGCCATGCACGTGCTGGCCAACGCCATTGAGGCCGCCCAGTCGCTGGACCCGGTCAAGATCAGGGACGCCCTGAAAAAGACCGATTACCGCGCCTTGGAGGGCCACATCCGCTTCAAGGATTTCAACGGGTACCGCAACCAAAGCAAGTTTACCCCCTCGCTGGTGCGGTGGGAAGAAGGCCGTCGCAAGTTCCTGGACATTTTCGTGGAGTGGGAAGACTAGATGGGCGCGGAAAACCGCCGTTCGAGAGAGGATTTCGACTCCCGCGTCAAGATCTTCCATGAACTGATGCGCCGCAAGGTCGGGGAGATCCTGCTGGTTTCCAGCCTGTACGACGCCTGCATCATGGAGGAGGACGGCCGGCTGTCCGAGCGCATCATCAACGAGTACCGCGGGCTGAACCTCAGCCAGCCGCCGCGTATCACGTGGGCTTCCACGGCTCAGGAGGCCCTGCAGGCCGTGGAGCAGCGGCCCATCGATCTGGTCATCACCATGCCCCGCTTGGTGGACATGGACGCTTTCGCCCTCGGGCAGACCATCAAGGAGATGCGCGCCGATCTGCCCGTGATCCTGCTGACCCACAGCGCCCTGTTGCCGGAGAACACCCCCGCACCGTCCCGCCCGCCAGGAATCGATCGCATCTACGCCTGGTCCGGCAACACCGACCTGCTGCTGGCGCTGATCAAAAACGTGGAAGACCGCTGGAACGTGGACCACGACACCGGCCAAGCCGGTATCCGCGTGATCCTTTTCGTGGAAGACTCTCCGGTATACGCCGCCGCCCTGCTGCCCATCCTGTACCGGGAGGTCGTGTTGCAGATCCAGGCCGCCATGGAAGACGGTCTCAACGAAGAGCACCGCCTGCTGACCATGCGCGCGCGGCCCAAGATCCTGGTGGCCGAGACCTTCGAAGAGGCCGAGCGCCTGTGGCGCCGGTTCGAACCATACGTGCTGGGGGTCATCTCCGACGTGCGGTTTCCCAGGGGCGATGCGCTGGACCCGGACGCCGGCGTCGCGTTTCTCTCACGCATCCGGTCCGAACGCTTCGACATCCCCCTGCTGCTGACCAGTTCGGAGTCCAGCAACCGGCGCAAGGCCGACCGGATTCCGGCCTCCTTCGTGGACAAGAACTCGCCGTCGCTGCTGGCCGAAGTGCGACGCTTCTTCACGCGCCACCTGGGATTCGGCGATTTCGTCTTCCGCATGCCCGACGGCCGGGAAATCGCCCGTGCACCCAGTTTCCGGTCGCTGGAAGAGATCCTGCCGGTCATCCCGGACGAATCGTTTTACCACCACTGGCGGCGCAACGATTTTTCGCGGTGGCTGTTCGCCCGTACCGAAATCACGGTCGCATCCCGCATTCGGCCCCTGTCGGCCGCCGACTTCGCCGGCGACGTCGGCCGCATGCGGGCCTACCTCATGGACGTCATCCGTGCCCGCCGCAAGCGCCGGCAGCGGGGCGTGGTGGCGGACTTCGACGCCCACGACTTCGACCCCGACATGACGTTCGCCAAGATCGGGCGAGGGTCGCTGGGCGGCAAGGCCCGCGGGCTGGTTTTCATATCGGCCCTCTTGCGCCGATATCCGCACATTCAGGAGAAGTTTCCGGAAATCGACATCGTGGTGCCCCGCACCCTCGTGATCACCTCCGAGGGCTTCGACGATTTCGTGGAGAGCAACGACCTGCGGGACCTGTCCAAGGCGGACCTCGGGGACGATGCCGTGGCCGAGGCCTTTCTGGAGGCCGAGTTTCCGGAATGGATCCGGCGGGACCTGGCCGCCTACCTGGAGCAGATGAGCTGCCCCCTGAGCATCCGCTCTTCCAGTCTGCTGGAGGATGCCCAGTTCAAGGCTTACGCCGGCCTCTACCGCACGTACATGCTGCCCAACCACTCCCCGGATCGCGCGGTACGTCTGGCGCACCTGGTATGCGCCATCAAGCTGGTCTACGCTTCCACCTACTTTCAGGGGCCCAAGGCCTTTGCCCGCCGCGTGGGCCACCGGACCGAGGAGGAGAAGATGGCCGTCATCATCCAGGAGATGGTCGGCCGGCGGTACGGAGAGTTTTTCTACCCCGCCATCTCCGGTGTGGCCCAGTCCCACAATTACTACCCTTTCGACCGCATGCAGCCCGGAGACGGCATCGCCACCATCGCCCTGGGTATGGGCAAGACCGTGGCCGAGGGCGGAAGGGCTCTGCGTTTCTGCCCGCGACACCCCCAGTTGCTGCCCCAATTTTCGACGGTCGAGGACATGCTGCGCAACGCCCAGCGCTTCTTCTACGCCCTTCGGATGCAGGACGCTTTCCCGGCTGGCTGCCGCGGCATCGCCGAGGAGGCCACACTGCTGAAAAGGGAGCTCGACGATGCGGCGTCCGAACCGGCGGTGCGCGCGTTGGCCAGCACCTACATGCCCCAGGATCACCGCATCCGGGAAACCGCCGTTCCCGGCGGCTACCCGGTTCTGACCTTCAACCGCGTACTGAAGTACAACGATTTCCCCCTGTGCGCGATCCTGAACGAACTGCTGCAGGCCGGACAGGAGGGCATGGGGTGTCCGGTGGAGATCGAGTTTGCCGTGGACCTGCCGCACGTGCCGCAGGACCGGCCCGCTTTTGCCTTCCTGCAGATTCGGCCCATGAGTGCCCGCACCGAGCTCAAGACGGTGACCATAGGCCCGGAGGACATCCGGCGTGCCATGTGCTACTCCACCCATGCGCTGGGAAACACCGACAGGGACGACATCCGGGACATCGTCTACGTCAGGCCCGAAACCTTCGATCCGGCCTGCACCGTGGAGATGGCCGCGCACATCGGGAAGCTGAACGCCGGCCTGGTGCAGGAAGGACGCAAGTACCTGCTCATCGGTCCGGGGCGCTGGGGGTCGGCCGACCGCTGGCTGGGTATTCCCGTGGGCTGGTCGGACATTTCCGGGGTCGGCGCCGTGGTGGAGACCACCTCGGACCGCCTCAGGGCCGACCCCTCACAGGGATCCCATTTCTTCCACAACATCACCACCCTGGGCATCAATTACCTCACCGTGCGCGACGGCGGAGAGGATTTCACCGACTGGCGGCAGATCGCGGCCATACCGGTGGCGGCCGGCACGGATTTCATCGTGCACGCGCGGGCGTCGGCCCCGATACGGCTGAAAGTCGACGGCCGCACCTCCCGAGGAGTCGTGTGGCTGGATGGAAACCCGTGTTGATTTCACTCCCATGCTGGTGTATGCGGGGAGCAGGCTGGCGGTCCGGGGATGGGTCCGGGAAGCGAGAATAACACAACCTGCAAAACAGAGAAGGTGAAACCATGGCCAAACTGAGCGAAGAGCTGCTCCGGCAACGCAACCTGCACGTGCCCCAGAGTCCCTTTAACACCACCCCCGCGTTCATCCGTGAAGCACGCGGTGCGGTCATGATCGACGTGGAGGGTCGGGAATTGATCGATTTCGCCGGCGGCATCGGCGTCAACAACGTGGGGCACTGTCACCCCAAGGTGGTGGCCGCTGTCTGCGACCAGGCCGCCCGGTACATTCACACCTGTTTTCACGTGGCCATGTACGAACCATACGTGGAACTGGCCGCGCGCCTCAACGAACTGGCCCCCGGCGATGCGCCCAAGATGACCATGTTCGCTAACAGCGGTGCTGAAGCCGTCGAGAACGCCGTCAAGGTGGCGCGTTATGACCAGGGGCGTCCCGCGGTAATCTGCTTCGAGAACGCCTTTCACGGCCGCACCCTGATGGGCATGAGCCTGACCAGCAAAATCAAGCCCTACAAGCTGGGATTCGGCCCCTTTGCGCCTGAGATCTACCGCATGCCTTTTGCCTACTGCTACCGCTGCCCCTTCGGGCTGAAATACCCGGCCTGCGACACGGCCTGCGCCGACTACCTCGAGGAGTTTTTCAACGGTCACGTGGCGGCCGAGTCCACAGCGGCGGTGATCGCCGAACCCGTTCAGGGAGAAGGCGGTTTCGTGACCCCGCCCCCGGAGTACTTCCCAAAGCTCCAGCGGATCTGCCGCAAACACGGTATCGCCCTGATCATCGACGAGGTGCAGTCCGGCGCCGGGCGAACCGGAAAATTTTTCGCCATCGAGCACTGGGGCGTCGAACCCGACATCATCACGCTGGCCAAGAGTTTCGCCGGCGGCATGCCGCTGAGCGCTGTCATCGGACGCCGGGAGCTGATGGAGAAACCCCACGTCGGCGGCCTGGGCGGTACCTATAGCGGCAACCCGGTCTCGTGCCGGGCGGCCATGGCGGTGCTCGAAATCCTGCTGCAGGACGGTCTGTTGCAGCGGGCCGAGGAACTCGGCCGCACGCTGCGCGAACGCTTCGATGCCATGGCGGCGCAGAACGAACTGGTGGGGGAGGTACGCGGCCTGGGGCCCATGCTGGCCATGGAACTGGTACGCGACCGGGAGCGCCGCGAACCGGCCACCGCCGAGGCCAGGAAACTGGTGCAACGTTGCTACGAAAAGGGCCTGGTGATCCTCTCGTGCGGTAATTTCGGCAACGTCATTCGTACCCTGATGCCCTTCGTGATCACCGACGAGGAACTCGACCGCGGGCTGTCCATCCTGGAGGAGTCGCTGGCCGAGCTGCGGGGATGACGGTCTGCGCCGCGCCGGGTGGTGGCCCTGCGGGGCGCTTGGGAGAAAGAAGGTTTGGGCGTATGAAATTTAGACAGAGTTATGCTTCCTTCCAAGAAGGGCTGCGGCGGTTCGACGACGCCATGGAGGGTACCGCCGACCGGGTGCCCATCGTCGCCCAGATGCACGAGTTCGCCATGAAGGAACTGGGCATTCCGGCGCGCGAATTCTACACTACGCCCGAGCTGCTGGCCGCCGGCACCTTGGAGGTCCAGGAGAAGTACGGCATCGATGTTCCGGTGCTGGACTACGATGTTTACAACATCGAGGCCGAGGCCCTGGGGCAGCCCGTCACTTACAGCGACACCGATATGCCCGACGTGGACCGTTCGCGGCCGCTCATCCGGGGCCGCGAAGACCTGGAGAAGATCCGGACCCCGGATTTCGAAGGCGACGGCCGTTTCGCCCAGGTGGTGGAAACGATCCGTATCTTCCGCCGTCTCATCGGCGGGGGGGAAATCACCCTCCGCTTCTGTGCGCCCTTCAGCCTGGCGGCCAACATCCGGGGCCTGGAAACGCTGCTCATGGACATGTACACGGACCCCGGTTTCGTGCGCGACCTGTTCGACCGCATCGTCGATGAAGTGCTGGCGCCCTGGGTGCTGCACCTGAAAAAGCACTTCCCCGCCACGCGCAACATCTCTGGGGACGACGCCTCGGGGTCACTGCCCATCGTCAGCCCCGACATCATTCGCGACTGGAACATTCCGTATGTGCTGCGCCTGCGGGAATGCTGCGGCCCCGAGGTGTACGTGCCCAACTGGGTGGGGGAGAAATACCTCAAGAACCCCGGGGAAATGCTGGACTACAAGCATCAGGTGTGCCCCGGCTTCGTGGAGGGGCAGGACCCGGACGTGGAGGAACTGGGCCCCGAGCTGTACCTCGACTTCGCCCGCAGGAAAGACGTGCCGCTCGTCCTTGGGGTGGGGGCGGCTTTCATGGCCATGAGCACTCCCGAGGAGGTGCGCGCGCGGGTGCGTCGCTATGTCGAGACGGGCCGCCGGCACGGCCGCTTCGCACTGCTGCTGTGCAACCTCGGCGCCACCACGCCGCCGGAGAATGTCAGGGCCGCGGTGGAGACCGTACGCGCCTGCGGGGGGTGCTGAGGGGGCGATACGATTTTGCGGGGAAGGCCTTTTTGGGACGAACGACAATCCGACACAGGAGAGCACCGATCGTGAGAATTCGCTTTACGGCGCTTCTGACGCCGCTCATTCTGCTGGGGATGCTCGGGTTTGCCACGGCGGTTCGGGCCGAACTTCCCATCGTCACCGGGAAGGAGTGGATGGCTTCGGACAATGACACCAAGCTGGCGTTCCTGCTGGGCCTGGCGACCATGATCAAGGTGGAGCAAAACCTGCTGGGCGACCCGCCGCCTCCGGGCACACGGAGTTTCGCACCCGCTCTGGCCAAGGGGTTGGCCGGCATGTCGCTGACCGAGGTAATGCAGCGGATCGACAGCATTTACGCCGACCATCCCGGCCGCCGTAAGGAGTCCGTGATCGGGGTGATCTGGCGTGATATCGCCATCCCGCGACTGGAAGCTGAAAAATGAAGAACAATCGAGTGAAAAAAATGCTTTGCGGGTTGGCGATCCTGGCCGTGATCGCACTTGCGGACGGTTGCTACACCCCTGCCGGCCGTGGCGCGGTGCGGGGGGCGGCATCCGGGGCCGCCATTTCCGCCATCGCGGGCGGAGACGCCGGCATGGGCGCCGCGATCGGCGGTGCCATCGGCGGCACCGTGGGCGCCATGCGCGGCGCCCGCTACCGGCGCTACTACCGCTGGTAGGCCGGCCCGCCGAAACTTTCCCGAAAGGTACCGTAACCGCCTCCCCGTCCCGGGCCGCACGGCCGGTCGCCCCACGTGCGGCCGGCGTTGCGGGCGCCGGCCGGATACGGTCCCGATCAGAAGGAGAGTTTCTCTTCCCGGTAGGCGGTCAGGTACTGCCCGCAGTAATCGTCCCGCCCGGCCAGGGCCTCGGCGGCGTAGATGGTAGCCATCATGCGCCGGTTGAGGGGATCGACGATGGCGCCGTCCAGTCCCCTGCCGATGGCCATGGCCATGAAGGTCTGGTTCAGCAGCGCCCGTTCGGGCAGGCCGTAGGAGATGTTGGACAGTCCGCAGATGGTGTGCACGCCCGCGAAGCGCGACAGGATCTCCCCGATGGCCTCCAGGAACGCCACGCCGAACTTCTGGTCGGTGGCGATGGGCTGCACCAGGGGGTCGACGTAGATGTTTTCCAGGGGCACGTTGTTGCGCACCAGCCCGTTGATCAGCCGGTCGGCGATCTCCAAGCGCGCATCGGTGGTTTCGGGCATGCCCTCGTCGCTCATGCACAAGGCGATGACTTTCAGGTCGGTTCCGGCCACGATGGGCATCAGGGCATCGTGACGCTCCTTCTCCAGGGAGATGGAGTTGAGCATGGCCGTACCCCGGTGCAGTTCCAGGGCGGCTTGGATGGCCGCCGGGTCCGGGCTGTCGATGCAACAGGGCGTCTCCACGGCGTCCTGCACCGTGGTCACCAGCCATTCCAGGTATTCGGTTTCCCGGCCCACGAAAACACCGGCGTTGACGTCGATGTAGTCGGCGCCGTTTTCCGCCTGTCGTCGGGCGATTTCCTTGATTTTTTCCTTGTCCCGGGCCTCGATGGCATCGGCAATGGCTTTGCGGCTGGCGTTGATCAGTTCTCCGACGATAATCATGATACCCCCATAAGAGTTGGCAAGCCGGTACCCGGCCTTTCCCTCACCATACGCTGAGTGCAATCAGCATTTATATATAAGGAAGTGGCACGATTCTCAATGGAATCTTTTCAGAAATTTCAAAACGCCGGCGTAGGATTTCAGGCCGCACCGAGCAGCTGCTTGGCGGTGTCCACCGCACTCCCGGCATCGGCCCCGTACCCGTCGGCTCCGATTTGTTCCACGAACTTGGGCGTCACCGGCGCACCGCCCGCCATGACCTTGACCCTGTTGCGCAGGCCGGCCTCGGTCAGCGCCTTAACGGTTTCCTCCATCTTGGGCATGGTGGTGGTCAGCAGGGCCGACATCCCCACAAGACCGGCGTCATGTTCACTGACGGCGGTCACGAACTGTTCGGGTTTGATGTCCACCCCCAGGTCGATGACCTTGAACCCGGCCCCTTCCATGAGCATGCCCACCAGGTTTTTGCCGATATCGTGCATGTCGCCTTGTACGGTGCCTAGAATCACCACCCCCAGGTTGGATTTGGCGCCGGCATCGACCAGCTTGCCCTTCAAAACCTCCAGGCTGGCCTGCATGGCCTTGGCCGAGCGCAGAACCTCGGGGATGAACATCTCGCCGGTCTTCATGCGCTGGCCGACCACATCCATTCCCGGAAACAGGCTCTTGTCGAGGATTTCCTGTGCCGGTGTTCCGGCTTCCACCGCTTCCAGGCACATCTTGGGCACACCGGCCAGATTTCCAGCGATCAACTCTTCGGTAATTTTGGTAAAAACATCCGACATCTCTCACCTCCACATGGTTTCTGTCAGCTATTGTTCGCTCAGCGGAACCCCTCGTTCTTCTTCGGCACTGTTGACTATGGTACGCAACTGCAAAAGCGTGCTTTCAGGAAGCGGTGGGGGGTTGTGGCTCTCTATCAGATGGCGTGCCTTTTCGCAAGCCCGTTCGTACAGATCCCGACCACCGGACAGTTCCCAGTTTCCCCGGATCTGCCGGTCGATCAGCCGCGGCTGGGACTGCGAGCGCATGTGGTCGAAGGTGCTGTCGTGGCCGATGAAATCCCCGAACGGGCCGATTTCGGCGATGATATCCACCGACAAGGTTTCGTCGGTGACCGGGATACCGTTGACCGCATGCTTGATCATGGCGGCGAATTCGTCGTCCATGACCAGCTGGCCGTAGTCGAAAGTGATGCCCGACTCGATCATCCCCAGCCCGTATATCACGTTGGCCCCTGCCAACGCGGTGAGCAGGCCGGTGATGGTTTTTTCGTGACCGGATTGGGCGTCACAGGTCTTGCTGTCGCCCTACCCGCCGGCCACGAAGCTCGGCAAGGCATAGTAGCGGGCCAGTCGGGCCACGGCCGCGTTGATCACTGCACACTCGGGCGTGCCCACCGAGGCCGTGGCCAGACGCAGGTCCATGGCGGTGGTCGAGCTGCCGTATACGAAAGGCGCTCCCCGGCGGGTCAGCTGGTTGAGCACCAGGCCCGAGAGTGCCTCGGCATTGTGGACCACCAAGGTGCCGGCCAGGTGCACGGGCGTGGACCCACCGGCCATGCCCATGCAGAGTACGTTGACGGCCATACCGTGCCTGGCGCTGCCCATGATGATCTCGCAGGTGTCTCTAACTAGTTTTAGCGGACTCACCGGACAGGTGTTGAAAGTTACCAGGGGGCGTTCCTGCAGCCGGTCGTGACCCCCCACGATGGCGGCGCACATGTCGACGATTCTGTCCAGGCAGTACCCGTCCACCGGGCCGATCCAGTGGTGCTTGGCGGTGTTGGTGAGCGACGCTTCGGCGTTGTGCAGGGCGCAGACTTCCTGGGGCACGTCGTGGGACAGGACGGCGCGTTCATAGGTATCGATGTTCTCGAGGGCGTCGATGAGCCGCGCCGCGTCGCGGGCGTCGTCCTTGGTGGTCTCGCGCAGCTCACCGCTTCGGATGTCCCGGATAACGATGCCCTCGCCGAAATTGGTGAAGGTCACCCGGCTGGATTCCAGTACCACATCTTTTTCGGGGGTGCGGCCGCAGGCGATGAATTTAGAGGGCGCCGAGCGGACGGCATCTTCCACCAGGTGCGGCGGGATGCGTACGACGCCGGTTTTGGGATCCACCCTTGCGCCGGCTCCGGCAAACACCTCCCGGGCGGTTTCATCCTCGACAAAAACACCGGTGCGCTGCAGGACCTCCAGGGTGGCCGAGTGGATCCGGTCCAGCTCATCGTCGGTCAGGATCTTCAGGCCCAGACCGCCGCTGTGATTCAGGCCGGCATACAGGCTTCTTATCATGGCTTTTCTCCTCTTGAAATGTCTCTACCCTACCCCTGTTTTCTCACATCCGTACCCGTCGGTTATCCGGGTCATAGGGAGATTTGATGTGCGCGGCGGCAGGCACCTGCCGGCCCTCCACTTCGATGGTGTATTTTCCAGAGAGGATCCACTCGTCGTCGATGTTTCCCTCCGCTTTGCATACGTACCCCATGCCCACGGCGCAGCCCAGCTTGTGGCCGTAGGCGCCGGAAGAGATCTCGCCCACCGGTTGCCCGTTGCGATAAATCGGTTCGGAGGCATACAGCACGGGTTCGCTTTCTTCGAGGGTGAACATCACCAAGCGCCGCTGCAGGCCGCGGTCGCGCTGACGCACCAGTGCCCGGCGCCCGATGAAATCGCCCTTGTCGAACCGTACGCTGAAGCCCAGGCCGGCCTCCAAGGGGGTGTCGTCGGTGGTGATGTCCGCTTCCCAGTGGCGGTAGCCGGTTTCCACGCGCAGCGAGTTGACGGCCTGCATGCCCACCGGCTGCAAATCGAAATCTTTGCCGGTCGCCATGATGGCGTCGTATACGGGGACGGTGAACATGGTGGGGATATAGAGTTCCCAGCCCAGTTCGCCTACATAGGACATGCGCAGGGCCAGGGGACGGGCATAGGCCACGTCGATTTCCCTCGCCGTGGCATAGGCGAAGGCCTGGTTGGAAAGATCGTCATCGGTCAGTCGGGACAGCAGATCCCGCGCCCGGGGGCCCATGACCGCCAGCATGCTGTAGCCGTGGGTCACATCGGTGACCGTGGCCCGGGCGTAAGGGGAGATGCGGCGCTGGAAGTAGTCCAGGTCGTGAACCACCGTGGCTGCCGCCGTGACGATGAAGAAGCGCTCTTCGGCCAGGCGGGTAACGGTGATGTCGGTTTCATAGCCGCCGCGGTGATTGAGCACCGGGGTGTACACCACGGTGCCGGGGGGTACGTCGATGTCGTTGGCGCATAAGTACTGAAGCGCCGACAGGGCGTCGCCTCCCTGGACGAGAAATTTGCCCATGGAGGACAAGTCGTAGAGGCCTACGTTGTCGCGCACGGCCAAGTGCTCGGCGGCCTGGTGCTGGAACCAGTTGGGGCGGTGCCAGTCATAGTGATGCACGGCTTTGACCCCGGGCGGCGCGAACCAATCGGCCCGCTCCCAGCCGGCGATTTGACTGAAGCAGGCGCCCAGGTCTTTCAGTCGGTCGTGAATGGGGGATTGGATGACGGGACGGGCCGTGGTTTTCTGGCGGTTGGGGTAGTGCTTGTGGTACAGTACGCCTACGGACTCCACCACCCGGTCGTGGACGTAGCGGGTGTTCTGCTGCCAGGGGAAGAAGCGCCGCACGTCCACCGGCCACAGGTCTTCTTCCGGGTAGCCCTGGTCCATCCACTGGGCCACGGCGCGGCCCACGCCGGCGGCGCTGGCGATGCCCACGGAGTTCATGCCGCAGGCCACGAAGAAGTGCTTCAGGCCCGGCGCCTCGCCGATCATGAAGGCCGTGTCGGGGGTGAAACTCTCCGGCACCACCTCCAGGTGGCGGATCTCGGCGTCCTGGATGTCGGGAAAACGCTGCATGGCGCAGTTGGTGAATATTTCGAACTGGTCCCAGTCTTCCTGCAGCTGGGTGAATTTGAAGTCGTCGGGGATGCCCTCGCGCCCCCAGGGTTTGGCCACCGGCTCGAAGCCGCCGAAGAGCAGGGCGCCGTTTTCGGATTTAAAGTAAGTATAACCGTCGAAGTCGCGGACGCTGGGAAAGACCTGTTTGAGCCCCGGGATCGGCAGGGTGACGGCGTGCATGTGTTCAGCGGCGTGCAGTGGAATACTGACGCCCACCATTTTGCCCACCCGTCGGCCCCACATACCGGCGCAGTTGACCACGTATTCGCAGGCCACCTCTCCGGCGGTGGTGACGACGCCGCAGACCCGGCCCTTGCGGGTCCGGATCCCGGTGACTTCCGTATTCAGGAAGATGCCCACCCCGCCCCGGCGGGCCCCCCTGGCCAGGGACTGGGCCGTGTCCTCTGGATTGGTCTGACCGTCTTCGGGAATGTAAAAGGCCGCCACCAGCCCGGCGGTGCTCATGCCCGGCACCATGTCGGCGGCTTCTTTCAGGGATATCTCGTGAACCTCGATGCCGTAAGTGCGCGCCATGGCGGCCAGGCGCAGCCACTCGATGCGGCGGTCTCTAGTCTGGCATACGGCGATGGCGCCGGTGGTGATGTAGCCGGTGGCCTGGCCGGTTTCGGCCTCGAGGCCGGCGTACAGTTCGGTGGCGTATTTCACCAGGTTGGACATCTGACGGTTTTGCCGCAGCTGGGTCACCAGGCCGGCCGCCGCCCAGGTGGTACCCGAAGCCAGTTCTTTTCGCTCCAGAAGGATGACGTCCTTCCAGCCGATTCGACTCAGATGGTAGGCCGTGCTGCAGCCGATGATGCCCCCTCCGATGATGACGACGCGCGCGGCTGCGGGTAATGTTTCAGGCATGAGAAGAACCCTTTCGAGGATTGACGGGACATGCACAAGGGGACGATTGTTTTGGGTGGCTCTCCCCTGGTGGAAGGGCAATCGCACGTCGCATGGCCCCTGGTGCGGCCAGGCATCGTCCGTGCTCCGTGAGGCCCGACGGAGTAAATATTTGTAGTGATCCGCTTTTCATGTTAAGATCTGTTCTCGCCGGCAGATGGCGCCTGCGCTCCAAGAATCGGTGCTATCTGATATATCAGAGACTTCGTCTTTCCTGATACACGCACCGGAGTGAAGTTGTCAAGGGAAAAATGAGGGTGATTTACCGCTTCTGCAGAGTTTCCGGTAGCGGGGCCAATTTTTTCGTAATTTTTAATAAGTAAAGGAAATACATATTGATACAGGAATATCGTTTCGAATCCGAAAAAGGGTTGCCGTCATCCGGGAGACGGATGTGGTCGGAGCTGTTGTTTGACAGAAATCCTTGAGAAGGCTATAAGAAGACATGCAGATATATCAGATCCGGGGTGCAGAGGAGCAGGTTTGAATGGACACTGAAGGCAACGGCACACTGCGCGAGAAGGTCTATCGTTACCTGCGCCGGGAACTGGCCAACGGCAACCTGATTCCCGGTTCCTACATCGACCAGAACGAAATCTGTGAACGGCTGCACATCAGCCGGGCACCCATGCGCGATGCGCTGATCCAGTTGGAGGCCGAACGGTTCGTTCAGATCTTCCCCCGGCGCGGTGTGCTCATTCGAAAGCTGACGTTCAAGGACATCAAATCCTCCTACCAGATCGCAGCGGCCCTCGAGTCGGCAGTGGTTTCCTGTGAATTCGAAAGACTGACACCCGCCCACGTGCGTGAGATGGAGCGGCTGAACGAAACCCTGCGTATCGACCTGGAAGACGAAAACTTCGATGCCTACTACGAAAACAACCTGGCTTTTCATCACGTCTACATGGACCTGTCGGACAACGATCATCTGAAAAGCATCCTGACGCTTATCATTCAGCGGCTTTACGATTTTCCCCGCATGCAGTACAACAAGTCGTGGGAACGCATCAATCTGCACGAACACCAACGTTTCACCGATGCCGTCAGGGCGGGCAACTGCGAGGCTGCGGTTAGTATCATCCGCAACGAACACTGGTCGTTTGACCACCACCGGGAGTACTTGGTCAAGGTATATGGTCTGGATGAGGGGAGCTGATCGGACGAGATCGCGTGGGCTCTAAACCCACGTAGCCGGGTGCGACTCCCGGGCTTCCCACTTTTTGAAAGAAAATATCAGGTGTCAGGGGTGAGGGGCGATGAGCCTGGGATGGAGTGAAGTTCAGCGGCGGCGGCTGCAGGAGCTGGAGGCGGACCTCGAAGTACTGAATCGGCGTTTCGAGGACGCCCGGCGGCGCAACCAGACCTTTCAGCAACTGGAAAAAGGGTTGGTGCAGCGGCGGCGGGCGGACCTGCAGGATTTCCTGACCCGTCGCATGCGGCCGCGCCTAGCGCTGCTGGAAGGGTGGCTGGTGGCGGCTCTCAACGCCCAGGGGTTTTCCCAGATGGTCACGCCGACGATTCTCTCCCGTGACGATCTCACCCGCATGTCCATCGGTCGCGACCACGAATTCAACGAGCAGATCTTTTGGGTGGATTCCCGGCGCTGCTTGCGGCCCATGCTGGCGCCTAACCTCTACCGCCTGATGCGGCACTTGGCGCGCCTGCAGCCCGGCCCGGTGCGGATTTTCGAGGTGGGCAGCTGTTTCCGCAAGGAGACCGGCGGCGCCCGCCACACCAGCGAGTTTACAATGCTGAATTTGGTGGAGATGCGCGTGCCGGCGGGACGGCGCCGGCAGCGGCTGGAAGAACTGGCGGCGGTGGTGATGCGGGCCGCCGGTATCGAAAATTTTCGGCTGGAGACGGAGTCTTCCGAAGTCTACGGCCGGACTACGGACGTCGTCGCCGGCCCCGAGGGCCTGGAAGTGGCCTCGTGCGCCGTGGGGCCGCATCCCCTCGACGGTGGCTGGGGTATCGTGGACAGCTGGGTGGGACTGGGCTTCGGACTGGAGCGGTTGCTCATGGTCCGCGAGGGTGGATCGAGCATCGGCCGTTGGTGCCGTAGCAATGCATACCTGGACGGCATCCGGCTCACGCTATGAAGGGGGAGACGGGAAGCGCTATGATGCAAGAGACCGAACTCGTCCGGCTGCTGGGCGACATTCTCGATGGCCGCCACCCGCAGGTGCAGGAGCTGCAAACGCTGCTGGCGCTGCGCGATGACCGTTCGCTGGCGCTTCTTTTCCGGGCCGCGCGGCGTGCGCGTCGGCGCCGCTTTTCCGACCGCGTTTTTCTCTACGGTTTCATCTACTTTAGCACTCACTGCCGCAACAACTGCCGTTTCTGTTACTATCGCCGGGCCAACAACGGTCTAAAACGCTACCGGCGGTCGGGGGCGCAGATTCTGGCGGCCGCCCGGCGCCTGACC